>NZ_JACJPI010000041.1 GCF_014695975.1 Leptolyngbya sp. FACHB-321
GGAAAACGCGCTCTTTGAGCTGTTCAAACGCCTCTGGATCACGAAAAAAGCTCGTGACATGAATCAGCATTTCTTCATACAGCGCTTTGACTTCCGCCGGATGCTCCTGCAAATAGGTTGCATAGTCGTCCAACTGTTCCAGCTTGTACAACAGCATCCGCCGCTGAATCCGGCGATGGACCGTGTTGGGCTTGTAGCGGCTAAAATCAACCCCCGTAGCAGCTTTCAGCAGTGCAAAAATCGTGCTCAAGGCATCCTCTGTCTCCGGTGCGGCACTGGGCACGCTCACTGACAAAGGGTTGACCAGCAGCGGATTGCGGCTGAGGGTTGCCAGTTCTTCCGCAATGCGGGCGGGCGGCAGCACAAAATCCACCTTCCCCGTCGCTACTGCCGTATGAGGCATACTGTCAAACTGTGCCGTGTCTTCACACTGGGCAAACGTCACACCGCCAGCCGCTTTGATGGCCTTGAGCCCCAACGACCCATCGCCGTCGCCGCCCGATAACACGACGGCGATCGCTTTGTGTCCGCGATCTGCCGCTAACGAAGTAAAAAAGGCATCCCCTGGCATATATTTGCCAAAGACCTTCTCGCGGGGCGACAGTTGCAGCACACCCTCAGAGAGAATCATCTTGGTGTTCGGCGGAATCACATACACCTGGTTGGGCTCCACGAGCATGCCGTTTTGCACCTCGTGCACAGCCAGAGGCGTTGCCCTGGAAAGAATTTCGCTCAGCAAGCTCTCGTGATCCGGGGCTAAATGCTGAATCAGGACAAACGCCATCCCTGTGTCAGTCGGCAGATGGTTCAGTAATTGCGTAAAGGCTTCTAACCCGCCCGCAGAGGCAGCGACTCCCACCACGGGAAAGGGGGCTTCCACTAAGTTTTGCTGCCCGGAGTCGCAGGCAGCGTCGGTAGCAGCAGACGGTGGTTGAGCCGAGGGATCAACAGTCATAGACGCAAGTGTGGCACCACAGGTTGACAAACATCCTCTCCACTGTAGAATGCTTTACCGAATCTTTCTGCAGGAATCGAAAGCCAAGCCAGGGTAAACGCCTCTGCTTGGGCAAGGACAGTCAAGCGGTAGTGCTGGTCCCAATCGGCTCTAAAGGCAGCGGGCGATCACTTTGGTTAGTTGTACCCCGGAGCAACGGTGCAACGCAGCATAAGACTTTCAGCCGCTGCAAAGGGGCAAAAAGCGCCTCTGTACTACTCACTTTTGCTGCACATGAGTCCAATTTTAGGCCAAGACCACTAGTACAGCGCCTTTGGTGGCAACGACTCAAGGGTATTGGGGCGGTCAGGGGCGGCAGGTATGAGCCTAATAACAGCACTGGCAGCCGTTCTTAATATCAACCACGCCTTTGAGGGGCACGTGCACAGAAGTAGCATTACCTAGCACGGTAATTTCCCACTCCAGCAGAGAGGCAGTTTGATCTGGTCTACCGACCGCTAAGGACAAATAGTTTTTCGTCAAAAAAATGGCAGACTGCCGTAACTCATAAGCGACCCGTGCTGAAACCTGAAACTCGCTCAAAGCGTCCAACCCGTGAATCACATCACTGGCTGTCTGCTGTGCTGTCAGCTGTCCACCTACTTCGCTTAGCTGCATCGCCCGACCTCAAGTTCAAAGCGGCTTTGCTGATCAACCTAGTACAGGTTAACGGCCAACACTGCTCTCCCACCAGGAGGGGGAACAAGAGCTTTAGCACTCCTTTCCCTAGTGAGAAGGGCTGAGGATCATGCCTACTTTCACGCCGCCAGGCCAGCTTTCTTGCGCAACACGCTGACTGACCACGCTTGCTAGACCACCGCAAGCAGGAGAGCAGCAGCGCCGGCGCCGTCTACAGCTCTACACGCCTAGTTGAGCAACGCCACACTCAACCCAGCCCAGAGCGATCGCCTTCCTCTCTATGTCTCAGTATCAGACCTTTGACGCGTCCTCTTGACCTTTCAATTGCGCCGCCTCAGCCAACAGTTGTGCTGCTTCAACCTCCAGCTGGGTCACACGATCCGCATGGCCACCGTCAGAGACACCCGCCATTGCTTCCGTTCTCGCTAGCGCTTCCGGACAGTTTTCCGTCTCGTCCATGGAGTCATGCTGATGCTCGCAAAGCGGATACATCCCACCTTCGCCATCGGAGAGAGCCACTTGCCGATATTTGTCCGTATCATGACCATGTTCATTCGTGATTTTGAGCACCTGCACCAGCTAAGTCATGTTCAATCGCTCGCTTTGTCTTCTCCACCATTATTCCCTTGGGTCGAGCCAAAGGCTCGACCCAAGGCGTAGCCTTGCTCAAGCTGGTTTTGCCCTGGGACTGCGCGTGCGTTGCTGCCGCGACTGGGATACCCAACAGACGAGCGCTGGCGTCTGCAAAGCGCTCACGCTAGGCTTGCCTGTCAAGACAGTAGCAAGATCGACATAGAGCACTGCTTTGCAGAGACGGGAAGCGGCAAAGGCAAGCCTAAAAAGGACTGGAAGTGTGAATGAGTCGAAAATGTGGTGCCGCTGACCAATGAGTAGCGCTATGGGTCGGTGTTCCTCCAGACTAGCATTCTAGCTTGTGATGACCTGGGCTAAGCTATGGGTAAACAGCACAGCTTAGGCGTGGTTCAAAAGCCTAGAACACTGACGGGTGCTAACCTTGCAAGATTACGCCACATTTTCTGCTCACTCACAGCATAAGTTAACGATGCGGGGATAAGTTGCAAAGGGCACGAGCTCCATCGTTCGCATAGATACTGTAGGTTAGATAATTTTTTAATCAGTGACAACTTTGTGCTAGTAGTTCATCTAAATCCACCACTTTCCGTAAACGGGCTGTGGAGTCACTCGATACTGAGGCAACTATGGAGCCATCTGGACTGAACCGAATTTTATAAACGCGATTCAGATGGTCTGAAAATATCTGTAGTTGCTGGCCATTCAAGTCCCATAATCGGACAGTACCATCATCTGAAGCGGTTGCAAGTTGCGAACCATGGGGGCTAAATTGAACGTCGCGAACCGGGCTTAAATTGCTGTTAAAGGTTTGCAGCAGTTTACCCTGGATTGTCCACAAATGGGCTATCCCATCGGCACAAGCAGTTGCTAGCTTTTCACCGTTCGGGCTAAAACTAGCACTAAGAACCAGTTCTGGATGCTTCAAGGTTTGAATCAGTTGCCCATTAAGCTTCCACATTTTTGCTGTACGGTCCTCTGAAGCGGTTACGATTTGGTTGCTAACAAGATCGAAACTGAGATTTGTAATCGGTACTTAGCACTTAAAACCGCTGCCTGTAGTCAAGCATCAAGGGCGATCGCCCGGTCTTAAGGCAGCCAGAAGCAGTCAACAACAGTGCTACAGGCACTGCTAGAGGCAGACAGAGCGATCGCTCCACTCAGTTACTAACAACAACTAAGCCTCTACCGCTTCAGACCTAAAGCGCAGGCAGAAAGTACCTGTTACCACTCGCCAACCGACCTGGCAGCACGACCGAGGTAAAGCCCTGGAACGCTACCAAACTCACGACTAGCAAGCAGTGGTTTTGTGTACCATGCCCACCGGTTTGGCTAAGCTGCCACAGCCGCAAAACGGACTTAACCTCTAAGTAAGGCAAAGTAGTGACACCCTTTTTAAGGAAGGGTTCTTTAGTGGCCTGAAGCCTCCCCAGTTCCCTGATTAGCACGTTCCAACGCCTTTGCGCCAGGAGTCGTAGGGCTAATCAACTGCTAAGACTGGGTAGTTGAGTTGATGTCATTTTCTGACAACGACCAAATCCTTTGCTCAAATAAACTGTGGCAATGCATAGGAAACCCAAGAAGGCTCTATAGAAAGTGCGAAGTTTGACGAACAACTTAAAACAACAATCAATGAACAGTCGGAGCCCCTTTTTGCTGCCGATTTATTTGCAAGCATTGCAGCGGCACTTGAACCAGGCGACTACCTTCCTGCCCTTGTTAGCGAGCAAGCAAATTAGCAGACAGCTTGCACAGCTAAAACTTTGGTGGTGTGGGCACGAAATTCGATAACCCGGATGATTGGACTGCTGGAGAGACTCTGGAGCGATTAATGGCTTCTCTCAACAAGACGCTCAGTACGATCTATGGCAGTGGCTGACGAAAGGTTTTGAGCCAGCTACCGCATTGTGTAGCAGCATGGAACTAGCGGGCGCCCATTGCCAACATACTTAAAGCAGCGACCTGATAATAGTGACCTAAAATTTCTCGATAGCCATAGCCCTGTTGAGCCATTGAAGCAGCACCCCATTGGCTCATACCAAGCCCTCCGTGAGCTTTGTCAGTAATTGCCTGAGTGGAAGCATATTGAGCTAACAGCACTTGACCGTCTGTGGTGAGCATGACTTGCCCACGGGTCTGAGCAACAGCCTCAGCGGTCGTATTGAACTCGCTGTCAATGCCCCGGTATGACTGGTAGCGAGTGCTGGAATCCAAATCGTACAGTGAGTGAGCAGGACTGATATGGTGATTTAACGCATAAGACCGAGCAGCGATCGCCTGAGCCTTCAGCGCTTCCATACCCCAGGACGGGGACGCTTCAGCACCGACTACACTAATCAGGTATTGCTCCAAAGCGACCCAGTTCACTACAGTCAAGCCGCCCGGCCGAGAGGTGACCATTAAAGTGCCGCGATACCACTTCCCACCAACAGCGATCGCGCCACCGGCACTGGGTCGAATGAGAAAAGTTGACGGCAACTGCACCGAGCCTAGCTGAATGCCCTTAGAGTTCGGAGACGTGACCAGGCTTTCCATTGCGGGCACCATACCAAGCGGTCGTTGAGATGAGTCCAGAATCCAGGCAGGTGTAGAGCTAGCAAGCTGTAGAGCAATCACGTCTTGCACCAAAGCAACGCGCATTGTCACACCTGAAGTTGGCTGTGACATGACTAAAGGTACACTACCGTTCTGTTGCCATGATTGAGCAGGCGCTTTAGCTGCTTGGGTTGCAGCTGTCAGCAGTGGTTGGCTGTCCACAGTTTCCCAACGCCCGTCTATAAATTCCCGCAGTTCAAAGTGAAGGTGCGGACCAGTGGACATACCGGTGCTGCCCACCCGACCAATGACCTGACCTGGTTGGACCATTTGACCAGTCCGCACAGTAACGGCAGACAAATGGGCATAAAGCGTTTGTAAGGAACGTCCGCCCCACTGAGACTGGACGAGAATACGCAGGCCATAGCCACCGTCGTAAGCAGCAGAGACAACCTGACCCCCTAAAGCAGACAGAACAGGTGTCCCAGAAGCAGCACCCAGATCAACGCCAGCATGGAAGCGACGCCTGCCCGTAATGGGGTGCGTCCGCCAACCAAAACCCGACGTGATTGGTACTGAAGTAGGGAGTGGATAACGCAACAAAGCCCCGACCTGGTCTAAAGAAGACGGCAGATCAAGGGCTTGAGGGAAGCGGGGCTGAGGACGGTAATGAGACTGAGTCGCCACCGTGAAATAGTCGTTTATGTAACCACCAACAGGTGCCGAAGGAGGAGCAGGCAAACCTTGGTAGCCGGTGGTTTGAGTTGGTGGCACAAAAAGCTGCTGTGGCTCACTTTGTCTCACAACTGCTGCTGACGGTAACGCAGTCGGTACGACTGGAGTCGTAACTGGAGGTGACTGGCTTGCTGGAGGTACCGGCGATGCTACCGTAATCGCTTCAGTCGGCGGCGACACTTCGAGCCAGTACCCCTCACCTTTGTGGCGAATTAGCTTTATGTCTGGGGGTACTGAAGTCGGTTGCTTCCTGGTAGCCTTTAGCGTAGGTAACTCAGTGGGAGGTAACACTGTCGTTGTAGGCATCTCTACAGTCGGGGCAAGCGGGTCGTCATGCAAAGAACCTGGAGCCTCAGGTGTTTCTAACGTCCCCCCAGGCACGCTCGCAGCGTCAGGCGTAAACGAAGGTTCCAGTAGAGGTGCTGACGTCGCAGTCGACTCACCAGAAACAACCGGATTAAGAGGTAGGGGTTCGCTCGCTGAGCTTGAAGCCGAGTGCCCTATAGGCTCAGTTGCAGCTGTAGCGCTGTAGTCATTCAATAATAGTAGAGGGGATGAGCGTCCTAAACTTCCAGGCTCAGAAAGAGCCAATTGATTGACTGAAAAACTAGTTTCTAATTGCACGGTCGGTACGAGAAAGTGATCCGGTTTCGGCAAAGCCTGACCCGAAAGACCAGTAACAACGAACGTCGTTAAGGTTCCGATTCCTGCAATCAATCCTCGTCGTACAGCACCGTGCATAACAATCCATGTGAAAATAAAGACGTCATCGCCCTTACGCAGACTGCCCCGCTCTGAAGCCAAAGTGAACTCGCCAAATCTACCGAATTGCGCCTCAAAAAGTTAGTTAGCAGGCGTTATTACGGAGAATTAATCGTTTTGTTTCAGAATAATTCAGCTTATGCCGTCATAAAATTGGTGCAATTAAAAAGTCTCTACGTAAATACTGTTCAAACGGGCATACTAACGGGGTAAATGTCTCTAGAGGCCACAGCAAGTTTGGCAGTACTAACGCTACCTCTCTTTTGAAGAACTTATGTCTCGAACATCAACCTGGAATTTTGCTCCTACCGACACACTTCGTTTGCCCAAGGTGTTTAAGGTAGGAATTGAAAAAATAGCGAGAGCCATTGATGCCGGCAATGGCGCTGAAGCTAGAGCAGTTCTAAATAAGTTGCTAGCAGAATACGAGCCCATGGAGGCAGTGATTGAAGAGCCACAATGGAGTGAATTTACCCCTCCAGTAGCAACCAAGGCTGTTAGCTCTAGCGCTGTAGAAGATCTCTTTTTAGAAGACGAACCAATTCCCGTTGAAGTGTTGTCACAAGTCTTTCAAAAAGAAGTCCCTGTTAGCTCTGTAACAAGACTAACAGAGAGTTCTGCTTTGCTAGAAGACGATAACCCGGCAGCAGAACCCAGTGCTTCACCTGAGCAAGTTAGCAGCGGCTCAGACCTTGTTACCAGTTCATTAGAGCTGATAACCGAGGAAACTGAAGGCACAATGAGTGGCACTCAAGAAGGTACTGTTGTGGCTGTCGGTCCTGAAGTTGCAAGTGGCTTAACTGAATCTATAGATCCACAAAGAGATGCTGTCATAGAACAGTCAATCGAACCAACACAACCACTGCTTGAAAAGGCAACTCCTGGTCATCAAGGCAGTGACCTGATAACACAACCACATGCTGTAACAGTAAAGATTGCGGACGCTGAAGAAGCAAATTCAAACCCTGACAATGCAGGCCAAGCAGAAGCCATTGAGGCGCTTCTTACTGAACCGGAGAAAACACAAGCAACAACAGAAAGCGTAGTAACGAAAGCGCCTAACCTAACCGAAATTATTTGGTTGCAGACTCTAGTGACAACCATTGAAGAGACGTTTGGCAAGACGAGTGTTGACACCGATAGCTACAGAGAAGAACACGTTGAAGTAAGTGAAAGTGCAGCCAAACCATATTCTGTTACAGAATTGCAAGGGCAACAAAAAGAGGAGCTCTATGCTGTAACAGAATTCAAAGCTGACACGAGCAATACCCTTCCAGGAGAATTAACTGAAAGTGAAACAGGCACCTTCGAAGCAGTAGAAAACAGCGTTACAGAATTGAAAGAGGCACTCAATTCAGTAACTACGTTCAAAACAGCCACGCCCGTAACCTTTAACGAATTTGTCGTAAGTAGCACTGCTGAAAAAACTCTTAAAAAGCTTGAAGCCATTGCCACGCAAGGAAAGCAAGACTCCAGACCAGAGAATCTTTATTCTGTGACAGAAACACTCAATGATTCTGTTACCGAACCAACCACTGTACTTCAAGACTTACCCAACAGTAGTGAATCAAAGGTAATTGAAACAATTGAAGCTCTACCAGCAGAAGCACTACCAACACCAGCCGAAATTGAGCAATTAGCGGAGTTTGGTCAAAACCTTTTCCAAACGTGGCTCTTACTGGCTCAACAAAGAAACCGGTTGAATCAAGAAGACTGTTGGGGTGTAAATATCGGTATTGAACTGATTTACAAAGAGGGCTTTCAGTCTGTTTCCATGCACCGCTTCCTCAACCTGCTCGGAAGCTTGGCTAAGGCTAAGGCTATGCAGACTTATGGGCACTTACACTTGTCTCAAAAGGGCAGTCAGGAGTCAGTTACTTTGAACGGAGTGCCCGTTAACAAAGTAGCTTACTATGACCCACAGAAACCATTAGATCTAAGAGGTATAAACCGAAATCAACAGACTATAGTAACGGCTTCGGAAGAATATCCAAGTAAGTTTGAAGAAGCTCGTCAAGCGATCGCTTTTCATGCTGATCAGTTTGAACAGCACGGGAAACAAACGAAGCGAAAGGAAGAAGGAGCAGCTAACAATAAAGGCTTAAATATACTCGAAAGCCTGAGACGCTTCTTAAACTGAAACGGATTGATATAACCGCAAAAAAAGAGGCTTTCAGTCAGCACATCAGTGCTCTTTGAAGCCTCGCATAATAATTAGACTAAACAAGCGCTACTTAGCAGCAGTAGCCTTACGCTGTAGTTTAAGTTGGGCGATCACTGACTCAGCTTTGTCAAGCGATGGCGCAAATGTTTGGTTGTAGAAATCAACTAAAAAGGTTTGCCAATCCAACTTGCCAGACGCAATTTGGTCTAGTTGAGATTCCATTTGAGCTGTGAATTTCGGACGCACTAGATCAGGAATAACAGCATCCAGAAAGGACATTAGTTCCATGCCAGTTGGAGTCACAACTAACTTACCTTTTTCCACCTGGACATAGTTACGGTCTTTCAAGGTTTTGACCGTGCTGGCATATGTAGAAGGACGACCAATGCCCTTCTTTTCCATTTCTTGAATCAAGCGTGGTTCCGAGAAGCGACCGGGTGGGGACGTGCGTTTTTTGTCAGCTTGGACTTTAACACTAGTCATCATTTGACCTTCTTTAACAGCAGGCAGCACTGAATCACCACTCAGGTTGTTCCAGTACTTGGTGTAGCCAGGGAAGGTTAGCACCTGACCACGAGCCTCCCAATTTGTTGTGCCGGACTGTAGCAGCACTTTCGTTTTAGCTATCAGTGCGGGTGCTGCTTGTGTAGCGATCGCCCGCCGCCAAATCAGGTCATACAGTTTGATTGCCTCTGCTTTGCCGTTCCCCTTCAACTTTTGAAAAGGCGCTTCAGCCAGAGACTGAGCCTTCTCTGCTGTCATTGCGCAATCAGTAGGACGGATTGCCTCGTGAGCTTCCTGAGCACCGTCCTTGCTTTTATGTTTTGCCGTTTTTGCAGGCACATTTGTCGGGTCTGTCTGCTGGAGGTATGCCAGGGCAGCCTCACAGAAGCTAGCAGACAATGCCACTGAGTCAGTCCGCATATACGTGATCATGCCTTGCTCATAAAGCACCTGAGCCAACTCCATCGTCCGCTCTGGGGCTAATTTCAGGAGTGCCCCTGCTGCTTGCTGCAAAGAGGACGTAGTAAACGGTGCTGGAGCATTGAGCGTGGCTTGCTGACTCTCAACCTTCACAATTTTATGAGGCTTAGACTGCGCCTCTGACACGATTTGAGCCGCTATTTTAGGGTCTGTAATACGGTCAGACTCTGACTCTTTAGCTTCCTGTTCTTCAGAGACTGCTGCTTCAGTGTCTTGGCTACCCGCTTTAGACGCACGGTACAGCGCTTTGAACCCTTCAGGGTAGGTTGCTGAGAGTGTGAAGTAGTCTTCTGGCTTGAAGGCACGAATCCGCAGCTCTAGAGAAGCCAACAACCACAGTGCTGAGGATTGAACACGACCCATTGACTTAGCACCAATGTCCAATGCCCACACAATCCGTTTGGTGCCAGAGTAGCCCACCATTTTGTCCAGGTGTGCTCGTCCTAAAGCAGCGCCCACAAGATCAACGTCTAGCTTGCGTGGGTTCGCCAACGCTTTTTGAATCGCGTCCTTCGTGATTTCCTGGTAGACCACGCGATCAGGGTTCTTCAGCTTCAACTCCTCAGTTAGATGCCAGGCAATGCTTTCACCTTCGCGATCGCCGTCTGTCGCCAGAACAACTCGGCGACCTTTCATTTCCTGCTTAATTGCACTCAGGTTTTTCTTTTTGTCTTTGGAGACTTCCCAATTTGAGACTACTTTAGAGCCGTGAATGTCGAACCCACGGCTGTCTTCGCCGGAATCCCCAAGTTCACGAATGTGACCGACGCTCGCTTTAACCACAGCGTCTATGCCCAAGTCCTTGCAGTACTTCGTAATTTTCTCGCGCTTACCGGGAGACTCAATGATGAGCAGTAGCTTTTCCATAATGCTTAGAAGGTTGAAGTCGTCCAATGCGCTCTTACCAAGGTGGCGACATTGACCGCTGTACAACCTTAGAGTGCCCAAACAGTACGGTTGCTAAGCGTGGCACGTCAAACAGCTGCACTGATAATCGTCCTTGAGCTTAAAAGTCAAGCTGTAACTTAAAACAAAACACAAAACTAGCAACACCACTAGACTTTCGTTGCTTGCTTGACTGGCGCTTTGTTAAAACGAGGGTCTTGACAAAGCGCTAGAGTGATCCATTTCCGGGGGACTCTAGTACTATAGAAAGCAAATTCCCCGTCTGTCCCCAGCTTCGCTACATTCGTTGGCGGCAGAGGGGCTATACCAGGAGTTTTTGACATGGAAGAGTTACTGACCCAGGCAACGGTGGCCGTCGAGTGGTTTAGTTTGGGCTATATGGCGGGGTCACTCGCCTGGCGCACACACCTTCACTTCACCCAGCCGTTCCAGACTAAGTTCTAGACGCGGCGACAGACCACACCCGTCTTACGGGAATTGAGTCCCCATCTGCCAGTTCAGACCGTCCCACCGTCCAAACTACGCTCCCCCGTGGAGCAGCTACGGCAACAATGTCAGCAAGTCGGGATCAAATGGCGTGACGCATATGGGAAACACAAGCACCTCAAGAAACATGAAATGCTAGCGGCCCTTAAAGCCAGCAACGTGATTCCCTTCCAGCGTTAAGCGTCAGGCGCTACACCCAATAACAGTTTGTACTACCCGCCCCAGACTACCCATGTTTGGGGCTTTTTGTTGGCAGTGAGATAGTGCTAGGGGCAAGACGCCATGCCACAAGACAAGTAACGCCACTGCTCCCACAGTGGACAGCCGTTCACGCCACAGCCACAAACCCCATGTCAGAACCAACCCAACCCAACGCCAAGACCGAGTCCACTGACGCTACAGATCGTAGCTTGCAGCAAGACTTCAACCAGTGCCTCGATCAGTGGGTGGTAGAAGGCGAAGTGAACCTTGTCTGGTTAACTGCCTTGGTTATGGCGCAGGCACAACAACTTAAAGCCGAGACCGACGAGTACCAGGCGCTCAGCGAGCGACTGGCTGAAACACCAACCCAACCACAAGTCAAGGCAGTCGTCAAAAAGGTGTCAGAGCACACAAGATTAGCGGATAGGACTGGTAGCCCCGCGCCTTCAGGTCGAGGTGGAAAGTCCAACGAGCTTTTAAGCGCCGTCTCCTGGCTGTTTAGTGCGTATGGTGTGGATCGTTGATTTAACGTTCAATCACCGCTTGGCTGACCTTGCCAGCCGTAGAATGCCAGTAAGAGCGCAAACACTAAGAGCCAAGGCTTAAGTAAGCAAAAATAAACATAGGGCTGAATCATCAGTTGTAAGTTGTGGAAGCGACTCGTCCAACTGCATGATGAATGCCAGCAAGCATGAGCACGAAATTTCTCAATGAACGGCTCTTGAGGGGCAGCCTTGCCAGAATTTAGCCCGCTGCATGGTAAGCTCACCAGCAGATAGGCACTACTGACGCTTTCCCACCACCGCTCTATCTGGATATAATGCGTCACTCGATAATCCGCCCACCCTAACTTGTCTCGAGCGAAATACCGCAGCCTTGCACCTTTACACTAAAGTTGGGTTTGTTGCTGAACGCTCGCGGTGGCAAGGGGGCGTCAGCTTTGGCTTGAAATGCCGTTGTAGCAACAGCCCAAGCAACTAGCTGCACCGGCATACATTCAAGCTAGCGTTAGGAGGCATCGGTTATTGCAGCCGGTAACCACAAGCGTCATGCCACTTACATTATGGGTGGCGACGGTAGTTAAGCATCCCTCTGTGAGTTCCATCCGTCAAGTTTTGTGTTTGGTTAGGGTGAGTGTTTGTCAGTCTCAGTCACTTAGCGCTTCGCATAAGCAACTAACGCAACGCCTAAAACCACCAGTACAGCGCCTGCAATGCGTGTTGGGCTAGCGGGATACTTTGCCAGCCCAAGCGCGCCGTAGTGATCCAGCAAGAGGGCGGCAATCATCTGACCGGCGATCGTCAGCGCCAGTGCCAGCGCGGCTCCAATCCTCGGTGTGGCGAAAATGGTGGACCAGACATACAACGTGCCTAAGCAGCCGCCCACCCACATCCACCAAGCGGTTTGAGCCAGCGTCGTTGCAGCGGGAAGGGGAGACCGTGCAGCGACGCAAAGCGCGAGTGATGCTAAGGTGCCGGCAAGATAGGAAATAAATGTCACCTGCATCGGTTCACCCACATAGCGCCGCAACAGCGTGTTCAGCGCCACTTGAATCGGTAGAATAGCGCCGCCAACCAACGCCGCCAGCAGGTAGAGCGTTCGTCCATGCATCGTAGAACCTCTCGTTCGATTTATCTTGATATTGAGATACTTGAAGGTAAGATTATTCTAGAAGTTCTTTTGATGTCAAGATAGTTAGGAGCCAGAAACTTTGATGAGTGCATGGGACGATGGAACTTGATCCAGTCGATCAGATTTTGGGGCAATGGCAGCGAGAACGTCCTGATTTAGATGTTTCACCCATGGGCATCATTGGGCGCATGGGGCGGTTAGCCAAGCACTTAGAACGAGCCATTCAAAAGACATTTTCAGACTTTGGTTTAACCGCTGGAGAGTTTGACGTGTTAGCAACGCTCCGTCGTTCTGGTGAACCGTACCAACTGTCACCCACCGCGTTGTTTCACACGCTCATGGTTTCATCAGGGACGATGACGCATCGTCTTGATCGCTTAGAACAAGCTGACCTTGTGAGGCGTACTCCTGATCCAAGCGATCGACGAGGCACGCTCATCATGCTGACAAATGCAGGCTTGACGCTGATTGAGAAGGCTGTTGAAGCGCATGTTGCTAATGAACATCGCCTTCTTAGCGTTCTGGAAGCACCAGAACGTGAAGCACTCATCCTCTTGCTTCGTAAACTGTTAGTTTCGTTCGAGGAGTAGCCGTTGCAACTCATTGAAGGCTGTTTCAAGTTGAGCGCTAAGCGCAGCAAGGCAACAGAATCGGGTCGAGGAAGGCATTTAACCTTCCCCTCCCACACCACCCATCATGCGGGTCCGCAATGGGCGGTTCATGACGATGCGCAAACAAGACTGATGACTTAAACGTATCCTTGAACCTTCATCCAAAGTTGTTTAATCGCTAGCAATCCCTGTTGCTCTAACCACTCATTCGTCATTCCCGTATGCGTTGCTAACGTCTTTGACAAGCGCCAATAGCCTTTACGACTAATGCCCGTCCAAATCGCCTGACGCTTTGTTGTCCCGAGTTTGAGCAAGTTGGTGATGCGGGTTCTGGGTCTACGCCACTGCTTCCAGTAACACATCCGAATCCGCCGCCTCAACCAACCGTCTAACGCCTCAATGGGACTGTAATGTTGGGAAATGCCGAAGTAGTTCATCCAGCCTCGTAGGTATCGATTCAATCGCTCGATTCGTGCTGCCATTGAGACTCCCCAACTGCGTGAGGTTAACCCCTTCAGTCGGTGTTTGAAGTCTTGCAGAGCTTGGCTAGAGGTAAAGATCCGAATGCCCCGGAAGGTAAATCCCAGGTATTCGAGGTCTTCGATCCTGACCACCCGACTTTTCTCGCGATTGACCTTCAGCTTCAGCTTTTGGGTTAGGTAACGGCTAATGTTCGCCATCACCCGTCGCCCTGCCCGTCTACTTTTGACCAGGATCACCAGGTCATCCATATAACGGACAAAGTGATGCCCTCTCGCTTCAAGCTGTTTGTCGAGATCGTCCAACAGGATATTGGACAATAACGGTGATAAGGGCGACCCTTGCGGCGTCCCCCAGTCCGTCGCCTCAATCGCGCTACCGACTAACACCCCTGCTCTCAGGTAACGACCTATCAGCCTTAAAAGCACTTTGTCAGTGACTTGCCGGGCAAGGCGGGACATCAAGACATCGTGGTTGACCGTATCAAAGAATTTCTCTAGATCCAGGTCAACCGCATACCGATAGCCCTCTTTAACAAAGGTCTTCACCTGCCGGATGGCACCGTGAGCAGAACGTTTGGGTCGGCTCCCAAAACTTGACTCGGAAAATCCAGGGTCAAAGATGGGAGTCAGCACTTGCAGAATGGCTTGTTGGATCACCCGGTCAACGACACAAGGGACTCCCAACTTTCGCTCTCCCTTGCCGTGGGGCTTGGGAATGACCACCCGTCGCACGGGACGCGGTTGGTAGTTGCCATTCATCAGGGATTGGCGAATCTCACTCCAATGCTCCCGCGCATGGGCTGGGAAATCTTCCAAGGTCATTCCGTCACTGCCGGGTGCCCCTTTGTTCGATTTCACTCGTTCCCAGGCTCGTTTCACATTGTCGCGCTCTAAGATTCGCGCCATCAGGTTGTCTAAGGCTGGCTCTCTGTCAGCACGCCAAACCCCATCTCCCCCATGCGGGTTCATTGATGAGCTTGAGTTGTTCATGGCTCCTCCTTAGTTCATTCATGTTTGTCCCTTCGCTCCCACAAGGGGAACTACTATGGACTCTGCTGACTTCTGTAAGGCTGGACGGCAGGAGTTTCCTCCTGTCGGGCTGTTCTCGCAGCTTTAGGGTTCTGTGGCTTCCTAACCGTTTCCAGCTAGACCTCAATCAGGCTCCCATGACGGCTTGAACCGCTTCCTTACAGACCTCCCCAGATAAGAACGTGAACTGTCCCTGCACAACCGCGTCATTTACTGTGTTCCCTGAACCAGACGGCTTCGTTGTGTTGTGCCAACTCGCCCCAAGAATCTCAGCCTTCTATGACGTTTCTGTTCGTCGGCTTGCAGGTTTGCCGCTGGCTTCCTTCAGACCCTTCCTCACGGAAGCGCCCTTGCCTTAGGCTAGTCGTTGTTGTCACTCGGCTCCTATCACTTTCGAGCATTTGGACACTGGTTCTCCGACAGGGGACTTTCACCCCATTAGTTCACGCCCATGCTGGGCGTACACAAATTGTTGGAGCGGCAAACAGAGCCTTTTCGCTTTGTTTCGGTGTTGCTTGTCGCCGCTCAACGGCAGCGTTATGCGGCTTCGGTTATGGATGGTAGCTGTAGTTTAAAGGCAAGCTGTTTTTGTTGAGTGCTAAGTTAGATTCCTAATGCATCTTCATCAGCTTCATGAGACATTGCAATGGAGTCACGTATTCAGTCGTACCTACGTGTTGCAGCTAGCCATCAACGCGATACAGAGCGCATTGGTTCCTTTCTCGCTACCTTCTCTCGTTCCAACGCTAATCCTTTCCTCAACTACGCGATTCCCGATGACAACGCCACACCATCACTGGCAGATGTGATCGCTCTGATCGCTGCCTACGAGAAACGTTTGCGCAAACCGCGCTTAGAGTATGTTGCACAGTTAGCCCCTGCGGTTGAAGGGGTGCTGATGGATGCGGGCTTTCACGTTGAAGGACGTCTGCCGCTCATGGCTTGCGCTCCTGGTTCAGAGCAAGGCCTGCCCGTTCCTTCAGGGATCGAGTTGATTTTGCCAGCTTCTGATGCTGATCTGCTGGCTACAGTCGCGGTTCAGAACGAAGCGTATGGTGCTCCTCCTCCAGACTCCGCCGCGATCGCCCAACTGCAACACAGCCTTGAAGTCGGTGGAATCGCTGTTTTAGCTCGAATGGAGGCAACCGGTGAACCTGTGGGTGCGGGTGTCTGTACGGTTCCTTATCATCAAACAACGGAAATTGCAGGTATTGGTGTGCGTGCAGCCTTCCGCCGTCGAGGTGTGGCAGGAGCGCTGACAACTCGATTGGTACAAGAAGCGTTTACGGCAAACATTTCAGTCCCCTTCCTAATGGCAGCACATGAAGCGGAGGAAAGGCTTTACGCGCGTGCAGGGTTTGCTGTCGTTGGCAAGATCCTACATATCTCGCGCCCAATAACGTAGACAATGACAATTAAGCCTGTCAGCGATGGCAGCATAACAAAGCCCATGCACACCGACCACCGAGCGGTTATCCTTGGAAATCCAAGGAGCTTTGCAGCGGGTGATGGGCACCGTTATGTGGAAAGCCAATAGAGGGTAAATGGAGATCACTACAACCTATAAAGCAGTGGATAGAACCGCATGGCGTTCTTGGCTTGAGCAACATCATGCTACAACCAAGGAGATTTGGTTGTTGTTTGATGATGTTCCTGAGGCCTTAACTATTTCCTACCTTGATGCCGTTGAGGAAGCAATTTGTTTTGGTTGGATTGACAGTGTACAAAAACGCTTCTCAACCCATGAGCGTGTTCAGCGATTTACGCCTCGGAAAAAGCGAAGTAACTGGACAGAATTAAATAAGGAACGTGCTTGCCGTCTGGTTCGATTGGGCATGATGACTGATGCTGGATTTGCAACGCTCCCTGATCTAACCGCCAAGTTTAAGGTTCCCAAAGATATTGTTGAGGCACTTAAGGCAGAACCTGATGCTTGGTCTAACTTCCTTACATTCCCCGCTTTGTATCGGCGAGTACGCATCGGATATATTGAGAAAATACGAAAAAATCAAAGCGAATTTGAGCGGCGACTTCGGAATTTTGTGAACAAAACTGCCCGCAACCAAATGTTTGGCAATTGGAATGATCAAGGAAGACTTATTTAAATTAGTTGCAGGAATCTTAATCCACATGGCAACCGCGATGCACCGGAACTTTGGAGTAAGCTAGCTAGTACCCGGAGTTGTCTGAGTCCGGTGATCGCGAACGTTATATGGCTTGAGTTATCTGTGGGGACGTACACTTATTTATTGATGGCTGAAGATTTTTCTGTTGCTCAAAAGCTTGGCTGTGATAAGTATGCGCTAGACAACTGCATTCTTGTTAAAGCCCCCGTTGAAGCTGTCAACACTGTTGTTCAGCAATCTTTTGGGTTTGAGGTGCGATCTCATTGCAAGCTTGCTGACTATGTTGATGCCAATAAAGCTTCATGGAAGGAAGTTGAGCGACATCGACAAGTTAGAAACTTAAGACCTAATAAATCGCTACCTCCAATATTGTGGGCAGTTCCGTTTTGGCGATATCTCAAGCACCAGTGGGCTATTTTGCCTCTTTCAGGTACAGAAGAATCGATTGCTTTTGCATTAGCGCTACTCTTAAATACTGATGTCATTACCTTTCATGATTCTCATCATGCTTCTTTCAATGAGTTCAAGGTTTTTCGCAGAGATCGACTCGTTGAGCATTATTTATTTGGATTTGAATGTGGAAAAGACTTTAAGGATGGTTGGGACATCAAGCTAGAGGACTCTGAGTTTGACACTTGGAGCAACTATGAACATCGATTCAAAAGCTCCATCAGGCAAGTTTCCGAAGCAGAATTAAGAGCGGCATTTTTAGCAAGGAAACATGACAGGGACAACAGAGGTTTTCTAGATGCTTGCCTTAAGTATTACAGCGCTTACATTCCGCTGAAGGAGGAAACTCCATATCACTATCATGGTGAATGGAACTCAGATTTCCAGAAATGGGACTCAACTGTGGAAAGGATGGATATGATGGTCATACCGCCTAATTGGGGTTACGCTGATTGGAAAATAATCGATCGCAGCACATAGCACGAAGCTTTTAGTGGTGAGTTCGATGTTACTTGCATCCGCTGAACGCAATCGTTATGCCGCTTGAGTTTCGGGTGGCGGTAGTTGGGAACGTAGCTGTGGTTAGCCAGCATCAAGATAGCTTGCCTCTCAATCGATTGCATTCATCTAGTAGCACGTTGAGTTCCGCGGCAACTTTCCACGGATTGCGCCCTTTGAATGGGGCAGCGATAACTGCTTCGTAAGGATTTTTCCCAGTTTGTTTAACAGCATCGAGCGCGGCTTTGTTAGAAAGTCCTCGTCCAGCTACAAGCCAAGCTGCTAAAACATGCCCCGTGCGCCCAACTCCGCCAGAGCAATGAACAACAACCTTTGCATCATTCCGATTAGCAGTTGCTAAGAACGGTAAAATTTGGTGGGTGAGAACTTCTGGAGTGGCAAAGTGAAAATCCTCGATCGGTGTCCAACATACGTGGTCGAGTCCAAAGGTCTGTCGGTAAATATCAAGTAGATTGGCATAGCGAGTCAGTTGAGATTCAGGAAGCAAACAGCAAACATGCTTGATGTCCTGATTCTGCATAAATTCAATCCACTTAGTTACTTGCTCGTTGCTATAGCCAGGGCGAGCAGAGCCAAACACGATCGATTCATTCTTTGAAGCGGCAGCAAATTTATACATAGTGAGTGCATTGAGTTGCTCAACGGTTGATTGCTGATTGATGATCAACGAGGTCATTGAGTTTTCTGTACTGGAAAGCTTGTCTCGAGATCGACGCTCTAGCCGTTTTAAATGCTCTTGCCCCCAATCACAAAGAGGTTCTAACACAGGAATAAGGCTTTTCCATAAGCTGTGAATGAGTACTCCACTCTGGGAGGTACATCGGATTGAACATTACGATTCACAATCTCATCTTTCTCTAATGCTCGAAGCTGTTGTATCAGCAGCTTCTCAGTAATCTCGGGAATTAAACATTTGAGTTTGCTGAAGCGTTTTCCGACATCTTTCAGGTGCCACAAACTTAGAAGCTTCCATTTACTACCAATGATTTTGATCGTAGTTTGTACAAATACGGTTTCCTCTAGTTGCGTTGCTGTCATTTACCTGGACTCCTCAGAGCATGGACTTACAAGTTGCTTACAAAAAAGTAAGTACTTCCCAAAAAAACAGTTGAAGTATACCTTTATAGTTGATTTAAATGCTTGGGAGATGATTATGCTTTTTCCTGCGGAAGTCGTGGCGATCGCCCCAGCATTTTCTATTGTGGCAACAATTCAGATGCTAAGAAGACGGTTGCTCAACTCATGGAGGATTGTGAGTATGAAGCCATTGACGCAGGCATGTTAGTTGTAGCTCGTTCTCTAGAAACCTTGGCAACTGTTTGGGTACAGTTTGCAGTTGCTAGTCAATTATTTTCAAATCTTGGGCTGAAAGCACTGCAACGCTAACTCATGGCATCACAATTCATTTGGAGCATTGGAAAGTTAGATGAAAAAAGACCTGTGCGAGTGCTTGAAATGTGTTGGTTCACCTAATTCACTCAGCCGCAGAAAGCTTTTGATGCTGGGGGCGACTTCAGGACTGGCAACGCTAATCACTGGGCGCGGCAACGCCGCAGCTCCAGAATTGGCCGTCTCTGGCAAGCCTGAAACACCTGCTCCAGAACAGGCAGACCTCATTCTTTTTAATGGTCGCATCACTACCATGAATGAGTCTCAGCCTTCAGTAACAGCCGTTGCCATCCGTGAAGGACGTTTTGTTGCTACTGGCTCTGATCGCGACATCATGCGCTGGCGCAGTTCTAAAACTCAGATGATTGATCTGAACAAACGCACGGTGATTCCGGGGCTCAATGATTCCCATACCCATTTGATTCGCGGGGGCTTGCACTACAACATGGAACTGCGCTGGGATGGGGTTCCGTCTCTGGCAGATGCCATGCAAATGCTGCGTCAACAGGCAGAGCGAACCCCCCCCCAGTGGGTACGAGTAATTGGCGGCTTTTCCGAATTTCAATTTGCAGAACGTCGTCTACCGACGTTAGCAGAACTCAATGCAGCCGCTCCAGACACACCCGTTTTTGTCTTGAACCTCTACGATCGCGCACTGCTCAACCGAGCTGCTCTTCGAGCAATAGGCTATACCAAAGACACTCCCGATCCACCGGGAGGCTTCATTGAACGCGATCGCGCCGGAACCCCCCTGGGTCTAATCGTTGCCAAACCCAGTCCGCTATCGCTCCTGGCAGCCCTTGCCCTGGCAGAACGGCTTTCCCCCGATGATGAAATCAACTCGACTCGGCAATTTATGCGAGAGCTGAATCGACTTGGCATCACTAGCGTCATTGATGCCGCAGGAGGCGGATTACGCTACCCCGATAACTACAACGTCATTGAGCAGTTAGCTAAAGCTGATCAGCTAACCGTTCGGATTGCTTACAATTTGGTCTCCCAAAATATTGGACGTGAGCAGGAAGATTTTGTTAACTACGTGAATACGCTTCAGATGGGGCAAGGCAATGATTTTTATCGTCTGAATGGTGCCGGAGAAAATCTCGTGCTTGCCGCAGCGGATTTTGAGAATTTTTTGGAACCTCGCCCGCCATTAGCTGACAGCATGGAAACCTCTTTGGAAGCAGTGTTAAGACTGTTACTGGAAAAGCGTTGGGCCTTTCGCCTCCATGCAACTTATAATGAGTCGATTTCTCGGTTTTTGACTGTATTTGAGCGGGTAAATCAAGACATTCCCTTTCAAGGTTTAAATTGGATTCTGGATCATGCTGAAACCATTAGCGATCGCAATCTAGAGCGAGTTGCCGCCCTTGGGGGTGGCATTGCCATTCAACACCGCATGGCGTATCAGGGCGAGTACTTTATTGATCGCTATGGTCAACAGGCTGTAGAGCGTACGCCTCCCATCCGTAAAATGCTGGAGATGGGGTTGCCAGTCGGTGGCGGAACAGATGCTACTCGTGCCTCAAGCTACAACCCCTGGACAGGCCTCTACTGGTTAGTTACAGGCAAGACGGTGGGTGGTACGACGTTATACTCTGCGGCTAATCGGCTCGATCGCACTGAAGCATTACGATTATGGACGGTTGGCAGCAGTTGGTTTTCTAACGAGGTTGAGCAAAAAGGAGCGATCATACCGGGTCACTTAGCCGATTTAGCCGTGTTATCAGCCGATTATTTTTCTGTACCTGAAACGGAAATTCAATCGATAACGGCAGTTTTAACAATCGTTGGTGGCAAAGTGGTCTATGCAGCGGATCGCTTTGAAAGCCTATCGCCACCTCCGCTGCCCATCAGTCCAGACTGGTCGCCGGTGATTCACTATGGGGGCTGGGGCGCACCCGGATTCTATGATCGCACCCGTCAAGGTCAGTCGGCTCCTGCTGCTTTTGCCTCTACCACTTGCTGCACCGCACACCGTTTGGCATCTGGAGTACAGAACGCCTTGTGGGGGCGCGCGAAAATCTCGAATATCGGTTGCAGTTGTTGGGCGTTTTAGGGTCGCGTCAACACAGATTTCAAATCACTACAGGAGCTTAACCAGTGGACGAGCGGATTGATATTCTGACAACACTTTATGTTGCAGAGCAAACGTTTGATTCGGGAGACTTAGAACAGAATATCCAGACCTGGAGCGATGAGGTGCTCCTTGAAACACCCTTTGGTTCTGCGGATAGTTTGGAGTCTTACAAAACCTGGTTTAACGGGTTTTACGCGCAGACCTCTGCGAATGGTGGAACACGCCATTATGTTCACAATCCGATTGTTCATATCAACGGCGATCGCGCCGAAATTATTGCGTATCTCTACATCATCAACGCCAGCACAGGTGGTTTTCTCGGCTCTGCAAGAATTCATGAAAAGCTGAAGAAAACGGCTGCTGGCTGGAAGTTCACTTACCGTAGTGTAGAGTCAGATCAAGACTTATCCAAACCGACTTCTGAAGAAGGTTCGTGACCTTGTTGATAGCATAACAAGCCGCTGCACCGGAACGCCGCAAGCTGTTGGTTGAGTACCAAAGGTTATCTGTGTCCGGTGAGCTTGGTCGTTCGGCACTATCCCATCTCTTTCACCTATTCTCTTATGCCAGCTCAATTTGCACCAGACATTGAGCTGCTACGCGCAGCGTACGCGGTCTTCAACGCGCGTGACATTGATGCCGCCCTTGCCCTCATGACTCCCAACGTGGCTTGGTCGAGAGCCTTCAAAGGTAGTTTTGTCCACGTCGAGCCGATTGCCTTTTACCTAGAGGAGGATGGGCAGATCTTGGTCGAGGTGCATCAGGTCGTGCGCGATCTGGCCGGAGCCGTGCTTGCCGATGAGCACGTTGGCCACCATTTCACCCTTGAGCAGGGCTTGGATCAAGCCCTGGAAGTCTGTCCACCGCCAGCGTCCGGTCTCGGTGCCTCACCACGTGCTCCAGCGAACCGAGGCTGGCGTTCAGCTCCTTTCTGCACTCCACGCTTGACCGCGCCAGCACTTGCACAGTTGCTCCGGATGCAACTATCCAACGTGATCGCCTCTAGGAGTTTGCTCTTGCTCAGGCTGGCACAAAAACATAGCCGTGTTCAGAGGATTGGTCGGCAGCCCGTAGTGATACCAAGTTAAACGGCGTTCAAGGCAGATAGGGCATCCAAGATGAAGGGATAACCAGTGATGGAAGCAGTGCTTGCCGGTGTCAACTGGGCTAGGAGTTGATCAACTTTGGTTTGCAGTTAAGCCAGAGTTTTGAATGCACCCCACTTCAGCTTTGCTTTGAGATGCTCCCACCGTTCACTGGGGTTTAGTTCTAGACAGTAAGGCGGTTGAAAGAACAAAATGACATGCTCTGGCATCACCAGACCTTTGCCCTTGTGAAACCGTCCATTATCCACTTGAAGGGTATTGAGACGATCGGGATACGCCTTGGAAAACTCATCGAAAAAGCGTTGCTAGCCTTCGGTAGCGACAGGGGAGAATCGCCGAAAAAAGGCTTCCCCTGTGGTCGGTTCAACCGCACCGTCAAGCCAAAACGCTTTGAACAACTACTGCCAAGCGCCAACGGGTTTGACACCACAAGCAGTAAGCAAGCGTCCAATGATAGTTTTGAGTCCAAAGCGGCTCTCATCCTGAGCAAAGTAGCGCATTTCGCGCTCCGCCTGCCGAACTTGGCGGTCATGCTGACTTAATAGTCTGAGGTCGTCGGCAAGGTTTGCTGAAAGGCAGCGCGCTGCTCACTGTCCTGCTTGTAGTTTTGAGGATGGGGGTAGTCCTAAAGATGTAAGGATGGCTAAAACGCTTTGCCAGTCTTGAGTTTATCGAGACACTGTCGTTTGGAAAGCTCCAAGTATCAGCTCAAGACGGCAGCTACAAGGCTGATGCTCTCGTTGCTCCCTTGGGCATGTTGCTGCAAAGACGTGAAAAAAGTCGGTATACTTCCGGTCTGCCAAGTTGGCTGTGGACTCTGAAAGCTCCATCTGGAAGAACTTACAGTTATCATTACCTGTTTAGCACTACCAGGATGGGCAACCTTGAGCTTGGCTTTGAGTCGGTGGCAAGTCATCTGATCGACCGCGTGATACGCCGCTTCCACCCCCAGCGTTTCGGCTAGCCACTGTTGCACTGCTCTATAGCTTTGGCACCCGTGACTTGCTTGTAGCCGCTTTGCCAAAGCCGTTGCTACCAACTGCGGAATCACTCGCACGCCCCCCTGTGGTTGCTTGACCGCCAGCATCGCTGGCACACCACCTTCACGGTAATGCCATCACCAGGTTTGCACCGTGTTTCGATGTTTTCCGACCGCTTGGGCAATCGCACTGATACTCGGTGCCTTGTCCTGTTTGAACCAGTAAAGGACTTACAAGCGTTCTTTAGCGGTTGGCGTTTCGACTTGGCGCCACTGTGCTGCCAAAGCAGCTAAACTTTCCTTCACCTCAATTGAGGTTACACCAGCCATAAGTACAGAAATCGAAACGCCTCTTCCACTCTAGTTCATCTGCCCTATCTCTCATTTAAATTGGTATGAGAACCCGTGAGCAGATTGGGGCATAGCAAGCGATCGTTCCTCACGACGCTCCCCTACAACAGCGGCTAGAAGCACTTGCGAATCAACGCACTGAGGAAGGCTATATGGCAGAGGTGATGGCTCAAACTGATGGCACGTTTTTCTTGGCTGAAAAGCATTGTCCGATTTGTGCAGTCGCGACTGCTTGCATTGGCTTGTGTCAGATGGAGTTAGAAATCTTTCAAGCGGTACTGGGTGAGGATGTCACGATCGAGCGAATTGAACATATTTTGATGGGTGATCGTCGTTGCGTTTACCGAGTAAATTAAGCGTAGACTGCCTACCTGGAGGAGGTGGACTTCATCTACTTGAGGTAGTTTTAGACTGAAAGTGTAGAAACCCCAGTCGTAGAGCGTTCTCTAGGTGCAAGGTATGACTGACCAGCCAGCGCTGTTGCTCAGAAAAGAGTGGAAAGACATCACGGTCGAGTATGGCTTGATGGAAGCAGTCGGTGACTTTGACTTTACCATGCCGAAACATGCTATCAGTGTGGCATTTATCCCTCACGATCGCGTCACTTGGTCAGTGGATGGATTGAAGCAAACCACACCGCTACCAGCCGGAAGCACCTTCTTGTATGGTGATCGTGAGTTTATCTGGCATCAGCGCACGAAACCCAGTGAGTATGTCACGATTTCTCTGGAGCCAGAGTTTTTGCGCCGGACTGCGATCGAAAACGAACTATCCGCCGAAACCAAACTGGCTCATCGGGTAATTTTTCCTGACTCCATCATTGTGCAAGTGGCACACCTGTTTAAGGGCGAGTTGCTCAGTGAAGGACTGGCAGGCATTCTGTTCGCGGAATCATTGAAGAATCTGCTGGCGGTTCACTTACTGCGTCAGTATTGTGAACAGGCTCCAGCGAAAAAATTGGTGATTCCCGCAGGCGCGCTAGATGTTGTGAAACTGAAGCAAATTCAGGATTACATTGAGGAGAATCTAGCAGATGAGATTGTCATTGAAGATCTGGCAGCGTTAATTCCCATGAGTCAGTTTCATTTTGCCCGTGCGTTTAAAGCGGCGAGCGGCGACTCACCACACAAATACTTGACTCAGCGTCGGCTTGAACGAGCGAAAGTACTTTTAACTGTTACCAAACTACCCGTTGCTGAAATTGCCTACCGGGTAGGATTCTCCAATCAAAGCCACTTCACGGCGCACTTTCGCAAAGTGACTGGCGTGACACCCAAAAATTATCGATCGCAGTGCAGCTAGACTCTGATACTCAAGGAGCCACGTTTCGCTTCCAATCCTTGTACAGAATTGCTAGCAGCACTACATCTTCAAACACTCCCCACTTTTGAACGCGTTGCCGCAGCACACCCTCTTGAACAAACCCATTTTTCTTCAACACCCTACCTGACGCTGGATTTCTCAACATGTGGTGAGCGTAGAGCCGATTGAGATGCAGGTCATTAAAGCTGAAACAAAGTACTGAAAGTAGAGCTTCACTCATGTATCCCCGCCCCCATGCCTCAACTCCTAACCAGAAACTCAGTTCAGCAAGTGAATGTTCTCGATCGATTTCTCGGATTTCAATCACTCCGCTCACTGACTTCTCTGGCTTACGTTCAATCGCAAACGCAACAGAATGCTGCTCTTGAAACTCAGAGATTCTCGTAGAGAGATAGTTCTCAGCTTCGCCTTCCGGGTAAGGATGAGGAATCGAAATCATCGTATTGGCAACTGCACGATCACTGGCAAGTCTTTGGATAGCTGGCGCGTCAGTGAGCGCTAGCGGACGTAAGACTAACCTGGGAGTTTCAAGCGTGATGAGAGGGAGCATGAGGGCAGTTTACTATCAACTTTGATAGCAATATAACTGAGACTTTTGCTAGGGGCGAGTTCCTTGCTCCCATGTCCAGGTCATTTTCATGCGATTGACTCGCCAACCATCAGCGGTGTGGACGAGAGTATGTTCATAGAACCCTCCCAATGTCCAGGTTCCTTTCTGAGTATCCAGGTAAACATGATGCGCCTGAAAGTTGGAAAGGCAAATGGCCCTGTCGCCAGTGATGGTGACAACATGGCTACCAATGAGATGCTGAGTCGTTGTAAAGGTTTGGGTGAAGAACGCCTTCCATCCGTTGATTAGGTCGTCTGCGTTGACCGACGTAGGTTGCCCACCGTTCAACGAGGTGTAATCGGTTTCAACGCGATCGCTAAAGACATCCCGACAGGCTTGCCAATCTCGCCGGTCTGCCATCAAACCAATGCGATTGACCACATCAATAATTTCAGCTTGCATGAGCTTTGTTCCTTTGAGGCTATCAGCTTAACCAAGACCGCCACCATCCACATTAAAAGCTACGCCTGAAACGTAGGATGCTTCTGGCGAAGCCAACCACAACACGGCGGCAGCGACTTCTTCTGGTTTGCCCACCCGCTTAATTGGGTAGCCAGAAGCCAACTGTTCTTTCGTCACTTTCCAATCCCGCTCCACCCGATCGAGCATGGCAGTGTCGATCGCTCCCGGTAAGACCGCATTGATGCGGATGGTTTTGCCATATTCCTGTGCGGCCATTTTGGTCATATGAATCACGGCGGCTTTGCTGGCACCATAGCCGACAATGTTGGCAAAGGCCCGCTGTCCACCAATACTTGCCATGTTGATAATCGCTCCGCTACCAACTTTAAGCAGATGGGGAATTTCGTATTTCATGCCCAGAAACACTCCACGGGCGTTAGTGTTCATCAGATCATCAAACTCAGCGATCGCGGTGTCCGCGATCGAGTTGGGTGGATAGTCAATCCCGGCATTGTTGAAGGCGATGTCTAACCGACCATACTTGGCGACACAGGCATCGACAAAAGCTTTGACTTCGGTTTCTTTGCGAACATCAGCCCGCATGTAAGTGGCATCACCACCGGTGCTGCGGATTGAGGTTTCGACTTGCTTGCCCAACGTCTCACGCCGACCACAGAAGAAGACGTTCGCCCCTTCTTTAGCAAACAGTCTGGCAGTCGCTTCCCCAATGCCAGACGTTGCACCCGTAATCAGGACAACTTTGTTAGCAAATTTGCCAGTTTGAGTTGTTGTTTGCAAGGGTTGCGGGGTTGGCGTATTGGCGTGCGCTTTTCCTGTCAGGGTTGTTGCCACACCTGCTAATCCTAAACCTCCGATCGAAAGAATGCGCCGACGATTCAGACCTTTCATGGTTTTCTCCTTTTCAGATATGCATCCTGTTAATTGCTTGTAGTGTAGCCGCCATCAATCGCCAGATTTTGTCCCGTCACGAAACCAGCAGCATCCGAACAGAGCCACAAAACGGCTTCAGCGATGTCATTCGGTTGTCCAACGCGCTGTAATGGAATCCCGGTGGCAACCTGTTCTAACATACCTGCGGGTGCGTTTGCCCACAGTTCAGTTTCCACCGCACCAGGGCTAACTGCATTGATCCGAATACCATTGGCTGCATATTCTGCCGCTGCTGCCCGTGTCAAAGCCGCCACTCCACCTTTTGCCGCTGCGTAAGCGCCGTAGTTTGGTACTCCCAAAATGCCGCCTTGAGAAGACATATTAACGATCGCTCCTTTGCCCGATCGCAACATAGCTGGAATCTCGTATTTCAAACACAGCCAGACAGATTTGAGATTCACCGCCATCTCTTGCTCCCAATCTGCTTCCGCAAGCTCGATCAGTTTGCCTGGTTTGCCTGACCCAGCATTGTTGAAGGCACAATCAAGCCGACCATAACGTTCCAGCGTGCGATCAACCAATGTCTGTACCTCTAATGCTTGCGTTACATCGGTTTGAACAAAAGTCGCTTCACCACCCGCTTCCACAATCTGCCGAACGGTTTCTTCACCTTCAGGCACTCGTCGTGCGGCAATCACGACTTTGCCTCCCTCTTTAGCAAAGGCGATCGCGGTGGCTCGACCAATCCCCGAACTGCCACCTGTCACTAGTGCTACCTTTCCATCCATACGTCCACTCATAGGTTGTGTTCCTGATTAAGGTAATCTCTTGCACAAAGAGCGTTATTTCTGTGAAATCGTTGGGCTGGCAAGTGTTTTTTGAAAGTGAGTTGCGACGGCTGCAACGGCCGTGGAAACCTGCGGATCGCGATCGTAGAAATCGAGGTGTTGTCCGTCTGTCCACACCAGTTGCTTCTGTCCACCCAATTGGCTGTAAAACTTGCGGGCATTATCAGGTAGCGCAGACCCATCACTGTGCACGATCAGCGTGGGAGCTTTGATGCTAGAGGCAAGCGCCACACCATTAAAGTCCTGCCATTCGTGCCACGACATCACGGCAAAACGGTTTGTCCATTGTGGAATCACGCCGCGTTCTTTGCTACCGTAGTAGCTGACATCGCCCGACATGGCAGCATTGAAGTTCGCTTGAGCATACGCAGGGACATACTCTACTTTGCCTGTGCGATCGAACGCTTGACGAGCCGCTTTGCCAATTGCCATCCGACGCTGCACGGTTTCTTTGCCAAATAGAGCTTGCAGAGATTCTGGATCATGCAGCCATGCTGCCACCGTCGCAAACGATTTGAAGTTAGCATCTTCAGCCACCGCTTTTGCCATGTAACCTGCACTGGCACAAATGCCCAAGCCACCGACCTGGTTTGCATCTACCACTGGCAGCGACTTCAGAAATGCTGCTGCGTTCTTGATGTCCTGCACTTTTGCCGCAGGCGATTCGTACTGACGCGGGGTGCCGCTGCTTTCGCCCCAATAGCGGAAGTCAAACGCAAAGGTAGCAAACCCCCGATCGGCAAGCCGTTGAGCATACACCGCAGGCATCTGTTCTTTCACCGTTGTCCATGCACCCGTGACGATGATCGTGGGCAAGCGATCTCCGGTTTGATAAGTCGCAGGGAGATAGAGATTGCCGACTAGGGTTTCGCCTTCACCTTGAAAGGTGACTCGATTGATTCCCGGTCTGAACGTGGGTTGAGTGGTCATGATCGTTGGCTCCCTGCGCTGAAGCGAAGGATTGGGTGTTTCTGACAAAACAGTGGGAATGGGGGTGAGCGCAAGCAGGGCGATCGTTCCAAGCGAGAAGAGCTTTGTGGTGTTCATGGCAATTTCCTGTTCCTTGAGTAGTGTTCCGTTTGGATACCTCAAGATTAGAAAAAAGCCTCGCTGAACTAAAGCCCAATTCTTGCGCTGTTTTGTTGCATTCTTGCGCTCTTGGTACTGCACCAATTTATTGAGTAAGCAAGGGCGATCGCAACCGCTTAAAAGCCGCAAAACGATTGCCGTGATTGCTCTACTTGGCGGGTCACATCCTACAGTGCAAACCGACGCACGAAAAACGTATTGGGAACAGCGGCTTCTTTTCCTGGCAGCAAGCGATGACGAATGCGGGATTCGGTAATCCAGATGGTTTGACCCGCGATCGTCAAGTTTACAGGTGATTCCAGTCCGCTTGCCAGCGTTTCGATCTCCTTCGGTGTCTTGGTATCCAAAATATTCCTGATCCGCAGTAGACGACCATTACCGCTGGAGACTGCTCCTTCGGTGATTAGCAGCGAACCATCAGGTGCAAATTGCATTCCATCGGGATTCTCTAGCGATCGCGGTAACGGAATCGCCTCCACTTTCGGGTTTCCCTGCGCTTGCGGAGTTATTTTCAACAGCTTGCCATCTGAGAACATGCCTACAATCAAAACGCCATTGGCAGCACGGGCAATGCCACCTAACCCAATTTGACGAGAGCGAAACTGCTCATCTTCTGCCCAAACTCGGAACTGCGTGGTTCCAGGAGCAAGGTAGTGGATGCGTGGACGCGAACTATCCGTTACATAGACTCCTCCATTCTCATCCAGTGCAATATCATTGCTAAATCCACCATCAGGCATGGCAATTACTTGCAGGACTTTAGCGGTGCGAATATCGATCGCAAAAATTCGGTGAGGGCGACGAGTCACCTGACCATCGGCACCGCGAACGCCAAGAAAGTCAGGTGAGGCTCCCCAGAGAACGCCCCGTTGCTCATCCAAGCGTAGACTGGTTGCGGCAAAAATCTCGTCTGTTCCTGGAAAGAAGGTTTCTGTCTTGCCATTTGGCGTGATGCGGAGAATTTGTCCACTCGTAACAGAGCCAACATACAACGTACTTGCAGCGGAGCTGAGCCGTATCGGATCGCGGCTGTGAGTGATGCCATTAGGATACTGAAACCCCGTTGGCAGTTGAATCAAACTTTGTGCTTGAGCAGGAGCAGCCAAAATAGGAGAAGCGGCGATCAAAATCAGGGTAATTGTGTGGAGGAGAGTTCGATTCATTTTTTGGCAGTGCCCTAAAGGTAATGATGGCTGAAACACCTTGCCTGTCTGGATTTTATTGAGAGACTGTCGTATGAGCAGCTCTAAGTATCGGTCTAAGACAGAAGCCACAGTGCTGCTTTTCTCGTTGCGCTCCTGGATGTGTTGTTGCAAAGACGTGAAAAAAGTCGAGCTACTTCAGGTCTACAAAGTTAGCTTTAAGTCCTGAAAACCTGATCTGGAAGCATTCATAGCTATCATTAAATTTTTAGGACTACCCATTTTTTCTCATTCTAATTATTTATGATCTTAGAAATAGGTTTTGCAATCCACGCAAAAACTGTAGAGCAAAACCTGGATCAACTTCGCTGGCTGTATTGAGACGAGTGAGTTGAGCCTGGTTCAACGTGACATTCAGGCAACCAAGATTGTCTTTGAGATGATCGAGATTTCTGGCTCCAATGATGGGAATGTGGCAAGGTGATTGTTGCCGAATCCAAGCAAGGGCAACCTGAGCAGCACTACAGCCGACTTCAGCCGCAATATCGATCACGATTTGAGCAATCTGCATGGCACGCTCGACTTTGTAATGCTGAAAGTACTCAGCTTTGTTAAGTCGATCATGGTCAGAATCAGCGTTCAAGTGTTTCCCCGTCAGCACACCCCCGCCAGCGGCGACCAATCCAGAATGCTCAAATTTAAGTCTTCTGCCATTGGTAGTAAATCTCGTTCTACTGTGCGTTCCACCAAATTATATTCAAGTTGAATCGCGGCAAACGGGGTCATGTTCTTTAACTGAGCGATCGTCTGAACACGACTGATAATCCAGGCAGGCGCATTGGAAATGCCGACATACATCACTTTGCTGGAGCGAACCACATCATCCAACGTCCGTATCATCTCTTTCACTGGAGTCACCGGATCCCACATATGCACCCCGTACAAATCGATGTAGGCAGTGTTCAAACGCTTGGGGCTAGCATCGAGCGATCGCACCAGGTTTTTGCGCTGGTTGCCCCTAGAATGCGGGTCATTCGGATTCATCATCACTGTGTATTTGGTGGCGATGACAAAGCGATCTCGTTCAGAACGCACAAACTCACCCAGCATTTTCTCACTCGTGCCATTGGTGTAAACATTTGCAGTGTCGATGAAATTTCCCCCTGCCTCTGCAAAGGTCTCAAACATCGCCTGACTAGTTTCTCGATTCGCGCCCCATTCCCACTTTTCGCCAAAGGTCATTGCACCCAAGCAGAGTTCAGAGACTCTTAATCCCGTGTTGCCCAAAAGTTTGTATTGCATGATCATTCTCTAGTTTGAGATCGCCGTGATGATTCGATTTTTCTCAGGGATAAAATCGCGATCGGCTCCGCTAGTGTCTCCTCATAGGCTTGCAAAACTTGCTTCACGTAAGGCTGTTGGAAGTGGGCATCTAGTGTCACTTGGTCTTTCCAGTTTTCGTACAGCACAAAAACGGTTGGATCGTTCGTGTCTTGCAATAAATCAAATGTGATGCAACCAGATTCAGCGCGAGTCGGGGCAAGCAAACTCAGCAAATCCTGCCGCATTCGCGCTTCTAACCCAGGTTGGGCTTTGATGCGGGCAATGATCGTCAATAGCGAATCTGACATAGTGAACCTCCTGAAATGATGGGATTAGTACCGAAAGCCGGGAATTGCGAAACCTCCATCAACGGCGATCGTCTGTCCAGTGATGTAAGCCGTCGCCTTAGAACATAGCCAGACTACTGCTTCTGCCACTTCCTCTGATTCACCCAACCGTTTCAGTGGAATGTGGTGTGTGAAAGCTTGCACCACCGCATCACTTGGATCATCAGGGTTGCCAAAGCGCCGAAACATCTCAGTATCAATGATGCCAGGATTGACATTGTTGACGCGAATACCGTGCTGGGCACCTTCCAGTGCCGCTGCCCGTACCATGCCATCCAAGCCCCCTTTGCTGGCAGAGTAGATGGTGGAGCCGAGCATTCCGCCTTTTGCTAACCAGGATGAGGTGTTGACAATGGCTCCACCTGTACCTTGTTTAATCATCTGCTCCATCTCATACTTCAGACAAAGCCAGACGGCTTTTAGGTTCGTGTCAATAGTGTGATCCCAATTTTCCTCGGTGAGTTGAGGCATAGGAGCAAACGCTCCTTCGGTGCCAGCATTGTTGAAAGCATAATCTAACTGTCCATACAGCGAAACCGTTTTTTGAATCAGCGCCTTAATCTCGGCGGGTTGCGACACATCGGTTTTGATAAAGCTAGATTCTCCGCCCCACTGGCGGATTTGCTCAACGACAGCTTGTCCTTCGGTTTCTCGACGGGCAGCGACGACGACTTTTGCGCCGTGTTTGGCAAGTAGCAGGGCACCTGATCGCCCCATGCCCGAACTCCCGCCTGTGACTAACGCTACTTTGTTTTGCAGATCCATTATGAATGCTCCATTGTTGTAAGGGTTAATTGCAGCGCCAAGCGAACCCATGAGGTCTGTCGTTTGAAGACATACTCGACGGGTGAAGCTGAACGCGGTCAGTCTAGAGTGAAAAGGACATTCAGCGATCGCTAGCGATCGCTGCAATGGATGGAGATGCTTCCTCCGGTTGCGGTTCAACCTCTACGTCAGCCTCTCCCTGCTGTGGAGCGCATTCCAACATGAAGGCTCGTCCTGCCGCCAAGCATTCCTGACGTTCGTTTATCTCAGAATAGGAGTAGGTTGCATCCGCCTGTTGCCGTGCTTCCAAGCCTTTGTAGTAGCCAATCTTCCACTGAATCGCTTCTAGGTTGCGCTGGAGTTCCTGAATGTGTGCCTGTACCTGCTGTTCATGCGCTTCCAGCAGTTTACGTCGATCTCTGATCGCTTCCGGTTGCTGCCGAAACAACTGGGCAAACTCCTGCATCTGGCGAATTGGCATTCCCGTTGCTCGCAGGCGAGTCAGAAACTCAATGCGGGCAATGTCTTCTGCCGAATAGCGACGATGTCCACTGCTGGCGCGGTCGACGGGTTCTAACAATCCATTGCGTTCGTAGTAGCGGAGCGTATGGACACTCAAGCCCGTTTGCTGGGCAACCTGTTGAATTGTCAGGGCTTGCATGGCACTTACCTCAGAAGCATAGTTCCACCTTAGAATTTAGAGCGCGCTCTAAGTCAAGCTCTGTTGAAGCGCATGGGGAAATATCATCCGATCGGAGGAGCGATCGTTTAAATTCGCTGAAGTCAATAGGTAGAAGCTGGCTATAGATTGAGGCTTGGCAAAATTGCTTCTAATGGAGAATTTAGAATTCCTTCATTTGTTGAAGATGGCAAGCATCGCTAAACTCTGAATAACACAGGCTAACTTTGGTTTGAAACATCGTTAGTTCCTTAATCACTACGGGTCAATTCCCCACCCCTTAGAGCGCATAAGGCAGAGCAGTCCAAATGGGCGCTGTTGAGCGCAGCCGAGCCGCGAAGCGTGTAAGGCGCAGCGAAGTGATACTCCGTCCGCTTGCGGCGGAGACGTTCATTTAAACTAGGCAGTTGTGGGTTCTGCCAGTAGAGGCATCATCTTGTCTTGCACAAATTGAACAAAGGTCGTCGGCGTAGTTGTTTCTGGAGTGCGTGGTTCGGCTGGACTGTAATCAGGATGCGCCAGACCTGACCACATTTCAACATATTCTCCTGCAACATGCTCAGTTGCGCCCAGTTGCAGCAGCGTATCTCGAAACTGATCGAGGGTTGTTTGAACATGAGTGACCGGTTGCTTGAGGACTTGTCCTAAAATCTGTGCCGCTTCGTCGAAATTCAGATCGGTTGCACCATGTAGACCTAAAACAGACTGTCCACTCCAAGCGCGATCGCGCAACAGTTTTGTGGCAACATCCGCAATATCTTGAGTGGCGATCATCGCCAGACGACGATCGCCTGCGATCGGCATGAAGACCTGATGGGTAGTGCGAATAGCATCAAGCTGTAGCAGGTAATTCTCCATAAAGAAGCCTGGACGCAAATGCACCACATTGGCAGCCACCGCATTCAGGCTCTGCTCTACAGCGTGTAGTCCTGAAATCGGACCCATCCCATTGGGTCGATGGGCACCGTTGCTGGAGAGATTAACGACATGAGGAATGGCGTTAGTCGCAATGGCTGCAGCAGCGGCGGCTCCGACCTGCCGTTGCCATTGGCGCAGATGGAACGTGCCAAAGTTGTAAGGGACAACAAGGTAGAGCGCATCGGCATTTTGAGTTGCCTGCGTCAGCGCCGCTGGGTCATCCACAGAGCCTTGGTAAATGGTGGCATTCTGACGAATTACGTCCGCTATTCTAGCGGGATCTCTTACAAGTACAGCAACCTTTTCGCCTGCTGCAATGAGCTGTTGGGCAATCCGTCCACCTGTATTTCCGGTTGGTGCTGTGATCACGATCGTCATTTGTTTAGCTCCAGCGCGTACCTCTCCATGTAACGCCAAGCAAGCTGGACAAACAATGATAAAAGATCCACAATTAATTGCAGATCGTCCAAATCCCAGGTAGCCTCAATGGATGCGCTGACCGAAGTGCTCAAAGCGGTGCAACTGCACAGTACGGTTCACTGCCGCTCTGAATTTTCTGCCCCTTGGGGTGTGCAAATTGATCGCACCAATTATGCATCCTTCCATGTCATCACCCGTGGCAACTGCTGGCTCGGAGTGGAGGGAGACAACGCACCAATTTTGCTGACAGCAGGTGATCTGGTCGTCTTGCCAACCGGGGTAGCTCATACTTTGCGTGATGCCTTCGACAGCCCGATCGTCAGTCTAGCAACGTTGCTGGCACAGCGTCCTTGCCAAGGGCAACTGGCGCTTAACTACGGCGGCGATGGCATGCCTACTACCGTGCTTTGCGGTCGCGCCAGCTTTGCCGAACGTGACAGTAATCCGCTGTTGGCGGCACTACCGCCCCTGATCCACATCAAAGGTGAAGCCGGACAAGCGGTGGCATGGTTAGAGACAACCTTGCAATTCATCACTTGTGAAAGCAATTTGAATCGTCCGGGTGCCGAGATGATGATTACTTATCTCTCCAGCATTCTGTTTATTCAGGCAGTGCGGGCATACATTGCCAGTTTGCCAGAAGCCGAAGGGGGATGGCTGCGGGCACTGCTTGATCCGCAAATGAGTGTGGTTTTAGGCTTGATTCATCAGCAGCCAGCACATGCTTGGACAGTAGAATCGCTAGCAAAACAAGTGAATTTGTCCCGCTCTGCCTTTGCCGCCCGCTTTAAGACACTGGTGGGCGAAGCGCCTTTGCAATACCTGAGCCGCTGGCGAATGCATCAGGCAGTAAGACTGCTGCGCTCAACTCCCAAATCGCTTAGAGAGATTGCCGAATCAGTGGGATATGAATCGGAAGCAGCGTTTAGCCGAGCCTTTAAGCGGCAGATCGGTCATGCTCCTGGAGCATATCGGCAGCGATTAATCGTCTACTCTATAGCTTGAAGTCGTTCCAGATACTAAGGTTTATGAGCGTTTTGTACTGAGGTCGTGGAAGTGCTCCATTCATCAACTAGCCTATAGTTAGCTCCCTAATTAGATGATTCGATTGTGGTAATTTTGCGCCCTTTTGTTGATCGCGTCATCGATCGTCAGGCTCTTCAAGCTCTGGCAGCTCGCTATCCAGAGTTGGATGTTGCCTCAGTTGAAGCCTGTTTAGCATTTTTGAGGGCAACCGCAGATGTCCAATCTGCTCTAGAAGCGCATCTTGCCCGATACGGTTTGTCGATGGGTAAATTCACGCTCCTGATGCAGCTATTGCAAGTTGAGGAATCAGGGCTAACGCCCTCTGAGTGTGCTGAACGCTCAGGCGTCACCCGTGCCACAATTACCGGATTGCTCGATGGACTGGAGCGCGAAGACCTGGTTGAACGGCGACCTTGGCCGGGTGATCGACGAATGCTAAGTGTCCACCTGACCGAGAAAGGGAAAAACCTGCTCGCTCAGATGCTGCCCGATCACTTCTGCCGCACCACAGAGCTAATGGTAAATCTGAGCGCGACTGAGAAAAAAACGCTAATCAGACTTCTTCAGAAAGTGCAGGCGGGTACGCCTGCCATGCTGCAGCCATAAAGATGAATAGAGCTTTGCAGAATGGCTAAGTTTGTTTTATTTTAATTAGGAGCCTAACTATTAGGCGGCTAACAAATTTGCCATCTGATAAACTCCCGCCATTCTTTTGAGGAAAACGTGATGAAGAAATTGAGTGTGAAGCCGAAAAAATGGCTGGTCTCGGCTCATGTGATCTTGAGTGGAATTTGGCTGGGAACTGCTCTATGTTTGGTGACAATTGCCCTACTCAACCGCGACACTCCCAATGGTGACGAGCTGTATGCAGTCAACTTTGTACTTAAGTTTCTAGATGATTGGGTTGTGATTCCCACTGCTACTCTGTCATTGGTTACGGGCGGGCTGCTTTCTTGGCTCACCAATTGGGGTTTTGTGAAACACTACTGGGTGATTACCAAATGGGTGGCAACGGTAACGTTGATTGGGACAGGCACGATTTGGTTAGGTCCATGGGTGAATGCGATGACTGCTCTCTCAGAGGCAGAACGATCGCAAGCTTTATACAATCCACTGTATGCCTTCGACCACACAGCAGTTGTGGTGGGCGGTAGCATTCAAGTGGCTTGCCTGTTCGCAGTGATTGCAGTTTCAATCCTAAAGCCTTGGGGCAGACGCATCAGCAAGAGCCAGACTAGCGACCTATCTGACGTTGACTCAGCTCAGTAAAGCAGCCCGTCTCTAGTTCTCGCTGCAACTCGGCAACCGCATCCAGAATTGTGACAAATCGCTGCCCAAACGCAGTCAGTTTGTACTCTACGCGGGGCGGAACTTCTGGATAAACGACCTTCTGTAAAATATTGAAACTGACCATTTTGCTCAGGCAGTCACTTTGCACTTTAGTCGTCAGTCCCTCGATTGATCGTGTTATGGCTCCCGGACGATCGACGCCTTGCCGAACCAGCGTCAAAATCCGGATTGACCATTTGCAGCCCACAATGTACTCCAACATCGCGGCGGCTGACATGGATTTAGATTTGCTCAATCGAGCGTGACTCATTTTATCCGTGTAAAAACATCCTTCAGGCTCTGCCTCAATTTCTACCTAAAAGTGCGTACCTTACCAAAAAGTGCTGACTTTCGCAGATAGAGGGAGTTGCTTACTATCTAGCTATGAGTTGCTGGCAACTCGCAGTTTTAAGTAAGGAACATGCATGTATTCAGATTTTAAGCATAAACAGGCACTGATTATCGGTGGCAGCAGCGGCATCGGGCAGGAGATTGCTAAGACCCTCCTGATTCACGGCGCATCCGTCACTATTGTGGGACGCAACTTTGATAAGCTTCAAACCGCCGCCGCCGATCTACAGCAATTGGGTCACGTCCAAGCTTGGCAGTCTGATATCAGCGATCGCCAAGCCACCTTTCAGCTTGTGAAGCGGATTGCTGCTGAGCTAATCGATGTGCATTATTTGGTGAATGCTGCGGGTGTGTTTCTGCCTCAATCGTTTCTCGATCATGCTGAGGCTGACTACGATCGCTACCTCGACCTCAATCGCGGTACCTTTTTGGCAACTCAGCAAGTTGTTCGCAATCTGATTCAGCAGCAGCAAGGCGGGGTGATCGTCAACATCGGCTCGATGTGGGCACATCAGGCGGTGCTAGCAACCCCTTCGTCTGCTTACTCAATGGCAAAAGCCGGATTACACGCTCTCACCCAGCATTTAGCAATGGAACTAGCTCAGTATCAAATTCGTGTTAATGCAGTTGCGCCCGCAGTTGTGGAAACGCCAATCTATGGAGCCTTCATGCCGCCTGAAGCAATTCACGCAACGCTACAAAGCTTTGACAGCTTTCATCCAATTGGACGGGTTGGACAACCCAACGATGTTGCCGAAGTTGTGGCATTCCTGCTATCCGATCGTGCTGCCTGGGTTACGGGTGCAATATGGAACGTAGATGGTGGAGTCATGGCAGGACGTAATGCCTGATGCCTAATACCGATCGACAACTCTAAGCCCATTAGGCTTTGAACAGTCATCTATCTCCGCTACTTCATAGCATCCCAAATCAGCTTGGTGTCGGTAACTTGGCGAAACCGCCATACTTTGCCATCTCGTAGGTCGTCAACATGGGCAGCAGGTGAGCGAAACGCCCGAGCAGACAGCCGATGCTCACCTATGTAGCTGCCAATCACGACGATTGTTTCTCCTGCATCAAGCCACTGCTCAAGCTCAAATGACCATACTTTTCAGTCGTCGTTGAATGCTTTGAAGACTTGATCAACAACTGCTTCTGGGTCTTGATGTATCGCCCCACAGAGGAATCCTTCATTCTGAATCCATTGCAGATCTGAAGTGCAGACTTGCAGAAAGGCATCGTAATCTTTCTCGCGAAACGATCGATAGAGTTCTTGAATGATCTCAATATTGCTCATCGTTACTAGGGAAGTTCCTCGCCGCTGGCGTGCCAAACTGTACTGGAGTTTTGTAGGTTGAGTTGATGAATGCGCTCCAAAATTTCTCGCATAGACTCCGCAGCCAGAATACCTTTGTGTCTTATCATATTGGCGCTGATCATATTAGGATGAAGAATCGCCACCGCAATTTATAGCGGCTGCAAAGCGATTGAAAGTGATTTGCTAGCCATCGAGAAGCATTGCTTTCGACATCCGGTAATCATAAGAGCTGCCAGAAAGGTTGTCAGCGATCAATAAACTGAGGTCAGGGCTTGAGGTCGTAGAAGGTCAGCTACCCTTACCGACAACAGCCCCGAATGCCGCAAACTTAGGTGTCTAACTAAGTAAGCTCACTCTACAGCCACCACCTGTAACAACTCGCTACTATAAAACAACGTCGCTTCATCCAGAGCCACTGTACTCTCTGGCATGGGCGACTCACTCCGTTGCAACGTGTACCCACTATCGCCCAACAGCAAGGCTAACCACACTTCCACTAAGGGCACCTGTAACGACTGCTGTAAAGCCATTAAAGGCAGTCCCTTCACCTGGTCTCGCTGCTCCATAGAGAGTGATCGCATGGCTTGAGACACCTGACGTGACCACAATGGTATATTCTCTCCATGCGAGAGCGACTTAATCGACGCCATGACCTCAGACTCGGAAAGCGGTGCAGTCGGCGTTTCAGGCAGTTCTGTGTCACTACCACCAGGGAGCATGTCACCCAAAAGTCCCTCAAGGATTGCTTCCCCTCCCGCTTCATCGAATGCAGAATCGGGGCTAGTGGGGGACTTGCGTTGAAATGGGTAAAACAGAGGGTCAGGCGTAGTGTCCAGTAGGTCAGACAGCTCTAAGCGCTGCGACTGCACGAACAGGTCAGGGTCATTGCTAAAGTCGAGAATTGGGTCAGTCGGACGGTGCCAAGACTCCCAGGACTCAATCAGGAGCGTCGCCCGGTTCTCTACCACACCTGCAAGTTGGTCAAAGACCAGACCCGCGATCGCCAGTTGGTCTGAAAGGGGTAACGGGGCGATCGCCTGAGCCAAAAAACCAAGCAGTGGTGAGAGTGCTAATGACTCCGGGTAACGCACCACCTGATCGAGCGCTTGCCACAAGTCAGAAAGGCTTGGAACCGGTTGGTTGTCATCGTCTACTGGCACCATATAAACCTTACTTAGAGTCCCTACGGTTCGGGGTGCAACGGACAGGGACGTAACGGGCAGCGGTCGGGCATGAGTTCCACTTCGTCCCGAAAGTGCCGCACTTTAGACCCTGCTAGCGTACTAAATTCCTGAAGGACGTGCAGCAACGTTTCCTTAATTTGCACAGCACCGCCGCCAGTCACATGGAAACAGGCACGAGCACGACGGTGATCACCAATCCACAGTTCAGCCGCGATCGCATGGACAGGCGCATCTTTCGCACGACGGTACCAGTAGAGGTATGCATGAGGAGTCGCAGCGTCAAAGGTAGGCACCGTCACGGTTTCAGTCCGTTTGGAGCGTGAACGACGGGGGGCAGCGACTACTGCTTCACCGGGATGGAAGTCGCGCTGAAGCTGAAGGGTGGAGGATGCTCCCAAGGAAGACACAGCAGGCGCTTGTCCCTTTTGTTGGCGCCTGCGCTGCTTCCGCACCTGATTAAACATGGGCGCGTTGCGGTGGTAGTGCCTGCGGTTGTCGCAGGTTTTGACTTTCCAGCACTGCACCCCAGTCCCCTCAGGGCCATGTAAAGCGATCGCCTCATCACGCGAGAGCTTAGCACATTGCACACAAAGGGGATTGGCAGACGGCGGCATCGGGGTTTGCGGTGTTAAAAGCGTGCCCTCAGTGTACCTCACGCACTCCAATCCGACAACAATTTCATGCTTCTGAAGGACTTTGAAGGCTGTAAACCTTTGCTGGTTAAGCTTTTACCGTTTGCAATCGCTAATTGCCTGAATGTTGTCGGATTAAGAGCCATATAAGATATTAATCACATATCTTATATAAGCTGTGTGTTGAGTTTAAGGGGCCAAACGCGACCCCCCGCGCTGAGCTGCTTTACCGTTTGGGTTGAGATAAGTGTCGGGCAACCGTTATGCTCTGAAAGAATAATAAAATAGAGACTTGAGCGGAAGGCAGACCACAACGCCAAGGGGCAGCTTTACACACCCGCTTAGGCATTGGCCTGGAGTTCTCTCACCGCGGACCTTCTTACTAGAGGACAAATCAGCAGCTACCAGCCGAGAGAAACCCGTTTCCCAGAGAGCAAGGCGCTCCTACCAACCCAATGCAGCAGTAAGCCTGTCCCAGTCTCTCCCCCAACCACCTTTTGACGAAGGCGTGACCTCTGAGCGAACACAGCTCTCCCCTGTCACAAGCCAACTATACTGACAGTATGAGGGCTGGTCGTAGCTTTACCAAGGAGCAACAAATGCCGATCATTAACCCCAACGAACCGTACACCTTTCGCAAGTACTTTGACTTAAAGATTGACCCGATCGACCTGGCCCTGTACTTTGAGTACGACTACCAGAAGCAGCGGTTGAGTTTGCCCCAGGCAACCGTAAGTTTCGATGCTGCCCAGCTCACCGAGCGGATTGAACGGACATTACCCCGAATTCTGTCGAGCAATGAACAGACGAAGCGGGAAATGCTGGTATCACCCATTTTACGCAGCATCCTGGAACACACAGCTGTCCAGATCCGTATTGAGTACCCCCTGAAGGTGACTGAGCAATTGCAAGGGGTGGTGGACTACCTGCTGTCTGTACATAACTTAAGCCAATTGGTCGTGATTGAAGCCAAAAACGACGACCTGGACTATGGCTTTACTCAATTGCTGGCGGAAATGATTGCCCTCGATCAGTGGGAGCGTTCGCCTAATGTGACGGCTCAATCTACCCTGTTAGGAGCCGTGACGACTGGGAGCGTGTGGCAGTTCGCCACATTGAACCGACAGACCAAGCAACTGGTACAGGGGGTGAATATCTATAAAGTCCCTGAAGAACTGGACGTGGTTATAGGGATTTTGTTGTACCCACTGACACAACCCCAAACTGCCACTAAGACAGGAGTTGCACCTTAGTATGAAGTGTAGTATGAAGTGTTCACAGCATGTAGGCACAGCCTGTCTTGCGCTGCCTCTCAAAACAGGTACGAGTCACTAGAGTAGAGTAATTTGAAACATGTAGTGTGCTCTCTAGACTTCGGCTTAGGAGCTTTCTCCTCAGGGCGGTGGTGTTAAGTTCCAGCAAGACCAGAACCAAAAAGTTTTGCGAACGTTTGCAGTTTTTTAGCGTTTTGCCTCAACGCTGTCAGGAAGGACGGCAAGACTTGGGCAAGACGACAGCGCAGAGAAGCCAGCAGGAAATCTCTAGTTACGAGTGAGCCATGACAACTGAAGACAGTTCTCCTCTACCCGTCCTTCTGTAACGGCTTACCCAAAACGAGGTTTGAGGTACAGAGAGGCAGCTTAAGGCGGTATGAAAAGCTTTGGGCTGTTTTGGGCAAAACAGGGCAAAAACGGGAAAAATTGGGACAGGTTGGGGTGAAGCGGGAAATCAAAGGCAAAAACGGGACAAGTTGGGGCAAAACGGGACACGTTGGGACACGTTGGGATACGTTGGGACAAGGCGGGACAGGATGGGCAAAAACACAAACCGGGCAAGGTGAAACAGAACGCGTATACTAGCTTCAGAGTGACTTCCCGCTTGCCCGCTGCCCTCTCTTCCATGCTTTCTCTGTCTAGCAGACCATGCAGTTTGACCGCAAGCCTTTACCTGATATTGTCATTGAGGTGTTCCCGTTTAAGCCGGTTGCGCCCACAGTCAACGTGCCCAAACAGCGAGGTCGTCCCCCGTTACCCGTCCCAGCAGTAGACGACCCCCGGTTGCATATTGTGGAGACTTGGTTAGCCAGTGAAAGCTTAAAACCCAATAGCCGTAAAGCCTATGCAAGGGAGTTGAAACGGTTTCTGGTATGGAGTGATCGCGCCCTAGAGGAGTTTACTCAGGCAGACATAGCCCTCTACAAAGACGATCTGAAGTCGGTGAAAGCAGAAGACGGGGAAACGAGTGTAAATAGTGTCAATGTGGCACTGACTGCACTGCGGAGCTTCTTTAACTGGTACTGTGCGCAAGCTATAGAAGTGGGACAGTCCGCCCGAGTGAACCCCACGTTGGGAGTAAAGTTTGAACGCGTACCGCTACCACCACCTAAGGACGTGAGTCAGACAGCATTGGAGTGGTTAAACACTGCATTGGAGTACACACAGGAAACCCAGTCGCGCGATCGGGCAATGGTACAGGTGTTGTGTCATGGACTAAGAGCTGGTGAACTGGTGAGCCTGAATGTGGGCAGTTATGACGGGAGACGACTGCATATTGCACACACGAAGACCAACGAACCGCGCACGGTGCCGCTATGTGATGCAGGGAGATCTGCACTGAATCAATATCTGGAAGGGAGAGCTATAGACGGGGAGACATTGACCCCAGAACGGCCGCTCATGCACTCGTTGAGTCGTAGTGAGCGGTTGAGTTACCACGGGGTTTACCAAGCAGTGAAGCGGTTGGGGATGTTGGCGGCACAATTGAGCTTAAAGGACTGGCTGAGTCAGCAGTCAGAAGAGGCAAGGCACGTGAGAGAGGGAGTGCAGGCATTGAACGCGGAGTCACTGTTGTCGCTAGCGCCTGTACTGCCTTATGGGGTGTGGGCAGTAGCGTCTGAGTTGGTGCAACTCCACCCCCACCAGTTACGGCATACGTATGCAACGGGGTTGTTCCGGCAGGGATTAGACCCCACTCATGCTCGCAGGCTGTTAGGACATAGTTCTGAACAGACCACGAGACGGTATACGCAGGCGGTAGAGGCAGAGGCGGCAGAGGCGGCCTATTATCGGTTGATTGGAGAGACGGTGGAGTAGGGAAAGAGCAGTCTTTACTTGAACCGAGGCCGGTAAGCTGTACCTTCCGCTCTCCCCCTCTTCTCTTTCCCCACATAAGTACAGCACTTTTTAGTGTATTTGTACTAGAAAAACCTTGAAGCCATGTTAATCTTACGGTCAACCCTCAATAGGGTTGCAGTCGGTCCTGCTCGTGTTGCCGCCCGTCTGGCACTGGCACTGATTCTGCCTTTAAACTATTTGTCTACTTTATCGATGCCAGCGAGAGCGCAACAAACTGTTCCAGCAGCGGTTGCAGCTTGTGCCGCTCAACCAGAAATCTGCGGACTTGTGGTAGTCGGTTTCGGAGTCTGGTATGTGTATTGGCGAGGCCGTCCACCAGAATACTGTACCTTTGCTACCTGCGAGGTCTTACGGCAGCCGTTACGGATTGATGACCCAGACCAGCCGATTGAGTCCCAAATCATTGATTATGTTTGGGGTAATAATGCCACAGAGGCGGAACAAAACTGCAAACGCCTTGCTGCACAAGCAGGGTTGCGGTACGTCAAGGTCAGACGCACGAGTCAAAAGGGCAAACGCTGGGAATGCCACGTTGACAACCATCCTGAGACTACTCCCCACCGAGGACGCTAACATGCACATTTTGCAATTCACGCTTTGCTACCCGCTTGGTGAGTGCCACCCTGACGCTTTGCTCGACATGCCGCCAGACGACGTGGAGTTGAGCGGCAACTATGAGCTTTATGAGTTTCAGACAGCCGCTCAAGTACCTGCTGTAGGAAAAGGGTGGGACTTTCCTGAATCGGGTGGGCGTTGGGTAATCACTAAAGTCGAGTCGTATGCACCCACGGTTCCCAACACGATCGACGGGTTTCACACGGTGCTTTGTACCAGAGACGGTGTGCTTTTAGACCGTAAGGACAGTGACACTGACTACCGTGTGCTGGGTCTACGGCTGGACGGTGACACAATCTATGAACGTGAGCCGGGACTGGCTGATTGGTGGGTCAGTTCAGCCCTGTCACTACCAAAACCCTCTAACGAGCAAACTATACACCTGTTTCAACCAGTTGAGGGACGACCCGCATGTGGCTATGATCTCGTTGCCATTGTCCAAACACAAGGATCAACCGTCACTGCTTAAGGCTGTTTGAGTGCTGTGTAGTTACGTTTAGCACCAGCACTAGACAGACAATCCAAAACAAAGCTATTCCACGAGAAAGATCGGGTCGGGTGGCAAACTCTCCCTCCCCCCTCCTAGGCAGTGAAGCAGAGCCGCAGCAAGGTAACGCTCATTCACCGCAGGACTAACAAGTTCTGCCAAAAAGTCGTGTAGCGAAGTGAACGGTGTACAACTTTTAGTGGGGTCTGCTCAACCACAGTACCTTTGACGCCTATGCCCTGATCGCGGTCTAAACAACAGGTCTGCCAACATCGCTCATTCATACCAATTGCTTAGAGCTAAATCGGGAAAAATCGGGACAGTCTCGGACAAAACTGGGATTAAATGGGAAGCAATGGGCATGAACGGGCAAAATTGGGACGCTCCGGGGTAATTTGGGTCGATGCGGGGCAAATGGGGCACTGTTGGGACGGTTTAGGCAAAACCGGGCGAATTGGAAACTTTACTAACTGTCCATAGGGGGTTGGTTAATTCCTACTGCACTTGTCTAGCAAGCGTTGAGGATAGGTAAAAACATCATTGTTGAGATAGTAAGTCAGCTGACGACTCGGCTCAGACTTACCAACGCCCCTTGTGTACGAGTTGCTGGACTTTAGCCGCTAGAAAGCTGACCGATCAATCAGGGAGCTGAGGGTGCGACGCAAGCTGCTATAGAAAACCAGCGTGAGAACCCCGGTCTTTCAAGCCGGGGATGAAACGCCGCCGCAGCTTTGAAGCTGCCAGTTACTTGCCGTTCTGAGATTCAATGTACTGCTTAACAATGGTGGTGGAAACATTGCCCACTGAGCCAACAAAATAGCTTGGAGTCCAGGTAGAGGGCAGCTTTTTCAGCCATTCGAACTCTAGCCGCAAGTTGTGAGAAAGCCTGCCCTTAGACCGATGGGCTACCTTTGCCGCTGAATCGTTGACCGTGACGTTGACCAATAGGTGCACATGGTCAGGTTGAACCCCCAGAGAGAGGATGCGCCAACGGTTTTCGACTGCCACAGCAAAGATGATTTCTTGAGCACGGTCAACGATGCCTTTGACGAGTACAGGTCTGCGACGTTTGGGTACAAAAACGAAGTGAAAGTTAATCAGTGAAACCGAGTTCCCTTCGTGCCTGTACTCATGATCTTTCGCCAAAAGTTTAGCCATGCTTCACACTTTTATCTTTTGCTGGGTGCTAGTGTAACAACAGTTATGAGGTAGTACGTTTGTTTGGTTGTCAACCCATACTGATCGAATCAAACCCAGTCTTGGAGTTCGTTTGTAGTGAAGCAAATAAGCTCACAAACCAGGGCCTTTATTACGCTTGGCAGTGGTATTTCAAGACGGGCAAATATGTCAGTAAGTTTGACCTAAACTACCAGTACAAACCGAGCAAGCATTTTGCCGCGTTAGCAGCACAGGCAGCGCAGCAGGTATTAGGCTCAGTCTACGAAGCGTTCAAGTCCTACCGTGAGCTATTGAAGCTCTGGAGAGCGGGTGAGCTAGCCGATAAGCCCAAGTTGCCCAACTACCGGACGAAAGGTGGTTTAGCGGTTGTCTCGTACCCCAAACAGGCAATCAAGCTAGTTGATGGGCAGGTACGTTTACCGTTAGGCAATCAAATCAAGGCGTGGTTTGACTTGGATTGCTTCATGGTGCCAATGCCAAGCAACCTGAAGTTTGAGGACATTAAGGAAGTGCGGCTACTGCCACGCAACGGGTGCTTCTACGCTGAGTTTGTCTACCGTCTGCCTCAGTTCAAGGTTGAGGTTGATTTCAGTAAGGCGTTGGGGATTGATTCTGGCTTGCATAACTGGCTGACGTGTATCTCCAATATAGGCACTAGCTTTATTGTGGATGGCTTGCAGCTCAAGTCGGTGAACCGCTGGTATAACAAGCAGATTTCAACCGTGAAGGAAGGTCAGCCGCAAGGTTTCTGGTCGAAGCGCTTAGCAGGCATCACCGAAACACGCAACCGACAAATGCGCGATGCCATTAATAAAGCAGCACGATTAGTGCTTGACCACTGCCTTGAGCATAGTATCGGTACGGTCGTGTTTGGGTGGAACAAGGGGCAAAGACAAGCAGTCAATTTGGGGCATCAGACCAACCAAAAGTTTGTGCAGATTCCCACAGCGCGACTCAAAGACCGTATCGCTCAACTGTGTGAGCAGTACGGCTTGCAGTTCGTGGAAACAGAGGAATCGTACACTTCAAAAGCTTCGTTTGTGGATGGCGATCAGCTACCTGTTTTCGGTGCAAAACCCGAAGGGTGGCAAGCTTCTGGCAAGCGAACGAAGCGCGGTTTGTACCGTACCGCAATGAACTGGTACATCAACGCCGATTGCAACGGCGCTGCCAACATTCTGCGTAAAGTAGCGACGATGCTTGGACTTGATCTGAGCGGAGTTGGTAGGGGGTCTTTGACTGCCCCCACTCGGATGCAAGTCTGGGTGACAGCTAAAAGGAGACGTGAAGCGGCATCTCTTCAGAGTGCCGCGTAACATCCGTTTAGAATCCCCGCGCATTGATGCCGGGGAGTAGTCAATCTTGCAGAGTCAGCACGAGCCGCCGCTGACTTTTCACGTGAAAAGACGCTACGTCATTTAGGTGCAGCGATCGCCAACGCGCTGAACTAACAGACACAAGCACCAACGCCCTACTTAAAACGCAGTTCACAGGGTCGCTTTCTGGCAAACCATAGTAGAGAGCGCGAGCTTTTGCGTGTGCAACCCACAATTCTGCAAGGCAAAGTGATCAAAAGTGCTGCCTGCGTGTATAGTTGTCCCAAGTCGTCCCGTTTTACCCCGGAACATCCCCAACGTAACCTTGAATGTCCCAGAGTTTCCCATTCCGTCCCAAGTGTGGCTTCAAATTCCCCAATCAAACCCAGTCTGTCCCAGATAAGCCCAAGCTTGCCCTTAACTGTCCCGGGCTGAACCACAAAGCCTGTTGAATCATTAGGAGTTTCCATGCCTGAACCACGTGAACCAGTCCCTGTACTACTCGCAATCGACAACGGGTTGTCAGAAACAAAAGCCTTTTGGAATGTCGCTGGTGAACCTGTCCAACTCATGCGGCTGTCACCAGAAATTATTGAAGTACAGAGCGAAAACCTCTTGGAGTCTGGGTTGCTCGGCGGTCGTCCAGAAGACAATGCCTTAATTGAAATCATAGACGGGCGGCTCTTTGCTGTTGGTAAGCAAGCACGAGACTTGCGAGGCAAAAGCCCAGTCGAAGAGACCAAATACCAAATGAGTGTGTATAAGATTCTGGCGACGGTAGGTGCAATCGCTACCAGGTTGGGTGTGACACGGCTTGAACTCACTATCGCCACCCTGCTACCGTTCAGTGAGTACCAGGACAGGAAAGAGTTTATTGAGCTGCTCAAGGAGCAACTGAGAGAGTTTAATTTTCGGAAAACACCGATTCGGTGCAAAATCGAGAGCGTAGCTGTAAAGCCTGAAGGGGCAGGCATTTCAATTAGCTACATGCATAGGGAAGCTAACTTTAAAGATCAGAACACCCTGGTACTTATGGTGGGACACCGTGACGCCTCTCTACTACCGTTTGAAGAAGGCAAGCCTCTTACCGGTATGGGTGACCAGTTAGGTGATCAACTCGGGTTTCTCGAACTGCAAAAACAAGTAGTGACCCGTGCCGCCTTAAACCTAAGTGCACGGAACCAGGTAAGGCTACCGGAATACTTGTTCCGCGCGAAGGCAGAACCTGAGTACATTCAGCGCATTGCTGAAATGGCTGTAACAGGAACTGAGATCAAGAAAAAAGTGGCTCGTCTCCAAGAAGCCATTACAGCGAGTCAGAAATGGTACATCAGCACTCTCACCCACTGGATCAAAGCGACACTGGGTCCCTTCCTGTCCACTGTTGATCGTGTGATCATTTCAGGAGGCACTGCGCTTTACCTACAAGAAGACCTTGTTGAGTTCTTTAGCGCCTTGCCCAGATTGCATGACCCAGACAGCATTATTTGGGGTGGCTTGGAGTCTCAAGCAGAGATCGAAGCATGGTTAGGCTCCGAAATTGACACGGAGCTAGCTGTGAGACTGGCGGATGTCTACGGTTTGTATGTTGATACAATGGCCCGCTTCCCCAATTTAGGGCCTGGGGAAACGGAGTCAGTAACCGAGTTAGACGAAAGTGAAGAAAGCCTCGCTGTAGCAACTACAAGCGAAGAGTTGACTGACACCGAACCCACGAACGGCAAAGCTAAAGCTGGGTCAAGAAGACAAGCTAAGGACGTCAAACTCCCAGTAGTTCCAAAGCAAAGACAAGGCGCTGCTAAACGGAGTTAATATGCCGAACGAAAACGGGCAAGCACCCAAGGACAACCGACTCAGGTTAAGACTGCAGTCCGGCACCATGCTGGAGCAGACAGTCAACAGACTTAAAGATGACGGCAGAGACAAGGAAAGGCAGCGTCTTGAAGCAGCGATCTGTGCCTTCTGGGCACCTTATGCCTACCAGGACTCAGAGACCTTACAGGAAGTAGCACTGCAATCAATCCTCGATCTCAGTGACCAAATTCTAGAGATTGCCCTACTCGCCAACCTCCCGATCGACCACCTCGATCCAATGCGGTTGAAGGCGAATGCTGTTAGTCTCAAACAACTGCTTAAAAATTCGGCGGCAGCGACAAGCAGTACCGAAAGCAAGGTCACAATCGGCACTCAGGCAAAACCACCCCAGCCGACCAGTGAGCCAACTAACGTAAAACAAAATAGCAGTAGAGCCACAAAACCAAGTGTGACCGCAAAACCAGAAAGAGAGAGCCTCTTTGACGACTAAGGTAAGCAAACCTCCTCCCCTTTTCTCACACACTCACCCTCCTGACAGGGTGAGTTTTTTATGAGCAACCGATGTCTTACCAACCCCTACACCAGAAATACCGACCACAAACATTAAAGCAACTCGTCGGGCAGGAGGTAATTGCCACCATGCTGGCTAACGCGCTCCGCCAGCAGCGCATTGCTCCGGCTTATTTATTCACAGGCGCACGCGGTACCGGCAAAACGTCGAGTGCTCGTATTTTGGCCAAGTCACTAAACTGCTTCAGCGCAAATGTGCCGACACCAGAACCCTGTGGCACCTGCTCAGCCTGTATCAGTATTACTAAAGGAGGTGCACTTGACGTTATTGAGATTGACGCGGCTAGTCATACCGGTGTCGACAATATACGTGAGCTCATTGAGCAGTCCCAATTCCAACCTATGCAGTACCGTTACAAGGTTTATTGCATAGACGAAACGCACATGCTAAGCAACGCGGCATCGAATGCGTTGCTGAAAACACTTGAAGAGCCACCCGAGCGCGTGGTGTTCGTGCTAGCAACTACAGACCCACAGAAATTGTTGCAGACGCTTATTTCGCGCTGTCAACGATTTGACTTCCAGCGGCTTCCGACTAAAGCAATCGCGCAGCACTTAAAACACATTGCGAACGCAGAAAGAATCGCCATCACAGACAGTGCTCTGATGCTCGTTGCTCAAATCGCTCAAGGCGGTTTACGAGACGCCGAAACGTTGTTAGACCAACTCAGTTTGCTCAGTGAAGAAATCACACCCCAACACGTGTGGCAGGTAAGCGGTGGTCTCAGTGAACCAGACCTGCTGGAAGTCTTAAGCGCTATTCTGCAGCCAGAGCTTAGCCCACTTAAACCGTTACGACGGCTCTGCGACCAAGGACGGACACCCGTTGCCATTGTCGAAGGACTGCTACGCTTCCTCACTGACCTGCAACAGTTGTGTACAACCGGGTCAAAAGAACGGTTGTACGCTAGTCTGCCAACTACCGTGGCGCAGCTCAGTATCTTAGCTAAAAGTGTGAGTGTCCCACAGCTGCAGCTACTCAGTGTGCACCTGTCCAGTGCGATCGGACTCATACGGCTAACCAGTCAGCCAGTCGTCTGGTTAGAGCGTTGCATCCTTGACCTGGCAGTTAATGAACAAGTCACAGTCACAGCAGCAAAGAGCAGCAACCGTTTGTCTGACCTGGATGACCTGTGGCAACGTGTTGTAGAACACACACCGCCTAACCAGCACCGGCTCTTACAACCCATCAAGCTGGTGGAGCTACAGGAGCAAGTAGCGACGCTAGACGCTCCTACACCTGTTGCTTCAGCAACCGTAAAGGCGTACAGCAAAAACATTGAGAACGCCTTCAAAGCCTTGGGTTACTCTGTGGCACTTCGAGTGCATACACAGGGCACAACCAGGGCTGTAAACAGCCATAAATAAGCAAGCTTCCTCCTTTTTCAACGTTGCTGCCCCTCTCTCCTGACAGTGGGCAAATTTTCAGCCCAACACCATGCCGCCACAAAATGAAGCGAAACGGTCAGACGTAGTGTACGTAGACAGTGCAGCAGCGTTGCATCTCGCCGTCCATAAATTACGCCAAAGACCATTGTTTGAACCTAGGGCTGTCGACACAGAGACTACAGGTGCCAGACCATATTTTGACAGGCTCAAAGTTGTGCAAATCGCAGTCAGAGGTCTTCCCATTTACGTCCTTCAAATCGAAAGAATCCCTAAAAGCGACTGGGCACCGCTACGGGAATATTTAGCAGAATCACGTCTAAATGTCCTCCAAAACGCCAAGTTTGATCTGAAAATGCTGTCTGCTGAAGACTTGCCTTTAAACGGCAGCATCAAGGACACTTGCCTCCGCTCGAAACTGCTGCATCTAGGGGATTCTGTCTACAACCACGACCTCGGATCAATCGTCTATGAGCACCTTAAGGTAAAGTTGGACAAAGATGAACAGAAAAAGTTTGTCGGTGATGAAAGCCGAGCACCCTTAACGACTGAGCAAATTACTTATTGCGCCGCAGACGTTGAGTTCCTTGAAGCACTAGTTGAGATTATTACAGCGAAGCTCGAACGAAAGGATCAGTTTGAAGGAAGCAAAATTGTTGCCCGTGCTCAGCGAGAAGAGGGCTTTTTGCCGCTGCTAGCTGCACTAGAACTGAGGGGCTTCTCTGTCAATGAAGACGCACTCACAGAGCTAGAACAGGACGTAAAGCTCAGGCTTGAAACAATCGAAAAGGTGTTAGTTGGTCTTCTGAGACCCAACTTAAAGCAGTTGAAACTCAATTTCGGCAAACCTGTAGCGTTTATTCCCACAAAATTCACCGAGCAGGAATTACAAACAGCCTTTCAGCTTGAAGCTGGCACGGAAGCAGAGCTACTCAAAGGACTGGTAAAAATGCCGCAGATTGCGTTAGCGCTGGAGCACCGAGTCTTGCTCAAACAGCTGACACTGTGCCAACAAACTGTGGCAGGTGTCAATCCAGTCACAGGGAGATTACACCCTCAACATAATCAGGTCGAAAAAATGAGTGGGGTTATGAGTGGTTCACGGACAAGAGTGGAACCACTGGAAAATTTGGCTCAGAGCTATCGTAAAGTGCCGCTTTGTCTACTCCAAGTCAACCCGGGCCAAAAACTCCTTAGAGTTAGTTTCCCTGAACTCGAACTACGCTTGCTTGCGTTTTACAGTCAGGAGGCGCAACTACTAGAAGATTTTGCAAAGGGAGTGTCGCCCACCCGGAAACTAATGCAAGCACTAGCAGACGCAAACGTGAAATTAACGCCCTATGAGAGGAAGCGTGTTGCGGAGGCTTTCTGGCACGGACTTGGCATTTTAAATATCAAACACTTTTACCTCCGTCAGTGGCTTTACGCGGAACGAGGGCTAATCTGCTCTCCTTCTGTAACGAAAACGGTTCAAAACTTATTGGCAAGGCTCTACCCAGGACTGAGCCGTTTCCACGCAGAGATTAACAAAAGACGTTACCGAGACCGATGCACCTTATTGGGCGGACTGCGGTGGTGGAAGGGAGCGTCTGATCGAGACGTGCGTCATTTCCTAGTGTGGGGTTCCTCGGACGAGGTCTTAAAAACGGCCGTTGGCACGGTAAAAGACTGTCCCGAAGGAACCGACCGCATTGTCTTTCTCAACCAGACAAGTTTTTACATTTCCAGCCCTGCAGACCAAAGTAAGGCTTTAGCAGAGCAACTAGAACTTCAACTAAGCGCTCAATTGACACAAACGTATCCACAAATTGCGATCGCAGTGCAAGCCGAAATATTTCAAAATTGCAACCCGGCGTAAAAAATTTGTACCTCTCTCTTCCCCCCTCTCTTCGTAAACACAAGGTAGAAGGTTAACCGCAGCTTTCAAGGTAAAGCCAAAGTCATATCAGACCGACCCGCTTTGTCCCATATCAGACCTGAAATATCCCGTGTTGTCCCAAGTCGTCCCATTTTCTCCCATTCTGTCCCAAATTGACCCAGTAAGTCCTAAAGTTGCCTTAAATGCCCCAAAGCTGACCTTACCTGACCCATTCTGTCCCAAATTCGTCAAATCTTCTTATGAAACCAATTGGACATGCCCTGAGTGTACAGCTACTACAAAACGCTTTAGACCAAGAGCGAATCCACAATGCTTACCTGTTCGTTGGCAGCCAAGGCGTTGGCAAACGGACGCTAGCCCGCTGGCTTGCCGATCAGTTGCTGTATCTGCCCGGTCAACGACGCTTACTACTGGACGGACACCCAGACTTCTATACCCTGGAACCGCTTGACACTGAAACTGGCAAACGCGCTGTTATCAAAGTAGACGCGGTGCAGTCCCTCATTCGCTACTTACGTCAACAGCCGTTGGTCAGCAGTCGTAGTGTCATATTGATTGACCAAGCGGACACGCTGACAGTCAGTGCGGCCAATGCGTTACTAAAAACCTTGGAAGAGCCGCGTAAAGCGGTGTTGCTATTGACTACAGACCAACTAGACGCAGTGTCCACAACAATCCGTTCGCGTTGCCAAACGTTCTACCTGCAGGCGCTTTCAGAGTCCGAGTGTCAGGCTGTATTAGCGCCCTATGTCACACCAGCACCGGCTGAGTTAGTAGCACTGGCACCCGGTCAACCAGGGCAAATCTTGCAGCATTGCCGAATGGTTAATGCACTGGCACCGATAAGCAGTGCTTTGGCACAAGGCGTGCGGTCACCCCATGAGTGTTTAGGACTAGCGCAAAGCCTCAAAGCACTGACGCAAACCCAACAGATGTGGCTCATACAGTGGTGGCAGCGCTCACTGTTTGACCAGCCGCACCTGTTGGAATGCTTCGATCACGCGATCGCCCAGCTCCAGCAGTCCGTACAACCAGAGCTAGCTTGGGACGTGCTCTTGCTCCAACTGAACCGCAATGGGGTTTGGGCGGTGACCTTACCAGAGCCAGTAAGCCTGCACGCACCCATGCCAGTCACTGCCGAAGAAGCAGTAGAGCGGACCAAGCTAGCAAAAAGCCGTCAGGCTCAAAAGTCCAACGGCTCAAAGAAAACAAAAAGCATAGCAACAGTGATACCAGTTGACGTAGAACAGACAACAGCCACCTCAGACGTACAAACACCACAAACACCAGCCCTAAAACAGCTCACTCTATTCCCAAAGCGCACTGTTACTGGTAGCTCATAAAGCTGTGCTGCTCCCAGAACATAACGAGGCTGTTCAGGACACCCTGCAGATTGCCGTTCTGCAACTCTAGAGACACTCGATCCATATAACCTTCAACTTGTTGACGCTCGACCACCCCGCAATACGATATATAGCGTCTCAAGGCTTCCCGGTAGTCAGCAACGGCAGCAGCATACTCTCCCTGCCAACGTAGCAGGCTTGCCCGCTTCAAGTATGTGTCCACAGTGGGTTGAATCGTAATTAAGCTGCCCAAGTCAGCGATCGCTCGTTGAGGGCGTTGCTGAGAGTACAAAGCAGCGCGTGCCTGGTAAGCCTCAGCAAAGTTAGGGTCAAGACTAAGCGCTGTGCCAAAGTCTTGTAAAGCCCGTCCTGTTAACGGACTAACCCAAACGCCTTCCGTCAGAGCTGCAAAGGCCACACCACGGTGGTAGTAAGCCTCTGCCCAACGAGGACGTTCGTGAATTACAATATCGAGCGCTAGTTTTGCTTCCCAATAAGCTGGCTCCATAAGCATTTCAGGCGAGCCCGGCAGTGCGGGCATAGTGTTGACATAAAGCAGCTTGAGGGCACAGTTAAACCACATCCGTACCCCGTCTTCTAGCTCACTAACCTTTATAAACATAAGAACAGCCTCCTAATATTGATAAAACAGTACAAAATTACTAAGCCAAACAAGTTTACCTCAGCTTTCTAAGCGTGTCGTCGAACCGCAAAAAATTAGTCAGCAAAGCAAAAAGTTGCTCGCTGTAACGCCTTTCCTTCTCTTTCCTGCCCTTTCTCCCTTGCTTGTATCCGTTGTGAGGGCTGACGCCCCAGTGACACAACGTTCAGGAACAAACTTATCGCTATGCAAAAACGTACTCCCACTCCCTCTGATTGCGACCCCCAAGCGTTCGCGTTGGCCCAAGACATTGTGTTGAATCCCACGATGGGAAAGACCAGCGAGGAACTAGAAACAGCTCAGGCTCTCTACAAGCTGTACAACAGTCTGAGATATGGTTTTAAGACCCTGCTGACGAACTTTATCAATGATCGTCAGTACATGGCGGTACGCGATCAGCTGCCCCGTCGCTCCGACGAAAACTTGCCTTCAGCAATGGCTGAGTACAAGGAAGCTCGCAGACGTATGATCTATGCGCCTGTCAAAGCCGCAGTCGAGGCATATATGGAGCAAAACTTGCAAGCGGCAGGCACAGAGGCTGAGTTTCTCAAGAACTTTGGTGCCAATAGCGAACAAACGATCCGGGCTCTCATTGAGCGCCTGCTCGACCTTGCAGTGGAACGGTACTGGGTAGAAGTGCAGCTCAACCCTGACACTGAAAAGCGGCAGCCTGAAATCATTAAAGTCAAGCTAGAGGACGGTCGTCCGGTTGAGGTTAGCGAACAGGAGCAGCGAAAGCACATGCGACAGTGTTTGTTACGACTGAATCAACAAGAACTCGAAGCGAGACAGCGCCAATTCGGCAATCGCTCGAATACTCATAAAGAGAGCCACATTGACACAGTCATGGCGAGAGGTGGACCCGTCGCTCAACCTGGTGCGTCTAACTTCGTCGTTACAGAGCAATCAGGTGTGGGGCAGTACTGTGTGCTGCTGCTGGACTTTAATACGAGTGAGTGGGAGTGCTTGGCGCGCCTTCGCAACCAACAAAGCAGCTTTACCTACGCTGACGAACAACGGAAAGCAGCACCTCAAGGAGTGCTCATTCGAGCCTTTCGGGACGCACAAAACGAGTTCCCCTTAGGGACGGTTGGAGCGTTGCAAGACATAGATTGCAAGTGGCGCAAGCCGCTCCAAATCCCGCACCTTCAAGCACGCGAAGGACAAGCGCCTGTGCTGGTGTCATTCATGGACACCAAACGGATTGAGGGCACCTGGTACATGAACGCTCTAATTGAAATGCTGGAGGAGTACAAAGTGCAGTTTCACCGCAAATCTGAGGCTACCGTCACTATTGCGGAGTAGCCAACTCCGCAATTACACAAACGGTCACAACCAGCCCAGTTGCAAACTTCTGCGTTCTCGCTGCTAGTAAAAACCAACTCTTCTAGTCAAGCTAGAGGGGTTGGTTTTTCGCCGCCGCCGCCGCCGCACTCTTTCCTTCTCGCGCCTGCTCACTTCTGCAAGTACGGAACAAACACAACCAAACCACAGCCCATGAACAGCCTCAACCAGCATTCACTCATTGAAATCGTGAACCAAAGCGGTGCCACCTCGACACACTCAAAACCTGCCTGGACAACCAGCGAACACCGTCAATGCAAACTCCCGAAACCGCTTTCAAAGACATGCCTGAATTTCCTGAGCGGACACAACGACCAGCAGCAACCGCGTCCCAGTGGGCACACTATGCACCAGTCAGAAAAGCAGGTTATGAGTGTTCTACTCAAGGTGATCGCCGCTTCAGTGCCCTCTATGCAAAGCTGAGCGACGGACGGACGATTGAAGAGGCGTGTCAACTGGACGTAAAGGGGTACCGAGTGCAAGGCAATGACTGGCGCTTAGGGAAAGGCAAACTGCTGCTGAAACCAATGCCTATAGAAGCATTGCATAGCCAGTACAAAAGTCTCTGGCAACGGTGGGCAACCGAGAACCCTGTGCTCATGGATACATTGACAACTGCAGCAGAAGGCAAAGTGCTGACTGACAAGTTTGCCCGTACACCCATTTCACAGGCACAGGTGCTGGCAGAACTGCTGTTCGTTCAGCAGTTAGACGCAGCTGAAGTCAGCGACCAAGCAACGGCTTCACCTGATCGTATCACCGCTCTAGAGCCATACCAAGTGTTTATGTTCGTCGGCAACACTCAGGGACGGCACGGTAAAGGAGCTGCCCTCCAAGCCATGAAGTTCGGTGCAGAATACGGCAACCCATGTGGACGGCAGGGTCAAGCTTACGCGATTGTGACCAAAGATTTGACGAAGCCCAAAGAGCAGCAGTTACGCTCAGTCCCCTTAAACGAGATCGAGCAACAGATCAGTGTGTTCCTGGAACATGCGATCGCACACCCTAAGCATGAGTTTCTGGTCACTCGCTTCGGCTGCGAACTGGCAGGCTACTCAGAGACCGAAATAGGCGGACTGTGGGTTGGGAAAGCAGTGCCCACAAATGTGAAACTGCCCCAAGCCTTTCTTAACGTCGTGCAGGCAGCAGCTCTAGAGCCAGCGATCGCACCAAAAACACCAACCACAAAAGGAGTAGAGACAGTGGTACCTAAACCAACAACACTCGTTGTCATTTCAGGTGGACAAACCGGAGCGGACATAGGTGGACTGAAGGCAGCCCATGCATTAGGGCTTCAGACAGGCGGCGTTGCCCCTTACGGCTGGTTAGTCGAGTGCTGTGCCCGATTTCCCAATGGCACAAATCCCCGTTTGGCTGATTATGGCTTGGTTGAAGGTCCGTGCGGTAATAGTGCCGGTCACACGTACATACTCCGCACTGAACTCAATGTAAAGCAATCAGACGGCACCCTAGTTCTGGGCAGCATTGACCCTAAACAGGACAAAGGCACTTTTCGCACTGTAGAGCTGGCTGACAAGCATAGGAAACCCTGCCTGCACCTTAGTACCGCCAACTTGTTCAAGCACCCTAACGAGCCCGTACAACGGATTAAAGACTGGGTTTTAGATGAGGGCATTCAAACGCTAAACGTCGCTGGCAATCGCGAATCCAAGTGCCCTGGATTAGAAGACAGAGTGGAGACCGTGCTGAAAGTTGCACTGGCAGAAATCGTAAGAGTAAGGTCAGAGCTTGCAATGAATTAAACAATGAATGGAGACAACATGGCGCCCTTCAATTAAGTCAGTCAAGCCATTCAGTCTTTTTGTGACACAGAAATCTTCAGACATGCGATCGACCCAGAAGACTTCGACACCCCAGACGCAATCGGTGTTGTGGAGGGCGGTTGTCTCATGGTTGCCTGCGCCCTACAAGACAGTCTTGACGCTGGCATGGTTTGCCTTGTGATCAGTACTGATTTAGAAGAACTAGACGACTTCCCAGTTTTCCGCCACGCAGTTGTGAAGCTTGAAAGCGAAGGCGAAACCCCTTACCTTGACGGCTTTGGTCTGCATACAGAAGCCGAGTTCAGAGCCAAGTGTGTCCTTCCAAACGAGCAAAACAACTTCCAAATCGACGTTGAACCGCTTACCCCCGAAAGTCTAGACCTTGCCGTCAGCAACTAGGGCGCTTACTTCCACAAAGGGACGGTTGCAGTGCTGACAGAGCTGCGTTGAGAGGGACTGAAAGCCGAAGCAGCGCAACTGCAAGCAGTTTTCAGTGAAGTACAGTCGCCGAAGCCAGCACGTTACTTGATAGACGCTGACTCGGAATGCTGCCCACAGTCAGATTCTACAGACATCCAAACACAGACGTGTACTTTGACCCAGAGAGCCATTAAAGAAGGGCAGAAGCGAGGACACGAGCGCATTGAAATTATTGTCGCGTCGCTGAATGACTACCCAGACAACCTGAAGTGTTTACAGCCTTTAGTAGCAGCGGCTGAGGCTGGAGTAAGGAAAGAACAGGTGAGTAGTGAAATCGAGGGTAAAGCCCCGTTTCAAACTGAAGTTTATGAAAGCCCAGACGCAACGTTAGACCTGCTGAACCTCAAAGGCAACTCTGATAATCGACTCATTCTGATCAGCAACGGAAAAGGGGTAGGGACTCAACAAATGGTGCACCATGCTGAGAGCTTGGGAGTGAAGGTCATTGGGTACAACCCAGAGACAAAGAAGTATATTGGTGCGCCCTCACTAGCAGTACCTACGCCTACGAAGTCGGCTAAGGTCGCTAAAGACTCCGCACGTTAAGCCTTAACCTCAACTCCTCCCCTCACTTTGCTCATGAGGCAGGCAGAATCTCTCAAAACACTGCCATGCCTGCACTCACCCTTAGAAACTGCAACACAGACATACGGCTGGTACAAGCACTGGAGACGGCTAAGAAAACGTTAGCCGAACTCATTTACACACCCGGTCTTGCTAATGCCGTACTCGAAGCCAACGGTATGGCGGCGAGGCAAATTCTTGAGGTGACGCCTGACCTGGAAGGCACTACCGTCAACATTGCGTTCTACGCCTACGACGACAGCCGTCACTGCAAGACTGTTCCTTGTGAGGCGTTCTTAGAACCCTTCCGACTGCGACGCGCCTTGCGTAGCGGTGCCTACAAGCTAGCTTCCATTAATCCACAGCAGGCAGACCAACTCACGGCGATCGCTAGGTGGTTGCCGCTTGCTCCTGAAGCAACCATTACAGCGGTTTACGAGAACAAGCATCGACCGGCACACTTAGTTGTCTGTGAACCAACAGCGGACGGACAGACGCATTACCGCTGTACATGCCCTGACGCTCAAGCACAATTAGCGGTGCTGCCAACCCACCCAGCACTCTGGAAGGCTATGGGTCAACAACCGCTCTGCAAGCACCGACTCCGGCACGAGCGGCAGCAAACGCAAAGGTGAGGAGGAACGCTCTCTTCTTCCTCCTTCGCCCCTCCTCGCTTTGGCGCAGCACGTAAACGCTCGCCCAAAAGTCTCATGCCAAAACAGAAAACAGACAAACCAGGCAAAGTCTCAGAAACAACCACAGACATGACAGCACCTCTAGCAGCCCTGACAGCCGTGAGCAACGATTCTAAACCAGTGTCACTTTATGACGCTGAAACAGCCATGGTGCTACTGGAAGACGCCTTAGCACAAGCAGCAGAGGACAACGCTAGCGTTACAGAAGAGCAGTTAGAAACGGCTGCTAACGCCTTTTTGGAAGCCACAAATGCTGCCAAAGACGCTGTTGAACGCTATTGCTGGCTGATCTTCAATCGGCTGGCTCGTAGTGACGAACGCAAAGCCCAGGCGAAAGTCTGGGAGTCAAAGGCTAAAGACCTGAAGACGATCGCCCAACAGGACGAGTCCCTGGCAGTACGGCTGAAGCAAAAGCTTTTAGCCTTCCTTGATCGACGCGAAATCGCAAAGCTGGAAACCACAACGTTCAAGCTCAGTGCCCGTAACAACGGTGGCAAGCAGCCACTGGCTGTTGACGAGGACTACCCGATTCAGGACATCGCGCAATTCTACCCCAACTTGCTGAGGTTAGAAGTCGATAAAGACGCAGTCAGAGAGTTCTTGGAGAACGGTGGCGAACTCCCGTTTGCTCGCCTCGAAGAACGGGGACGCAGCTTAGTCATCAAGCCGTAAAGCTGGTTTCCTTAAAGGTCGAAAGGGCAGTTGAGCAAAAACTGCCCACAAAGGACCCAAAGTGTCCTGTTTTGCACCAGCTTTGACCCAAAAAAGCCCGAATTGTCCTAGTTCAACCCATGAAAGACCAGATTGGGACAGTTTAGACCCAACGTGGCTAAAAGCAGCCCAATCAAGCCCAATTGCCTATCGACCACCCTCTTCCCCTCTCACCCCTCCTGACCAGCAAGGGGGAACTTCATTCTTCAAACCTTCTTCCCATGGCTAAAGTAAACTCTAAGACTGCGGCAAGCAAAACAACCCCAGTAACCGCAGCAACCGGTAAACAAGCAAAGTTGCCAGTGACATCCTTTCCATGTGGCAACCTGTCGCTTTTAAGTCTTCTGACCCGACCTTATACACGAGCAGGTTCAGCGCTCATTGGTCTGGAGGAACTCAGTCCCGACGAACAAACAATGTTTCTCAAGTTTCTTGAGTTCGCAGGCAAGCCACTGCAACCCCTCGACCTGACGAAAATTCTTCGTGTTTCGGTCGAATCCGATGCTGAGACGGGTGTACTGGCGCTGAAAAAGATCTCCTCCTTTTCAGTTGCGAAAGACGGAGACAAAATGGTGCTGACTCTCGGTGCAAACAACTGGGAGATCAAGCAGAAGAACACTGAAGCCGGTGCTGTGTTTCAAGTCGGCAAGCTGACCTCACCCTTGAGCTGCAACAGCCCGAAAGACAACGAGTCTGTTGCTGCTTGGTTTAACTGGCGAGTCAAAGACACGACGGTTGGACAGGTCTACGAGTGGTCAGACTCTAAAGTCTGGTTACTCACCGAAGAACACGGCGAGGCCACAACTGTGCAAGACCTGCGCGGGGTCATGACTGATGGTGACGACCTTTTGCCACTACTGGCACTCAAACTTGTCTTACCAGAGCCGGTGTGGAAACTGGCTTACCCTGGAGGAGACGACACTCAAGAACAGCTCATGCTACCCCTGGAGTTTGACATTACTGGGGTGTCCATTAAAACGTACACGGGCGGCAGCGGTAGCGCGTCTCGCGTTGTCCATCTGAAAGGCGCGCCGTATGAAACGGTTGCAGTCAGACGGAATGCTGCAAGCACAGTAGACGCGCTAGTCAAAGCGGGAAAAACGACCTTTGGGCTCGGTACTTACAAGCTCCAGATCTTCAGCGTCGAAATTGACAGCGAAGGCAAACATTTGACAGGACACCAAATCTTGCAAGGAAAAGCCGTTACGCTTGACATTGAAGCTGAAGAAGTGGAGTACGAGGAAGAAGACGTCGAAGCAGAGTACGAAACCGATGATGAAGACGTCGAAGCAGAGTACGAAGAGGAAGAACCTGAAGAAGCGGACGAAACCGAAGAGTCTGAAGAGACCGAAGAGGAAGACGAGTACTAAACCGCTCTGTCCGCAGGTGTCCGTCCTCACAAGCTGAACGTAACTGGCTCTAGTCCTCGGATTAGAGCCTTTTTTCATGTCAACGACCGCATGAAAAAAGGGGGAGAGAGGGGCGGTCTTCCAACGAGAAAGTCATGTCAGTAGTTACAACCTGTGGTTCTAAGTCCGGGGTATGGGACAGACTCCCGACCGCTTTCCCTCACCCTCAAGCTCATCGCAGGCGACTGCAAGGGCAACTTTCAGCTTTAACGCATATGCTGCAACAATTTAAACTGACCAAACCCCAGACTCAAGCTACTAAGCCAGTCGTACCAAACACACATCTTGACCCAGAGTGGTTGCAACGTTCCAAGACCGTGCGGCAAAAGGTGCGCGACACACTCACAGCCATTGAGACGGTCAAAGCGCTGCAAACAGGCAAACAGGAACGGACGGACACTGACGCGCAACGTCTGAGCTGTTACTGGGGCATGGGAGTGATGACGCCGTTGTTCAAAGTGCCCGTAGAACCAGCGTGGGTGAAAGACGCAGAGCAGCTGCAAGCACTACTGACCGACGAAGAGTACGCCAAGGTACGCTCGACCATTAACACGGCGTACTACACGCCCACGTACCTCATCGACTTCATTTACCGGGTGCTGGCACGGTTTGGCGTCAGGGGCGGTAACTTCCTTGAGCTTGGTTGTGGACCCGGTTGGTTTCTCGGACTGGCTCCTCAAGCGTGGAAAGTGAAGTGGACAGGGGTTGAAACAGAACCCATAAGTGCCGCGATCGCAGCACAGCTTTACCCACAAGCTGTAGTGGTCAATCGTCCGATTGAACGGACACGGTTAGCTTTTGACTTCGATGTGGCAGTAGGGAACGTCCCTTTCAGTGAAGTGGTGCCCTACGACCCACAGAGTCAGTTGCGTTCCCTCGGTGGTGTGCATGACTATTGCCTCATGCGCGAGATCGAAGCACTCAGACGCGGCGGCCTTGGGGCAGTGTTAACGTCCATTGGTACGCTTCAGTCCAAGAAGTCGCAACCCTTTCGTGAGTGGGCAGCCCAACGGGTGAGACTCATTGCCGCGCTCAAGCTACCAATGGGTGCCTTGAGTGAGAGTTCCAACACAGACGCAAGTTCCGACCTGCTGATCTTCCAGAAGCTCCAGGAAGACGAAGAGGGTAATGCTGACGAGTGGGTGAACTTGGTGGAAAGCCCGATCGTGAATGAAGAAACGCAAGAGCCGTTTCTCATGAATCAGTGGTTTCAGTCGCACCCAGAGCACCTGCTAGGCAAACTTGGGCGCGACAAGCTCTACGGTGCGGGACGGTTAGCGCTTGAACCAGAAGGCGATGTCGAGGCCTTACTAGCAGGTGTCTTAGAACGCCTGCCACAGCAGATCTATGAAGCACCCCGGTCACAGAAGCAGTACCAGGAACCAGACACAAAGGCGATGCCGCTCGACATGCAGGAGACTAAGCCCTTTGCCTTCGTATGGCACGAAAACGAACCGTGGCAGTGCCGGGACGGCATACTGAAGCGGGTGAAAGTCAAGGGCACAGCACGTAAGCGCTTATGGTGGCTCATCATGATCAAAGAAGCCGCCCGTAATGTTGTGCAAGTGCAATGGGAGTCTGACGACGACGAACAACTAAAAAAAGCACAGAAACGCTTAGAGCGGCTCTATGACGAGTTTACGGGTTTGAGCAACATGGGTTGGTTGCACAGTCAGGGCAACAGTAACGTCTTTGGGAACGACCCAGACTACCCATTACTGTTAGCCTTGGAGACATGGGATCCAGACTATCCAGAACTAACTCGCAAAGCAGACATTTTCAGCAGACGCACGATTAAGCACGTGCAGTCTGTGGACAAAGTAGAGTCTGCCGCAGAAGCGCTCGTTCAAAGTAACCTCGAACAGGGACGCATTGACCTAGAGTACATGAGCCACATCTACGGCAAGCCTGTAGATGAAATTCTGGTTGAACTTCAGAAAGAAGAGCATCCACTGGTCTTCCATGACCCGGTAACGCAGCAGTGGGTGTCTGAGGACGAGTACCTCAGTGGCAACGTCCGGGAACGGCTGGAAAAGGCAGAGCTAGCAGCCCGCACGGTCCCGAACTACCTGTTCAACGTCAAAGCACTCCAGGCAGTGCAGCTAAAACCAGTGGAACCGGGCAAAATTTATGCCCGACTGGGTTCCCCATGGCTACCACCAGAGATCATTGTCGAATTCATTCGTTACGTGCTGGAGTTGCCAGCAACCCACAAAGTAACGGTTTACAAGAACCCGCGCTCGTCCAAATGGACGGTAGAAGGCGCTGACGTAAGTAGCCTGCTCAACACCAGTGAGTACGGCACCGATCGCGTGTCAGCAGCCAAGCTGATTGCTCAAGCCTTGAACCAGAAAACGCCCGTCGTTTACGACACACACCACGATACAACGACCAAGAACCAGGCTGAGACCCGTAAGGCAATGGTCAAACAGGACAGGCTCAAAGACCTGTTCAAACGGTGGGTGTGGCAAGACTGGGAACGTGCGACCAGACTGGCTGAAATTTACAACCGTGACTTCAACTGCTTCCGACGTCGCAAGTTCAATGGTTCACACCTGATTGGCAAGATTAAAGGGATTTCAGAGGTTTGGCAACAGCGGTTGTCTAACCCAAAACGGCTCTACCAGTACAACACCATTTGGCGCATGGTCAAAGCTGGCAACACTCTGGTACAGCATCCTACAGGCGCAGGGAAGACCGCAATCGCTATTGTGGCGAGTCAGCTTATGCGGCAGTACCAACTGTGCTATAAGCCCTGCCTGGTTGTCCTGGATCACCTGGTGCTACAGCAAGCAGCAGAGGCAGTCCAAATTTACCCTGGTCTACAAGTACTGACCATTAGTACGAAAGACTTAGAGGGTGCTCGCAAACGGCAGGAGTTTCAGGCTCGGATTGGTACAGGTGCCTGGGATTTAGTGGTTTGCTCTCAGACCGCACTGAAAATGCTGTCACTACTGCCAGAGACCATTAACAAGTTTGTGGCAGACGCTGTTGAGGCAGCCGAAGACGGGTTCTACAACTCAGGGCGGAACAACAAACGCGGTGCCACTAAGAACCTGGAAAAGGCGAAAGACCGCGCAAAGCAAAAGACTGAAGCAGCAGTTGAAGGCGGCAAACGTGACCAGATCTATTTTGAGCACACTGGTATTGGTCGTCTGTTCATCGACGAGTCTCAGGAGTACCTGGGGCTACAAACAAACACCCAAATGACGGGTGTACTGGGTGTTATGGGTTCTGTGTCCCAGAAGGCACAAGACCTGTATTACAAGTCCCGCTACCTGGCAGAAACCTACGGGGAAGGCAAGTGCATGTACTTGCTAACCGCCACACCGATTCGTAATACGCTTGGTCAGTTCTGGGTCAACCTCAAGTTCTTGTGCCCACAAGTGCTGGAACAGCGTGGTATTGCGGCGTTTGACGACGCAATTAGCGTGTTCGCCGAGGCAAAGACTAGTGTCGAAATTACTGCTGCTGGCATTCTAGAGCTAAAGACCCGACTGGCAAGCTGGTCAAACAAACCTGAAATGCAGGCGCTCTGGTTCCTGGTCAGTGACTTAGTGAAAGAGTCTGAACTGGACATTGAGAAACCAGAGTGCGAGTACATCATTCGTGAAGTCCCTGCCAGTCCCTCACAGCTGAAGTTCTTCGACTCTGTAGCAGAGCGTGCCCGCAGCTGCCGTGGGAAACGGATTAAGAAGGGAGACGATAACATTCCCTGGATCACCAGTGACGTGAAGCAGGGAGTCATTGACCTGAGACTATTGCCACAAGGGACGTTGAGACAGTTCCTGACTGACGAGGAAATTGGTGGACTGGGTGACGAGTTTACCAAAGCCCGGCTGTTACTGGAGGACGTCTATGAAAGTTGGGCTCATCCGCAACACCAGGAGGAACAGGCAACTCAACTGATCTTCTGCGACGCGGGCACCCCGAACACAGAAGGACGCTTCTCGAGCTACCGCTGGTGGAAGCAGCAGCTCATTGAGAAGGGTGTACCGGAGTCTGAAATTGCGTTCGCACACGACGCCACGACTGACCAACAGAAAGCTGACATGACACGGAAATTCCGACAGGGCGTGATCCGCATTCTGTTCGGTAGCACAAGAAAACTTGGTGCTGGGACACACTTTCCCGATCGACTGCTAGAAGTGCGGCACGTGGACTGTCCGCTGCGACCAATCGACCGCTGGCAACGGGACGGACGGCAGATCAGACCAGGGAACCGGTACAAGAAGGTACGCAACTACAGCTACGTCACGACTGGGAAGCCGTACCAGAACGAGAAGCACAAAACCATTCAGGGTCTTAGTCCGGACTCGTACCTGTACGAAGTGAACTTGCGAAAAGCCAACTTCATTCTCGCTGGCTTCTACGAAGAGTCCGACGAGCGCACAATGGAGGACATTGACGAAACGACGCTAGATTTTGCCACGCTGGTAGCGACAGCAACCGGTGATCCACGGTTTAAGGAGAAGGTCGCACTGGACAACACCATTAGCGGTCTGCTGCTGGAAGAGTTGTCCTACCAGGGAACCCAAGCCGTGGTGAAGCAAAAGCTGCACACGTTACCCCGCATGATTGACGAAGCCCGCGCACGGTTAGAGCGCTATGAGTCCGACCGGATTACACGCCAGCCGACCAGTGCCAAGCAGTTCTCAATCACACTCAACGGTACTGTTTTCAAGAAACGTGCTGAAGCCGGTGAGGCTCTACAGGCAATTGCTGACGCGTCGTACAAACAGAAGCGTGACGGGTACGAGGACATTGGCACGTTCGCTGAGTTTCAACTCATGCTGCAAAACTTGCCAGTGAGTAACCAAACCTTGCTCCACCTGAAAGGGAAACAGATGTACACCTCAGTCGTACGTGACACTCCTAAAGGGACGTTGCAAGCGCTGGAAGCGGCTCTGGACAATATTGAGAAGCAAATCACCGAAACCACGGAGCAACTTGAACAGTATCGGGCTGAACAAGTAGCACTGCAACCGATTGTCAACAAACCGTTTGAGCAAGCCGCCGCACTGGAAGCGGCACTAAAACGACAAGAGGAGCTAAACCGTGAGTTAGGCGTGGTGGAGCAAGGAGCGGAGGACGCCGCAACGCCAAAAACGGCACCAACCGCAACGGCAGTAGCAACAACAGCGGTAGCAGTAGAAGCCGTGGTAACGGTATAGCACTCGTTACCACGGCTTCTACTGTCTAAAGGGAAGGCAGTCACGCTGCTTTCCCTATCACAACGCTCTTTCCTCAAAACAACATAGATGAACACGCCTAGGCTCGAAGCGTTCTGCCGCAGCGTGGGGCAGGCTTGGTATAGTCCCAATGATCAGGTCAATGAAGCGATTCAGTGGCTGTTGGAGTATGGGTATCCAGTCCTACCGATCGCGCCGCAAAATGAACAAACCATAGTTAAAGGCAGACTGCTTTACAGCGGCAAAAATCCCTCCTACCTAGACCGTTATGCTAGAGCAGTTTTAGTCAACCATATGCAGTTTCAGCACCGTCTGCCATGTCAGGACGAACTGAAGCGTTGGTTTGCCCATGAAGCCACAGGTGTAGCCACTCTGGGCGGTTGGCAAAACACAGTCTGGATCGACATTGACCGTAAGCATTTTGCCACCACAGAAGCCTGCAACGCCGTTGTCAGACGGTTATTGCAGCAAGCGTCGTTAAAACACACTTTCGTTGAACGAACCCAAAGCGGTGGCTACCACATTGGGGTACGGTGTCGGCAACTGCCTGACTTCACTCGGTGTTGCTTGAGCCACTCCCAGTTAAGGCTGGGTGACCTGCTGGGCGCTGGCAAAGTGTGTGTTATGGCACCAACCCAAGGCGTAGACGGTAGCTACCAATCGCTAAGTCGGGCTGAACCAGTCTGGGTGAATCAAATTACCGATCTGGGCATAGCCCCAAAACGACAGCCAAAGCCACAACCAAAGGACTGGAGTGCAGACGCCAGCAACACATCCTACAGCCTTGGGACAGGCACTGTTAGCTTGGAACGGCTGTTAAGCCGACGTGTCCAAAACCTCGTTCTTAACCAGCCCACTAAAGGCGATCGCAGCGAAGCTTTGACCGCTGTTGCTAGAGAAGCGTTTGGTTGGGAATGGTTTGCCAGCCAATACGGCGTGCAGGTTCACCCTGACGCAGAGACGTTTTGCTTTGTACTGAGGCATCGCTGGCAATTAGACATTGGTCGTGTGCAACGCATACTCAACAGCACCTCTTACGGTAGACCGGTACGTGATTCCACGCCAAGCCTTTACACAGTCTCAGGAGCCAGCGCCTGTTTAGGCAAACTCCGTTGGGCCAGGCACAACCATTAGCTGAACAGTCAAAACCAGACACAATCAACTCTCCCACCCATTCCCCTACTCCCCTTCTGACGAAGCGGCAGAGCAGTCGTTTCGTTTAAGGAGCCTCAGTATGGGAGCTGTTAACAGGTAGACGGGAAATCCCCGGTCTTCTCTAAGCCGGGGATGAGAGGCGCAGTAATGGAGCGGAGCGGAGTTGTCAACTAGATCGCCGGGGAGTCCTGATTCTGAATGTACTGCTTCAACACTTTAATCGGTGCCCCGCCAGTAGACGCAACAAAGTATTGCTCACCCCAAAGTACATTCTTCCAGTAGAACTTGCTCAGTTCTTCGGCAAACTCTTGTCTCAAGATCCGGCTAGATGCTGACTTGAGGCTACCCATCAGGCTAGAGATGTTGTTGTTTGGATGCAGATCAATCAAGAGATAAATGTGGTTAGCTTCTGCGCCACACTCCTCAAGGGTGCATTTTCGCGTTTCCAATATTCGCGTAAAGATTTCCTCTAGCCGTTTGACCATTGCTGCATTGAAAACGTGCTTGCGATATTTGGGGACAAAAAAGACGTGTAAGTGAATTGAGAAAACACAGTGTGAAGCTTTCCTGTAGCCAGTCTTGGGCATGATAACTCAAGCTATAATAACCTCGTGATTGTAACCCGCAGAATTACTTTCAGGCTGTATCCAAAACCCGCTCAAGAGCGCAAGCTGTATGAGTGGCGACGGTTGCATTGTTATCTTTACAACTCTGCTTTGGCAGACCGAAAGGATAGCTATCAAAAGCTTGGCAAGTCTGTAGGTTACTTCGATCAGCAGAACCGACTGCCTGCGTTCAAAACAGTGTGGACTGAGTTCATTGAGCTTGGTTCGCAGGCTTTACAAGCCACGCTCAAACGGGTTGATTTTGCGTTCCAGCGCTTCTTCAAGGGCTTGGGTGGCTATCCTCGGTTTCAGTCGATTCGGCATTATTCAGGCTGGACTTATCCAGCTACTAGCGGCTGGAAGGCTCACACAACGGGCGATAACGGGTATCTGGAATTATCTAATTTGGGGCAGATTCAGATGCGCGGCAAAGCACGCACCTGGGGCGTTCCGACTACTTGCACCATCGTTTATCGACACGGCAAGTGGTATGCCTCTGTCACGGTGAAATGTGAACCTCAAAGAAAGACTGAAGAAGGTGCGGTGGGGCTTGATTTTGGCACACTGACGGCAATCGCTGTGAGTGATGGTCAAAAGATTGAGAATCCCCGCTACTTTGCTGCTACTCAAGCAAAAGTCAGGCAAGCATCAAAACAGAAACGGAGGAAGAGGGCACCCAATCGCAAGCTAAAGATCAAAGGTTCGCGCCGCTGGAAGAAAGCCCAACAAAGAGTCTCCAAGCTTGTCCGCAAGGCAGCTAGACAGCGCACAGACTGGGCGCATCAACGCACGGCAGAGATCGTGAGCAGTAACAGCCTCGTCGTGACGGAAAAGCTCAATATCAAAGGCATGACCAGCAAAGCCAAAAAGGGTAAGCGGAAACGCCAGAAGACTAGCTTGAACCGCTCCATCTTGGATGTTGGCTGGGGCATGATGCGCGGGATGTTGGCGTACAAAGAGACGGAGGCGAACGGAATTTACCTGGAAGCACCGACTCAAAAACTCAAGCCATCGCAGCGCTGCCCTGAATGCTGGCAAGTCAAACCAAAGACCCTGAATGAGCGTATTCACGACTGCCCCTGTGGTTGCACAGAGAATCGAGATGTCGCGTCTGCTAGGGTGTGCCTGCTTTGGGCAAGAGGGTTAGGAACTAGCCTTCTCAAAGACGCAGATCAGTCCGGCTCTACCAAAAGCCCCAAGCATACTGGAGGCTTTCGGCAACTGGCTGAAACGAAGCGTCAGAAACTCCGCAATCTAGAGGACTCTGGGTTAGAAACCCCGTCCTCCTATGAGGCGGGGTAGTTCATGGAGCGGATATGCGGAGGACACAGCATGACCGCCAGGCTCACCCCTCCACCTCACTCCTTCCTCCTGACGTCGCGACAGGGCGTACTTCAGCTTGGCAGCGACTATGAACCTAAGAGGCAACGGTTACGACCTCTCTCAAGACCTGAGAAGAGACGAACAACTCGCACAACAGTTTCCCCACGGAGGTCAATTTCCCGACTCACCAAACGCAGTGCGTGGGCATGAGTATGTCCGGTGTGTACTGCCTTGTCCAAACCCCCAGTGCCCTTACTACGGGTGGTTGCGAACAGGCGAGTTTACCATTGGGACACCAGGGTGGGACTGTGAGGCATTCATGACAACGTTGCTCAGTCAGGCGATAAAGCCACTCGACGCTCCAGTTCTAGTCTCACTAACTGGACAACACCCACAGAAAACGCTTGTCTAGCGTTACAGCGTGCTGCCTTGTCTCAAACAGAGCCAGGGCAACATTTTTGCAAAAGAAGGAATGCCTGCTAGCAAAACGTATCGAAATGTAGGCATTCCCCATTTGAGACCAAAACCAAAAAAGCCAATCAAACCAAAACTAAAAAAGCCGCACCATATGAGCAACGAAGTAGGTTTGCTGATTCGGGCAGCGCGAAAGCGTAAGAAGCTTAGTCAGCGGGAGTTAGCAAGGAAAACTGGGATTGACTTCACTTACGTTTCCAAAATTGAGCAAGGCAAACTAGCCTACGCACCCAAAGCAGCGGTTTTAGCCAAACTAGCGGTTTGCCTGGACTTGGACTTGCATGAACTGAAGCGGCTGTACGGTCAGCCAACCACAGAGTGGACGCCGAGTACGATCGTCCTCCTAGACTACGCTGGCTAAAGAAGCTAAACACCAAAACGAGGAATGTATGACCAACAATGGAAACGCACTACTTTTACGACAAGAGGCGCTTGCACAGTTGGCGCAAAAACTGCACACGATCGCCGACGCATTGAAACCGTCAACGGCAGTGCAGACTTCATGCAACAGCAACTCAGCCCCAGAACACCCAAAGCTCATGCAATACGTTTGCGGTACTGAACACCTGGGTTTGGCAAGCACCTACCTTGAACAACCAGTGTTGAAGCCGCAGCACTAACAGAGCAAGCCCCTGAAGTCAAAGGTTAAACATGCGTCAGCTCTACCTGTTCAAGCAAGCCCCAAAAGCTCGGTACGGTGGACATGAAGGTCTCTTACCAAAGAAACATTGGCTCAAGCGTGCAGTGACGGCAGCTATTCGAGACCCACACTTCTGGTATCAGCCAGAACCACTGAGTTGGGGACTTACGCCAACCATGTTGATGTAGAGCGAAGAAATAAGTGACAAGAACGAAGCACTATTTGTCAAGATCATCTGATGCCCTGAATTCATCTTCTTGGGGTTTGAAGCTTCTCTAAAAAACTCTGTAGCTGAGACGAGCAGCAAGAGCAAACCTTGATGTAGCAATACATTTTTTCTGGTGAGAATTAGAAAGAGTCAAAATCGCTCATCGTGACATTTAGTTCTTCGTCAAAGACACTTATTTCTTCACCCTACACCTGTGCTGTCGGTCACCCATAATCTTTTCCCATGTAGTGAACCTCAGGCGCGTTCTCTTGTGGTCCCAAGTCCTTCCATCTATGCCTAAGATAGAACGCTACTGCTCTTGTATTTGTCGGACTGACGCTCAAACGTGCGGAGTGCAAGTCAAACCGTTTGAAGAAGGCTGTTGCATACTCATCAAGCAGACTGGCAACGCCAGTACCGCGCCAAGGGGCAGCGACGTAATACAAATTGACGTAGCCTAGTGAGGCCTCTGACCTGAAACGTCCCATTTCCATTTGACCGATGATTTCGCTGCCCGACCAAACGTGAACGCAGCCACCAGGAAACCGCTTCATCTTCTCGCACAGCCAGTTGATGTAGCGTTCTGCTCCTTTGCCATCGACCGCGTGAAAGCGTTCTGCTGACCCAAAGCTGCAAACATATGAATCTTCCCGGAAAGCTACGCAGACATCGGCGTGCTTTGCCAAATCAATTGGCTTAAACTCTAAAGGCTCAATCGGCATAATTTAAGTTTGACTAACAGCCAAGCCGTATGCAACGGCAGAACGCTGCCATTACCCGCTGTAGATAACCTTTGCATCATAAGCCAACCAATGCTCGGCGGTCGGCGTGTATGGGCGTTGTTAGGCAGTGCTTTGGTGAGATTAAGACTTACTGATGATAGCTGTAAAGCTTAAGGTAGAATAGGGGCTATTTTGTTTTTGGTCTGAACAGATTAAATCCTCTCCTGTCCTCAATCTCTAGCACTTATGCAGAGCAACTTATTCACCGCTGTTTTACTGCCGCTGGCTCTAGCAATTGTCATGCTCGGTATGGGACTGAGTTTGGTGCCAGAAGACTTTAAGCGAATCACTCGCTACCCCAAGGCGGTTGCAGTGGGCACGGTCTGCCAGGTATTGCTGCTGCCGCTGCTTGGGACACTGATTACACTGGTAGTGCCGATGCAACCGGAGATCGCTGTGGGTCTGATTGTTTTGGCAGTCTGCCCTGGTGGTCCTTCCTCGAACCTCGTTACCTATCTGGCAAAGGGTGATGTTGCTCTATCAGTGACGCTCACAGCAGTCAGCAGCATTATCACCGTGTTTACGATTCCTCTTTTTACCAATCTGGCGCTCCAGTATTTCCTCAGGGAAAGCGCTGCGATCACCCTGCCGATTGGCTCTACCATCCTGCAAATCTTCCTGATCACGCTGCTGCCTATAGCGATTGGGATGGCAATGCGTCACCAGTTTCCTGACACAGCGCGTCGCCTAGAAAAGCAAATGAGCCGCCTTGCCGTCGGACTATTAGCACTGATTATTGTGCTGTTACTAATCAGGGAAGGTAGTAAGCTCCCAGGCTTCCTGGTGCAGGTGGGAATCGGCGTAGTGCTGCTCAACCTACTGGCAACGCTAGCAGGCTTTCTTGCTGGCAAGCTGTTTCGGCTGCCCTTGGCTCAACAGCTCTGTATTGCTATTGAAGTGGGCATTCAAAATGGAACGTTGGCGATCGCTATCACTGCTGGTCTACTCAATAACCCCGACATGGCAGTGCCCGCTGCCGTTTATAGCTTGTTGATGTATGTTACTGGCTTCGGAGCTATCCTCTATGGCAGACAAGCGATCAGTAGCGCGTCTAGCTTGAAGTGTTGAACGGCTGTCCTCGTTGCAAAACAGTCTCCAAAGCTTCCTGAGCGGCACAAATTTTGTTGCCCCTCGCGTACATAGCCTCTCGGCTTTAGCCTCAGCGCAGGGTGAGTCGCTTCAAACCATTGCTATAAGTATTCAAACTCGCGGCCATACCGCGGAAAATGCCTAACGTTCTTGTTGAGCGGATACAAAAAACTTCGGAACCTACTATGATCTCCCTCTAGTCCGCTCCAACAGGGCTGTTATGCTGCGCTTTAAACTGGATAGTTATGCCGCTGCGCTTGACACATGGCTTACTGCACTCGCTAAGCCAGACCTCATCATGGCTGGGACAATGATCTGATGCACTGATCTGACCAGAACAAAGTAAGCTCGACCGAACCAGTTGTTGAATTTCACTACAGTTGAAACAACAACCCAGCAGCTTCCCTCCTCTCGCTCTAAGCGGACTGAAACCCGATAATCGAGATGCTGATCATCCTCACCTAGCAGCAGCTCGTCCAGCCGACGCTCGAGTACCTCGAAGGCCCCAACTGCTGTTCCTGGTTGAAGTTCGTCTCGGCTACTAGATGGCGCTGTGGCAATCGATGTTTTTAAACCAAACGGGTGAACCATAGCATTACGTAGCGCCAACAAGGCTGCAATCCACTGCGGTAGGGTCAAAAAGATGGCTCGTGTCACTGAGTCGATATTTTGAAGTTGCTCCTCTGGAACCTGACACTTAAAGGCATCGGCAAAATCAATGCCTGGTAATAATTGCCTTGCCAGGCTTGTACTGGGAATAGCAATTGCTTGAACAATGATTTTTTTCATTTGTTTGCCTCTTTAACGTGAAGCTTGCCTTAACAAGATGCTTCAGATGACGACCCCACCCATGAACTCAAAGTGACTTCACTCTAAACACCAACAACTAACTTCTCAACCACGCTTCAAATAAAATTTTCTGCCTAACGGTGAAGTTATAGGGCGGCAGAGAAGCTTGAGCTCTCACCGATAACCTCTGTACTGTTCGCACCGACGCAGTGTTGGGTGGCTGGTAACTAGCAACTCATGCCATTAGCACAGTAACTAATTGCCAGTGCCGTAAATTTAAGTTTCATTAAGCTCCCTTGCCTAACATTGCAGGTACATCAATTTCTTTGATACAAGTGGCTCGCGATAATGAGAGAATGCAATCAATAATGCAAAGAAGATCTGTCAAAGGAATTGCTTCACCACCCGTTAGATTGTCTGATGCAAGATCAGCCAAAACTTCGGGTGTGCCAACATTGCCAGGATTAATTACTGTTACACCGATTTGCTGCGATCGCAATTCTTCACGCAGTGAATGCACTACACCCCGCAGCCCAAACTTAGAGGCACTATTGGCAACTTCCCTTCCTGGAAAGTGATCTCGACCTGAGAGCGCCCCCATAAAAATGATTTTCGGATTATTCGATCTTCGCAGGATCGGTAGTAACGCTTTCACCAACCGAATCGGGGCTAACAAATTGACTGCAATCACTCGGGTAATGTCTTCATCAGAACACGCTTCAAAGCGGTACTGACTGGTAAAGGCATGAGTCTCCCAGGTGCCCCCCATGTATAACAAGGCATCCAAGCAATCGTCCCCAATTGCCTTTAGCACCGTTTCTATACCTGTCAGGTTAGACAAATCTGCCTGCACCCATTCACCAACCGGAGCCGCTGTACGAGACACGGCTAATAAGCGATCGCACTGGTCTATGAAATGTTCTGCAACGGCAAGTCCAATGCCCCGGCTTGCACCGGCTACCAAAATTGTCTTTAAAGACATGGCTGTGCTCCTGTCTAATTGAGACGCAAACCAAACTTCGTCACTCCCGGAAACTCAATATTGAACTGTTCTGAGAAGTAGTCCGCGTGAAAGGTTTGATAAGGCTTAAACCCAAGCGATTCGTAGGTATGTCGAGCCACATCATTGCCATTGATGACCATAATGCCTGCATAGTCGTGCTGTTGCGCTCGGCCTTCCTCTAGCAAGGCTCTGAGTAAAGCTTTGCCAAAGCCTCGTCCCCGCGACTCTGGCAACACGGCAACATTTTCAATAATCCAGGTCGCTTGGGGTGTGAGGAAAAACGGTCGCAAATCACCGCCCCAAAAGGCCATGTAGCGATCATAAAAGGCGGTTAAGTTGTCTTTAGACCACTTCAACTCTTGGGCAATCACCTCTAGGCAAGCTAGACGTAACGGGCAGTAGTCCTCTGTATCAGGCACATAGCCTGCTGCTGCTGCAACTGGCTTTCCCTGGTCTTCCAAAATCAAGAAATCTGCTACGTTGCCCCAATTAGAAGCATCTGCCCTCAGTTCTGCCTCAATAAACTGCAAAGCGGTGGTTCCGGTACCATGCAACAGATCTTCCCAAAAACAGTGATTCAGCGGCGGCAAAGAGGCTTCATACTCAATTTTGGCAAGGAATGGAAGATCAGCAGTCGTTGCTTTGCGAGTGTTTAACGTAGCGAACATCAGCCCCCCTTAGAGGAAAATCCTTATAAAAGATACAATCTGTATGTATCCCAAAATAGAGCGTGTCTTCCTTGCCTGTCAAGATACATACTGTCTGAATGTTAAATCTGAGCCATTTACCATGTCTGCCAAGTTGACTAAAGCTGAGCAAACTCGACGGACTCGCTGCGCCATTCTTGAGCGAGCGCGTTACTTGTTTGCAACAAAGGGGTATGCAGCTACAGGCACCGAAGAAATTATTAGCGAATTGGGGATTACACGGGGCGCTTTGTATCACCAATTCAACGACAAACTGGGAGTGTTTAAGGCTGTCATCATTGAAGCTTATCGCGAGATCACAGACTACATCCAAACTAAAATTCAACCACTAGACAATAATTGGCAGCAGTTAGTCGTCGGTTGTCAGGCCTTTCTAGAAGTTGCTCAGCAGGACGAACTGCGGCGTTTGGTTTTTGTTGAAGCTCCAGCCGTTTTAGCAGCAGATGAACTGGCTAAAATTGACCAATATGGCTTTGGTTTACTCTATGAGTCTATTCAGATGGCTGTTGCTGAGGGACAGCTAAACACAATCGATGCCGAGGGATTTGCTCACTTAGTCAATGGTTCACTGAATGAGTTAGCTGCCTGGGTGGCACAGTCTGATGAGCCTGAACGGTTAAAAAAAGCTCAATCCTTGGTCGAGACATTGCTCATGCGGCACCGCAGCTAAGGCTATTTATCTGGATTTCAGGTAATCTACTTGGCGATCACAATCATTTCATTCCTAAGCTGCTGGAGACGGCTGGGTAGGAGTGCGCTTACAGCCTGAGCAATAGCTCAAGCGAACCGTTAGGTGGCTTGAGCGGCGGCTAAAAAGCTCGATGAGACATCAGAGCGTTGAACCAGTTTGCTGCCATGCACCGATTCGACTGCTGGTAAGCTTCTGTTCAAAAGAGATAAGGGATCAGCCGCTTGGTCCGCTGCATGTAGGCTCTGTACCCGTCTCCAAACTGTTCAAGCAGCATTTGCTCTTCCTGGCTGATGCGGAGCAGGTACGTGAGGCCAAACGCAATCAGTCCGTCGAGACCGGCAATCCAATTGGGGAGTAGCAATGCTTGTGCCCCATTCCACAACCAGAACGCCGAGTACATGGGATGACGAATGTGTTGATAAATGCCGCTGCTAATCAAGGTGTGCCCTTCTCTCAGCTCCAGGGTCGGCGACCAATTCTTGCCTAAGTCGTAGTGGGCACGCCAGAGTAGCCAAAGTGCCATTGTAAAGAGGATAACGCCTAAAGCACCGGCCCAGACAGAGGGGCGATAATCAGCCGGACTGAGCCAGGGAGAAAACACATAGAGGAAGGGCAGAAGCACCATACCAAGGTAAATGAGCACAAACAAGCACTGCTCTTGCCGGACTTGGCGAGCGACAACAGCTTTATGCTGTTTATTTTGCTTCTGATAAGGGATACGAATGGCCCAGGCCGAGAGAAAGCCAACGGTGAAAAGTACTTTGAGAGTGAGAGTGTCCATCCTCTCTACCTTACCGCTGATGTAGACAAAAATTTAGGCTTTGCCTGCAAGGCAGCGCTCGGACTAAGCGCACTGGTCGGCAAGCTAAACTTGAGTTTCGCCATGTCAACTTGGGTGCCTGTCGCGATGCTCATGACGGAAAAGTGGCTTTGGCTGGGGTTCGGTGTGACCGCCGTCGGCTTCCTTGCGGGACTTGTGTATCAAACAGTCAGTGCCGCTATGGATCGACAGCAATACCCGCCGCCCGGTCAGTTGGTTGACCTAGGGGGCTTTCGGCTCCATCTCCACTGTCTGGGTCAGAGGACACCAACCGTAGTCATGGATGCAGGTGCAGGTGCGCCAGCCATCACCTGGGGCTTAGTGCCAGCAGCCATTGCTCAATTTACACGTGTGTGTGTTTACGATCGAGCCGGTTTGGGTTGGAGCGAGCCCAATCTTAGGCAACCGCGCACCAGCCAGCAAAGCGTTGAGGAACTGCATACCTTGCTCACCAAAGCGGGGGTCAAGCCGCCTTACCTTTTGGTAGGACACTCCTTGGGTGGCGCTAATATGCGGCTCTATGCCAGTCAATATCCAGCGGATGTGGTGGGTTTGGTGTTAGTGGATGCGGCCCATGAAGGCTCCATGACCGCTGAAGACTGGCAAGGCCTTAAAAGGGAGTTATGGCTTTATCAAGCGCTGCGGGTGGCTACTCGAGTGGGTGTGTTGCGCTGCCTTGGGGAACTCAACTTGTTACCTATGCTGCAAACGATCAAACAAGCCGTGCAAAACTATCCGCCCGCCGTCCAAGCGTTGTTTGCTACTTACAAAGCCTTCTGTTATCGTCCTCACTATTGGGCCACTGTCGTGAGCGAATATGCCCACCTCGAAACTAGCTTTGCGCAGTTTCAAGCCGTGACATCATTGCACCACTTGCCTTTGATCATGTTGATTCAAGGTGTCAAAGCTCCAGCCAGGAGTGAGGCCCGCTTCCAGCAGTGGCAGGCGCTGCAGTACGGTTTAACGAAACTTTCATCGCAGAGCCAAGCGATCATTGCCGAGAAGAGTGGTCACCTGATTCCCTTGGAGCAACCAGACTTGATTGTGAGTGCAGTGCGTCAACTGATTGAGCGCGCTTGCAGTCAACCAACCTCGGTGGAGAAAGGGAATTAGTGCGAGCGCGGCGGCGTTTGGTGCCTTCCTCTAGCCGCTGTGGCGTAGTGGGCAGAGCTGATCGTCAATTGAGACAGTTAAATCATCCCTGATAGCACCCATGAATAAACACGGCTAACCAGGCAATCGCGCTTTTCACTCTAGACTAGCCTTAAACTGGCACAAGCTTTGAAAGCATTACACAGCAGCCATTTTGTTTCTCTGCCAGTCTGCACCGTTGCACCCCGGAGCAGCTGCGCAAGTGCGTTGGCGGTCTGGTTAGCTGCGGGTTGAGCAACGACACAAGCCTCCTAAGATGAGGAGCAGATAGTGATGAAACACTTCTGCTCCTCATCGCTTGCGTCACTGCTGCGGTGCCTCAACTTTGAGCAAAAGCAGGAAGATAAAAGTCCGAAACCTAAGCTCAGAAGCGCTTTCAGACGATGTGGTACTTCATGGCTGGGAACGGTGTCACATACCCCTTACTGGCTAACCTGCAAAAAGGCTTTGACCCGCGTCAGCAACTCAGCAAACTCGATCGGTTTCCGAATAAAAGGGGGTTGAGCCGACATAGAGGCAAAAAGGTGCCAGATGACCTAGAAGCCTTACCTGGACTGAGTTTGAAAAAAGCAATGATCTGTTGTCTTCAAAGCAGCACATTGCTTGTACAGCAGCAGGGCAGCGGCAGCATGAGGGCTCTAGAGGTGCCTCGCAACAAAAGAATCGACCTTTGAGCCCTGTGCCAATGGGAGCATTTAGTCCAAAAGCTGTCCAGTGGTCAAATGAAGGGCAGGTGAAATTTTTACTTGCACCTTTTTGCCCCTATGTCGGCTTAACCCCTCGATCACTCAAGGGATGCCTGTCTTCGGTTTTCCAGTCGGGGCACTCGCCGGGGTCAGGATGCTCGGCATAGATGAAATCAAACCGTTGTGGAAAGAGCTGCAAAAACGCGTCTGGTTCCTGGATTGCCTGAAATTGAGGGGCAGGAAGGTTCATCGGCTACCCTCCTTGCCCACGGCAACATTCTGAGTCATTTCCTCCTTAAGTAGGATGAAGTGCAGGAGCCAGGAGCAAATCCTTAAACTACAAATGTATAAGTTCAGTTCCCACAGAATCAATCGCTCCATGCTTACCCCTAAACCATACATCCGTTACTCCCAAACTGTAGAATTCAAGCAACCCGACGAGGAGCGGCTGATTCGCGAAATTGTTGATTCCGTTGCCCGGCAGGGGCAAAAGGTGTTTGACAAGCATCGCCATGCCATGCGTGGGGCTCATGCCAAGAGTCATGGCGGACTGAAGGGGGAACTAAGAATTTACGACGATTTGCCTGACCATCTTGCACAGGGATTGTTTTGCCAACCCCGCACTTACCCGGTGATGATTCGCTTCTCAACCGTTCCCGGTGATATCATGCCGGATGGTCTATCTTGCTTTCGCGGCATCGCCATCAAGGTCATTGACGTGGCAGGACCAAAGCGCCTGGAGACGGAACCTGATGCCGTAACTCAAGACTTTTTGATGATCAACAGTCCGGTTTTTCCATCGGGCACGATTGCTCGCTTTCTCCCAGAACAGTTGCTTCAGGAAAAGGTTGTGGTCCGTGCTCCAGAGGAGGCACAACAGCTATTCGGAACGGTTGCTCGCATGACCAATGCGATGACTCAGAAAGTCGGGATCAACCTCTATCCAAGCGCGTTAGGTCTCACCCAACCCGAAACTCACATTCTGGGGGAAACCTACTATACCTCTGCTGCCCTGCGCTATGGCGACTACATTGCTAAATTGAGTGTCACTCCCGTCTCTGCCAGCCTTCAGCCGCTCATTGGCAAACGCATTGATACACAGAACGCTTCTGTACTGCGAGATCTAATCGTTGAGTTCTTCCGACAACAGTCTGCCGAGTATGAACTACGTGTCCAGCTTTGCACCAATCTGGAGACCATGTCGATTGAGGATGCGTCGATTGAGTGGTCAGAAGGGGAAAGTCCTTACCAGGCGATCGCCAAACTCACAATTGGGATGCAGGAGGCATACAGTCCTGCCCGGCAGGTGTACGTGGACGACGTTTTGTCGTTCAACGCCTGGCATTGTCTTGCAGAGCATCAGCCGCTGGGATCGATTCAGCGTTTACGCAAGGAAGTCTATGAGGCGTCCAGTCGTTACCGTCATCAGATGAACCAGCAGCCCAAGAGGGAACCGCGAAGCATCGAGGAAATGCCGGACTAGGAAGCGGCTCTGAACCGGAGTTCGTGCTGCCCTCAATGGGCGCGATCACGATCGGCAAAACAGAGTCAGTAGAGGCGTCAGACAGCGTTGATCGCCAAAGTTGAGTGGATTTCAGATAGAGATAAGTTTAATCATCTCTATCTGATTATTCTAAGATTATTTTCGCTGATTTCTAGATGTACAAGCGGTTCAGGCATGATAGGGGTGCTTTCAGGAGCACAAGGTATGGGGCGATCGCTTAATGAAAAGTGCTGGGCGTGCAGTTTGTTGACCGCTGCTGAGGCTCGTAAAGCCCATGATGAAGCGATTGGGGGTGACGGTTGCTGGCAGAGGAGGGTGCCACAGTCGGCGGCTTATTACTGGAAGGGTCGTAGCAGAGAATCTGAAAGAAACCATGAATTAGAACTCAGTACACTCAAGTTAGTAAATCAAGTGTGTTGCTTCCCAAGAATTTTGTGAGACACTCCACAGTCCATATCTGCTTTTTAGATTTCGACTGCCCCTAATGCTTTTAGCGTAGCTTGCTGCGCGGCTGTTAATCCTTGAGCGCCCCGGATGTTCATACCTTCGTACAGGCGATCGGCTCTCAGGGTTTTGAGGCACTCACCTGTTGTAGGATTCCACAGCTTAATGGTTTCATCCTGACTCCCACTGACCAAAATCGGACCTGTACCGGATGGCAGGTTAACGTCCACCGGACTAAACTGAACTCTGACCCGACTGGTGTGCCCTTGCAGGACTTTCTGACAGGTGCCACCTTGGACATTCCACAGCCGGATAGTTTGGTCTTCACTGCCACTGGCTAGGAGACGACCATTAGGGCTGAAGGCCACTGAGCCAACTTCACTAGTATGGTCGTGTAACGTTGCCAAGCACGCTCCGTCTTGCACATTCCAAAGTCGAACTGATAAATCTGAGCTGCCAGTTGCTAGAGTCTGACCATCTGGGCTGAAGGCAACACATATAACCCAACCCGTATGTCCGTGTAGGGTTCTGAGGCAGGAGCCATCTCGCACATCCCATAGCCGCACGGTTTGATCGTTGCTGCCACTCGCAAGGATGTGACCATCTAGGCTGAAGGCGACTGCCCAAACCCAACCCGTATGTCCGTGTAGGGTTCTGAGGCAGGAGCCATCTCGCACATCCCATAACCGCACTGAATTGTCATGGCTGCCACTCGCTAACATTTGTCCATTGGGGCTGAAACTGACTGAGCAAACCCAACCCGTATGTCCGTGTAGGGTTCTGAGGCAGGAGCCATCTCGCACATCCCATAGCCGCACGGTTTGATCAATGCTGCCACTTGCAACCATTTGACTATTGGGGTGAAATGCCACTGCCCAGCTCCAATTGGTATGTCCTGGCAAAGCCTTGCAAGTTTCTTGCTGCCAATCCCAGAGCCGCACGAGGGCATCATAACTACCACTGGCTAAAGTGGAGCCATCCGGACTAAAGCTGACTGAAGTGACCCCACTGGTTTGCCCCTGAAACGTCTTGAGGCAGGTGCCATTTTGGACATCCCACAGCCGAAATGAGGCATTCTCGCTATTGCTCGCTAAGATTTGACCATCGGGACTGAACGCGACAGACCAAACACAACTGCTGTGACCTGGCAATCGTTTAAAGCACGTTCCGTCCTGCACGCTCCACAACCGTACTGAGGCGTCGTCACTACCACTGGCAAGGGTTTGACCATTGGGACTGAAGCTGAGTGAGGTGACCCAACTAGTATGCCCTTGCAGTGTTTTGCGGCAAATGCCGGTCTGCACGTCCCATAGTCGAATCGTGCGATCATCACTAGCGCTGGCGAGGGTTTGACCGTCCGGGCTGAAGGCAACTGCCCAAACCCAACGGGTATGTCCTGACAATGTTTTGAGGGTGGTGCAGTGAGCAACACTCCACAATCGGATTGAGGAGTTGTCGCTGGCACTGGACAGAATCTGTCCATTGGGACTAAAGTTGACTGAAGTGACCCCACCGGTATGACCCTGCAAAACCGTTAGGCAGGTGCCGTCGCGGGCATTCCAGAGCCGAATTGTTTGATCTTCACTGCCACTCGCCAGCATTTGACCATCGGGGCTGAATGCGATCGTCCAAACCCGACCGGAATGACCCCGCAGTATGTTGAGACAGGTGACTGAGAGATGGCTGGAATCACTTACTTCAGCCAGGTTTGCAGTGTTGGACTGCTCAAAATCGAGGTTCTGCACATCCCACAACCGAATTAATGGGTCATCACTGCAACTGGCTAGCGTTTTGCCGTCGGGACTGAAGGCAACTGTCCAGATCCAACCGGTATGTCCCTTCAATGTCACAACTTGTTGACCATCGACCACTCGCCAGAGGCAAATCTTACCATCCACATCGCCTGTTGCCAGCAAGCTGCCATCTGGATTAAAGCTGACTGACACAACGCTACTTAAGGTCTCGGCAAACACAGACGTTGCCAAATCAGCGTTGCGAAAATTGACCCCTGACAGGTTGGACTGCCGCAAGTCGGCTTGCCATACGCTTAGCTCCGAAAAGTCGCAGCCGCGCAAATCGCTTTGCAGATGCACCAGCAGGTTGAGCAGGTTACCCGCAATATAGTTTGGCTGAAGTGGCGCTTGCTGCTGTTGCTGCTCCAGCATGGTTTTCAAGTGGTGTTCCAGGGCTTGTGAATTGCCAAACTGAATCAGCAATTGTTCAGAGATCGGCTCAACGATCAAACGCTTTTGCATCTCTCGGACATAGTCTTTTGTCTGGGCTTTGATCAAGGCATGAGTTTTGAGTCGCTCTGGTGTTTGGGTCGCAATTTCCCTAGAGACATACTGCACGAACTGGTCAGTCACATACTCCAGTACCACTGGCTGGAGAAAGAACCGTTCTCCCTCCTTCTCAATCAGCGATCGCCGCAATAAGGACTGAATTGCATGCGGCAGCCTGCGCCTGGAAACCGTGGTGATAATATCCCGACTCAACTCAACCAGCAAGATCGGTTCTCGGTTAATGGCTAACCAAACGATCATTTCCAGCTCAATCTCAGACAGGCGGTCAAACTGTCGCTGGAGCAAGTCTCGAATGTCATCAAAGACGATTAAGCCCTGCTGCACATAGTTCAATACCTCGACAATTCTGCCATTAAACAGTTCTTGAGTCGCGGCTGCCACCAGCTTCAGCGCCAGGGGGTTGCCGCGATAGTGCGTCACTAATCTCTCCCATTCCGATGCTGTACCTGCAAAGATTCCTTTGGAGCGAAAGAGTTCTCGTCCGGCTTCGGGTTGCAGTCCCTGCAGTAGCAGCGTTCGTACTGATTGTTCCTGACCTTCCAGTGGCACAACCTCTCTGGGCTTTTCGCGGCTGGTGAGCAGCAAACAACTCTGATGGGACACCGCCCCAATCTCTTTGAACAGTTGACCATATCCCTCGTAGCCCGCTCGATACTGTCCGGTTTGTCCGGCACTCAAAATCGTCTCAGCATTGTCCAGAACCAGTAAGCAGCGCTTTTGACGCAACCCCTGTATTAGCTTCAATAGTTTCCCATCCAGGCTGCTCGGTACAGCGATGTCCTCTCCCTGCGCCCGCAGTAGAATAGGCAGCACCATCTCTAACCACTCTTCAAATGGCGGGGCATTTTGCAGCGATCGCCACACCACCACCTCAAACTGAGTTTGAATCTGCTGCCCCAGTTTGGCGGCCAAGGCACTTTTGCCAATGCCACCAATTCCCAGCAGTGCCACGACTCGACAACGCTCCGTCACAATCCATTGCTCCAGGGCTTGCAGTTCCCCAGTTCGCCCATAGAACTGGGTGACATCCATCGCTTCTCCCCAGTCTGCGTGAGGGGCAACCGATGCCGGCGCAGATAAACCAGAGGGGAGGTTGGTGGGATTCACTGATACCTCATCTAGTGCAGCCGCTATCGCATCGGTTGACCCATCCACTGCCAATGTTTGGGTTTGTGTGGCGACAAACAATGACCTGTGCCAATAAGCTGCTAAAGCTGCTTGAAAGTTGGTCTTGCTGACGGTTTCTCCAAGGGCCTGTCCTAACAGTTTCCAGAACTTGGGACCCACATCATGCTTGAGATAGCTGACAGCATACCCAGAGGTTTCAGCTATCTGCTCGTAGGACTGTCGCTGTATTGAGCCGAGCAGGATTGAGGCTTCTACTTCGCTGAGTCGTCTGCCATTGTGAGCAAACATGGCTGAATTGGCAATCCGTAGTATCTGCTCAACGTCCATTACTGCTCAAGCTTAATCAGCTAGTATCACCCGATTTTACCGCGACTGACCTTAACTTTTAGATCACTGCATCACATTGTCCACAATCGACTTCTAGTGAAGGCTACAGCTTCTCCAGGCTCACCAAAATCAGATCAAAAGTTAAGGTGGAACTGAGTATTTAGACTTAGTAATAACTCAATTCTAAGGAACTAAAGTCCTTAATTCTCCTGTAACGACAAACCAAAAAAACTCTCCTACAGTAAAGACATCAGGTTCAAAGGCATAAGGCAAAGGAATTAGCAACCACTATCTCCTAATCACTAACCGCTTAATAACTTTCACAATTCCCCGATTTCTAGCAGTAATCCAGTCTCACGACCCCGAACCTTTGGCTTGAGCTCAGGTCGAAAGACAGTCAACAGGCTAAGTTTCTGCTGCAACGGATTCGCTATCAAGTTGGTGTAGTGACGCAGTTGACAACTGACAGATCTTCCAAGCTTTTCTAATACTACACAGGAGGTATTGATGGAACGATATAGCTGTAAGGTCTGTGGTCACATTTATGAGCCGGCGGAGGGTGACCCGAAGGCTGGAATTGCTCCGGGAACAGCTTTTGAAGATCTGCCGGAAGATTGGGTATGTCCAATCTGTGGCGCGAAGAAGGCAAAATTTCAACCAGTACTACCAGGGGGAGTTTAGCTAGTTGTATCCCAAAAGGTAATGCGTTCTAAACCGTGAAGTATAAATTGCTGATGACACTGATTATCTGGAGTCAACAACCAGGAAGCACTCTAGTCAAAGCCCTCTCATGTAGTGATTTAAGCATTTTACATTTTCAGTCAATGCTCGTTGAAACATAAGGAAAGCACTACCCAAATTCAAATGAAAATCACACTATGAACATGCTCAACTTCAGGAACAGCATCCGCCTGCTTCTGATTATCACTCTCTTTTTAGGAACTCTTACCTTCACTTCTCTAGGAGCCATCATGAGTACTGCAAATGCACAAGTCAACAAGCCCACAATCGTGTTCGTTCATGGTGCATTCGCCGAGTCTTCTAGTTGGAACGGTGTATTGACGAAGCTAATCACGAAAGGTTATCCGACGGTTGCTGTGGCTAATCCTCTGCGCGGCGTTAAGAGCGACGCAGATTATATTGCCAGCGCCCTTAAAGACATCAACGGACCCATCGTACTGGTTGGGCATTCTTACGGAGGCGCAGTAATTACCAATGCCGTCAATGGTAACAGGAACGTGAAAGCACTGGTCTACGTTGCTGGCTTCGCTCCTGAGTTGGGCGAAACTGCTATTGAACTCTCAGGACGTTATCCGGGCAGCACACTCGGACCAACACTCGCGCCACCCGTTGAACTGCCCGATGGTGGTAAAGACCTCTACATTCAGCAGGACAAGTTCCACGCCCAGTTTGCTGCGGATGTGCCCGCTAACGACGCGCAACTGATGGCTAGCACCCAGCGCCCGATTACGGAAGCCGCGCTGAACGAAGCCTCCGGTACGTCCGCATGGAAATCTACCCCTTCCTGGTTTATTTATGGCGATCGCGACTTGAACATTCCTCCAGCGGCACTGTCTTTCATGGCAAACCGCGCTAACTCAAAGGAGACCGTTGTTGTGAATGGCGCGTCCCATGTCGTGATGGTTTCCCATTCAGATGCCGTTGCCGATCTCATCGATCGTGCTGCAACCGCGCCATAGACGAGGCGTAAACATTAGAACGCTGAATCTCTTTAAGGAGCAATCCTATGTCAACTTTTGTCTTGGTTCACGGCGCATGGCACGAGGGTTCTGCTTGGAACGAAGTGATCAAACAGCTAGAAGCGAAAGGACATCACGCGTTTGCTCCCACGATCGCCGGACATGGTAAAAGCGTGAATAAGAATGTTAACCATGCTCAATGTACACAATCGATCGTCGATTACATTGTTGGCAAAGACTTAACCGATATTGTTCTCTTAGGTCATAGTTTTGCCGGAACAATCATTGCGAAAGTTGCTGAAGCGATTCCAGATCGCATTCGACGACTCATCTTCTTAGATGCCTTTGTCCTCAACGATGAAGAGAGCCTCAGAGATAGCCTTCCGCCGCACTATCAAGCGTTATTTGACTCCCTAGCTAGAGAATCGGACGATCATACGCTGATGATGCCGTTTGAGCTTTGGCGAGAAGTGCTTCTCAATGATGCTGACCTCGAACTAGCTCGATCCAGTTACGCACGATTATCACCTGAACCGTATCAACCGTGGATTGACAAGTTGGACTTGAAGCAGTTTTACTCGCTGCCCATTCCTAAAAGTTACCTCTACTGTACAGAAGATAATGTCCTCCCTCAAGGCGAACAGTGGGGTTGGCATCCGAGAATGTCTAACCGCTTGGGGCTATTTCGGCTTGTACAAATGCCCGGTAGTCACGAGGTCATGTTTTCTAACCCGATCGGTTTAGCAGAAAAGATTATTGTGGCAGGACGTGACTAGCAACATCATTACTTATCACTCATCTGTCTCTCGATCCAACAAACCGAGGATAGCAATAGGAGTCCTTATGGAACGGTATTTAGGCGCATTTGAACATTTATGTTGGCTCTACAACCAGTGTTATCCGCTAGATTTTGCCACCGTTGCGAAACTTCAGGGGCAGTTTAGTTCCGAGCAACTTTCGACGGTGCTTAGGCAAGTTCAGCAACACCATCCTCTGCTCCGAGTCCGCATCGCCACTGACGCGATCGGACAGCCTAAATTTGTCGAAACCGACGACGAGATTCCGCTGCGGCTGGTCGCGAGAACGAACGATCGGCACTGGCAAGCAGAACTCGAAGTCGAACTGGCTCGCTCATTGAATTGGCAGGTTGCACCTTTACTGCGAGTTATACTGCTGCAATCGGAGGCTGAATCCGAACTAATGATTATTTGCCATCATGCGATCGCAGATGGGCTATCTGGCGTTTATCTGATGCGAGATATTCTCCAAGGGTTAGGAGGCAAAATATTTGAGCGATCGGAGCTTTCTGCGGCATTATCGCTCGAATCAGCGCTTCCTGGCATTGCACCGTCTCCAGAAGCGACCGCTAAGCCCACGGACTATCCACCAGCCCTGTCTCGTCGTTCCCGACCTCACATTCACACTGTTCTCCTCTCTCCCGAATTTACCCAGCAACTGATCCAACGCAGTCGATCTGAACACACAACCGTACACGGTGCAATCAGCGCAGCATTCTTGCTTGCGCTCACTCAGCAAGACGTTAAACCCAGCGATGTGTTGCGATGTTTACACCCAGTCAACATGCGATCGCAGCTATCTTTGCCGATGCCAGAGGGAGTTGGGCTTTATATTTGCAATTGTACGACGACTCATTCCCTTCGGGCGGATTCCGCGTTTTGGGACGTGGCACGATCGGTCAAATCTCAACTCTCACAAATTGACATTGCCCAGCAGATAGTCGAGGAGCGCCAACTTCGACAACCCACAATGGCAAATCTCACCGATGCCACCGCCCTTGTTGAAGCAGCGAAATCGCAATATTTCTGTCAACTGAACGTCACAAATCTCGGTCGCATCGATATGGCTCAACAATACGGCAATCTTCGGATTAAAGCACTCCATGCACCTGTTGTTGCTTCAGGTGTGGCAGGGCGGAACGTTGAAGTTGCGACCTTGAGCGATCGCCTCGCCCTCACGATTTCATCTACACCCCTGATGGATGTGGATCGGGCTGAGAGCGATCGATCTGCAACTGCTTTTCTATTGTCAGGAGTGAAGCATTTAGAGTGTGCAGTAGTACAGGAAGTTGCCTCTGAAGCTGCTTGACGCATATCACACGGTAAGACTCTGAGATATCTAGAACATTCACAATTACAGGAGATTCAAATGACAATTTCAACTCAAACAGCTTCAACCCTAGACTCAAATCCTCTGAGTTCGATGCAAATCGATCATGTTTGCTTGAATGTACCGAACTATGAGGAAACGCTTCAGTGGTATCAAGAAAAGCTAGATGCGACGCTCGAACATGAATGGACAGTAGGCGTTTTCCCAGATCTGAAATTGGCTTATCTCAGGGTATATGGCTTTCGCATCGAAATTATTGGCTCTACTCAGTCACAATCAGGAATGCCGATCGCGACTAATCTTGGTGAGGGATTAAGGACAACAGGCATCGGACATTTTTGTTTTCGAGTTCGAGATGTCGATGCAGTTCTTGCTGAATTAAATCGACGTGGTGTGAAAACATTTCTCGAACTCGGAAGCTATCCTGATCCGGGTATTCGGCTCTGTATGGTTCAAGACAATAACGGCAATCTGATCGAGTTTGTCACCCCATTATGAATTCATTAATGAAATAGATCCCAACAGTTGCCGCTGCATCACAAACTGATTAGGGCGGACAGGTGAGAATTTTTTCATCTACGTTCGAGAAATCATCGTCGTTCATCATTAATACAGGTGAAACATTGATGTTAGAGGATGGGTATGTAGCGTAGTAGTTGATCGGTAGTGCGAAACGTTGCGACCAAGTAGCGATCGACCCCAATATGAATCCCGCAGATAGAGACGTTGCCGTAGGGATGACCAAGATGACTGCCCTTAGTCGCTATGGACAGCGAGGTGGCTGGCATGGTCTCTCTCACCAGTCCTGAAGCCGCCTTCGTCACGGATACGAGTCTCAAAATGTGGATGGCGGCATGGCACAAATTTAAATGGGTACTGTGTCCACAGCCAGCTAACCATTCAAATTCAACATTCATAGGAGATTGCAATGCCTTACGTTACTGTTGGTCAAGAAAATTCTGCAATCATTGATCTCTACTACGAAGATCTGGGGACAGGTCAACCAATTGTTCTCATTCATGGATTTCCCCTCAACGGTCATTCCTGGGAAAAGCAAGTCTTAGTGCTGCTCAATGCGGGATATCGAGTTATTACCTACGATCGCCGAGGATTTGGTGCTTCCAGCCAACCCTCAGTTGGCTATGACTACGATACCTTTGCAGTAGATTTGAACGCGCTGATGACCAAACTTGACTTGCAGGATGCTGTGTTAGTTGGCTTCTCAATGGGAACAGGCGAAGTTACCCGCTATCTCGGCAAATATGGCTCAGAGCGGGTGCAGAAAGCCGTGCTGATGGCTCCTGTCCCACCATTTTTGTTAAAGACGAACGACAATCCAGAGGGCGTTGACCAAAGTGTTTTCGATGGCATTATGAAAGCGATCGTTGAAGACCGTCCAGCTTACTTTTCTGCATTTTTTAGAGAATTCTTCAATGTGGATGTGTTGTTGGGAGATCGCATCAGCAATGAAGCAATTCAGGCAAGTTGGAATGTTGCCGTAGGTGCATCTGCCAAGGGAACGTTGGATTGTGTACCTTCCTGGCTGACTGATTTTCGTGATGATCTGCCCCACATTGACGTGCCAACCCTGATCATTCATGGCGATGCCGATCGCATTTTGCCGCTTGAGTCCACCGCAGCAAGACTCCCGAAGCTGATCAAAAACAGTCAACTGGTTGTCATCCCTGGCGGACCGCACGCCATTAACTGGACACATGCCGATCAGGTCAATCCCTTGTTGTTGGACTTTCTTCAGGGGTAATTATCGATCGAGTCCTTTATCGCTAAAAGGGTTCTAATATGTTTTCTAGACTGATGATAGCGGTTGCAACCACAGTGCTAACGATTGTGACCTCTTGTCTTTTTCCAGCAGTATCACTAAGCAAAAGTGCGATTGCTCAAGTGCCAGGTGTCTATCCATTCAAGTTAGGTGATTTCACAATTACAGTCCTGAGCGACGGCACACTCCCCCAAGATTTACATACGCTGCTGTCGAATACGAACCCAACAGAAACCGATCGCCTGCTTCAGAAAAACTTTCTGACTAATCCTGTCGAGACATCGATTAATGCTTTCCTGATCGACACGGGAGAGCAACAAGTACTCGTGGACACGGGAGCCGGAACCTTTTTTGGTTCAAAATTGGGTGGCAAGCTTCAAACATCGTTAAAGGCAGCAGGCTACACGCCTAACGAGATTGATGCAATTCTTCTGACTCATATTCATACCGATCATAGTGGGGGGCTAGTCGAACAGGGGAAACGAGTGTTTCCTGCCGCCACGCTCTATGTCGGCAAGCCAGATGTCGATTTCTGGTTTGATCGAGCGAATGCCAAACGATTCAACGTTGCTGAAAAGTACTTTGACGAAGCCGCGAAAACTGTCAAACCTTATTTAGATGCAGACAAGGTGAAATCGTTTTCTGGCAAGACAGCCCTGCTACCGGGAATCACCGCGCATCCCACACCCGGACACACTCCTGGTCATAGCTGCTATGTGGTGGCAAGCAAGGGCGAGAGCATCGAGTTTTGGGGCGATATTGTTCACTTTGCTTCGGTGCAATTTCCCAAGCCAGAAATTACAGTTGCTTATGATGTCGATGCCAATGCTGCTGCGGCACAACGCAAAAAACAGTTTGCGAGAGCGGAAGCATCCCGAATTTTGATAGCAGGCGCACATTTGCCCTTTCCCGGCGTTGGGCACCTTCGGGCAGCAGATCAAGGTTATGCCTGGGTGCCAGTGGATTACCGCTGGCGTGAACCCTAAAGGATTCATAGCAATGTGAAATGGGCGCTGAATGTTTATACGCCCCTTCAGTGGTCAGTAGTGAAGCAGATATCAAAGCGTTAGTAGAGAAATTGTTCCGTGAGTTTTGCACAAGCGGCAACAGGCTATTGCGAAGTTAGGAAGTTACCTCCGCTCAGTGGTATCGAAATTCCGTCACATTCATTCTAAATCAAGGAGAGTTGGCACAGATGGAATCTATGAGAGCAGCCGTATTAACTGCGTTTGGTGATGCTGAGAAGTTTGAGATTCAAACGGTTCCCATACCAACACTGAAGGCGCATCAGGTGTTAGTCAGAGTTTGTGCAACCTCGATTAATCCGGTCGATTACCAAACTCGTCGTGGTGATTACAAGGAACTGGTTCGATTACCCGCCATCCTTGGAGTTGATGTTTCAGGGGTGATTGAGGCAGTTGGAGAAGCTGTGACTGATTTCAAGGTGGGAGACAACGTGTATTACTCGCCGCAAATTTTTGGAGAATGCGGTAGCTACGCTCAGTATCATGTGGCTGATGCCGCGATTGTTGCCTTGAAGCCTGCCAATCTATCGCACATTGAAGCCGCTTCTTTGCCGCTTGCAGGCGGCACGGCTTGGGATTGTCTAGTGACTAGGGGCAAGCTACAAGTTGGGGAAACAGTGCTCATTCATGCGGGTGCGGGTGGAGTGGGTTCGATCGCCGTTCAACTCGCCAAAGCAATCGGGGCATACGTTTTTGCGACGTGTAGTGCTAGAAACCGGGATTTTGTGACAAAACTAGGCGCCGATCGGGTGATTGATTACAAGAATGAAGATTACGTAGAAGTCATTCGTCAAGCAACAAATGGATTGGGTGTGGATTTAGTTTTAGATACGATCGGCGGCGAAACCATTCAGCGTAGTCTAGAAATCATTCGTCCCTTTGGTAGGCTTACAAGCATCGTAGACATTGCAATACCGCAATCGCTTCTTGAAGCATGGGGTAAGAATCTGACGATTCATTTTGTTTTGTCCCCCCAGTACCGAGCAAAATTAGAGGCTTTGACAAAACTCATCGAGCGTCATCAGCTTCGCCCAGTGATTGATTCAGTCTTGTCTTGGGATCAGGTTGTTCAGGCACATCAGCGTCTAGAGCAGGGAGGAACACGGGGCAAGATCGTGCTGAAATTCACAGAAGATTAGACCAGCTTCACGGCGTTGGTAATTGCTAAATCGATTTAGGGGTAGAGATAGTGAAGCTTTAACGAAGTGCCACGCAACTTCTGACAGCTCTGCTTTGTAAGGATTTCAGAAAAATTTCTGCAAATTAACGTCAGTTCGGGATAAGGAATCGTCAGAAGTCCTGATTTTCTGTGACTTGTTACCACGCTCTAGATTAATTTCTTGTCAATAAGCTCCACAGTTGCAAATACTTGCAGTAACAGGTCTTATTGAGAAAAGCTGATCGACTGGTTGTTTGGCTCAAGCTAGTCACAGTAGGGATTCTAGCCTTCGGCTTATCCCGAACTCAGGTTTGTTAAGAGATTACCTATTGATGCTTTGAGATTAAGCAACCGTAACCTTAGCGGCAAGAGAAGTGAAGCCTGAGTTCGTCGCCAATACAAATTGTTTTTCCTGCTTCAGTTAAAGGCAACCGCGTGTTAACTGCTAATCGGTAGAAGTGGTTAAATTGCGATCGCTCTGCCCATTCAGGTAATGTTGTCTGCCGTTGGGTTATGAACGTCTTTTGGAAGTTTGGATAAGCTTCTCCAGTGTGAGCATTACGAGCAACACTGTCCTAATCGAGGTCTTGCGGTCTAATGGTGAATTTAAGCTGCCTCATTAGGATTTGTCTTCTCAGTACTTGCTTGCTCTCTTGCGGCTTCCACCTCATGAAAATGCTCCGCAGCCCAGCTACACAAGGCTTTTAGTGGTTCAACCAGGGTTTCGCCAAGCAACGTTAGGGAATACTCTACCATCGGCGGAACAACAGGATGGACTTTGCGGTGAATTAGCCCACTACCTTCTAGCTGTCGTAGAGTCTGCGTCAGCATTTTTTGTGATATGCCATCAATTTTTCGATGGAGTTCACCATAACGTTTGGTGTCTTGTGCTAGCGCCATGATGATTAACGCTGTCCATTTATCAGCGACCAGGTCAAGGGCTTTGCGAACACCGGAGGTTTGATCGAAGGCGCAGCTTTGTTGTTGAATCATCATGACACGCACCTTTAGGTATGTACTGCACTTTGTTGTACGTACTTGTTAATCAGATTGTATCTTTCCCATAATTGAAAGTGCAAACAGTCTTTGCTATTTGGAGTTTTTGCAATGCTCGATTTGACTGGGAAAGTTGCTCTCGTTACGGGTGGAACCTCTGGAATTGGTCGGGCTACTGCGATCGCTTTTGCTCAACAGGGTGCAAAGGTTGTAGTCGCAGGGCGACGGGTTGAGGAAGGAGAGAAAACAGTAGAACTCCTTGAAGCATCAGGTGGAGAAGGCTTTTTTATCCAGACTGATGTTACGAGTGAAGTAGACGTTAAGGCAATGATTGAGAAGACAACCTTGCAGTTTGGACAGATTAATTATGCCTTTAATAATGCTGGGATCTTTGGTGAAACGCCTTCACTGATTGACCAAACACAGGAAGAGTATGAGCACGTGATGAATGCAAATGTGAAAAGTGTTTGGCTCTCGATGAAATATGAAATCGCCCAAATGCTGAAGCAGGGAAGTGGGGCGATCGTCAATAATTCATCGGTGCTTGGAGTCATTGGAAATTCCTATGTACCGCTCTACATTGCTAGTAAGCATGCAGTGCTTGGACTAACGAGAGGTGCAGCACTTCAGTATGCAAAAACCGGAATTCGTATCAATGCCGTTGCTCCCGGTGCTATTGACACCGATATGTTTGAACAGGCAACCGGTGGGCAAGTAGATGCCAAAACTCAGATGGCAGGTCTGCATCCGATAGGACGAGTGGGTAAAGCCGCTGAAATCGCTCAGGCGGTAATCTGGCTTTGCTCGGAGGGTGCTTCGTTTGTCACTGGGCAGGCTTTGATGGTAGACGGTGGCTTTACAGCGCAATAACGGAGACAACAAGATGAAGACTCACGCTGTTCAAATTCATGAGTTTGGTGCTCCAGAAGTTTTACGCTATGAAGAAGTTGAGCTTCCAGAACCTGGTTCTGGTGAAGTACGCCTGCTTCAAACCGCTATCGGTGTAAATTTTTTGGATGTTTATTTTCGCAAAGGCGATTTCTCAGGTATACCACTTCCCTTCACTCCAGGTCATGAAGGAGTAGGTGTTGTTGAAGCAATCGGAGAAGGCGTAACAGCCGTTCAGGTTGGCGATCGCGTTGCTTATCAATTAGTTAGCGGTAGCTATACTCACCATCGTAATATTCATGCCGAGCGGCTAGTCCCTTTACCCGCTGAGATTGACGAGGTTCAAGCCTCTGCCATGATGCTTAAGGGCATGACGGCAGAGTATCTCGTGCGTCAGACGTATCCTGTCAAACCTGGTGATACCATCTTGATTCATGCAGTAGCGGGAGGAGTGGGGCTAATCCTGTCCCAATGGGCAAAACATTTGGGTGCAACTGTCATTAGAACCGTTAGCAGTGAAGTGAAAGCCGATTTTGTGAAAGGGTATGGCTGTGATTATCCGATCGTCTACACCAAAGAAGATTTTGCTGAACGAGTCAAGTTAATTACTGATGGGGCAGGAGTCCCCGTTGTCTATGACGGTGTCGGTCAAGCTACTTTTCTAAAGTCTCTAGATTGCTTGCAGATGGGAGGACAGATGGTACTTTTCGGCTGGAGTTCAGGAAAAGTGCCACCTTTTGATCTTCACAGCCTCAATGCTAAGTCGTTGAGTGTGACAAATCCTGGCTTGCAGCATTACACAGCGACACGACAAGCGCTTTTGAATTCAGCAGCAGCGTTATTTGATGTAGTTAGTCAGGGGATAGTGAAGATTGAGGTCAACCACGCTTATGCGCTCGAACAAGCAATTCAAGCTCATCACGATTTAGAAGGTCGTAAGACAACAGGTTCGATTGCGCTAATCCCTTGACGATTTGACAGGCGACCACAACTTGCCAAACTGAATAGTGGCGGTCGTTTTACAAGCTCTGAGGTACTACCGTATTAGCATCTCAAAACACCTAACTTACGGGTCGGAAACCCATTCGGGTAATTTGGTATCACGATGAGCTTCAAAGGCTTTCGCAGCAGGGCTTACGTTGGGCTCTTGCCGACGGGGAGCAGAAGTGCCACGTGGAGCAAGGGTTTCAGCCGCTCGAACGGGGTCAATCGCCTTTGTATAGCAGCGAATGCTCCTATGAAAATAGGGTTTAAGCAGTAGATTCAGTTGAGGGGGCTGCCTCGATTGAAATTTTGTAGCCTAGCCGTTCGAGCCGTTGCACTAATCGGCGTGAAACACGTTCCTTGTCTTGTTGGTCAAAGTAGTTGCTGCCCAGTTCCCGGTAAGTCGTTTGCTCCTTGAGCAAGTGATAAGCAATCACCAGGATCGTATGGGCAACCGCAACGGCCGCTCGCTTCGTTCCTTTGCGAACCTTGAAGCGATTGAATTGGGCTCCCAAGTAAGTTTGCTGTGCCCGTCCTGCCGCTTGTGCGGCTTCCACCAAGCCTGTGCGTAGCCATGGGCTGCCCTTGCGAGTTGTACCCGCTTTGCGTTTTCCAGCACTTTCATAGTTACTCGGCGCTAAGCCAGCCCAAGCAGCTAAGTGCTGATGCGTGGGAAAGCGACTCATGTCTGTTCCAACTTCCGCCAGGATCAGCTCTGCCGTTTTGCGTTTCACTCCCGGAATGGTACACAATCGCTCGATCTCTGCTGCCACAGGCTCAAGGCGTTGCCCGATTTCATGACTGCACCGTTCTAAGGCTTCATCCAGAAAGTCAACATGAGCTAACATTTGGGCTAACAGGAAGCGCTGATGGGACTGAATCCGTCCACTAAGTGCTTGCTGGAGTTGAGGGAGTTTCGCTCGTAACCGCCCCTTTGCTAATGCTGCCATCGCTTGCGCGTCAGTTTGTCCAGCCACAATGGCATCCAACATCGCGCGACCTGAGACGCCCATAATATCTCTGGCAACCGACGCTAACTTGATGTTACCGCCCTCTAACACCTTCCCAATCCGGTTGACTTCCGCTGCGCGCTCCTGCACTAGGCTCTTACGGTAGCGCACTAATTCTCTCAACTCCCGTTGGGCTTCAGACGGGATATAGCTACGGCGTACCAATCCATACTGCAATCACTCAGCCAGCCACTCCGCATCTTTGACATCGGTCTTGCGTCCAGGCAACGCTTTGACGTGTTGAGCGTTAACAACCCACACTTCCAGCGCGCCATCCAGAAGGTTATACACGGGTTTCCAATAAGACCCTGTACTTTCCATCACGGCAATGGTGCAGTGACTTTGCACGAGCCAATCCACCAACTCTAGTAACTGCGCCGTGGTCGTGCCAAAAGTACGAATCTGTTTATCAGGCGACCCTTGAGCACCAGGAGTGATTAAACAAGCGGTCACACTTTTCTTATGAACATCTAAGCCGCAACAGTGGTGATAGAGGACTTGCATAGAACACCTCACTGATGTGAACAGAAGCGCCAGTGGGCACTCTGATGTACAGTGACTAATTAAATGTCATCGGTGACAGACTAGTGTCGTTAGTGACTAACTCTTGTCGTCGAGACAAATTAGTGTCTTTTAAGTGGTAGTGACAAATTGATGTCGTC
>NZ_JACJPI010000042.1 GCF_014695975.1 Leptolyngbya sp. FACHB-321
GTACAAAGTCTGGGCTGACAGCAAAGCGGTGGGCTAATTGACGAATTGAGCCTTCACCTTGATTGTAAAGACTGACAATCTTTTGGCGCAAGTCGCAGGAGTAAGGTCGCATCGAAAGAGAGAAAATCGGTTTATTCTGTTCCCTATCAGTGTACTGAGCAAACTTGCACACTGCTATAGGATTGAGGCTGCTGATGCAGTAGGCGTGAGTGGTAGATTCTCGGTCAAGCCTGTGATAGTTAGTTTGTACTAAAATTCATAATACGGCTAATGCCTTATTAAGGCAATATCCCTAGATTTAGAGAATCAAAATAGGGAGTATAAGCAAGTTGCCTTATACTTAGCCAAATAAGTGCCTAAACCAGCAAAACCACAAATCAGGGTCTACATCACCGAGGAAACCGATCGCCTACTTAAAGCGATCGCAGGTATTAAGGATTCTTCAGTGAATGCGATCGTGAATGAGGCGATCGATCGCTGGTTGGAGGAAGCCGAGCAAAAAGAAATTGTTGAGAAGTTCAATCTTGATCGACTGGATGAGATTAGCTAGCAAAATAACGGAATGATAAGGGAAAGCTAGCACCTGCCGCCTGTAGCGTCTACTGGGGGGGGATGAAGCGCAAACGGCTTGTTTTGGGAGCGACGTGAATGATCACTGGTGAGTTGAGGTCGAAGGTCGATAAGCTGTGGGAGACGTTTTGGAGCAATGGGATCAGCAACCCGCTTTCGGTGATTGAGCAGATCTCTTATTTGCTGTTTATCAAACGGTTGGATGACCTAGAGCTAACGAAAGAAAAGAAGGCGCAACGACTCAACCGACCCGTAGCAGCCCCCATTTTCTCAGGGAAAAACGATCCTCGTCGCTGGTCTTTTTTCAAGAATCTAGACAACCCGGATGAGAAACTGCGGGCTGTGCGAGATGACGCCTTCCCGTTTATCAAGCAGTTGAGGGGAGAGGCAGGGGATAACACCTATGCCCATCACATGAAGGATGCGATCTTCCTCATTGCAAATCCGGCGTTGCTGGCAAGCGTGATTGAGCAGGTTGATAAGATGCTGACGTTGTTGGATCAGCAGGCGCAGGTATCCCAGGATCAGTCCTATGTGGATTTGATGGGCGATCTGTATGAGTACATGCTGTCGAAGCTGACGCAAGCGGGACAGAATGGGCAGTTTCGTACACCGCGACACATTATCAGAATGATGGTGCAGTTATTGGAGCCAGGACCGAGAGAGATTGTGTGCGATCCGGCGTGTGGCACAGGCGGCTTTTTGGTGGCGGTGGCGGAGTACCTGCGTGACCAAAAGGACAGTGAAGGCAATGCGGTCTTGAATGCGCCAGGAAATCGGGAGCACTTCAACCAGGAGATGTTTCACGGGTTCGATTTTGACGCGACGATGCTGCGGATTGGCAGTATGAACCTGATGCTGCATGGCATTGAGTCGCCCAAGATCGAGGCGCGAGATTCGCTGTCAGAAGATCACGCCGCAGTGGATGAGGCGTTTACGATGATTCTGGCGAATCCGCCGTTTAAGGGGTCGCTGGAGAAGTCTACGATCGCCAAAGACTTGACCAAAATCGTCTCGACGACCAAGACGGAGCTATTGTTTGGGGCGTTGTTTCTGCGGCTGTTGAAAAAGGGCGGCAGAGGGGCAGTGATTGTGCCAGATGGGGTACTGTTTGGTTCTTCGACGGCACATAAGGCACTGCGGAAGGAACTAGTAGAAAATCACAAGCTGGATGGGTTGATCTCGATGCCATCGGGGGTATTTAAGCCCTATGCCGGTGTGTCTACTGCGGTGCTAATTTTCACCAAAACGGGGGCAGGGGGAACGGATTTCGTCTGGTTCTATGACATGGAGGCAGATGGTTTATCGCTAGATGATAAGCGGCAGACTGTGCAGCAGAATGACATTCCTGACCTGTTGCAGCGGTGGAAGCGACGGAACCCTGAAATAGACACTAGCCGCGCTGCGAAAGCGTTTTTTGTGACGAAGGCTGAGATTGCTGCCAATGGCTATGATCTCTCAATCAACCGCTACAAGGAGGTGACCTATGAAGAGGTGCAGTATGAGTCACCGAAGGTGATTTTGCATAAGTTGCGATCGCTCGAAGATGAAATCCGAGCAGATCTGGATGCGTTGGAGGAGCTATTAGGATGACGTTAATTTCTTCTCCTTGGACTGAGATATCTCTTGAAACGGCACCCTTAAAGATTATTGATGGAGATCGAGGAACAAACTATCCTAAACAAACTGATTTTTTTGATTCTGGTTACTGCCTTTTTCTAAATACAGGGAATGTCACCAGTTCAGGTTTCAATTTCTCGAATTGCAACTTCATTAGCCAAGAAAAGGATGCAGCTTTAAGAAAAGGAAGACTGCAAAAGTATGACGTTGTACTCACGACAAGGGGAACAGTCGGGAACACAGCTTGGGTCAATGAGGCAGTTCCCTATCCCGTTATGAGAATCAACTCAGGGATGGTCATTTTGAGACCTGACACTGAAAAAATACTTCCTGATTACATATATTTCTTCTTTAGATCACCCAAATTCCAGGATCAAGTTAATGCTCTAAGGTCTGGTTCTGCACAACCGCAGTTGCCAATTCAAGTTCTCAAAAATATAAAGCTTCCCCTCCCCCCGATCGCCGAACAACGCCGCATTGCTGAAATCCTCGATCGCGCTGATGCAGTTCGACGGAAACGACAAGAAGCGATCGCGCTTACTGAGGAATTGTTGCGATCGGCGTTCCTGGAGATGTTTGGCGATCCGGTCGCAAATTCCAAAGGTTGGAAAGTTTGCCAATTAGATCAATTCTCAGATATTCAGTCAGGCATCGCGAAGGGGAAAAAAATTGATCCTTCTAAGGCTATCTCTGTGCCTTATATGCGTGTTGCTAACGTACAAGATGGATACCTAGATTTATCAGAAATTAAAGAAATTCAGATTTTACCAATAGACCTGAGTAGATATTCTCTAAAACAAGGCGATCTACTTCTGACTGAAGGAGGCGATCCTGATAAATTGGGGCGAGGAGCAGTTTGGTATGGAGAAGTTCAGCCTTGCATTCACCAGAATCATATTTTCTGTGTACGACCTGATAAAAGCGTAGCGGATCCAGAATATCTGTCAACATTGATAGGGAGTAATCATGGGAAAAGATACTTTTTGAAAGCAGCAAAGCAGACAACTGGAATTGCCACAATCAACAAAACCCAATTGCGAAATTTCCCGGCACTTTTACCTCCACTGACTCTACAGCAAAAATATAATCAGCTTGTTTTATCAATTCGTTCTATGCGGAAGAATGTAGAAGATGTGAATGGACAAACTGACAACCTCTTCAACTCTCTTCTCCAAAGAGCCTTTCGGGGCGAGCTTTAACCGTCCCGCCCCAGCTAACCGTTATCCTAAAAGCAAGCTCAAAACCATGACTCAGCCCTGAGGAAACCCGATGATCGCCTCACCCCAGCCATCCCTCAGCCCTGAAGCATACCTTCAGATGGAAGAGAACAGCCCCGTCAAACATGAGTACATCGACGGGGAAGCCTACGCTATGGCAGGCGCAAGCGACCCTCACGTCACCATTGCCGGAAATCTGTTTGCGCTGCTCCGTAGCCACGTTCGAGGGACTGGTTGTCGCGTCTACATCGCAGATATGAAAGCGCGGCTGGAAGCGCTGAATCGCTTCTACTATCCCGATATTCTGGTCACGTGCGACCCTCATGATCAGGAAAACACCACTTACAAATGCTTTCCCAAACTCATCGTTGAAGTACTTTCCGACTCTACAGAAGCCTTTGACCGAGGCGACAAATTTGCCGACTACCAGACACTAGACAGCCTACAAGAATACGTCTTGATCAGCACCAAACGTCAGCGCGTCGAATGCTTCCGTCGCAACGAAGCAGGGCTATGGGTGTTGCAGTCTTACACCGCTCAACAGAACTTTCGGCTGGAAAGTATCAACTTTGAAGGGGCGATCGCAGACCTGTACGAAGATGTCACGTTTGCGATCGCTTAATTCTTCCGTGTTAAACGGGCATCCATGCTAGTGTCAACTGCATCAGCAGAAAAACCACCAGAAACGTCATCACTTGCAATAAGAGCAAGCCAAGCAGCCCTCCCACTAAAGTCGGCATTCCTACCAGCCAACCTAACGCGCACAAGGCTGAGGTAAACGCCGCACCACCAAATAAGCCAAACAGTGATCCGCCTGCAACCGCTAAGGATAGCGCTCCAGCAGGTACTGCAAAGCTTGCAACTAGAGCGGTACTGGTCGCGATGGAGTTTTTAATGATCATTTGGTTAGCCCCTTTTTTTCAATGCCGATGTTTCCAAACTCTAAGGCAAGCTCTCAGTAGATTAAAACGTTCCTATGTCAATTTTGAGACTGACACTGCTCAATCAATACATAAATTCTGAGGTTTGGCAGGCAGAGCATTTGCGCTTAAAGGTGGGCAAGTTTCCGATCATTCGGTTTTGATAGAGAAGTTTGGGAATGTTTAATTAAAAGCCCTTAGTGGAGATTGAGATGGCGTCAAACTTCGACTTCTTGAGCGATCGCTATCCTAAGCTCTTTGAACACGCTTCCCATGCCGAACGTCTGGTTCACACGGCTCCTCGCGCCAGTTGCTTCTATGCCCGCTTTACCCTGGAGCAAGCCGTCCATTGGCTTTATGCCAACGATGCCTACCTTCAACTTCCCTACGAAAACAACCTGGCAGCCCTGATCCACGAGCAGACCTTCAAAGACAACCTCAATCCCCCTAGCCTGTTCCACAAAGTCCGCAACATTCACAAAACAGGCAACATCGCCGTTCACGACTCGACAGCCATCACCGATCGAGACTCCCTCTTCATCGTTCAAGAACTCTTTCACTTCCTCTATTGGCTCTGCCGCTACTATGCCAAAGATGGCAAAACCCTCCCTACCCTAAGCTTCGATCTCACCCTTGTTCCCCAACCACAAACCGCCAAACAAGATCTCTCCCTACCACAACTTCAGGAACTCAAAACCCTGCTCTCCCAAGCAGACGAGATGCGTCGCATTGCCGAAGAACGGCAACAGCAAACCGAACAACAAATTACATCCCTGCAAGCTGAGGTCGCAGCACTCAAACAGCAGAACGAAACCGTTCCCGATACCCACGACTACAAAGAAGCCGATACCCGTCGCTATCTGATCGATGTCCTACTCAAAGAAGCGGGGTGGAACATTCATCAGCCCAGATGGACAGAATACGAAGTCCAGGGAATGCCCAACTCAACGGGAAAGGGCTACGTGGACTATGTGCTGTGGGGAGATGACGGCAAGCCCCTCGCCCTAGTCGAAGCCAAACGCACTACCAAGGACCCCAAAGAGGGCAAGCGCCAAGCCGAACTCTACGCTAATTGCCTCGAAGCCCAATTCGGTCAGCGTCCCCTCCTCTTCTACTCCAATGGCTACGAGCATTGGCTCTGGGATGACCAAAGCTATCCACCCCGCAACATCGAAGGTTTCCTCAAAAAAGACGAACTCGAACGGCTGATCTTTCGCCGCACCAGTCGCAAACGACTTCATCTGGTGCAAACCAATCCAGCGATCGTTGAGCGCAGTTACCAGACCGAAGCAATTCGCCGCATTACCGAAGCTTTTGACCAGAAAAAGAGCCGTAAAGCCCTGCTGGTGATGGCAACTGGCACCGGAAAAACCCGAACAGCGATCGCCCTAGTTGACCTCCTGATTCGCGCCAACTGGGTCAAACGAGTTCTGTTTCTCGCCGATCGCAATGCCCTCCTGACTCAAACCTTCCGCGCCTTCAAAACTCATCTCCCGACCGTTACCCCGATCGACCTGACCAAAAATAAAGATATTGAGGGTGGCAACGCCATTCTCTCTACCTACTCAACGATGCTCAACTTCATCAATCGGGTAGACGGAAACGGACGCATTATCGGTCCAGGATACTTTGACTTAGTGATTGTCGATGAAGCACACCGATCGATCTACAAAAAATACAGTGTTTTGTTTGAATACTTCGATGCCCTGCTAGTAGGTTTAACCGCGACTCCCCGCGATGAAGTTCACCGCGACACCTACCGCATTTTTGAACTGGAAAAAGGCAATCCTACCTTTGCCTACGAACTCGAAGATGCGACTAAAGACAGACACCTTGTTCCTGCCAAAGGCATAGACGTACCCTTCAAATTTCTCCGCAAAGGCATTCGATACGTTGACCTCCCACCTCAGGAACAAGAGGAATACGAAGAACGCTTTCGAGATCATGAAACCGGAGCCATTCCCGATCAAGTGAATGCAGCAGCCCTGTACCGTTGGCTGTTCAACATCAACACCGTTGATCAGGCGTTAGAACTGTTGATGCAGCGGGGGCTAAAAGTTGAGGGTGGCGATCGCCTCGGCAAGACCATCATCTTTGCCCGCACGCAAAAACACGCCGAGTTTATCGTTGAACGATTCGATGCCAACTATCCTCATTACAAAGGTAAGTTCGCTCAAGTCATTCATAGCGACATCTCCTACGCCGAGAGCATCCTAGATGATTTCTCAAATGCTGCGAAACAACCGACGATCGCCGTCTCTGTCGATATGCTCGATACCGGTATTGATGTGCCCGAAGTGGTCAATCTGGTCTTTTTCAAACCCGTCTACTCACAGGTCAAATTCAACCAGATGATCGGGCGTGGCACTCGCCTCTGCCTCAACCTCTTTGGGATAGACGACCATAAGACCGAGTTCCTTGTATTCGACCTTTGCGGCAATTTCGATTTCTTTCAGCAAGCGATTCCCGAAGCAAACCAAAAGCCCCCCGAAACCCTCACCAGCCGTCTCATTAGATCACGCTTAGAACTGACTCAGCTTCTCAACCAGCAGGAAACCTCTGACCCTGAAAGGACTGAACTCCGATCAACCCTCCTGAATGATCTCCACCAGCATGTGGCGACAATGGAGCCGGAAAACTTTTTGGTGCGTCGCCACCTTCAACAAGTTGAGGAATTCTCGAAGCGCGAGCGGTGGGAGCAGCTGAGTGAAGAAGATTCCGAGATAATCGCAAGCTCCCTATCTACCCTCCCCAACAAGCTTCCCTCTGAAGATCGCCTGTCCAAGGAGTTTGATCTGCTCTGCCTCAAACTGCAACTCTCAATCCTAAAACGAACCAATGACTTTGTTCGGCTCCGCGACCAAGTGCGAGATCTGCTCCACCAGCTTGAAACCAAACAAGAAATTCCGATGGTCAAGGAGCAATTGCCCCTGATTGAAGAAGTCCAAGCAGAAGATTGGTGGACAGACGTAACTCCCTGGATGATTGACTATGTGCGAATTCACCTGCGCGATCTCATTAAGTTTATCGACCGCCAGGAACAGCGCATCGTCTACACCGACTTCGCCGATGAGATGGGAGACGTACAGCTTGTGGATGTGCCCAATCGACAAACAGGCTTCAGCCCTTATCAATATCGAAAGAAAGTTGAGGCCTACATTCAAGCCAACGAGAATCATGTCGCGATCGCCAAGCTGAAGCGCAATGTCCCCCTTACGGCGTCCGATCTAGAGTCCTTAGAGACCATGCTCTTTAGTGCTGCCGAAATCGAGAGCCGAGCGCAATTTGAAACGGTCTTTGGCAAAACGTTGAGCCTCAAGCTCTTCATCCGCCAACTTGTTGGGCTAGACCGCAACGCCGCCAAACAAGCCTTTGCGCACTACCTGGAGGGAACCCACTTCAGCGCCAACCAGATCCGTTTCATTGAAACCATCATTGATTACTTGACGCAAAACGGCGTGATGGACCCCGGACAGCTCTACGAACTGCCGTTTACTGAAGCCCATCCTGATGGTCTTGATGGCATCTTTGATGATGATGATGCCGACCAAATTGTAACGCTTGTGCGATCGTTTAATGAAACCGTCGAAGCAGCCTTTGGGGCAGCCTCGTGACACTACCTACCTACGACCAATTTATGTTGCCGCTACTTAAGCTTGCTGCTGAAGCGGGAGAAATACACCCAATCGCAGGATTGCGAGAGAAGCTGGTTCAACAATTCGGCATTACGCCAGAACAGCGAGCCGTTCGGCTACCGAGTGGGCAACAATCCGTCTTTGATAATCGCGTGGGTTGGGCCAACACATACCTGCGTAAAGCTGGTCTCATCGAACGTCCGAAGCGGGGTTACGTCCAAATTACTCAACGTGGGCGGGAGGTTCTGGCTGAAAGTCCAACCGCGATCGATAATCTCTATCTCCAGCGCTTTGATGAATTCCGTGAGTTCAGAGAACGATCTGCCACTGAAGAACCCCTCGCTATCACTCCCAACGCTACACCAGCCTCAACTACAACCCCGGAAGAGACCATCAGCAAAGCCATTGGCATTCTCAACGCTGAATTGCGGGATGAACTGCTCGATAAGGTTAAACAACTTACCCCTGAACACTTTGAGGGACTGGTCCTGAGACTGCTTCATGCTATGGGTTATGGTGGTAGCCTCAAAGATGTCGAAGGCGTTCCTCGTGGTCCCGATGGTGGTATCGACGGCACTATCAAAGAAGACAAATTGGGGCTGGATGTGATCTACATTCAAGCCAAACGCTGGGAGAATTCGATCGGCAGAGAAAAGATTCAAGCCTTTCAAGGGGCGTTAGCGGGCGTTGGTGCCCGCAAAGGCGTGTTTATCACGACCTCCAGTTACACCCAGCAGGCGATCGCCTACGCCGCCCAACTCAGAGACAGCAAAATCATCCTGCTTGACGGTCAGAAGCTGACTCAATTCATGATCGAGCACGATGTCGGAGTCAGCATCAAAGAAACCTTTCACCTCAAACGCCTCGACGAAGACTTCTTTACGGAAGTCGATTTCTAACCACAGCCATCTCCGTGGTCAAAGCTTGCCAAATTACAAACCGTTAGACTCCTCATTTTTTCCGAGGCTTTTGGTGATACATCTCCCGCAGCACTCGCAAATATCCTGGTTCAGACTCGATCGTGATCCAGATGTGATGTGCTAAAGCCAATCTCTGTTTATGCTTCTCACTAGGAGTTCTCTGATGCTCGCCTTGGGAAAACCAGTGGTTCACAGTCGTTAGCGAGCAGTCACAGATAAAGGCCAGCTCCTCTCGCGATACAGCCCAGTTTTTCAGAAATTCGTCAAGTTCCATCGGCTCTTTTTTAGCAAAGCTGAAGATGTAGCTATGTTGTCTCTCAGTGTGAGCAAGCCTGACTCAAAGAACCAGAGACATAGCTCAAATAACTTGTCATCTGACAAGTTCTAAGTTATTGTACTTCTACAGAGATTAGTACATAAATACCATTCTCGTTGCATCACAAATAAGCAGTCAAGCAAAGGCGTGGTTTCTTCCCCTAATTCCTTATTAAAACCAGGAAAAGCTCCATGAGTCTTACCACTATCCAATGCCGTCTTGTAGCCGATGAAGAAACACGCCGCCACCTGTGGCACTTGATGGCGGAAAAGAATACTCCTTTGGTTAATGAGTTATTAGACTTGGTTAGTCGGCATGACGATTTTGAAGCATGGCGTCGAAAAGGCTCACTCCCTGGAAATGCTGTCAAGCTGCTGTGTGACCCAATTAGACAAAAGCCACCCTTTGAAGGGCAGCCTGGTCGTTTCTATAGTTCAACAATCCGCATTGTGCAGCAAACTTATGAAGCATGGCTAGCATTGCATCGCACGAAACAAGCTGCTTTAGATGGGAAGAAGCGATGGTTGCAAATCGTCGAGAGTGATGCTCAATTGGCAGCAGTCAGCGCTTTTACGCCTGAAGTTATCTGTGCGAAAGCGCGCGAGATTTTAGAGCAAATTTCTGCTGCATCCCATTCATCTCACCCTGTAGCAGTTAAGCCGAAAAAGAGTCGCAAGTCTCAGAAAGCTGCGGTCGGTGCTTCAACCATCAGCTCACTGTTTGAACGATTTCATACAACAGATGATATATTGAGCCGTCGTGCAATCATTCATCTGCTGAAACATGGCTGTCAGGTAAGAGAGGAAGAAGACCCTGACAAATGGGTGCAACGCTTAGCCAAAAAGCGTATTGAAATTCAGCGCTTAGAGGAGCAGCTTAAGGCGCGGCATCCAAGAGGGCGAGCAACGACTGAACAAGACGCTGAAAGGCAAAGACTAAAGGCTATTTGCTTACCAAAGCATCCTGGTTTAATGTGTGCGATCAACCTTACTTGGGCCTTGCTTTGCGATCCAATTCTCTCCGCTAAATACATACATTTCGTCTTCACTTTCTTGTTGAAGCGGGTTTGCCAGTTTGAGGAAGCTCGAATCCATTTTGAATTTTTTGATTGGGAAGAAGATTTCGCTACTAATCGGCTAGAGCTAGTGCGCTCGCCAAAGTCAATTCCTTATCCAATTCTCTATGGTGCCGAAGATTTAATCAGATGGCATAGAAATGATAAGGGTCGCATTTGTTTAAGCTTCAACGGTCTTGGCAAATATATGTTTGAGGTCTACTGCGATCGCCGACAGTTACTTCTGTTTGAACTCTTTTTAAAAGATGGGCAGACTTTCACAGCGAAGGAGAATAAAAAACAATACTCTGGCAGTAAGCTTCTCCTGCGAGAAGCATCCCTCCTGTGGATAGAACCAAGTAAGTCCCTAAGCAAAAGGAAACTTTTCCGCATCAAAAGGAATCGGATTAGAGCGCAGCGATCAGGTGCAGGCAGCTTACAAACCTGTGAAGAAGACTCTGAACCCTGGAACCGCTACAGACTAGCTTTACACTGCACGTTTAATGCTCATGCTCTTACACAGGAAGGTACGAAGAGAATCTGTCAGGAAAAATTAACGGCAAGAGACAAAGTACTCGAAAAGTTAAACCAGCAGAGTGAGTCTGATTTAGAGCAAACCCAGACATTACAGCGTGAACGAGTAAAGCAGGAGCGACTTGAAAGCGCTAAAGACTTCCGACGGTCAGATCGTGCACTTTATAGAGGTGATGCAGACGTTTTAGTCGGTGTGAGTTTTAACCTTGCTGACCCGGCAACTGTAGCAATTGTAAGAGGCAGTACTGGCGAAACCTTGGCTTACCGCAGTCTTCGGCAGCTTTTGGGGCAAAATTACAAGCTACTGAATCGCCAAAAACAACAGCAGCAGCAGCACGACAAACAACGTCGTAAGAACCAGCAACGAGGGTTATCGACACAACTATCAGAGTCTGAGTTGGGGCAATATGTTGACCGTCTGATCGCCAAGGCAGTCATTACTCTAGCAAAACAATTCAAGGCTGGTAGCGTTGTTCTTCCCAACTTAAAAGGTTTACGAGAAAGAATTCAAAGCGAATTAGCGGCTAAGGCCGAACAAAAGCACCCAGGCAATCGAGCCTTACAGAGTTCATACGCAAAAGATTACCGGAGGCAAGTTCACCGCTGGAGCTACCAGAGACTAGCCCAAAATATTCAATCCCAGGCTGCTAAGGCAAACATCACCGTTGAGATCGGACAGCAACCACTTCAAGGCAGTGCTCAAGCAAAAGCGCTAGCTTTAGCGATCTCAACCTACCATGCTCGACAGCTTTCTCAAGCGTAGCTTTTCTGCACCTTGAAAATTTAATAGGACTATCGTTAAAACAGCGCCGCAGTTTATGCTCTTCGGAGCCTATGTACTGTGTAGCGGGGGTCAGGTTTACTGCTATTAAGGCAGATGCTTTCCGGCCCTGGTAGCTGTCCGTCGTTTGGGCCGCCATCTCGCAGTCAAGCTGCATGTAGATGGGAAGCTGTCTCTGAGAAGTTCCTTTTCAAGGTATAGCATAGTTGCGCTACCGGCTACGATCGACAACGCTCTACCCTCTGGCAACAGGGTGGTACAGATATGCACTTGTGGCAGCTACCGAATCGCTCTCCAAGCAAGGAGAGAACTCTCTCAACATTTTTTGGCAAACCGAAGCGAGGGCAAAAACCCTGGGGGTTTTGCCAAATCCATGAATCCATTTGCTGGTTGGGATTGCACAAGTTTGTGCCCAATCAAGGAGGACTTCAAGGAGTAATTTGATAGACCTTGTAAGAGAGGTTTGCCAAAACGCAACCTGAAAAGCCTTCAGTAAAAGGATTCTAAGCACTGGGAGTTGCGACAGCCCTCTCAGTCATGGGCGGGTTGAAAGGGATGTGTGGCACGACAAATTCGATGAGTTCCCAGTAGTTGCGACAGCCCTCTCAGTCATGGGCGGGTTGAAAGTCAAGTTTCATCCTGATGCAATGATCGCCGTCGATGGTTGCGACAGCCCTCTCAGTCATGGGCGGGTTGAAAGCAACGAGCGATCGCCCTCTTCTTACACTCCAGGCACGGAAGTTGCGACAGCCCTCTCAGTCATGGGCGGGTTGAAAGACATCTCCGTTTGCTATGCCTGTGGCGGCATTCTGGTTCGACAGCCCTCTCAGTCATGGGCGGGTTGACAGGAGGTATCGCTAAATCGTAGGACAATCCTAGATTAATTAAAGATTGTTAGAGAGAGTTGAAAGGAGCGCCTGCCTTACAACGGGATAAGCACAGGTAACAGAGCCGATGGCAATAGAAGCTAAGAAAGAAATGACAGCTAATCTGTCGGTTTTTGACAGCTAATCTGTCGCCACGGACAAATAATTTGTCGCTCTACTCAACAACATGGGCAGTACAAGATTCGAACTTGTAACATCCTGCTTGTAAGGCAGGCGCTCTACCGTTGAGCTAACCGCCCGAAAGATGCGCATTGGGCACAGTTAAATATATTAGCAGATACCTGCACATTTGTTGCTGACTTTCTCTAATTTCGGTAACCGTTTCCGCTAATGCTCTGAAAACTAGCAATCGACCAGGCAATTTGTCGCTTTCGGTTTAGTCAGTGCATTTGTACCTGCTACGATGCTGAAAGCATTGTCTGCCTGTCTCCATCATGCCTTCTGGTCGGACTCATGACAGCATTACCCTTTGGAGTCTGCCGCTACTTGCTGGGTTGACCTTTGCACGCACCCAAAGCAGCAGTCTGACGCTGTTTGTTTCGGGCAGCTACCTTTTTAGTGGGCTGATGTTTGGTCCTGATTTGGATGTGTACTCCCACCAGTACAAACGCTGGGGACTGTTACGCTGGATCTGGTTGCCCTATAGACGCAGTATGCGGCATCGATCGTTCTGGTCACACGGTCCTATTGTGGGAACAGTGGTGCGGGTCGTCTATCTGTTCATCTGGGTAGGGCTATTGGGCACTGGAGGAATTGTTGTCGGTGCGATCGCCGTTCAACTCATGAGCCAAACGAACGATTGGTTTGCTCTCGCGCAGCAGTGGTGGAGCAGCAGTATTAGCTTTCTAGAACGAACATCGCAGCAGTACCCGATGGAAGCGATTGCGATCGCTATTGGGCTTGAACTGGGCGCGATGAGTCATGCCCTCTCTGATTGGACGCTGTCAACCTATCGACGTACGTTTAAGCGTCCTTCCAAAAAGGCTGCAACCGTCCGGCAAGGCCCTAGGCCATCGACGGCTTCGCCCTTTGAAGGCAATGGTGCAAAGCCGTCCTCCATTGCGGAGCGATCGCAGCCAGTAATACCGTCTTCGCCTACATACCGCGAACCACAGTTGCCACCCTTTGAGCGGCGGAAGGATGAGGAGTGAGAAAGTGAAGGGGTGAAAAAATTTACTTATGACGCACTGAGTCCTATCTTTACGCTCACCTAGGCTCGTGGCTCGTTAAAGTAAGAAGGCATCAGTAAGGGTTGATTGCATGACTAATTCTGAGCGGTCTAATTCGGAACCGTTAGCACAACAGGCAGCCATGCTGGAAGCGGTGCAGCAGTTGGTGGCAGTCGTGGCAAAGCTACGATCGCCCGATGGTGGCTGTCCCTGGGATCTTGCTCAAACACCAGAAAGTTTGGTTCCCTACGTGATTGAAGAAGCCTACGAAACGGTGGAAGCGATTCAAAGCGGTGACCCGGTGGCAATCCGCGAAGAGCTAGGCGACCTCCTGTTGCAGGTTGTGCTGCAAGCACAAATTGCCAGCGACGCAAACCAATTTAGCCTGACAGAGGTTGCACAGGGTATCAGCGAGAAATTGATTCGTCGTCATCCTCATGTGTTTAGCACTGTCACTGTGGAGACAATGGATGATGTGTACCGTAATTGGGAGCAGATCAAGGCGATCGAAAAAGGGGAAGATCCCAACATTGCACCGCCTCTAAGCAAAAAACTGAGCCGCTATGCGCGATCGCTGCCGCCGTTAATGGCAGGTATGAAAATTTCGCGCAAGGCGGCTGAGGTCGGTTTTGAGTGGGAATCGATCGACGGCGTGTGGGCAAAGTTTCAAGAAGAACTAACCGAATTCAAGGAAGCACTGGCTACCACTGACAAAACCCACCAGGAAGCAGAACTCGGCGATCTCCTCTTCACCGTTATTAACCTTGCCCGCTGGTATGATCTTGACCCCAGTGCAGCCCTACAAGGCACTAACCAACGCTTTATCCAGCGTTTAGAACAAATGGAAGCTGTCGCCGATCGTCCCCTTTCTGGCTACAGCCTGGAGCAGCTAGAACAACTTTGGCAGCAGGCAAAGGCACGGTTGAGAGGAGAGGGGTAAAAGGCAGAGGGCAGAAGGCAAAAGGCAGAGGGCAAAAGGCAGAGGGCAGTCACTAAAGCTCCTGTCACCAAGCACTGCTCAAAATCATCTACTGTTCACTGCTAGCTAGTTCACTGATCACTGCTGACTCACTCAAAACTGCTACCCCATCACCTTCTTAATCCATCACCTCTTCACCCCATTACCTTTTCACCTCCTTACCCCAGCACCTTTTCACCCCATCACCTCCTCACTCCATTACTCCGCCTCACCCAATGCCCAAACAGCGCCTTGATCTCTTGCTTGTCGAACGTGACCTTTGCGATACGCGGCAGAAGGCGCAGCGGCTCATTCGGGCTGGAGAGGTGATGGTGAATCAACAGGTGGTGGATAAGCCAGGAACGGAGATTGATCTGCTGGCAAAGATTCAGGTGCGGCAACGATCGCCCTACGTCTCCAGGGGTGGCGAAAAGTTGGCAAAGGCGATCGACCATTTCCCGATTTCAGTTGCCGGACGCATCTGTTTGGATGGTGGCATTTCGACGGGTGGCTTTACAGATTGTCTGTTGCAGGCTGGCGCGCAGCACGTCTATGGGGTCGATGTTGGCTATGGGCAAGTTGCCTGGAGCGTGCGGCAGGATCCGCGTGTGACACTGCGAGAACGGACGAACTTACGTCATCTCACATCAACAGATTTGTATGGCACCGATCGCCCCGCAGACTTGGGCGTTGTCGATGTCTCGTTTATTTCGCTGACAAAAGTGGTGGCTGTCTTGTGGCAACTGCTTCAACCGCCCCGCGAGGTTGTGCTGCTGGTCAAGCCGCAATTTGAAGTGGGACGTGCCCTAGTGGGCAAAAATGGTGTGGTGCGCGATCCCCAGGATCAGGCAATGGCAATTTTGCAGGTTTTGCAAGCGGCTCAAGCGATAGGCTGGGGCTATCACGGTGTCACATGGTCGCCGCTACTGGGTCCCGCTGGCAATATCGAGTATCTGCTGTGGCTAAAGGAGGGCGAACGATCGTTAGAGTTGTCAGCACCAGACAAGTCGCTGGAGCCGGACATGGCGATCGCGCCTGCACAAAACCATGCTATACCGTCTCCTGATCTAAAAGCCCTCAAACAAGTAACCCTTGCAGCCCAACAAACGTTAAACGCTTAGGTCGTTGTCCTATAAGTGGTGGCTGTCATACTCAAAGGAACCAGTATTCGCATCGGCAACGGCTTAAATACTGATGATAATGGTGTCTTTCATGGTCCATTAGAGGTTGGCAACAACCTGACCATTGGAGACGATGCGATCCTCTTTCGCTCGAAGGTTAGTAATGATGTCACCATTGATATGGGCGCGATCGTCGTTGCTGTCACGCTGCCAGATAATGCCAAGGTTCCCGATGGAGCCGTCATCACTACTCAAAAGCAAGCTGATGCTTTGAAGGCTTAAGGCATCTGCTACAAGCCAATGTCCTTAATGAGGCTTTGCTCTAAAGTTACGCCGATCGCGTCATGGCTGAGGGAATACGCCAGAGTTGCTCCAAGCGGCTGGCTGGCATAGTGAGATACAGAACATCACCAGCGCTAAGGCAAACCTCTAGCAGCTCCCAGCCGTGAATCGCCTGACTATGGGTTTCCATATAAAGCGGCACAAAATCGGCAGCGATCGCCGCTTCCTGCACCCGCCGACCACAGAAGGGATGACTCGGCGTAATCATCGTTGCCAGCGCGACCCAGAGGCTATCGGCGGTCATACCATTCCCTAGAATGCGCCCACCCAGCGCGGCGGCGGCAAAGGCAGGCGCAACCAACTCTGCGGGGCTAAACACTGCATCAAACTCAAACACCCGTTGCGCCATCCAGGCAAACTCTGGGTCTTGGTAGCGCACGATCACTGAAGTCGTGGGGTTGAGACTTTTGCCATTCAGGGCAATTTCTAAATTCACTGTATCGTTGCTAGTGACGGCTAGCAGCGCGTGTGCCTGTGCAAAATTTGCGGCTTTGAGAGCGGCTGGCAGCGTAGCATCGCCTTGAATAACGGGAATTTTCATTGCCCGGATAGTAGCGAGAAAGCGGCAATTTTGATCGTGCTCAATGACCACGACTTCATGTCCACAACGGTGGAGGTGGCTCACAATCTGCACACCTACGCCACCCAACCCACAGACAACAAAGTGGTTGCGGTATGGCACCCGAGCTGCATCCCAAATGTGATCAAACCGGGTGCCCAGAACAAAATCATTCAGCAGCGCGTAAGAAATACCAATGATGGCTGCACCGACCAACATGGTGATCACGGTAAAGAGCTTGAGATCATCGGGAGCGGTTTCTAAGCCGATGTCGTTGCCGCCTGCTCCGGTGATAATGCCTACTGAGAAATAGAGCGCATCGATCGGATTGGTATGCAGCACAGAAGAGGTGTAAATGCCGGCGCTAATCAGAATCATCACCAGCAGTAGCAGCGTGCCGGCTAACAAGGCTCGACTGTGTTCCCGCAGATATTTCAGCCACAGCGCCAGCTTGGCTAGTCTTTGTTTCAGCGAGCGTCGAGCTACACGTACGCTCGGTTTGGTGCCAATAATCAGTCGATCGCCCGACTGGAGGCGATACCCCCGCAGCATCGCTGATACTAAATCCACCTTGCTATCAATGGGTAAGTAATAGATCAGCATGCGATCGCGATCGTCCCACAGGTCACTAAGTTTGCGCCCCCGCCAGGGATGGTCGTCTTTGATATGCTCTTCGTGAATGGGCCAGGTTTGATTGAACAAGTGCAACTGCCCGATCGCGGCGTTGCCTAATGCCGCAAACACAAAAATGGGTGCTGCCAGCGCAGCCACACTCATGCTGATGTGATCGGGCAAGGTTGTATCCAACCGATCGCCTAGACTCGTGTTAAACAACCGATTGATAATGCGAATGCGAGGATTCAACACTCGCGCCTGCATCAAGATTGCTAGATTCAAACCATCGTCGCTATCTGCCAGCACCAGCGTTTGCGCATCCCGGATACCCGCCTGAATCAAGGTTGTAGCTGCCCGCAGATCGCCCACAACAATACCCTCCGGGTCACCTGCGATCGGTCGATTGTGAATGCCCACCACAAGCGCCCCCTGCTGTCTAAGCAAGCAGAGAATTTTGTACCCGGTCGCACCCAAGCCACAAACGATAATATGTGGTTTCATGCCTGAGACAGCTGATGCAGCATCGAATGATTAAAGAACAGTGCTTCATTCTCGATCGCACCTGACATCAGGACTGTAGCTGAAAACACCGTTACTATTAAGAAAGGTAAACCCCCTTACTCCTCATTCCCATGTCCTACTACGTTATTTACGACGGTAAATGCAACCTCTGCACTACGCTCGTTCAACTGCTTGAGACGCTGGATCAGGGCGATCGATTTCAATACATTCCCATGCAGGATGAGCCAGCTCTTAGCGAGTTTGGCATTACATCTACAGACTGTGAGCAAGGCATGATTTTAATCAATACAGCGGCTCCAGAACAGCGCTGGCAGGGCAGTGATGCGGCTGAAGAAATTGGGCGACTGTTGCCGTTAGGTGATGTCTTTGTGTCTGCCTATCGGGCGTTGCCGGGAGTTAAGTGGACGGGCGATCGTGTCTACGCGCAAATCCGCGACAACCGCTATACGCTCTTTGGCAAACGCGATCAAACCTATCAACCGCGTTACCCTGCTGCCTGCGTGTCCGATCACTGCCGCTTATAAGTTCATCGTGCTCCGTCAACCTTCTACGGCAGCCACGGATATTGTCGGAAATCGGGCGATCGCTTTTCTAAAAATGCCTGTTTGCCTTCTGAGCCTTCCTCGGTCATGTAGTAGAGCAGCGTGGCGTTTCCGGCGAGTTCTTGCAAGCCTGCCTGCCCGTCACAATCAGCGTTGAAGGCGGCTTTGAGGCAGCGAATGGCGATCGGGCTTTTCTCCAGAATTTCCTGTGCCCACTGGATGCCCTCTGCTTCTAGCTGCTCAACTGGCACAACGCAGTTTACCAAACCCATCTCTAGTGCCTGCGTTGCCGAGTACTGACGGCAGAGATACCAGATTTCCCGCGCCTTCTTCTGCCCTACGATGCGCGACAGATAGCTGGCACCAAAGCCACCGTCAAAGCTACCCACTTTGGGTCCCGTTTGCCCAAAAACCGCGTTGTCTGCCGCAATGGTGAGGTCACAGAGAATGTGGAGGACATGACCACCACCGATCGCGTAACCTGCAACCAGCGCAATGATCACTTTGGGCATGGAGCGAATGAGCCGTTGCAAGTCCAGCACGTTTAGCCGGGGCACACCATCCTCGCCCACGTAGCCTGCCTGACCGCGTACGCTTTGATCGCCACCCGCACAAAACGCATACTTACCATCGGTATGAGGACCCGCACCTGTAAACAGCACCACCCCAATCCGCGAATCTTCACGAGCATTCGCAAAGGCATCGTAAAGTTCAAACACCGTTTTGGGACGGAAGGCATTGCGCTTGTGGGGACGGTTGATGGTGATTTTGGCGATCCCATCCGCTTTGTGGTAGAGAATGTCTTCGTAGGTTTTGACAACTTGCCAGTCGATTTGCATGGAGGGGAGGGGGGTAAGACGAGAGTGATGAAGGATGAAAGTTTTGAGTGGCGCTTGTGCCGTGTGGCTAGAAAGCTTTGAGTTGATTCTGACCGCTGAAAGCTGATTGCTGATCGCTACCAACTAAATGCTGATATTAGCGGCAAATGTACCTAAGTGCTGCTGTCGCCATTGGGCATCGGCTTTGCGATCGGTACAAATTTCTAAGACCCGAATCCCTTTGGTGGGCAGCGGGTTGAGCCGTTGTTCTAGCTGTTGCCAGCTTGTGATGCGCTCATGTTCGACTCCATACGTGGCGCAGAGCTTGGCAAAGTCGATCGTTTGTGGTGTGGCAAAAAAGGACTCAAAGGCTGGATTGTTTTGGGCAATCGGCAGCATCTCGAAAATGCCGCCACCATTGTTGTTAATCAGGACGATCGTCAGGTGTCCCGCAAAATGCTGGCGCAACAAAAAGCCGTTTGTATCGTGCAACAGCGCCAGATCGCCTGTGAGCATCACACTACTTTGCTGTCGATGGGCAATGCCCAAGGCGGTAGAAAGCGTGCCGTCAATGCCATTTGCACCTCGATTGAAGCATGGCTGCACTCTAGAATTTCTTGGTGCCCAGAAAAACTCGACATCCCGCACAGGCATACTGCTGTTGATGAACAACGACGTTCCAGGCGGCAGCACTTGAGAGAGCAACCAGGCAGCTTTGCCCTCAAACAGCGCGTCTGTCTCACACATTGTTTGGTCTACAGCCTGCCTAACTTTGGTTTCCACGACACGCCAGCGATCGAGATGAGGGTTGATCGTCTGGGTTTGCGGGGGCAGTGACTGAAGGAGGGCTGCAATCGACAGCCGCAGATGCGTCGTTCTGCCATGCAGTGGATCGAGGTTACGTCCCTCAGGATCAATGATCCACAGACGCGGCTGCATCTTTTCTAACCAGGCACGAAGCTGCTTGCTGGTCGGCATTCCACCAATGCACAGCACAGATTCAGGAGCAAGTTTTTCTGCCAGCGCAGGCGATCGCAACATTAAGTCATAGGTTGTGATCAAGTTGGGATTGAGGTCGGCATAATTTCGTAGCGGCGAAAGTCCTTCTGCTAGAACCGGATAGCCGAGGGTTTGGGAGAGTTGGGCGATCTCACGACAGTAGTCCTCTGGCGCTTCGGGTTGTGCTACGCCTGCGATGATGATGCCGTTGGAGGGAAAGGGAGGAAGGGGGGAAGGGGTAAGAGAGTGACGAGGTGATGGAGTGATGGGGTGATGGAGTGATCGGGTAGAAGCGAGGGGAGTGATGGAGGCGAAGAAGGCTTCGGGGTTGAAGGTGGAGGCGATCGCTTGGGCAGAAGGCTGAGGGATAGGGGCAAGGGGGTCGCGGAAGGGCAGGTTGAGGTGAACCACTCCGGGCACGGGATACAATGCTTTTTCCCAGGCATGGATGAGGGTTTGCCGGAGATAGGCGAGCATGGGTAGTTCCAGCGATGGCATTGCCAGTTCCGTTTGCCAGTTAGGAAAGGTGCCATAAAGCTTATGCTGGTCGATCGCTTGACCCGCATTACAATCACGCAGTTCGGGCGGACGATCGGCAGTCAGAACGAGTAAGGGCACACCGCTTTCCTTCGCTTCAATGACAGCGGGATAAAAATTTGCGCCTGCGGTGCCAGAGGTGCAGAGCAGCACAACCGGGCGATGGCTCTGACGGGCAACGCCGAGTGCAAAAAAGGAAGCTGATCGCTCGTCGAGCACGGGAATCGCTTCGATGTGGGGATGATTGGCGAAGGCGATCGCAAGGGGTGCCGAGCGAGAACCGGGGCAGACGATCGCGGTGGTCAGCCCTAACCGAGACAGCGTTTCCGCCAGAATCGAAGTCCAGACCAGGTTGGTATTCGTGAAATCAAGAGGCATGGGAATGCTGAGAGTAGGCACATAGCCTAACGCATCATACGTCCGGGTCGATCCCTTGCGCTCTCAGTAATGCGGCTAACCGTTCTGCTCTCTGGCGTTCTTGCTTCAGTTGATTCTCTGCTTGCTTTAGTTGATGCTTACTCTGGCGGCTCTGTAATGCGCCAGTAAATACTCCTGTCCTGACCCATGCAGTAATGCGCGTCGGGATGCAGCGCGTCTAGCGTTGACGTAATGGAGTCGGAGAGCAAGAGGCTTTGTGGGTGCTTCAGAGAGTTTTTCACAAACATACCGTCCGACTCTGGCAGTTGAGTGTCGTCGGGTCACTTAATCGCTGCATTGGGCAGTTCTGCGAAAGAAGTCAGGGCAGTAGGGGCGATCGCGTCTTCTTCAGTTTAGACTTTAGCTCTACCTCACGTGCGTAGCTTTCCAGAAGCTAAAAACTAAAAAGCCTAATCATTTAGACTTTAGACATGGTTGATAAAGCACTGAACGATCTCCTGACATTGTGGGTGACGATCGAACCGATTGGAACAGTTGTTCTTTTCGCTACACTGTCGGCACATCTACCTCAAGCGCAGCGTCGTAAAGTCGCGCTTAAGGCTGTTTTGTACTCCACAATTATTCTATTGGGGTCGATTGTAGTAGGACAAATAATTCTGTCGGCAATGCAAATTCGGTTAATTTCTTTGCAAGTTGCAGGCGGTTTGATCTTGTTCTTGTTTGCCTTGCAAATGGTTTTTGATTTTTCGCATGAACGACCAGCAACGCCTGAAAAAGGTCACGACATTTCGGTTTTTCCGTTAGCGGTGCCGTCTATTGCAGGAGCAGAAGCAATCATGGCTGTGGTTCTGCTGACCGATAATCACGTTTATTCAATCTCATCACAGTTCGTAACAGCTTGTGTTGTTGTATGCATTATGTCCGTTACCTATGGATTAATGCTGCTGGCTGAACCAATTTTACGGATCATCGGCAAGAACGGTGCTGCAATCTTAGAGCGTGTTACAGGCATGATTTTAGCTGCACTGGCTGTCGAACTCATTATGGAGGCGATTGGTGTCCAACGATGGATCAATTAGGAATTAACAAGCGGTAAACCAAGGTGCGGCACCCAACTACCTACAATCTGCTCAAGCCTCTTTCCCTTCCACTGGCGGATAAGCTTGGTCGTTAGGAGTCCGGAGCTAGGAATCGGAAGTCAAAAGAAATGAGAGTATCAGTACGTAAAGATCCCCAACTTCTACGACGGAATGGGTTTTCGGCTAAGTTTTAACTAGAGGTCGGGGATCTAAACGCTCTCAAATTAACGCCTGCAAAAGCGCTTGAAGTTTGAGCTGCACTTCTGCTAGTTCGCGCTCTGGGGCTGAGCCTTCCACAATGCCTGCGCCTGCAAACAGTCTGGCAGTGCAGCCATCAATCAAAGCCGATCGAATGCCAACGGCAAATTCACCATTACCGTGATGATCAACCCAGCCGATCGGCGCGGCGTAGAGCGATCGCTCAAAGGTTTCGTAGCGCTGAATGTAGTCACAGGCAGCAGCGCGAGGCATTCCGGCAACGGCAGGCGTGGGATGAAGGGCTGCTACGACATCAAGCAGATGAGTTTCGGCAGGCACTGTGGCATAAATCGGTGTTTGTAAATGTTGAATGTTGGACAGTTGTAACAGGCGCACAGGCAACGATTGGGGGCTCAAGCCCAGCTGAGCAAGCTGTTGGCAGATAAACTGGCTCACAACCCGATGTTCGTGGCGTTCTTTGACGCTCTCTAAGAGGCGTTTTGCCAGGGCAGCATCAGCGCTAGTGGTTTTGCCACGGGGAGCCGAACCCGCTAACGCACCCGTTTTGAGCTGACCATCTCGCACGCTGACCAGTCGTTCTGGACTGGCACCGATAAACTGCTGCCCCCGATCGTTGCTGGTGGAAAATAGATAGCAACCGGGATACAGCTTACGAAGATGATGCAGTGCCGCGATCGCATCAAACGGTAATGGTGAGGTGACATCCACCGCATGAGCCAGCACAATTTTGTGAAACGTTGCCTGCTGAATGTCGGTCAAGGCAGCCTGTACCGCTTGCTTAAAGTGTTGGGTCGTGGCAACATCACGCCGTGTCAGCAGGTCTTGATGCTCAATCGCCGGTGTGATTAATTCATACCGAATCGCTCGTATAGATTGCCATGTTTGCCAGAGTCGATCGACCGTTTCTTCTAAGTTTGTCGTGGCACAAAGCACGACATTCGCTACAACCAAACAATGCGATCCGCTTCTAGAAATTTGCCACTCTGGTAGAAAGATGGTTGCTGCTGGAAACGCTGGTTTACGATCAGAATCCTGATCAAAAAATGTGAAGCTACAGAAGAAATGGGGACCGGCTAACGGTAAGTGAGCCGGTCCACAAATGGCAGTCTGAGCCAGCGTTGAGCGGATAAACTGCTGGGCCGCCGTAAAGCGTTCTGCACCGTTAATCGTGAACTTGGCAGCAGAGCCGATCGCGGCGATCGCCACTCCTTCCTGCGGCTCACCTTCTTGCCCAAACGCTCGTTTTTCCATATAGAAATTGAGCTGCTGTGGTTCTGCAAGCGCCTGAAAGACAACCAGCGGATCAACCGCATCTATTGCCATTGAAAGGCTCACAATCTGCGGCTGGATTCTCTCTTTTGAAATCTGTTTATAGCGGTTTAGAAAATGATGTAATTCTCTACGAGTTTGAAACAGATGAGTGCAGCGAGGGGTAACGGTCATGGGAAAGCAAGAGGGATTGGGGAGTGGGGAGGCAGGGGGAGCAGGGGAGAGCTTCTAGTTCCTGGCTCCTGGCTTCTGACTCCTTGATTCTGACCCCTCACCCCTCACTCCTTAGCCAAAATATTGCGAATCTTAAAGTCTGGACGGTCTATCAGGGTTGTCCGATCCACTCGATCGTAGAATAGGTGAGCTTCTGAGAACTACATCCAACTTTTGATATTTGCAAAAAATGACCACAAGAACGGTTAATTATTCAGCAAATGCTTTAAAGACCGCGCCAGCCATCCGCAAAAAGTTGTGGCTAGCAGCGATTAAGCCACCGATGTACAGTGTGGCGATCATGCCAATTATGGTGGGCACCGCGATCGCCATTGCCGAGACCAGAACGTTGCAGACAGGTATCTTTGCCATCTTTGTCTTTGCTGCCATTCTTATCCTTGCCTGGGAGAACCTCGCTAACGATGTCTTTGACTCCGAGACAGGCGTTGACGTGAACAAAGCGCACTCGCTGGTAAATCTGACCGCCAACAAATCGTTGATTTTTTGGTTAGGGAATTTGTGCCTTGCCACTGGGCTGTTTGGCATCGGCGCGATCGCTGCCATCCAGCGCGATCTGACCGTGGTTGGCATTATCCTGGTTTGCTGCGTGCTTGGCTACATCTACCAGGGACCGCCCTTTCGCCTCAGCTACCAGGGATGGGGAGAAATTCTTTGCTTTTTCGCTTTTGGTCCCTTAGCGTTTGCAGCAGCATATTACAGTCAAACGCAAGCCTGGTCAGGTACGAATCTAGCGGCTTCGACGATCGTGGGTGTTTCCACTAGCCTGATTCTCTTTTGCTCCCATTTCCATCAAGAAGCGGATGATGCCGCTGTGGGTAAGCGATCGCCGATCGTCCGTTTGGGCACAAAACGCGCTGCGCAGCTTCTACCCTGGCTTTGTGGCAGCATTTTCGCGCTGACAGCTATTTGCGTGTGGCTGGGCGTGTTTCCGGTGACAACGCTGTTGGTGTTTGCCAGTCTGCCGATCGCGCTCAAACTCTGCAAACACGTTGGCACCAACCACAACAAACCAGAGAAGGTGAGCAATTGCAAGTTCATTGCTGTTGCCCTGCATTTCTGGAGCGGTATTTTTCTGGGTCTTGGCTTTGTTCTCCCACAACTGCTGCGGTTTGGAGCAGTCTTGCCAACGTAAATGCTTTACCAGTGGAAATTTCGCCCTTATCAACGGCGCTTCAAGCAACCGTTGCAAACTAGCCACGGTTGCTGGGCAGTGCGAGAGGGTGTGATTTTGCGGTTGGTCGATGATGCTGGCAGCATTAGCTGGGGCGAAATTGCGCCGATTCCCTGGTTCGGTTCCGAAACCCTTGAGCAGGCATTGGCGTTTTGTCACCAACTGCCAACAGTACTGACAGACGACCTCATTTTCGCTGTGCCCGACACGCTGCCATGCTGCCAGTTTGCCTTTGAATCGGCATGGGAAGGTCTGCAAGAATCAGCGATCGCTCAGGCAGCACCGCAGAGAGACAGAGGCGCAGGGAATCAAGCGTCGTTTGTCACTGCAAGCTCGACTCTCCGACCTCAGAACTCGAACCTTGCAGCTTTGAACTCGGCAATTACAGTTCAGAACTCGGCACTTCGAGATCAAAGCTCGGATGTTGCAGTTCAGAGCTCGACACTCCGAGATCAAAGCTCGGAAGTTGCAGTTCAAAGCTCGGCACTCCGACCTCAGAGCTCGGAGGTTGCAGTTCAAAGCTCGATCGTTGCAGTGCAGAACTCGGATAGTACAGATCAGAACTCGGTACTCCGACCTCAGAACTCGAACGTTGCAGTACAGAACTTAATATGTCAGCCTCAAAGCCCGGTCATTACAGCACACATTCCCTCCCGACTTCCAACTCCCGATTCCCAACTCTCCCCCTCTCCCTACAGCGCCCTCTTGCCAGCGGGAAACCTTGCGCTCCACACCTGGCAACCGCTTTGGGATCAGGGATTTCGTACGTTTAAATGGAAAATTGGGGTAGAGGCGATCGCCACCGAGCTTAAGGTGCTTGATGCACTCACTCAAGCCCTGCCCAAACCAGCAAAATTACGCTTGGATGCGAATGGTGGACTCAGCGCTGACGAGACGACTCAATGGTTACAAGCCTGTGATGCCATGATTGACCCTTCAAACCGAGGGGTCGTGCTTGAATACATCGAGCAACCGCTTCCCATCGCGCAGTTTCAGTCAATGCAAGATTTAACCCAGCATTATCGAACGCCGATCGCCCTGGATGAATCAGTGGCGACCTTGCAACAGCTACAAACTTGCTACGAGCACGGTTGGCGAGGCATTTTTGTCATCAAACCCGCGATCGTCGGTTCCCCTTCTCGCCTCCGCCAGTTTTGCCAGCACCATTCGATCGATGCTGTGTTTTCCTCAGCTTTGGAAACAGCGATCGGGCGACGGGCAGGGTTACGTTTAGCCGCATCTCTGGGAAATCCCGATCGAGCCGTGGGTTATGGCACAACGCACTGGTTTAAGGATTCTGAAAGCGACGCTTTTGAGCAGCTATGGCAGACCCTTTAACCATCCTCAAGCAACGGTCAGGTGATGATTGGCTAGTTGGTTATGACAGCCAGGAGTTTTTTGCTTTAGCGGAGCGAGTGTTAGTGGAGTTGCGATCGCCTCCAAACTCCGAAGCTCTCCTCACCATTCTGTTAGCCGATCGCAATCCGCTGACGTTTCTCGCGCACTTCATCGCCGCTTGTGCTGCTAATTGCTGCATTGTTCTTGCTAATCCCGATTGGACAAAAGCCGAATGGCAACAGGTCTTTGAGTTAGTGCAGCCGGATTTGGTTTGGGGCGAGGAAGCAAAGGTAGAAGGCAGGAGGCAGAGGGCAGGAGGCAGAAGGCAGAAGGCAGAAGGCAAAGAAGCAGCCAGCAGTCAGCAGCGCTCCTCTGCTTCCCCCAATCCCCTGCTTCCCCAGCCCCCAGTTCTTACTCCTTACATCCTGATCCCTACAGGTGGCACGTCGGGCAAAATCCGCTTTGCTGTCCACACTTGGGAAACCCTCATGGCTTCAGTAGAGGGCTTTCGTGAATATTTTGAGGTTGAGCCGATCAATTCTTTCTGCGTGCTGCCGCTCTATCACGTCAGTGGACTGATGCAGTTCATGCGATCGTTCACTACCGGCGGCAAGCTCGTCGTACTGCCCTTCAAAGCACTTGAAGCGGGCGATCGTAGTAACCTTAACCCAGAAGATTTTTTTCTGTCCCTGGTGCCTACGCAACTTCAGCGGTTGCTAGATGGAGAAAGCAGAGGGCAGAAGGCAGAAGGCAGAAGGCAAGAGACACAACACTCAACGCCACTCCCGACTCCCGACTCCCGACTCCCGACTCCGGGCTCTTCGATCGCTTGGTTAGCTCGCTTTCACACGGTTCTCCTTGGCGGCGCACCTGCCTGGTCAGACTTGCTCGATCGTGCCAGAAGCCAACGCATCCGGCTTGCCCCCACCTACGGCATGACCGAAACTGCCTCCCAAATTGCCACCCTTAAACCAGACGACTTTCTCAACGGACAGACCAACGCTGGACACGTCTTGCCCCACGCTCAAATTATCATTCGCAATCCATCCGGCGACATTCTGAAGACAGACCAAATCGGTAACATCACCATCCAGGCAAAATCACTTGCCTGGGGCTACTTTCCCCCCACTCCCGACTCCCGACTCCCCACTCCCCGCTCCTTCCAACCCGATGACCTCGGCTATTTCGATGCCAATGGTTACCTGCACATCGTCGGACGGCAAAGCGACAAAATCATCACAGGTGGCGAGAACGTGTTTCCCGCAGAAGTCGAAGCAGCCATCCGATCGACTGGGTTAGTACAGGATGTATGCGTGATCGGCATCAGCGATCGCCATTGGGGACAAGCCATTACAGCCGTTTACATCCCCATCAGCGCTGACATTTCTCCTACAAGTATCCAAACAGCCTTAAGTGACACTTTAAGCAAATTCAAACGTCCCAAACATTGGCTTGCCGTCGATCGCCTGCCTCGAAACGCTCAAGGCAAAGTCAATCGACCCCAAGTAGAGGCGATCGCTAAGATGGCGTTGCCCACTGTTCTAGCCATTGATTGATTTCCAGCGGCAGCGATCGACGTTCGCGAGTGCCTGGATCAATGCAGACATGGCGCGTCTGAGCATTACTCACTGATCGCTCCAACTTGCCCTCCAAAAACACAGCATAGGCAATCTCAAATTCGCTCTCTTGTAGCGGCTTTGGAATTAGATGAACTACCAGACGATCGCCACAGAACATAGGACGAAAGAAATCCACATTGGCATGGGCGATCGGCAATGCCACATCAACCCCACTAAAAAAAGCCCTTAAATCAATCCCCGTTGCTGCCAACGATGCCTCATACGCCTCATGGCAAAGCGTCAACACATTCGCAAAGTAGACCACTCCTGCCGCATCCGTATCGCTAAACCGTACTGTCCGTTGGTAGATAAAAGGCATGGGGTGAGGGGTGAAGGAGTAAAGAGGTGAAGGGTAAGAAGTTAGCGATCGCAATCAATTGAGCGCCACTAACGCAGATTCTCTTGCCTGCGGCATCCCCTTTGTTAAGAGGAACTGAGAGAACTTAGCTTTATACAAGGATCTGCTACTTTCATACTTTCAATTGGTATTAAAACTCAAAGCTCAAAACTTTCCCTACCCCTCGCTCCCCTTGCCCCTTCACCATCTCATCTTCCTACTCCCCACTCCCTACTCAGTTGCCGCAACATACCTACCAAAACTCTCTACACTAGAGATTGGACGATGACGCAAGGAGAATTGCATGACAGAGCCACTGTCCGCTCGTGAATTATTCCGGGCTGCTTACGAAAACCGCTACACCTGGGACTCTAACTTCCCCGGCTACAGCACCGACATCACGGTCAAGCAAGGTGATCGGCTTTACACTGGCAAAGCCCGCATCAACCACGATCTCACCTATGACATCACCGATGTCTCTGATGAGCAAGCCCAAGATTTAATCAAAGGTCAAGTCTGGGAAATCGCCGTTCATCGCGTCCGCAAGCCGTTTGAAGAAACTCACGGCAAGAATATCTTTGAACTCGGCGAAACCGATGAAACAGGAGCCGTCGCTATTGCCGTCAGCGGCAAGGCAATGGGCGATGGCTACAAAGTGCGCGACAACGTTGTTTCCCTCGTGCATCGCCACATTCACGGTGTTGTCGTTACCATCAATACCTTCAGCACAATCGACACTGGCGAAGGCTACCTTGCAGAACGCTATGATTCTGTCTACCGCGATGCCAGCACGGGCGAACTCAAAGGCTCCAGCCAATCTGAAGACACCTACGAAAAAATTGGTGGCTACTACATCATCACGCGCCGTGTCATCACAGAAGACAAACAAGGGGAAACCGTTGTGACTGAGTATGGCTTCTCCAACATCAAGCTGTTAACGCCAGTAGCAGTCTAAAGAGGCAAGGGACATAGAAGAGACAGAGGAGGCAGGGGCGCAGAGGGAGAAAGAGTTTGGGATTCTGTCTAACGGCTTGAGCTGAGTCTCCGTGTTCTATCTCCCATTGCCTCCCTTTCTCCCCTTGCTCTCCCTGCTGCCTTTCTTTCCGCTACGATCGAGATCAAACCACAACCAACACGTCATAGGTGAATCATGGCTGAAACATTAGAACTAACTCCAGTCAACGTCGAAACCGTACTGGATGAAATGCGCCCCTACCTGATGGCAGACGGCGGCAACGTTGAACTGGTCGAAATCGACGGACCGATCGTCAAACTGCGGCTGCAAGGTGCGTGCGGCTCCTGCCCCAGTTCCGCTATGACCTTGAGAATGGGCATTGAGCGTCGTTTGCGCGAATTTATTCCTGAAATCGCCGAAGTTGAACAAGTGTTCTAGAAAGGCTGAGGGATGTAGCTTGCTTCCGCTCTGCGGTGGGCTAAGGGCTGAGTTGATACTGCTCCTTCATCTCTCAAACTTCATCCTTTATCCCTTCCCTCTATGCCCCATCCCCTTTACGTTGCTTTTATTTGGCATCAGCATCAGCCGCTCTACAAAAGTCGGGTCGATCGACCAACACTTCTAGCTGGACAGTATCGCTTACCTTGGGTGCGACTGCATGGCACAAAAGACTACCTCGATCTGGTGCTGCTGCTGGAGGAATACCCCAAGCTGCATCAAACGGTGAATCTTGTCCCGTCACTGCTGCTGCAAATTGAGGATTATGTAGCGGGAACGGCGTTTGATCCCTATCTAACAGCGGCACTGCTACCCACAGAGCAATTGAAGCCAGAGCAAAAAGCTTTTGTGGTGGAGCACTTTTTTGACGGTAATCACCATACGTTGATTGATCCCCATCCTCGCTATGCCGAGCTTTACTACCAGCGGCAGGATAAAGGACGCGATTGGTGCTTAGAAAACTGGAATCTACAAGACTTCAGTGACTTGCTGGCGTGGCACAATCTTGCCTGGATTGACCCGCTCTTTTGGGGTGATCCAGAGATTTCTCAGTGGTTAGAGCAGGGCAAGGGCTTTACATTGGGCGATCGCCAGCGCATTTACTCCAAACAGCGTGAGATTCTCAGCCGCATTGTGCCCCAACACCGCAAAATGCAGGATGCTGGGCAGCTAGAAGTGATCACATCGCCTTACACCCATCCCATTTTGCCCTTGCTGGCAGATACCGATGCGGGACGGGTAGCAGTCCCTAACATGACGTTGCCCACGCAGCGTTTTCAGTGGGCAGACGATATGCCCCGTCACCTCAAGAAAGCCTGGACAATGTACGAGGAGCGGTTTGGTCGCTCGCCCCGTGGCTTGTGGCCCTCAGAACAATCGGTCAGTCCTGCGGTTTTAGCCCCGATCGCTAAAGAAGGCTTCCAATGGATCTGCTCAGATGAAGCGGTGCTGGGCTGGAGCATCAAGCACTTCTTCCATCGCGATGCGTCAGGCAATGTTTCTGAACCCGATTTGCTGTATCGCCCCTATCGGCTAGAGACGACCGATGGCGATCTCGCGATCGTCTTTCGAGATCACCGTCTGTCTGACCTGATCGGCTTCACCTACAGTGCCATGGAACCCAAGCAGGCAGCCAGCGATCTGGTGGGACATCTGGAGGCAATCGGGCGATCGCTCAAAACACAGCAGTCCAGTGATAGCACAGCGCTCGAAGAACCTCGGCTAGTAACGATCGCCCTGGATGGCGAAAACTGCTGGGAGTATTATCCCCAAGACGGCATTCCCTTCTTGCGATCGCTCTACGAAACCCTCAGCCATTCGTCCGACATTCAGCTTGTCACTGTTTCCGAATTTCTCGACCAGTTTCCACCCACCGAAACCATTCCCGCCGACCAGTTGCACAGCGGTTCGTGGGTAGACGGCAACTTCACCACCTGGATTGGCGACCCTGCCAAAAATCGTGCCTGGGACTTGCTGACCGAAGCCCGGCAAGTTTTGGCAAATCATCCCGAAGCCACAGAAGAAGCAAACCCAGCCGTGTGGGAAGCGCTCTATGCAGCAGAAGGCTCCGACTGGTTCTGGTGGTTTGGCGAAGGGCATTCCTCCAACCAGGATGCCATTTTCGATCAGCTTTTTCGGGAGCATCTTGCTGCTATCTATCAAGCGTTGAATGAACCCATTCCTGCTAACGTGCGCCGCTCAGTAGAGTCACATACAGAAGGGGGCGATCGTGCTCCTCAAAGCTTCATCCATCCATTTATTGATGGGCGTGGCGATGAACAAGATTGGGATAAAGCCGGTCGTATTGAAATTGGCGGCGCACGGGGCACCATGCATCGCAGCAGCGCCATTCAACGGCTCTGGTATGGCGTAGATCACTTGAACTTTTACCTGCGGTTGGACTTCAAAGCAGGGGCAGAACCGGGAAGCGATTATCCACCCGAACTAAATTTGCTCTGGTTTTACCCCAATGAAACCATGCACAATAGCCCTGCGCCTTTTGTAGACTTACCCGATGAAGCACCCCTAAACTATCTGTTTCATCATCATTTGGGCATTAACCTGCTCACTCAAACACTCTGGTTTCAAGAAGCTGAAGAAGATTGCCGTTGGCAGTCACGTATGACCCGCGCCCGGATCGGCTTTGATACGTGTCTAGAATTGGCGATTCCCTGGGCGGATTTGCAAATTCAACCCGATTGGTCGCTACAACTGGTCGTGGTCTTGTCAGATAGTGGACGTTATCGAAGCTACCTGCCTGAGAATGCGCTCCTGCCGATCGGTGTACCGTAAGAGCCAAGCTGTACGTATCGATCACTCAAGTGGGCTAACTTAGTCCATCGCCACAGAACTCACGACACCGCAATTTTATGTTCTCAAAAGCTCTAGCGCGATCGCCTGCGCTTGTGGCATCTGACCATAAGTAAACACGTAGGGAATTTCAGGGGCTAGCTTCGGCAAGAACTGATCGAGCACGTAAGGGCTGCCATAAATGACTAACGCCAGCAGTTGCTCAGACTCAACTAGAAAGTGAAACCAGTCGGTAGCAGTTTGAGTCAACCCAGCGCTGCCGCGAAACGGATTGCCGCGAATGAAAAGCTGTAGTAACGTGGGCTGCCAGATTTTTGTATCAGCGTCTAGCGCGATCGCGGGCGTATGGCGATCGATCACTTGCCGTTCATAGCCAAGGGATTCAGGCAGGGCGATCGCTGGAGCCTGCTGCCCTAGCACCTTACACGCCAAGGCATCATCAACCACAATGAGATTACGGCGATCGTGCGACCAGCGTGGGCGATCAAGCCGGGAATCAGCCGGACAATGCACCCGCATCGAATCTTGCAGAATGTTAGTAACGGTTGCCTGCGCTTGTGGCTGCGCTAATAGAGACACAACGGTTTGCGCTTCAACACCAGTAGGAGTTTGCGTTTCCCAGGCATGAGATGTGCCACCACCAACGGCACCACAGACTCTCTGCTTGGCTCGCCAGAGACGTTCAACCGAAGCCTGAATGCGTTCTGCGGGAATGCGTCCTGTTTCTACGGCTTCACAAACTGCCTGAATCGCACCTTCAGGATCAAGCGGCATTAAAAGCACATCTGCCCCTGCTTCCACTGCCAGCACAGCAGCTTCGTTGGCACCATAGCGGTTCGCAATGGCTCCCATAACCAGTGCATCGGTGACGATCAAGCCGTCAAAGCCGAGCGACTGCCTTAATGCCTGGGTCAAAATGCGGTGAGAAAGGGTGGCTGGAAAATCCGGGTCAAGGGCAGGGATTTGGAGGTGAGCGCTCATAACCGCATCAACACCCGCTGCGATCGCGGCTTTGAACGGCGGTATTTCTACTTCGGTGAGACGTTCGACTGAATGGTTCAGAACGGGTAGCTCGAAATGAGAATCAACGGCTGTATCGCCGTGACCCGGAAAATGCTTGGCAGCCGTCAACACGGGATGCTGTTGCGCGCCCCGCAGAAACGCTGTAGTGAGTTGGCTAACGATCGCCGACGTTTCACCAAACGCCCGCACATTGATTACCGGATTGGCAGGATTGTTATTAACATCGACAGTCGGAGCCAGCACCCAATTTAGCCCGAGCGCCCGTGCTTCTTGGGCAGTCGTGGCTCCCAGTTGCTCGGCATAGTACTCAGCGCGATCGGGAAACTGTTGCACAACTGCCGCCAACGCCATCGGCGGCGGGAACCATGTCGCACCAGAAAAGCGCTGCCCCACACCTTCTTCGACATCCGCTGCCATTAGTAACGGAATGCCTGCCCATGCTTGAAGCTGCTGCGTGCGTAACGCAAGTTCCCCTGCGCTGCCGCCGAGGAAAATCACTCCGCCGACCCCTAAGTCTCGAATCCAGTGCTGTAGTATCTCTGCAGTCGGCTCCCAAAGCGGATACTGAATCTGATGGTCGAACAGGTAGCCCGATGCCCGTACCACCACCATTTGAGCCACCTGCTCGGTCAGCGAAAGTGTTTCGATGCTGGGAAGAAGGGGCTGCATAGGAAGAGGTGAGGGGTGAGGGAAGCAAGAATGAAGCTAAAGAAGGAATGATAAGAGCTAAAGGCTTTGAGTTTTCTGCCTGCTTTCTGCTTCCCCTGCCTCCTTTCCTTCCCCTACCTTTTGCCTTCTGCCTTTAGCCTTTTGCCTTCTACCTTCCACCGTTACTCCTCTTCCACCAGGTCGGATGGTGCTGATCGCTCCCGTTCCTGGCTCAGACGATTGAGTAACGACAGCACTTTGTCGCCACGCTCTAGGGAGGCGTCTTCTAGAAACAGCACTTCAGGGGTGCGACGTAGACGAATGCGCTGACCCAGCTCACTACGAACGAAGCCAGTGGCAGATTTTAGCCCTGCCATTGTTTCGGCTTTGGCTTCGCTGGTGCCATAGATGCTGACAAAGATTTTGGCGTGCTGCAAGTCTCCAGCAACCTGAACATCCGTCACGCTGACGATACCGGCACCCACGCGATCGTCCTTAATGCCAGAGAGCAACATCTGGCTGACCTCGCGCTTAATCAGCTCGGCAACGCGCTCAATCCGACGACTCGTAGCCATAACAAACCTACCTTTTGATGTATACGTTACTGCTTGGAGCCGCTGTTGCGTCGTCCTTACAGCCGTGAGAATGCTTAAGTCAGCCCAACGCCCAACATGGCACGCAGCGTAAAGCCAAGGAAGACAAAGGCTGCAATAAAGGTGCCAATTAGGGCGATCGCAGTCACTGGGTTCTTAAGCAGCGGTGCGAGGGGCTTCAGTGCGTTCAGAAAGACACCCAAAATTATACCAGTGAGAAAAATCGGGTACTTAGAGACGGTGTTCCAGAAATTTTGCATAAACTTTGATGAGAATGGCGCAGCCGTGCGTCAAGTCAGGTCGTGAAGAGCATTATTGTTTCATTTTACTGGACTTTCGCTAAAGCACTCCACGCTGAAGTGAATCAAGCGACCCTTAGTAGGGTGAGGAGTGAGGGGTGAGAAAGTGGAAGGGTGAAAAGGTGAAGGAGTGGAAGAGTGAGAAAGTGAAAGGATCAGAAGGGAAAAGGGTAGGTTTTGCATTCAAAGAGTTGCTCCTAATCACTGACCGCCGATAGCTGACTGCTAACCGCTAACCGCCGATAGCTGACTGCTAACCGCTGAAAACTTGCTTCCACATTGAAAAACGCCTCTATGATAGTTGAATGCAAACTCGACTCCCGCCACGACTGCATCCCCGCCCGTTTTTAAAGTGGGCTGGTGGCAAAGGGCAACTCATTCAACAATACAGCGCACATTTTCCTAAACGGTTTTCAACATACTACGAGCCGTTTCTGGGTGGTGGTGCGGTTTTTTTTCATCTGTTGCCCGATCGATCGCACCTGATGGACATTAACCCTGAATTGGTGAATGTTTACATATGCGTTAGAGACCAGGTTGAAGCGTTAATTGCTTGCTTAAAAGTGCATCGCGATCATCATTGTGCGGACTATTACTATCAGGTACGTGCCAGTGTGGGTGGTTCGCCACTGGAGCGTGCAGCACGTCTCATTTATTTGAATAAAACGTGCTTTAACGGTCTTTACCGAGAGAATTCTAAAGGGCTTTTCAATGTGCCGATCGGCAGCTACAAAAAGCCAACCATTTGTGATGATGAGCTGCTGTATGCCACTTCAGCCGCACTGCGATCAACGCACATTGAGTCAGGTTGCTTTGAAGCCGTCTTGCATCATGCCACTAGCAGCCATGATTTTGTTTACCTCGACCCGCCGTATCATCCCCTTAGTGCGACCAGCAAGTTCACGTCTTACAATCGCTATGCGTTTACAGAAGCAGACCAAATTCGACTGCGAGACACAGTTGTCACGCTAGCAAATCGTGGCGTAAAGGTAATGCTTTCAAATTCGGATTGTCCGTTTATTCGTGAACTCTATCAAGATTTCACAACGCATACGATCGTTGCTTCTAGAGCAATCAATTCCAACGCTGAAAAACGAGGTAAGATTACTGAAGTTTTAGTGACATCTTATTAGCTAAATCTTATTAGGCAAATAGCTTTATTGAATGCAGGTTAGCTGGGTGTAAATGTCAGTGATCGCTCGGCGGTTGTTAAATCACTTTCGTTTACGTCTAGCCGCAAGGCTCTGCCCGTCGGACCGACAATCAAGCGAGGCAAGGTTTTGTGATCCACAACCTGCATAGTAGTCATGTTGTAAGTGGTGTAGCGGGTTGCATCCGCATCCAAATCAACATCAATGACCGTCAGTGTTTTAAAGGGTTGAAGGTTGCTATTAAGCAGTGGGCGTGGACCGGAGCCTAAGGCGCTGGTGTGAAGCAATTCGAGCTTGCCGCTATGAGCGGGATAGTAAGCGTGATCATGTCCGCTGATATAGGTATGAACGCGATATTTTTCGAGCAATGCCCGCAGTTTGTCAGCAGGGGCAAGAATTTCGCCAAGTTCATCACGTCCTACGGCGACAGCGTAGAGAGGCAAATGCCCGATCACCATCCGCATTTTGGCAGACTGCGCTGTGGCACTCGCCAAACTTTTTTCTGCCCAAGCTATTTGCTCTGGCGGCATTCGTGAGGTAGAAGCATCCCAGACCAGATAGAAAATATCTTTATGCTGAAAAGTGTAGTAGAACGGAAAGCCTGCGCGATCAACAAACTGGAGATTGGGGTTGTGTGCAGGCGCATTCCAGTAAGCGGCAGCCGCCTCTCGTTCGCGGCTAAACAAAAACTTGCCACCGACCGACAGCGCACCTGATGCATCGTGATTGCCGATCGTAAAGCCAAAGGGTAAACCCGTTTTACGAAGCGGTGCGCCAACGTGGCGGTCGAACCCATTCCACATTGCCTGAATTTCTCCGGGGCTAAGGGAGGGCGCTTGACCCGCAACCATATCGCCACCACTCAGCACAACATCTGGTTCCCAGCCAGGGATAAGGGCGATCGCTTTGTGTACCTCCGCTTCATAGGTTGTGGAGCCATAAGCGCTGTTCAAGTCACTGATGACTACAATCCGTACATCCCCGCGTACTGGGGCAAACAACCCTTTCGGCGCGATCGCCGTTTTGGCAGCGGCGATCGTTTGCCCAGTTGGTGTGGTCGTAGGCGATGGCGCAGTCGTAGCCGCAAGAGACGGAGGACGACTGACAGCACCACTCGTCAAAGCCCTGTGCGCTAACGTTGCAACACCGACCCCACCGAGCAATCCACCCAGAACCAAAAATTGACGACGATTGAGACTCATAAAGGCTTTGGCAAGAACTAGAGGCTAGGGATAAAGGCGAAAGGATCAAAGCCGGAGACGAAAGGCTGATCGCTAACTGCTAAGATTAACTCTGCTAAGGTAGCACCCGTAAGAATTTACCGCGTTTGAGTCTCTTTGTGCTGCCTGGGGAAGAAATTGTATGTCACAGGATCAGCCCGAATTGTCACCCAGCCAGCCTGAGCCAGCAGACGGCTCTGAGCGACTGGACGAATCTGAGCCGCTACCAGGATCGGAGTCACTGGACGGCTCTGAGCAATCAGAAATACCTGAGTTATCAGAAGCAACGATCGACCCCCAGCCAGACTTGCAACAGACGGAACCATTGGTAGAGCCAGAGCCGCCGACTGTCCTAAGAGAGGACGTTGCACGTCCCGTCGGTCGATCGCGCTCAACTGCCGCTAGAAGAACGCCACTCGAAAAGGACGAGATTCTACCGGAAACGCTGGTACGGCTTTTGGGTGAGGCAGTGGTAGCCACGCTACCGCTACTGAAGCAACAGAGCATTAAGACACTCCGTGGCACGATCGTCCTTTTAGAAACAGCCGTCGAGAGACTGGAAGCAGAACCCACACCACCCAAAAGAAAGGCACCAGCGCCAGCGATATCTGAGAACGTTTTGCCCCCGTCCTCAAAGCCAAACACTGGCAGACTGGCACCAGCTCTCTCGACTCGTCGGCTGTGGGAGAAGTTCCAAACCGTTTGGCAACCGCTCTGGCGATCGTGGCGTAGCCTTCTACGACCACTTCGCAAGCGCCTGCCTACCTCGATCAACCGCAATTTTTCTGATCCAGCGCTGACTGGCACGATCGCAGGGTTGATTGCGATCGGGGTATGGGCAATAGGGGCATCTAATCAACCGCAGCCTACGATCGTTGCCACACCTGCCACGCCGCCTGTTGTAGCAGTTTCGCCATCGCCTACACCGGCACCCACCCCTTCTCCCACACCCATTCCACCAGTGGTTCAGGCACCAGAAGCGCCAAAGCCGATCGAAATCAGTCCTGCACCCAGCAAACCATCACCACCACCGCCACCACTCAAATTAACGCCAGAACAAGCGCTAATCGCCCGGATTCAGGATCAGGTTGCTGCCATCAGCAATCGGTATGCCAGTGGCTTGGTGCAATCTGTCCAGGCAAACTTTCGCGGCAGCCGCCTGATTGTCAACATCAGCGATGACTGGTACGGCTTGAGCCAAGCGCAGCAAGACAAATTAGCAAGCGAACTGCTGCGTCGATCGCAAGACTTAGACTTTCTGAAACTGGAGATGGTGGATGGAGCGGGGACGCTGCTTGCCCGTAGTCCGATCGTGGGTGCCGAAATGATTCTCTTTAAACGCACCAACAACGCGACAGAAGCAGCTTAAGACAGCGGTTTTTTCAGCCAGTATTGTGTTTGTCCCGGTGGATAGTCATCCCATTGCGCTACAACTTGATAACCCAACTTTTCATAAAAACCCCTTGCCTGAAAGCTAAATGTCCCCAATCTGGCAAACACGCAGCCTCGTTTTTTTGCTTCCTGCTCTGCCAATGCAATGAGCTGTCGTCCATAGCCCTGGTAGCGGTGCGCTTCATGCACCCACAAAAAATCAATTAAAAGCCAGTTCCAGCAGGATGTTGAGCCTATCAATCCGCCCAAGATCGTCTGTTGCTCATCTAGCAGCAGAATTTCTAGCGGTTTTTGCGTTTGACGTGCGGCGGTTGTAAAAAATGGCTCAACTTCAGCACAGCTTTCGCTAAATTGATCCAGCTTTGCATTGATGTAGCGTCGATAGGACTGGTCTTCTGTCTCAAAGAGTGCGAAACGGTAGCGTGACGAATTAGCGCGATCGCCCTCCGCTACCGCTTTCTTCGCCAAAACTTCTGCCAAAACCTGACCAGCGTTAACACCAATTTGAATCGCTATCTTGTAAGCCTTGACCTGAAGGTCTATACCAGTAATCGCCGTACCAACAACAACAGCATAGGCACCAAAATCCATTGCCTGCCGTGCCATCTGAGGTGAGGTGATGCCGCCTTCACAGATGATCGGTACGTCGAGCGCGCTGATCATCTGCGCCAGCAGCTCAAAACCAGGAGGCGTTTGGTGTTGTGTAGCAGCCGTATAGCCGTACAGAGTTGTACCAACGATGTCGGCTCCAGCCTGAGCCGCTGCGCTCGCCGCTTCTAAGGTATCCACATCTGCCATCACAGGTTTGCCCAACTCATGATGAATGCGGGCAATCAGTGATGCAACCGTTTCGCCATCTGGACGATCGCGCAGCGTTGCATCGATTGCAATAATGTCTGCACCTGCTTGAGCGAGCGCCTGGGCCTGCTTAAACTGCGGCGTAATGTAAACATCAAAGCCGGGTATTTGCTGCTTCCACAGCCCAATGATGGGCGCATCAATTTGACGGCGGACTGCCTGCACATGAGTCGGTGTATCAAGCCGCACGCCAACGGCTCCCTGATTGACTGCCGCCTGTGCCATGGCTGCAATTACGGCTGGATGATGCATTGGCGACTCAGCTGGAGCCTGGCAGGACACAATCAGACCCTTTTGAAGGCGTTGCACTAGCGTTAAAGCACTGTCTGACCAAGAGAGCATAGACGTAGTTAGCTGCTAGTTACCAATCTGCAATCTTCTCTAATAACTAACCAACAACGTTCCCCTTAGCCTTGCAAAACGCCATCTTCTAAAGAAGCAATTCGATCAGCGACATCCATTAAGCGGGCGTCATGAGTGACAATGAGTACCGTGCGATCGCTCTCTTTTGCAAGTTGCCGCAGCAGTTCAATGACATCATGCCCACTGTGAGAATCAAGCGCAGCCGTTGGCTCGTCTGCCATAATAATTTGGGGATCACCAGCCAGGGCACGAGCGATTGCCACTCGTTGCTTTTGCCCACCTGACAAATCGCGTGGCAGATGGTTTGTGCGATCGCACAGCTTCACCTGTTCTAGCAATGCCTGTGCCATTTGACGGCGCTTGGCAGAACCACGAACGCCTTTTACCTTTAGCGCCACTTCAACGTTTTCAGAAGCGGTCAGAGCCGGAAATAAGTTAAAGCCCTGAAAGATAAAGCCAATGTTTTGCAGACGGAAGTGTGCCAGATCCGATCGCGACATCTGGGTAATCTCCTGCCCAAGTAGTTGGACGCTACCGGCTGTGGGCGTAAGAATACCAGCCAGAATGGACAGCAGCGTCGTCTTACCAGAACCAGATGGTCCCATCAGTAGCTGAATATCGCCCCGTTCGATCGTTAGATCAACCCCATTTAACACCTGATAGACATGAGAGCCAGTATGGTAAACCATTTCCACACCCTTCGCTACCACAGCCTGCTCCTGAAACCGTTCCACAATAATCGGGGGAGATGCAGCCCGCTCACGAGCGTTGATAAAATCAGTAAATTTAACTTGAGAAGCAGTCATTGTTTAGAGTTATGAAAGGCATGGATTAGCTAATAAGAGTGAGGAGCTAAAGGAGAACCAAGCGAAAATCTAAGGGCACGCCATCACGGTCAACGTTAGCTTCATAGCACCAAACCCCTTTCCCGAACGTCAGTTTAATAATTTGCCTACATAGTGTAATACACAGTGTAACGAACTCAAGCTACGGCTCGCATCGCCTAATACGGTATGCCTTAAGACGTAGCTACACTTTAGCTAGAAGCAGCGCTTTGAATCTAGTCTAAGCCTTGAACACGATCGCAGGATCGACTCTCGTTACTTTTTGAATCGCAAACATTGCCGACCCAACGCACATTACGACTGTAATACAGAACACACCTGCGGCTGTAACAGGGCTAATCAAAATCATGATCCCTTTGGCTGCCATCGTCCAGGTGCCCAAACCGATGCACAGTGCCATGCTTGGCAAATAGCCCAACACAGCCATCCATAATGCCTGTTCGGTAATCACCCGATAGATAATCCAGTCGGATGCGCCCATCGCTTTGAGCGTGCCGTACTCTTTAATGTGGTCTGCCACTGAAGAGTAAAGAATTTGACTCACGACTACCATGCCAACGACAAAGCCAACTGTTGCGCCCAAGCCTAAAATAAAACCAACGCCAGTCCGCTTTTCCCAATAGTCGCGGGTTTGCTGCGCCATTTCTGCTTTAGTGAGGGTGCGGATACCAGGCAACGCTGCATCCAACCGCTGCCGTAGTGCCTGCACATCCTGATCTGGCTCTGCCTTAACCAGAATGAACGTAATTGAGTCAGACAACGAGAGCTTACGGGGTGCTGGTGGCGGGTTTTTGGACGATCGCGCTGGAGCCGCTTCGACATTATTCAGTACCTCCACTTCGCCATTTTGAATGCGGATATTTGCGGTTGACCTCAGACCCGATGTAGAGAAAGCATTGGCTGTTTCGAGAGACGTAAACGCTGTCGCACTCGATGCCATTGATTGGGTATCTGTTGCTAGCCCAACGACCGTAGCTGGCAGAGAGCCGATCGAGCCACCGTCACCAACCTGCTTAAGATTAAGCGCCATCAGTTGAGCTTTGTCGATCAACATCGTATAGGGTGTATTTAAGGCAGTGATGTTACCTTGAGTCAGTTTCCAGTTGGCAAATAACTGACCATTGGGGTCAAAACCATAGAGACGAATGGGCGCGATCGTCCGATCAGCCGCCCGCCACAGCGCCGCTCGAATCATCAAAGCCTCGGCACGTTGCACCCCTTCGATCGATCGCACTTTTACCAGTTGCTCTAGCGGTAAGGGTGATGTCACCTCCAGATGCACCATATCTTCAGACGCAACCCACAAATCGGCACTGGACTGATCGATGAGCAAACCAGTTGATCGCGTGAAGCCATGCAAAATGCCGATCTGGATCGTGACAAGGCTAACCGCAAACATAATCCCCGCCTGGGCAACCAGGAAGCGAGGAATATCTTCAAACAAATTTTTGCGGGCAATTGATGCCATGATTCGTGCGCTTTAGAATCTGATTTGAAGCGAACTTGGCTTAAAGATGCGCTTGTGCAGTGGTTAGACGTAGCCTTGATAGCGATCGCATGTCTGACAACACAATTGACACAGGGTTTCAAGGAGCTTGCTGGTGTCTGTTGGGACATTGTGTGAACATCCCAACAGACGATCTATTTTAACGAGCAGAACCGCTGGGGCTAGGTTGTGACTTCAAATACTCAGGAAGCGATTGACGCAAGCGATCGCCGTAGAGCGCTAGCGCGTTACCACTCAGCAACAGTGCCAGGTAGTCGCGATCATAGTCTGAACTGGTCGCCGCATCTTTAACACAATCCTTCAGCACACCATCCCAGTGCCCATAATCACCAGAGAAACAGGTCAGGTGCTTGCCCGCTTCACCTAAACCGATCGGCAGGTAGGAAGGACCTGGATCATCAGACTCAAAGGACGTAAAGATCTGACCCCGTTCAAAATAATCCATTGGATCACGGTGGCGCAAGTCGTAATGTTCATACAGACTCGCATCGTCAATTTTGGTTGGGTCGTTTTCCTTTGTCCACATCAAGTCAAAGATGCTTTTCGCCTGACTGATGATGTTGGTGTTGTTGTGGGTACCACGCTCCTGAATCATCAGCTTGGTGAAATCCATCAGCGACGGACGATAGGGATGTTTGGGATCGAAGTCACGAATGCGTTTTTCCCAATGTTCGTGCATGGCGTGAGCAAGGTCAGGCACCCAGCCACAGCCACCTTCTAAAAAGCCAACGCGCAGGGTTGGAAACTGCTCAAACGCGCCATCAAACACCATGCGGGTCATTGCATGCTGCTGCTGGTTGCGCTGCACAAAAATGTGGTTCAGCACAAACGTTTCCATATGGTCAGAAATACCGCCCATCATGTACGAGCCAGGTCCACCGTGGATGCCCAGCGCGATGTTCAAATCAACGGCAGCTTGCAGAATGGGGCGGAAGTCGGGATGGCTAATGGCTTTGCCAGTACGGATTTCAGGAAAGGCATCGGGCGCTTTGGGATGGGGAATCGGCATATTGGGTGCCACTGCCACACCAATCAATCCCAGTTCGTTCACACAGCGATACATTTCGGCAACGGCAGCATCCACATCCTGTAGAGGAAGTACACCAATCGCCTTCAGCCGATTATCGTAACCCCGGCAATCTTCGGCAATATAGCTGTTGTATGCCTTACAGAGGGCGATCGCTAAATCCTTATCTAACAAGCTGGAGAAAATCAGGTTTAAGGTGCCATAAATGACCTGCACATCAACCCCTTCCTGATCCATATGCTGAAGACGCACTTTGTTGAACATTGCGCCCAGGGTTGTGTCGGGATGAAGATTGCGGAAGCCGCCTTTGCCCAAGCCCTGTGGCTGAGGGAACATCCGAAGGTAGTCAGCCTTGCCAGTAGCAGGATTGGCATCAATTACTTTCGCTCGTTGGTCGCCCAAGCTATCGACAACCAAGCCGATGCGATCGCGGTACTCTGGCTCAATGTAGTCTCGCAGCACTAGAGGATTCTCTAGCTTGTGAGCGTCAGCATCAATGACCGGTAGACCTTCGTACATTCGTTTCTCCTTAAAATTTAGGGGGAAAGAGGTTATCAGAAGAGAGGATAGAGTTTGAGGCTGTATCGTTTGAGCTAAATTACGTCAGCGATGCTGCTTACAGCAAACTGTTCCATGCAAACAGTCAATCGAAGTCGTCTGTACACATGGTTACGCTTTCGAGAAAAGCAGTGTAAAAAGGCTTAGAAGAGAGCAAAAGCAGAGCCTAGCACTCAACCCAGCGGTCTGACTTGAGCAACCGGCCTTGCAGCCGCATCCTCTAAATTGCGTCTGGCTTTACATTCAGCCGTCTAGCTAACTTGATTTCTCAATGTCAGTCGTGCGACTGAAATAGGCTAGAACTTGACGTAGCCCAAACCAGCGCTCAAAAGACCATGACATTGCTACCAGGATCGTGATGCCGGGATATTTAACGAACGCTGGTTCATTTTTCTCAAAGACAGCGTGCCCACCCAGCGCAAAAACCTGGGTCAGCACCAGGCAAAGCAGCGTGATCCGCCAGTCCAAAAAGAGATAAACGATAGCAGCGATCGCCAGAGCATTCGTGAGATGGTGCAATGCCTGGTTAATTGGGTTTTGGTGACTCGCAATAAAGTGCGCTTTTGCAGCCTGGAAGTAGCTCAAGGCATAGCCTCCGAAGTGTTTAGTCAGGGTTCTGGCACGATACCACAGACAAATCATGCACGCGTGTGAGCGATCAAAAGTCTTTGGAATTGGGAGGCTACCACCAACGCAACTCGGTATAACCCAGCTCTGGGCGGCTCAACTCTTCCTCAGTCAACCAATCCACCAGCTTGTAGGTGCCAAAAACGTGATCCCACCAGTCTACCGCCAACCCAAAGTTGTGATGCCACATCCCATACTTGTGATGCACGTAGTGGACAGGCATCTTCATCCAAAAACACTTGTGAGGGTTTTCATGCTGAAGCTGGTGGGCGTAGGAAGAGAAGGCTGCAAAGGCAAGCCCACCCAAAAACCAACCCAGCCCTGCTTCTAGCGAAAAGAAGAACAGCAAGAGCATCACGACAAACGTGCCCTTCACGTAGTCAAAAAATTCCCACACAACGCCTTGCCCCTCATTACGACGATGATGGTCACGATGCCGCTCACCAAGCCGAAGCGGTGCGTGCATGAGGCGATGTACCCAATACTCCACTAGACTGGCGAGTACAAAGGCGATCGTGAACCAGACCAGCCCTGTCGCCACTTTCGTCAAGTCAGGCATAGATTCTCCTTCCTTACACCTACCTACCCAAAATTGAAGCGTACCGGATATTTCAAGATTTTGCTACTTGCAAAGCAGACAGCAGAAGCTAAAAGGCAGCATGAATGCAAAAAATGCGAAATGCAAAACGTCTCTCACTTCTGATGCTTCACTCTTCATCCCTCTCCCCTTACCCACCCTGGGCTTTTGTAAGCAAAGGTTAAGTGCTATCATGCACTCCAAGTTGAGCATCATTGAGCACTGAATGTATGCAACCGTAATAGTCTTGCAAGACGATCTTGTTGGCGAGGCGATCTAGCGGGAGGAGGAAGAAATGGAACTGGCTACGACCTTAAAAAGTCAGGCAGTTCGATCGGGCGTGCGCCAGGCTGGCATCAACCCCAACCATTGGTACGCTGTTGGTTGGGCAAAGCAGATCTCAGTGGGGCAAGTAATTCAGGTTGTGATCTGGCAGCAGGCGATCGCGGTTTATCGGGATGCCAACGGTACTTTGCACGCACTTGAGGATGCTTGCCCCCATAAGGGCGTAGAACTGCATCGCGGTAAAGTGCAGGGACAGCATTTGGTGTGTCGCTACCACGGTTGGGAGTTCAATGCCTCAGGTCAATGTGTTAGTATTCCCTACCTACTAGAGGGGCAAAAGCTGCCCTGCGCTCAGGCGCGAAGCTATCCAATTCAAGAAAAATATGGTTTGATCTGGGTGTTTCCGGGGGAGGCGGCGATCGCGGCAGACCATGAGCTACCTGTGATGAAAGAGTATGCCGAATCAGGATGGCTGCAAGTTCCCATTAGCGGTCATTTTCAGGCTCATTTTTCTATATGCAACGAAAACTCAATGGACGTGTTTCATGGCTTCTTACACGAGAACCTACAAGGCTGGTTTAACCCGCGTCTACTGAAGTTGAATGAAACTGATCATGCAGTCCAGGCAGAATATCAGGTATCTTACAAAGGTCGTATGGCAAAGTTCTTAGGCTTAAGTGAACGGGCTGACCAAGTGACCACCTTGCCGATTACAGTAGAGTATCGCTATCCTCATTACCAAAGCAACTTGCAGGGCATCTCAGCACTGTATCTCATGCGGTTGCCAGTAAGCCCGGTTGAAAGTCGCTCGTTTGCGCTCTTCTTTTTCAGAATTCGCTTACCGCAGTGGCTACTCAAAGGGCTTGAGCCGCTGCTGCAAGTATTGCTTGAGCGCTTTGTCTTGATGAAGTTTTTGTCTCAGGACATTGAAATGATGGAGAGTGAGCAGCGGCAATATTCAGCGTCTCCGCAGCGGCGTTACGTTGAGATTAACCCAGCCATTATTGCTGTTCAGCGGTTGATCGTGCGGCAGTTTGAACGCTTTACGCAAAGTTCTAGTCAAACCAACATGAATGGGCACAAAGAATTAGATTCAGTCGTCTCCCGCTCTGTAGCTGTTCCGCAGCACAGTTTTGCCCCTGATGAGCAGCGATCCGATCGCCCTGATTCTGTGTAGGCAATTGTACTCATACAGTTATATGCGCCTTAAAGTACGCTCAAAAATAACTGTCTTTGTGTCTACAACTGCAAAAGTTGGCATAATACCGTTCTATGCATCTAGTTAATACAGTTCAAGCCAACATTCATGCAAAATTGTGTTGGGCTGGATAGCCAATAATTTGCTAGGAAAATATACTGTTGGGCAAGAAGCGAGTCGGCTGTCTACAAAAGGTGAGAGGAGTTTACTGTGCAAGTTGTTAAGGAGTACATCCAGCGCTGGTACGAGAGTGGGCTAGACCCCGATATCTACATTTGCCATAAAAAGCAGGGCAACCTTGTAGACATTGAAGAAGAAGCGACTGGCAAACGTCGGACGGTTCTCACCTTCTGCACAAACGATGTGCTAGGACTAACCCAGGAAGAGGCAGTTAAGCAGGCAGCCGTCGATGCGATTTGGCAGTATGGTACGTCCAATAGCTCGGTTTCAGCGTTAAGCGGTCGCATTGATCTACATCGACAGCTAGAGAACGAAATTTCGGCATTTAAAGAGTTGCCACATACTCAGCTTTTTCTCAATGCGTGGATGGCGATGCAGGCGTTGGTTGATGCCTTTTGCCATTTAGCGATTCCAGTACCCAACTTTCAGCACACGCGCGAAACGTTGATTTTGACCGATGTGCTGAATCACGGCTGCATTGTCTCAGCGCTGGCACACTCTGGCACTCGCTCTGGCAAGATGTTTGGTCACAATCCACGGGTGCGAGTACGTGCGTATCGCCACTGCGATATGGAAGATCTTGCCCGCCGCTTACAGCGCTATGCCCGTCCTGACGATCGCATCATGGTTGTTTCTGATGCGGTGTTTTCGATGGATGGCGACATTGCGCCCCTGCCGCAGATGCTCGATGTCATGAGCAACTATGAGGGCAGCGTCCTTGTCATGGATGAGGCTCATGCTAGTGGGGCGATCGGTGCTACAGGTCGCGGCATCTACGAACACTTTGGACTTCGCCCTCAGCAGACCCTGGAACGGGGCGTTGTACCGTTGATTATGACTACTTTTTCCAAGTTTGCTGCTTCAGCCGGAGCTGCCATCAGCAGCCACGTTGCCGAACTAAAACCGCTGCTGGATGTATCACCCACGTCGATCGGTACAATTTCGCTACCGCCGCCAACGACTGCTGCCGCTTTAGAAAGCATTCGTATTGTCCGGCGTGAGCCAGAGCGGGTTAAGCAGCTACAAGAAAACAATCGCTACCTGCGAGCAAGTCTTGCAGCCAATGACTTTATGGCGATTGGCGAAACTAACGTAGTGCCTGTCATCTTGCCGCCTGAAATCAATCCGAAGCTTTATGCTAGGCAGCTCATGGAATACGGCATTTGGGTTTCACCCATCTGGTTCATTGCCAAACCACGTATTCGCGTTACCGTCAACGCGCTTCATACAAAGGAAGACATGGATCGTCTAGTAACGACGATGGTCAAAGTGCGCGATTTAGTTTACAAGCCCACCATTAGCGCCTGATCGTGCTTAGAAGCTGTGAGGAGCCGCTAGCCCAAAGGTGAGCGACCCTCACCCACCTTTCAACTTGAAAGCACGATCGGAGTAAGTGAAAAAATTATTGTTAGCACCAAAGCAGCTCTTTGGTGCTAGAAGGTTCTAGGCGCTAGCTGGTATCAGAGGTTGTTTGAGTGTCTGGCGGTCTAACCTGCAACCACGTAGGCAAAACTCGCCAACATAGACTACTAAAACGAGGCTTTGAAGCCTACGGTGGCAGGTTATAGCTCTTTGGGTCAGGCTTCACTAATGTCAGTGGAGTCACAGCTGTAGTCGCTAAAGCGACAGGAAGCTGGGCTTTCAACCTATCTCTCAAAGATGATTCGCGATCGCACGTTTGCTCTGTTTTGCTCTGCTAATCGCTATCGGTAGAGACATTAAGGGGAAGCTACCCACTGGTTCATTTTTCAACATCATATGTGTGCTGTATTGCAGATCAGCAGCGACCATTTGCCCAACAGCGCCTCTCGATTTCTAGGCTTGAGCAAAGTGGTAACCTTATCTCAATCCTGCCTGGTTCGTATATGTCGCAGAAAAATGAAATGCCAGTGCTAGTGCTTGCACTCCTACTTACAGTTGGGGTGTTAGGTGCCGGTTTTTGGTGGTTAATGCCGAAAGCAGGTATCAAGCTTGGTTCTCAGCTAACCACTCAGGAAAACACATCCGTTGATGATCGTATCAGCCAGGGAGAACGCAGCTTAGTTCAGGCAGAAAGCAAAGCTAATAATCCCGTCTTTGTACAGGCAAAACAGGCAGGCATTCAGGCAATGGCTGCAAAGCAGTATGGCGAAGCAACTGCACAGTTTCAGTTGGCGCTGCAATCAGCCCGTAATGCACCTGAAACGGCGATTTATTTGAACAATGCCTATATTGGCACTAAACGTTCTCATACGATCGCGGTAGCCGTACCCATTGGCAGCGACCCCAACGGCAGCTTAGAAATTTTGCGGGGAGTAGCGCAGGCGCAGCTAGAATTTAACACCATCAGGCAGGCGATTCCACTTAAAGTCGTAATTACCAATGACGACAACAACCCTAATACAGCTCAACAAATTGCCAACACACTGGTGGAAATGCCTGATGTGTTGGGAGTAATCGGTCACTACGCCAGCGATGTCACGCTGGCAGCAGGCAATGTCTATAACGCGGGTGGATTGGTAAGCATCTCTCCCATTAGCTCTACCGTAAAACTTTCGGGTTTCGGTAAGTACATCTTTAGGACAGTGCCCAGCGACTATGTTGCAGCAAGAGCGCTGGCAGACTATGCTATTAAACGTTTGCAGCAAAAAAAGGCAGTCGTCTTCTTCAACTCTCAGAGTGCCTACAGCCAATCGTTAAAAGCGGAGTTTGTCACTGCGATCGCCCTTTCAGGTGGGCAAGTATCCGCTGAGTTTGATTTGTCGGCTCCTAATTTTAGCGCCGCTCAGGCAGTTAATCAGGCGTTGAAACAGGAGGCTCAACTGCTGATGCTAGCGGCAAATACAGGCACCCTTGATCAGGCACTTCAGGTTGTGCAGATTAATCAGCGCCGTCTGAGTCTAGTGGGCGGGGATGATGTCTATGCACCGAAGACCTTAGAGGTTGGTGGAACCCAAGCAGAGGGTATGGTGCTGGCGGTGCCGTGGCATATTGACGGCAACCTTAAGTCTGCTTTTCCCAGACAGTCGCGTCAACTTTGGGGTGGTGATGTGAACTGGCGGACTGCCACTGCGTATGATGCGACGAAAGCACTTGCCGTCGCGATCGCCCGGAATCCCACTCGTTCAGGCGTACAACAAGCGCTGACAGCATCCGACTTTGCAGCAGCAGGGGCATCAGAGCCAGTGCGATTTTTGCCATCAGGCGATCGCAGTGTTGGAATTCAACTGGTAAAAGTGGCCCCCGGTAAACGCTTTGGGTCAGGCATTGATTTTGTCCCCCTCGCTTGGTGAATAGCATCTAAATGGCTGGACGATTGCCTGAAACCAACGATCGCCCAGTACTCAAGAGCTTTTCAATCGTATAGAACGATACGCTTTATTCAGTATTCTGGTCAGCATCATGTGCGAAAAAGATTCAGAATCACAGGCTTTAACTGTAGCAAGCCCGTTTATAGAGGATTAAGATTCAGATGTGATCATCAATAGATCAATTGAGTAACGTCCTATTTCAAAGGGTTAGATACGTGGCAGAAAGCACTGACAGCAAAAGAGAAAAGGAAAAATTCTTTTATCCAACTGCAACCTACCGAGGTGAATTTACGCCAGAACATCTAACGTTCAATGCCAATCTGCAAGAATTTGCTCAACGGGTCTCTCTCCTATGCGGTCTAGAAACAGGCGGCAAAATTCCACCGGGCGAAGCCTACAAGGAGATCAAGAAGCTGTGGGAACAACTCAAAGAGTCGAAGAAGGCGTTGCTTGATCAGGTAGAACGACCCCGACCAGAACTGCCAGAGGATGATAGCTAACGCTAAACCTTAAAGTAGTCTTTGACGATCGCTAGAATCTGCTCGGCAGAGTCACCCTTCCCAAACGGATTGACTGCCATTGCCATTGCTTGATAAGCCTCTGTATTGCTCAAAAGCTCGCCTGCGGCTGCCAAAACGCGATCGGGGTCAGTTCCCACCAATTTGGCAGTTCCAGCCATGGTTGCTTCGGGGCGTTCAGTCGTCTCTCGCAACACCAAAACGGGCTTACCTAAACTCGGCGCTTCTTCCTGTAGACCACCCGAATCGGTCAGCAGTAAGTAGCAGCGCTGCATCGCGCCGATCAAAGCCGCATAGTCCAATGGTTCTGTCAAAAAGACTCTAGGATGCTTGCTCAGCATCGCCTGTAACGGTTCACGTACAGTAGGATTACGGTGTAGTGGCAATAGCAGCGCCGTATCGGGAAACGCCTCTAAGATTTTTAGAAAGCTGTGAGCGATCGCTTGCAGTGGTTCACCCCAGTTTTCGCGACGATGCACCGTTGACAGCAAAACCCGATACTTGCCCCACTCCAGGTTCGGTACATCACAGGCAGGTTGCTGTGCTGCCGTTTTTAGCAGTGCGTCAATTACCGTATTGCCCGTCTGGTAAATCTTACCCAGAACACCCGATCGTTCCAGGTGTTCGACCGCTAGTGCCGTGGGTGCAAAGTGCAATTGAGTAATCTGAGAAACAAGGCGACGATTTGCTTCTTCTGGAAACGGATTGTAGAGATCATCGGTTCGCAAACCTGCTTCTACGTGCCCCACGGGAATTTTTTGATAGAACGCCGCTAAGGCTGCGGCAAATGCCGTTGTTGTATCGCCCTGCACAAGCACCAGCCGGGATTGCAGCGTTTGAAAGAGTGCTTCTAAGCCACGCAAGGTGAGATGAGTGATATCACTCAAGCTTTGGTTAGGTTGCATGATTGCAAGGTCATGATCAGGCGTTAACGCGAACAAAGCCATCACCTGATCGACCATTTCGCGATGTTGCCCGGTCAGAATGACCTGTGTGTCAAAAACTGAGCAAGCTTTGAATGCCTGAATCACCGGAGCCAGCTTAATTGCTTCTGGGCGCGTCCCCAAAATAATGCTGACTGGGATAGGAGTCTTCTGCATGACGTTCAGTGAATGGAGTGAGCTAAAAACAGGCAACAACTGAAGGCAAGACTGCCCACGATCGCTGCCTGTTAATGATGACATCCTGACGCACGATTGCAGGAGCCATCGATCGATAAGGTTCGCCAAAAGTTATCTTCAAGAGCAGCATTGCACCAACGCAATAAAAAACCCGGTAAAAACCGGGTTCGTTCATCTTATATCGGGATGTTACAGATCAGAGCGTTGCAGATGACGTTGCCACTTATCCTTTCACATCGCATGTCAGCGGGCAGGCTGCATACACGGATGTGTGTCGAGGATTAGCTTCGCCATGTAACCACCGGAACCAGGTTAAATCTTGAGGGTGAACACCCTTTAAGGTCAGGACAGCAGCGCCTAGCATAATGCCCAAAACGTTAAAGCTAAGAATACTGCCAGCAACAACAAGCACTGCACTTACTGGCAGCACGGATTGCAAAACAACGGCAAGCAAAGAGCCGATCGTCACCATAAGAATAATCAAAGGAAAGCCAATGATGAGCAGACAAACCGTTAGGGCAAATGTCCAGATCAAAAAGCTTTTGATTGCCAAAATATAGTAGGTATTTCTAAAGCTTTGGCTCTGAGATAATGTCATTGATTGCCTCCTAAATAAAGAATTGATGGTTTAATCAAAATGTTTTCTGGTTGCCTCACGCTCCAGTTGCGTAAGTTCTTCATAGTATAGGGAGAAGATTCGTGCTAGGTGAGTCCTTGTAGTGTAAATTTACAGTCTTGAGTAATTGTTTACCTTCGTGAGACTGGTTTGTAAGCGCCACGGATAACCACCAGGCAACGCTCTTAGCAGCAAACTCAGCAGATTAGCCCTTAAAGGAACAAGATTGCTATCTGTTAAAACTGCACTTTTTGTAACATTTCTACCGAAATTACTATTAGACTTCTTGACTCATAATGCTTTGCGCTCCTAACAGAGCTGTACTGAAAATCACTTCTTGTAATCTCTCTTACGAGGGAGGGTAGCTACTGGCAGGGGCTACATCAAGTAATTTTTTACGTTCAGGCAGTTATTCGCTTCCGTCACTTTACTAATGAAGCCTTTGCTACAAACCCAACGCCTTAAGGCTTGCAGAGATGTCATTCTCTAATCACAAAAGCCTGCTTCAAGGTTAAGTCAAGCGACTGGAACTAAAGGGATGTTGCTACTATCAGCGTGCTGCATAGATAGTGGTCAAAAAGAACATTAGAACAGACATAAACCTTGAAACTTCCTTTGAGCAAGGGCTTCTATTCATCCCTCACCCTTTATCCTTTGGCTATAAACATTTGAATCTCCTACTTTGGAAAGTGGCTAACCCAATTGCAAACGTTATTAGGCTAACAATGAAGCTTTCAGACAGCAGCGCATGACCTACGATTATGATTTGTTTGTGATTGGTGCAGGTCCAGGCGGTGTAGCAGCAGCAAAACGATCGGCGCAATATGGTGTAACGGTTGCGATCGCTGAGCAGGCTCAAGCAGGTGGAGGCTGTGTCAACCGAGGTTGCATTCCAAAGAAGTTGATGGTTTATGCGTCAGCGTTTGCACGATTGCAGCGCGATGCGATCGCCTATGGCTGGAGCAAGAGCGAACAGCAGTTTGACTGGCAACGGTTTGTCACTGTGAGAGATCGCGAAATTCAGCGGTTGCAGCAGGTGCAGAGGCAAGCACTACAAACAGCAGGGGTTGAGTTTATCAATGAGCGGGCAACGTTTGTCGATGCCCATACGTTGGCAATCGGCGATCGCAAAATTACGGCTGCAAAAATTCTGATCGCGGTGGGCGGTAAAAGCATTAAGCCTGCGATCAGCGGCATTGAACACGCGCTTACATCTAACGAGATGTTTCACTTGAGGGCGCTTCCTAAACAAATTGCCATCTTAGGCGGTGGCTATATTGGTGTTGAATTTGCCAGCATTCTGCACGGCTTTGGCTGCGAGGTAACGCTGATTAACCACGAGCACTGTCTGCTTTCAGGGTTTGATGCTGATTTGGCAGCAGCAGTGCATCGTGCCTTCGACCATCGTGGCATTCAAACGCTCTGTAATACTACTATCAAGACGATCGAGCCTGTGCCAGAAGGCTTGCGGGTCCTGCTAAAAGGCGAAACTGCTACGCCTTTAGTAGTAGAGACTGTTCTCTGTGCCACTGGTCGTGCACCTCAGCTAGACGAGCTAGGGCTAGAAAACGCTGGAGTGGAAGCAAAAACGGCGATCGCGGTAGACGATTATAGCCGCACTAGCCAGCCTCACATTTTTGCAGTGGGTGATTGTACCAATCGCCTTCAGCTTACCCCCGTTGCCAAAGCCGAAGGCAAAGCCTTTGCTGATACTGTCTTTGGTCAGCAGCCCCAGGTCGTTCACTATGACTACGTACCCTCAGTGGTTTGTAGTGACCCAGAAGCTGCGTCTGTAGGGTTAAGCGAAGCCACTGCACATGAAAAGCTGGGAGGAGCGATCGCGTGCTACCAGTCGGAGTTTCAACCGTTATTTTACAGCCTGACCGATCGACCGCAGCAAAGCCTGGTCAAACTGGTGGTAGAAGCTAATACTGAGCGGGTTGTAGGCATCCACATGGTTGGAGATCATGCAGGCGAGATTGTGCAAAGTTTAGGTGTTTCACTACAAATGGGCATCACGAAGCAAGCGCTGGAACGAGCGATCGGCATTCATCCCTCTTCAGCGGAAGAGTTTTTCTCGCTAGAACGATCACCCAGCGCCACTTAATTTTCCTCTTTCGCAAGAGTCAACTGCTGTACCGCAACAATCCCTCATCTGGTTGATGCTCCTCAGCAGTGAATCTGGTCAACTGGAGAGAGCAATGATAATGGGAGCTATAGCAATGCGGAAGCTAAATATTGGCTTAACGGAAGAGCAACGTCGCGGCGTTTGCGAACTTTTGAACAAAGACTTGGCTGACGCCAACCTACTGTTGATCAAAACCAAAAAGTACCACTGGGATGTGACCGGACCTGAGTTCCGTTCACTCCATCAAATTTGGGAAGAGCAATACGAAATCTTGAACCAAACGATCGACTCTACTGCCGAACGTGTGCGTGCCTTAGGCAACTATCCCATTGGCACTGCTGAAGGTTTTCTACGTTATGGCTCGATCAAAGAGCAAACCGAGGGCGTGCCAACTTCTTACGAAATGGTCTCAAATCTGGTAGATGATCACGAACAGATCATCCGCAACCTACGCGAACACATTGATCAGTGTGCTGATGAATTCCATGACCAGGGTACGGCTGACTTCCTTACAGGGTTGATGGAAGGGCACGAAGAAATGGCGTGGATGCTACGTTCCTTCATTGAAGGTAAAGCAGTGGAACCTGACAACCAGTCTCCTGCTGGTGTGAAATTTCCTGTAGGTGCTGCAAACTAGACTGTCTGTGCTTACTACAAGCCATGTGCTTACAAGTGTAGAAGTAAACGCAGAATAACTTGCTTGAATGCCATTGCTTGCTGTTGAAACGGTAAGCGGTGGCATTCAAACTATTTTCGAGCTAATTGCTGCGGGCTTTAATAGCCTAGCTGTTCGCGTGCCTGCTGACGTAGAGCAAGGGCACCCGCTGCTTTCGGTTGAATTTGGAGGGCTTTGTCCAGCGACTCGATCGCCTGATCATAACGCCCTAAATTCCATAGAGCCGCACCTTTTGTACTCCAGGCTTCGGCAGAGTTTCGATTGAGTTCGATCGCGATGTCTAGCGCATCGATCGCTTCGGCAGAGCGCCCAAATTCTTGTAATGTCATGCCTTGCTCTACCCAGGCATTGGTAAGCGTTGGCTTCAGGAGCGTTGCTTGCTCAAACGAGTCAAGTGCTTCGAGCAGACGATCTTGCTGTTTTAATGCTTTGCCTTGACTCCACAATGCTTCAGCATAATCAGGGTTGAGGTTAAGGGCATCATTACATGAAACCAACGCCTGATCTGGTCGTTTTAGCTCCGCTAAGGAATCGCAACGTCCCCAGTGCGCCGCTACGGTCTCTGGCTTTAGCTTCAGCACTTTGTCGTAGGTAGCTAGTGCCTGTGAGTATTGCCGTTTTTTGTGCTGTTTATTTGCCTGGTCAAGCAGTCTAGCAGCCTTCTGCTCAGGCGAAAGCGGTTTAGGTGTCGAGACAGGCAACGGCTTAATAACAGGATAAGTAATTGCCTGAAGTGGCAACCCAGGCTGACTTATAGACTGCAGAGAGGGGTTAATTTTGAGGCTCAAGAGCATGACCCCTGTTGCAGCTACGCCTGTTAAGAGTGTTCCTCGTCTAACGGTTGGTTGCCGAAGCCAGTGGGCGACTCGCTCGAGCGGAGAAACTTTTTTTGCTAAAAAGGACGGCTCAAAGCCGCGTAGAAATGACTCGGATGCCGTGTTGCCAGCGAGCGTCAACGTTTCATCTCTGGGGTCAGTGTTTCGGGAGTCGATAAAGATGAAATCATGCGTGGCGCTTGACTGCTTCTGTGTGCCCAGACCAGATGAGTGCGGTGCATCAGAAAGCTCAGTAACATCCAAATCATTGGCGGCTAGAGCTTGTAATGATTTCGCTGTGGGGTCAGGTGCAAGGCTTCGTAGTGCTTCCAGTGCCTCAAACGCAGTGGGATAACGATCGCGGAAGTCATAGCACACCATGCGATCAAGAATTTCTGCCAGTTCATTGCTAACGTTTGGCGAATGCACGCGCCAGTCTAGCTCACTGGTTTGAGCATCTTCGCCCAGTTCTCGCGGCAGCACGCCAGTAAGTGCCTGAATGCCTGCTAAACCAACAGCATAGATATCGCTGCTAAAACGTGGTTTGCCCGCAAGTTGCTCGTTTGGAATATAGCCTTGAGTGCCGATCGACACGGTTGAATCAACATGATCAGTAGTAGGGTCTGCCGCTTGAACGCTAACTTGCTTCACAGCACCAAAATCAATTAGTACCAACTTGCCATCACGGCGGCGGCGCATCAAATTTGACGGCTTGACATCACGGTGAATCACATTCTGCTCGTGGACAAACACCAGTACTTCGAGAATATCTTTAAGCAGCGTAATGACTCGCTCTTCTTCCCATTGCTCACCCTTAATAATCTGCCGAGTCAGTGGTTCACCTTCGATGAACTCTTGCACCAGGTAAAACTCCTGGTTCTCCTCAAAATGGGCAAACAGGGCTGGAATCTGGTCGTGGTTGCCGAGTTGGTACAGTACCCTGGCTTCAGTGTGGAACAAACGTCTGGCTGTTTGCAGGCTTTTTGGCTCGTTTGTTTTGGCAAGGAGGCGTTTGACTACGCAGCGAGGGCAATCTGGCAGGTGCAGGTCTTGTGCCAAAAACGTTTGCCCAAAACCGCCAACACCAAGCTGGCTAATGAGCTTGTAACGTTTACCCACAATAGCGGTGGAACTGTCCTGTTGAAGTTGATGCGTCATTGTTTAGTTAAGCGACTCCAGGTTCACCAAGCAGCAGGGTAGCCAGACATACCTAGTTTTTCTGTCTACAACCCTAAAATCAGGATGTCCGAGAGAGATTCCTTTTTGTTTCCAATGATAAAGACTCACAGCGATATGTGTAACTCAAGTAGCATTGCAAAAGTAGGTGCGATCGCTCAAAGGCTACTCTAGACGGCATATAGACAGGCCAATAAAAATTAGCTATACGCCTTAAAGGCAACAGTCTTGAAGTAACACAGCCTGAAACAGCACGCTTTTAAGCAGTACACCCTAATGCCTTGCCATAATACTGTGTGATGACGCCACTTCTACTCACCGATTCACCCAGTTTTTCAACTGGGTACGTCGATCGCTCAGGTAACCCAACAGCACTCCGTTTAGCTAAGTAGCTGGGCGTAATTACTTATAAGATGCATTGAGCGCAGTTGAAACCTGGTCTCTTAAGCGAAGCGCGATCGTCCTGAGCCTCTTGCATTGCCAAATCTCGCAAGGCATTGGCTTTTAAAAACAGTGATGCCCCTAAAGCGGAGGAGCGATCGCGCTTTTGGTTAGAGTTGACCGCTAGCTTTAGCGAATGACATGAGAACGTTTTCTGCCACTGACTGTTCTGCCCCTAACTTTGCTGCCATTGACTTTTACAGTGAGCGCTAATACTCCTGGCGTCATATGAATAGAGCAGTGGTTAGTTCATTGATTGGCTGACAATGCCAGACCACTGGGCTTTCTTCTCGCGGCTACGACGATACGAAAAAAAACAATCGGGGGTTTGATAGGTGCAATAAGGCGCGATCGCTACTTGTTCGGCATGGATGCCCAGTTGCTCTAACTGCAAGGCGTTGATGCGACGCACATCTAACCGTACCCGTCCTGGTTCCGGATCAGTGAGCAGTGGGGAATTGGGTAGTTGGTGCAGGGCGTAGAGCAGCGTAGATGGATCGCTAGTGTCAGGAGCAACAACGGTCGCTCCTACCTCAGCCGCCACGTGTTCAGAGACTTGGTACACCTTGCCAGCGATCGCAGGACCCATTGCCACACGCAGATTTTGTAACTGGCTACCCTGTGCCTGCAAACGGGCGATCGCGTGGGGCACAATTTTTAGCGCAGTGCCTCGCCAACCAGCGTGAACGGCTGCAACCTGCCCAGTCACAGCATCAGCAATCAAAACAGGCGTGCAATCAGCGCTACACGCCCAAACTGCCTGATTGCCTCGTTCTGTTATAAGTCCATCTGCCGAGGGCGTTTCGTCATCGATCGCGAGTGATGCCACTTCAGACGGTGACAGAACTGTATTACCATGCACCTGCTTGGCTCGATAGGCTTGTGCCGTTGGTTGCAAAATTTCGGTTAGTTCGTTGGGCGATCGCTGCCAAAACTGTTGCGTAAAAAAGCCATGTGACCACGGCTCTAAAAGGCTACAAGTTAAGTACGGCAGTTCATTCCAGGTACGCCAATGCCAGGTATGCATATGGTATGAAGAAAACAAGGGACACAAAACCGACTGAATGTGTTCTTACTGAAGACGGTTCTTCAAAGACAGGTACAATAGTCGAGGTCGTTAACGCTTTGGTTCAAGAAGCGCTACTACGCCTCTACAATAGCCGCAGCTCAATGAAGGGCGACCTTCAGGCTGGAATCAAGAGTGAAAACCTTCACTGCTATTGCAACTGCAACGTTTACAACCGTATCCTAAAGCAATCTCAATGGATACTTTAGGCTTAAAGCTAAAGTCCATTGCCGCTTGCGGAACTAAGCCGTCTACCTTCACGACTAAGCTGACAGCACCAACCCGATCGTCCCTCAGGATCTCCACATGACTCTAAACACTCATCCAACGCTGCTGAATCGTCGATACCGTGTGCTAGTGCGTGGCTTGGGTTGGATTGGGAGTTTTGGGTTACTCAGTAGCGGCATGGCGCTAGCGCAAGGGTCGGCGGATGATGTGTTGACTGCCCCCTCAATGCCATCGGTGGATCTTAATTCAGCCCCGATCGACTCTACAAACCAACGAGACCTCGCACCACCAGAAGTATCGGCACCTGTTTTTGTTGCACCTACTGCACCAGCGCCGGAACCTCTAAGCGTCCAGCCTCAAAGCGTTCAGCTAACCACGCCATCTGCGCGTCCTGATTATAACGATGGTTATGATGCACCGACCTCCATTGTGCTATCGGAGCGTTCAACCGGATGCCGTGCCGTTTTGCAAAGCGGGCAACTGCTAAATGGTAGTCCCTGCTCGTTAGACGATCGCTGGCAGGCTGCTAACGCTAAGGTGACAGCAGATAGAGCCGCATCTAGCATTAGTAGTTCTGGCAACACGAGTTCTGGTGGCATGAGTGTGGCTGGGCTTGGCACAACCACTGCCTTTGCATCGCAAACTCCTACATGGCAAACCTATTACAAGCGCACGGCACGCCCTTCGGGACGCTTAGGCAATGGTAATATTCGCCTGATTTTTCCGCTCTCTATTCCTGCGCCTATTTCCTCACTGTTTGGCTGGCGCGTGCATCCTGTGTCGGGCACTCAACGGTTTCATTCCGGTACCGACTTGGCAGCGCCCTTAGGCACACCTGTATTAGCAGCTTACGCTGGCAAAGTGGCGATCGCTGACTTCCTCGGCGGTTACGGTCTTTCTGTTGCTCTAGACCACAATAAAGGTACGCAACAAACCCTTTATGCCCATCTCTCCGAAATCTTCGTTAAACCAGGCGAAGTAGTGAAGCAAGGTATGGTCATTGGGCGTGTCGGCAGCACAGGCGTGTCTACTGGACCGCATCTGCACTTTGAGTTTCGCCAACTTACGTCCGACGGTTGGGTTGCAATGGATGCAGGGGCACAGTTGGAATACGCCCTGGCACAGTTAGTTAAGACTATGCAGGTTGCTCAAGCGAAAGCAGCAACTCGAGGTTAGGGATTGGTCGGTTTAAAGTATGCCGCGCAGTCAGGTTTTGACTGCGTGCTTGACTGAGCACTTATACCAAAGTTTCAACCGCTAGCCGTAGTAGGCAGAGCATGGTTTAAACCTAGGCTACTGATGGCTTATTCTTATGAAAATTCTTTAGTTAATAAGCAAAGAAAACGAAAGGTTCAGGTTACGCTCGATCGCGGCTGCCAACGTTTCTATTTCGTAAGGTTTACAAACGTAATCATCACAGCCTGAGGCAAGCGCCAGATCGTGGTCGAGCGATCGAGCCATAGCGGTGACTGCAATAATTGGAATTGCCTGCGTTTGAGGGTTTTGCTTCAAACAACGAGCTACCTCAAAACCATCCATTTCAGGGAGCATAATATCCAGCAAGATTAAGCTTGGCTGGTGCGTTTCGGCGAGCGATAACGCTGTCTGACCATCCTGAGCGCTGATCACCGTGCAATCGAGTAGCTGTAGCAGTTGATAGTTAACGAGCAAAAGATTATCTGGATCATCATCAACTACAAGAAAAGTGATTTGAGCGTCAGCAGGGTGTAGAGACTGATTGTCCATACTCTTTTCAGGAAAGATCTAACCGTTAGGCGTTCTCTGAAGGAGAGCGGACGAAGTTCCTCCAGCGGCTAATTGGCGCTTTTGGCTAATCATCTGACGATACTTATCAGGTTGCAACTCCACCTAAGCAGAAATACGGCAAGCTGGTAAAGCTAATGCTCATCTCTTGAACCACATTCACCAATTTTACATACAAAAGCGAAGAACGGAATGCGTACTGCTGAAAGTAGAATGCTTGTAAATTCCGGTGAAGTCTTGCTTTGCAGAGTTGTCGTTTGCATCACAGCACGTTCTTAACTCACGCCGTTTCATCGCCTTACTAGATTGACGTGTTTACTTTCAAAAAATACTTGCTAAGCTGAACCTTCACTCAATGTTCTCAAACCTCCAACCTCACCAAGTTCAAACCAAGTTTGAACGTGAGCGTACATTAGGCGGTTTGCTGAAAAGCCAAGTTGTAGTCTGCCCCTAGACTGATCAATCCATCTGGGAATCACTGTACTCTGGTAGCCCAAGTTGGTAGTTGTAGGTGGAGTTAGCAACAGCGCTAATCTAAGCTCTGTAATGTCTGCAACCTCTGTAACACTAGAGCTATAACACTAGAAAAGGCAGTGGTGCTGCCAAGGGGTAGGGTAGAGACAGCGCTACAGAGTGCCACGATCGCCCCTAATGATCGTTCCTTATGCTCCTCAAAGCTGCTGTAAGCGACCTTGACTGGATGCAGGCTATCTTAGCGTGGAAGATTTGTGGGGCTTGATCTCCAATCCCTGATTGCGTCAGGCTTTGATCCTGCTTGGTTCATGCTACGTTTAAAAATGAAACAATTATGAAAGTGGCAATGGATCATAAGCTTGCCTCTGTCAAAGGCTTTCGAGCCTTGAAACACTTCCACCTTGGGGTGCTAGGGCTATTATTAGGGGTTTGGCTGACTGGGTGTAACACGTCCCCTTCAACGCAAACTCGATCGGGTGAAGGCTCTCGCCCTACCACTGCTACCGATTCAGCTAGAGAAGGTAAAAAAATCATTCTCACTACATTTACTGTGCTAGCAGACATGGCACAGAACGTGGCAGGTGAGAAGGCAATTGTGGAGTCAATTACTAAAACCGGGGCAGAGATTCACGGTTATGAACCGACTCCTAGCGATCTGGAACGAGGACGAGGTGCAGCTCTCATTCTAGACAACGGTTTGGACTTAGAACGCTGGGCAGAGAGATTTTACAGCCGTTTCCCTCAGGTCACTCATCTGACCTTAAGCGAGGGCATTCAATCGATCAACATTGCAGACGAGGCTGCTCAAGGCAAACCCAATCCACATGCCTGGATGTCGCCGCAGAATGCCTTGATCTACGTCGAAAATATTCGCAAAGCACTAGTGAACCTCGATCCAGTGAATGCGGCTACCTACACTACGAACGCGGCAGCCTACAGTAAACAAATTCGGGCGATCGATGCAAAGCTCCAGCAAGCTCTTGCAGCGATCCCACCTGACAAACGCTATATCGTCAGTTGTGAGGGCGCATTCTCCTATCTTGCCCGTGACTATGGCTTGAAGGAGATCTATCTCTGGCCTGTCAATGCCGAACAGCAAGCCGTGCCCAGACAAGTGGAACGAGTGATTAATACCGTTAAAGCAAATCAGGTTCCAGCCGTTTTCTGTGAGAGTACAGTCAGCAACAAAGTGCAGCTTCAAGTGGCAAAAGAATCTGGGGCAACGTTTGCAGGGGTGTTTTATGTCGATTCCCTGTCTGCCTCCGATGGTCCGGCATCAACTTATCTCAAGCTTTTAGAATATAACGTCACCACATTGATTAAAGGTCTACAAGGCAGTTAAGAACGTGTTTAAAGGGCTAGATGTAATGTGAAGCACTGAGCGATCGCCCCTATCACTTTCAAAAGGTGGAAGCAATCGTTAAGTCTCTCTTTTGAAAGAGGGTTTAAGAGGGAACTGAGCGTTTTGCTACAGATAGTAGGACTTTTAAGAGCTTTTTAGGGAAGAAAAAATGGCCGCAGTCAGCCTCGATATTGAGAATGTAACCGTTGCCTATCATGGCAAAGTAGCGTTACACAGCGCTTCGTTACAGCTCAAAGCAGGAACCATTTGTGGCTTGGTAGGGATGAACGGTGCAGGCAAGTCTACGCTGTTTAAGGCAGTCATGGGTTTCGTCAAACCCGTGCATGGGCGAGTGTTGGTAAATGGGTTGCCGATTCATCGCGTCCAAAAACAGAATTTGGTTGCTTATGTCCCCCAGGCAGAAGAGGTGGACTGGGATTTTCCGGTGAGCGTTCAGGATGTGGTGATGATGGGGCGCTACGGCTACATGAATTTTCTGCGTATGCCGCGATCGTCTGATAAACAGGCTGTGCGGGATAGCCTGGAGCGAGTCGAAATGTGGGAGTTGCGCGATCGCCAAATTGGAGAACTATCGGGTGGACAACGGAAACGTACCTTCTTTGCACGCGCTTTAGCGCAACAAGCAACCGTGTTACTTCTAGATGAGCCGTTTGCTGGCGTTGATGTCAAAACCGAGAAAACAATGATTAGACTGCTGATGGAACTGCGTCAGACCAGTCACACAGTACTGCTTTCCACCCATGATTTAGCCTCTATCACCACCTTTTGTGATCAGGTCGTGTTGATTAACCGCACAATTCTGGCGTATGGCGAAACTTCAGATGTCTTTACAGAAGAAAATCTTTCCCGCACCTTTGGTGGTTCAGTGATCGATTTGTCCCTGACGAAAAATAAATTAACTCCGGGTAAGCAAGAGGAGCAGTGATGGATTTAGTTCAGTGGTTTTCGGCACCGTTGCAGAGTGAGTTCATGGTAAGGGCAATTTGTGTAAGTGCTCTAGTAGGAATGGTCTGTTCAGCACTCTCTTGCTACATGACTTTAAAGGGATGGGCTTTGATGGGCGATGCTGTTTCTCATGCCGTCATGCCAGGAGTTGTCATTGCTTATATGCTGAACCTTCCCCTTGCAGTTGGCGCGTTTGTCTTTGGCGTTGGTTCAGTCATTACGATCGGCTTTATCAAGGTGAAAACTCGTGTTAAAGAAGATACGGTTATTGGGTTAGTGTTTACCGGCTTTTTCGCCTTAGGTTTAGTGCTCGTTTCTAAAGTCAGAAGTTCCATTGACTTGACTCATATTCTCTTTGGCAACGTTCTAGGCATTTCGGATGCTGATATTGTTCAAACGGTGATTATTAGTGTCATTACGTTAGCAACGCTGGCACTGTTACGCAAAGATTTAATTTTGTTTTGCTTTGATCCAACCCATGCCCGATCGATCGGTTTAAACACAACGTTTCTGTACTACGTTTTGCTGTCTTTGTTGTCACTGACTGCCGTTGCAGGGCTTCAAACTGTTGGTATCATCTTAGTCGTTGCTATGTTAGTAACTCCGGGTGCAACTGCATATTTGTTGAGCGATCGCTTTGATTATATGGTGCTGATTGCAATGGCTTCTGGCGTTTTTTCTAGCGTTATAGGCACTTATATCAGCTACTACATTGATGGCGCTACGGGCGGCTGTATTGTTGTACTGCAAACGTTGCTCTTTGTGATAGCAATGGTTTTTGCACCCAAGCATGGCTTACTGGCTAAAGCTCAAACTGTTACCGAATCGGCTCCCAACCAATAACTTTCTCATACGCCTATTTCTTTTCTGTCGCCATAAGTGCTACCTTACCGAACCAAGACGGTTGTAGCAGCATTTAACTAATCGTTTGATAAAAGGTAAGGGCTGTGTTGCCATACACTTTTTGACGGCATATTTCTAAGATGGAAGGTGTGAGAACGCTGAAGCGATAAGGGCTGTGTTCTACTGCTAATTCACCGTTCGGTGCTAGTAATTGAAGGTGCGCGATCGACTCAATAACTGGTTCATACAAATCACTGTGGTAGGGCGGATCAAAGTAAATACGATCAAACTGCTGACCCTCTAATGACTTGATGCGCTGCCTGACATCACCCCGCAGCACTTGAAATGTTTGCGTATCCTTCGCCACTTGCTGCCAGTTTTGCCGAATGATAGCGTTAGCGCGAGTGGATAGCTCAATGCCCACAACCACTGCTGCACCGCGACAAAGCGCTTCTGCACCCATTGCACCACTGCCTGCACACAAATCGAGCCAGCGACAGCCCGCGATCGTGCCCTGCCAGATATTGAACAATGCCGATCGCACCATTGCTAAGGTGGGTCGCGTCTCTTGTCCTGGCAGGGTCTTAAGCTGACGATTGCCGTAAATTCTCAAGCTCATTAGGATGCCGTCACAACCTGCCTTGCCTGTACCAAATTAACGAAATTTGCCAAAATCTGTAGACCAGCAGTCGAAGATTTTTCAGGGTGAAATTGAACTGCCATGAGATTATTTTGGGCGATCGCGGCTGTCACTGTTTGACTGCCGTGTGTAATCGTTGCTGCACGCGCTTTTGGATCACTGGGATCGACGTAGTACGAGTGCACAAAATAGACCCACGGATCTATAGGAAGGTCTTGCCAGAGTGGAGAATTGGGTTGTGCTAACTCCAATTGATTCCAACCCATGTGAGGAACTGTAATGCCGGGTTCGTGGCGAAAGCGTTTGACGGTACCGGCAACGATGCCTAAACCAGGTTCTTTCCCTTCTTCACTCGCCTCAAACAAAATTTGCAGCCCTAAGCAAATGCCTAGAAACGGTTTGCCACTAGCGATCGCCCGTTTGATCGGCGCTTCTAACTGGCGTGAACGCAAATGTTGTACGGCTGGGTCAAACGAGCCAACACCGGGCAGTACGATCGCCTCTGCCTGATCCAGAGCAGCAGGAGAATCGGTAATGATGGGAGTTGCGCCTGCTTTTTCTAGCCCCTTACAGGCAGAATGCAGGTTGCCCATGTCGTAGTCCACCACTGCGATCGTTGGCATTTTTCTTACCTTTACACACGTTCACTCTCTAGAATTGTAGTCTGCAAGCACTGTTGTCTACACGATCGGTCAAAACACAACCGCTTAAAAAACTTTCTCTAAGAGAAATACGCACCTCAATTTGAGACCCATCGTTCTAGCCCTTTCCTCACTGACTCCTGACTCCTGATTTCTAACCCCCGACTCCCTAATCCCAACTCCCGATTCCCGCTCTATGTTCAAAGTTGTCACGCCAAGATTTTCGCAGACGTTCGAGCGCTGGACGGATGCCCTTAACACAGCCAAAGCGCTGATACCTGAATGCAAAAGTCTGACCGAAGACATTCGCATTTTTCTGTTTGACGATCTGGTATGGGTCTACAGCCGCTTGCACAAGTACCCGCAATACATTGGCGCAGGTATGTACGATCGCCTTGCTAGAATCTTTGTGCAAGAAGCGATGGCAGAGAACGAGGAGACAACAGCCAGCCAGGATGATGATACAGAACCAGGCTGAATTTACGTCAGCGGACTGCTACACCAAATGGATTAGCGCTTCCACCAACACCTGGTTTTGCTCGTCCGTGCCAACGGTAATCCGCAACTTGTCGCTTAAACCAGCTTGATGGAAGTAGCGCACTAAAATACCGCGCTCTTTAAGTGCTAAATAGATTTGTTCAGCATTGCTTTGGGGCGGCTGTACCAGCAAAAAGTTAGCTTGCGAATCCCACAGGCGGAAGCCCAATTGCTTAAGCGCAATCGCCAGCGCTGCCCGCGAAGTTTTGACTTTGGCAGCACACTCATTTTTGTACGCCTGATCGCGCATAGCAGCAGCACCTACTAACCCCGCGATCGCATCAATGTTGTAGCTGTCTTTAACTTTAAACAAGCCACTCAACAGCGTTGGATTAGCGATGCCAAAACCGAGTCGTAGCCCTGCTAGTGAGTACCCTTTAGATAACGTGCGCGTTACGATCACATGATCAAATTCATGCACCAGCGGCAATGCAGTTTCTTCGGCAAAGTCAACATATGCCTCATCAACCACCAGAACACCCGTAAGCCCTGCCGCTAGTTGGCGTAGTTCAGCGATCGACACCACATGACCAGAGGGGCTGTTGGGCGACGCAATAAAGGTAACGGCACCATTCGCAGCAATGAGTTCCGCGATCGGCAAGCGATAGTCGTCTCCGTAGGGAATCTCGATCGTGTCCGCTGGCTGCATTGCAGTTAAGGTGCGATACAGCACATAAGTCGGTACCGGATAAACTACTTTACGCTCAGTTTCAGCGCACGCACGAATGATGATATTCAAGATATCGTCACTGCCGTTGCCCACAATAATCCAGTCCATCGGCACGCCGAGCGCTTCACTGATCGCCTGCCGAAACTCATTGGCGTAGGGATCAGGATACCGTCGCAGCGACTCAGCCTTAAGCGTTTGCAACGCTGCGATCGCTGCTGGGGAGGGCGGATAAGGATTCTCGTTGGTATTTAGTTTAATGATGGGTGTGTCAGACTTTGGCTGCTCACCTGGCACATAGCCAGTCATCGCATCAATGGCGGGGCGGAAGTAGGTAGTCACGGCTCTAGGGATAGGTTCAGGCAAATGCGTTCGACAAAGGCTTTAGATAAGTGCTTTAGCTTATGGTGACGTTGGACATCACTGCGAGAGAAACCCTGTTACCAGCAGCGGCACAAGAATAAGCGCAGCCACGATCGCAAGTAGCGTTCCGGGATCAATCTTGACAATGTTCTCGTTTGGATCGCGCATTGAACCTTACTCGTCAGTATGTGAACTTAGTTTAGTGGACTTAAGTTTAGAAGATCATAACTCTTTGCTCAAAGCCTGCTGTTTGCCCAAAGCTCCTAGACAAACAGCAAAAAGCCCCTGAACGTCTTGCCGTGTTTCGACTTCAGGGGCTTTCTGTATTCGATTCGTACTCCTCACACACTTGCGAATATACCACAGATTTCTTCCTTGCGGTAGTCTTTTGCAGCACGATCACTTCAAACAAGCAGCAAAAAGCCCCTGAACGTCTTGCCGTGTTTCGACTTCAGGGGCTTTCTGTATTCGATTCGTACTCCTCACACATCTATAATCTCGCTACCAATCTACGCTTGCTATATCTCATGTGACAGATGTTGAGATGGGCAAGTGTGAATTACGTGTGTAAAGCAGACGACAGCACAATTAGAGCAAGGATTACAGCACTGACAACCAAAAAGTATTGTGACAATCCAACGATTTAGGCAAGCAACAAAAAGCCCCTGAGCGTCTTGCCGTGTTTCGACTTCAGGGGCTTTCTGTATTCGATTCGTACTCCTCACATATTCATAATCTCGCTACTAGCCTACGTTTGCTATACCTCTTGTGACAGATGTTGAAGTGGACAAGGGGGGATGAGCCCTGTGGAGCAGGCAACAGCACCGTTATGACAAGAGTTACAGGTCTCACAAGAGCAGATAGTGCAACGATTCGACGGCACCTCAACGGAAGCGCTATTGTTTAGAGCAGTGGACTCTAGACGATCGTCATGAACAAACCGTTGGATGCAGAGCAGTCGATAGCGCTGTCTACTAGCATCAAAAGCAAAGCCAAAGCACCGTTTGACAATGCCTACCGTGCTGCACTGGCAACAAAAGGCGCAATCTACGTACAGGGATTTGTAGCCGTGTCCGGGCAGCCACACAAGCCGATCGAGCACAGTTGGCTGGAACTGGAGGATTGCATCGTTGACCCGTCGCTGCCGCACTTTAACCGCCCCGCTACCGCACTCCACTACTTTCCTGCTCAACGCCTCACGGTGAAACAGTTGAAAGCCGCGATCGAAGAAGCGAAGGAAGACTATCCCGACGACGATCCACTACCAATCTATGGCAAGGCTCCCTACGAATACTATGGCGATTTGATGCTGGGCGGCAAAGAGTATCTCGCAGCCCACAACGCCGCGATCGCCCAATGTCAGTCGCTAAACCAGCCAAAATCGACCTCTAATGGACACATCAGTGATGAGGGCTGAAGGTAAAAGCCTAATCGGTTTGACAGCCCGCAAGCTGCTATCTATTAGGGCTGCACTAGCTGCTAACGTTTAGCTGCCATACCAGATGGCTTCGATCGTACTCGCGATCACCTCTCCTTGCTGTGCGTCTTCCAGCAGCACCGTAATGTGCCCTAGCTTGCGCCCTGGACGAGATTCCTTTTTGCCGTACCAGTGCAAATGAGACTTCGGCATCGCGGCTAGCTGCTGTCGCTTAGCTTGATAGTCACTTTGAGACTGCTCATAGCCCAGAAGGTTGACCATGACGGCTCCAGGCGACTGCATAGCTGGGCTACCTAACGGCAAACCACAGACCGATCGCAACTGTTGCTCAAATTGAGATGTTTCGCACGCATCCAGCGTGAAGTGCCCTGAGTTGTGCGTGCGTGGCGCAATCTCGTTTACCAACACCTTGCTATCAGCAGTGAGAAAGAACTCAATGCCAAACACGCCAACCACTTGCAAGCTATCGAGTAGCGTCTGGACGATCGCTTCCACTTCTACAGCGATCACCGCACTCAGCTTGGCAGGCGCAAAGACACGCTGACATACTTGCTGCTCCTGCTGTGTTTCGACGATCGGATAGACAACAATCTCGCCTGTAGTGGAACGAGCGGCGATCGCTGCCAATTCCCGCTCAAACGGCACAAACGCCTCTACCAATAACTGAGAGTCCTCCAACTGCGCCAGCGCCGCATTCAATGCCTGGGCATCCTTAATAATGAACGTGCCTTGACCGTCATACCCATGCCGACGGGTTTTTAGCACAAACGGAAAAGAGACCGGGACGTTTTGATCGCGTTCTTTTAGCGCTTGCTGCCAGGTGTTATCCCAAGCCGCAAACTGAGGCGTTGGCAGACCTAATTTCTGTAAATAACAGCGCTGATGATACTTATCCAGCAGTGGCTTTAGCGACTCCAACCCTGGTCGAAAGCAGACTCCTTGCGCTACCAGTTGTGAAAGTGCTTCCAGATTGACAAACTCATTTTCAAAGGTGATGACATCGCATTGAGCCGCCAGTTGTGCCGTCGCCGTTGCATCATCGATCGCCCCCAGAACCACCCCTGCCGCAATACTTACCGCTGGATCATCACGAGACGGTGTTTGCACCACCAATTCAACACCCAGTTTAGCGGCTGCGCCTGCCATCATCCAGGCAAGTTGCCCACCACCGATCACACCCACACGTTTAATCACCATCCCTCATCCCTCATCCCTCAATCCCTCTTCTTTATTCCCTGCACCCTAACGACTCCCGCGTCTCCACACCCGTTTTAGAATTCACCCCACTTGCCATGCCGCACAATTCTCGAATCTGCACTTTGTCTAAAATTGCGTCACTGAAGTCAGTACCGTCGATATTCACCGCTTCAAAAACGGTTCGGAGCATCATCGTATTCACCAAAACGGCATCGCTGAGATCAACCCGCGATAGCTTCACCTGATCCAGCATTGCCTGAGTCAAATCAGCACCGTGTAGGTTCGTTTCCGTCATCGTCGAAGCGCTAAAGACCGCCCCAGCCAGATCTGCATGAGCAAAATTCGTGCGGTTGAGATTGGCGTTCGAGAACTCTGCCACTCGCAACGATTGCCCAGAGAAATCTTTGCCTGCTAGTTCAGCATTGCTGTAAGAAGGCGGCGGCGTATATTGAGAAGAGTATTTGGCACCTGTAACCGCCTGTGCTGGCACCGAAACCATACCGAATGTCAGCAACAACGCGAACAGCACGACAAAAAAGCGATTTATCAGCATTCGCACAGCATGGAAACGACATCTCTTAGTGTAGTCAGAAGTGAAGCGATCGCCTTTGCTTTATCAATACTCTGGGTTAGCTTTCAGCTTCTAGCCTTCAGCTTTTAGCGTTAAATGCCATGCTGACCGCTGACCGCTAATTGCTGACTTTTTGACTATCTAGCTCCGAAATAAGCGGCTGTACTGAGTTTCATGCGCCATGCTTGCCAAGGCTAATCCCCAACTGCAACTGCCTAAGTCGTCATCTTGCAGCAGCAAAACCGCCTCAACGGCATCTTCGATCGCAGGCTGAAGCTGCAATAGTAACTGCTGTCCGGTTGTTTGCCCCAGTGGAATCAGCTTGACACCGACATTGACCAGATTACTTGCCCAACTATGCAAATAGCCCAGCATGGCTGAAGGCAGGTCAATCTGCCATCGTACCGCTGCAAGGGCAAAGGCGATCGCAAAATGGCAGCCATCTTTTTGTAAAACAATACTTTGCGGTAGCTCTACAAGGTGCAAATCTTGCAACAGCCGCAAGAGCGATCGCCCCATCTGCAAACTTTGGTGTCGCAACTCCTCCGTCTCACGCGCTGCCGATAGCCAGCGATTCCAGTCGCCCAAAGCATCCCAATCGTCTAGCTGACACGCTCTATAGGCACGTACCATGACCGCCGTTTCAACACGAATAGCACCATACCGAAGCTCCTGCACTAGCCAGCTTTCAAGCGCATCGCGATCGCTCAATCTGCCAGCCTCAGCTAACGCCTCAAGTCCTTCAGAATAGCTGTAAGCACCAACTGGCAACGCCGGACTCGCTAACTGCAACAACCGCAGCAATGCACCCTGATGATTGTTTTTTTCCATTTCTCTATCCTTCCATGCGCTTTCAGCAGTCAGCTTTCAGCGATTCAGTGACCAACCGATAAAACGCAATCAAAACCCTTCTATGAGCAGTCAGTTTTCAGCTTTCAGTGATCAGTAATTAACTGACAAAACGTAAGTAACTAGCTGACAAAACGCAATCAAAAACCTCTAACGAAGCGGCACAAAATACGACTCTTCCACTCTTTCACTCTTTCACCTCCTCACTCTTCTCCTCCCTTAATGCCCATGCCCATAAGCCCCCGCCTCTGGATGAAATGGCTGAACTTCTTCAACAACGTGCAGACCTCGATGCTCTAATAAAGCGCGCAAGACAGGATCAGGAGACAGTCGCAAATAAGTTGGCATAATCTCTAGCGGTACGTGGCGGTTGCCGAGATGATATGCCGCTTGCAGCAACGGCAGTTCACTCTCAGCCGTGACGGTTAAAACAGGTTCTGGTTTGGCGCTCACCTGCACTACAAAGCCATCGTCAGACTGCAAAAAATCGCCATCGCGTAGCACAGTACCCCTGGGTAACTGAAGATAAACCGACTGTCCATCCAGGCTTTCAAAGCGGTAGCGCGATCGCGTTCGTTCCTCGGCTGTTAAAGCGAGGGTAAGGGCAACCGCTGCTTGTGGACTTACCGTTAAGCGTTGTGTCAGCGTTGTAATCACGGCTTCAGCTAACGTCCTTGCGTCTGGCATAGCGGGTCTAGAGCGTCTCAACCAAAGCTTAATGTATTCAACGTACTTTTATGAAGCGATCGTCCCCGCTTCCGAAACGGGCTGATTTTTCAAGGAAGTTAAACAAAGTTCGCACCTCTGTTAAGTGCTTAGCTCATCTCATCACCAGTGGCAGCTAAACGGCTTCACCGTTAGTTGCGATCGCGTACCTGAGGCTGAGTGCGTAGCCTTCGCATGAGCTGTTCCTTTAGCCCCCAATGAACTCACGATGGATACCGTCATTGCGATTACAAAACAACCCTCATTGCTTCAAGCTGTACTGGAAGGCTTTATTGATGGCGTCTTGATTTTGTCTGAACAAGGTGAGTGGATACACGCAAATGATCGCGCTCGCCACATTTGCGATCAACTCACAAAAGGCATCGCCCAGTCCGATCGCGTGCCTCAAGAAATCTGGCGAGCGTGTCAGTGCCTGATCGGCAGCCTTAATCTTTATCCCAATAAAGCATTGACGATCGAAGATGAAATCACTACAGGTCAAGCGGACTCCTATCGTGTACGAGCACAATGGCTGACCCTTGAACGCTTTCAGCGCCCTTGCTTACTGATCACGCTAGAAGATCGGCTTCAGTCTGTGCAGCAGGCGGCGATCGGTGAAGGGCAGCGTTACGGACTCACCCCCCGTGAACTGGAAGTCTGGCTGCGTTACCGTGCTGGCTACTCCTACAAAGCGATCGCTGCAGAGCTTTACATCACCCATAATACGGTGAAGAAACACATGAAAAACATTCACGCCAAGCGTCAGATGGTAATGGCGATTGCAGATTGAAGCAACTAGAGAGCTTAAAGACTGGCAGGTTCTTTAGCTAATTTTTCGCTTACTTATGGCAACAGACTGTAGGGGTTTTGAAGCTGAAGACTAACAGTCAAAAGATGGAGCTATACGCTCACACTCTATCAGCTTATACTAGTAGCTTCATCATGGCTATATTTACTAGATCTGGTACGGATAGATATACTCCGTAGGTAAGCGAAGATCTTTTGATTGCCCTTATAGAGCAGCCATTGAAATTATCATACCTTTACCGAAATCACTAACTACGTTAGTAACTTCATCTAGCTGCATGACTAAAGCCGCCACAGATAGGAATACTCCGTAGATAAACGGACATCTTTGTATTTCCTTCATAGAGCAGTCATCGAAATTACCATACCTTTACTGAAATCATTAAACGCTAGGATTACTATTCAATCTATGAGCACGGGTCAGTTCGTCGCAAACTTTCAAAAGGTGGTTGCATGAAAGCAGTAATCTTGGCAGGCGGCTTGGGTACACGATTGAGTGAAGAAACGACTATTAAGCCAAAACCAATGGTTGAAGTGGGTGGACAACCCATTCTTTGGCACATTATGAAGACCTACTCTGCCCACGGAATCAATGATTTCGTCATTTGCTGCGGCTACAAAGGTTACGTTATCAAAGAGTTTTTTGCAAACTACTTTTTGCGTATGTCAGATGTCACCTTTGATATGCGCTTTAATCAAATGAACATTCATGCCGGTAAAGCTGAACCCTGGCGCGTCACGCTAGTTGATACTGGTGAAAATACGATGACAGGTGGACGGCTGAAGCGTGTGCAAGAGCACGTCGGCAATGAAACCTTCTGTTTTACCTATGGTGATGGGGTAAGTAACGTCAACATCACTGAATTAGTTGCCTTTCATAAAGCAGAAGGTGTGTCAGCAACCCTTACCGCCGTACAGCCTCCCGGACGGTTTGGTGCGATTTCACTGTCAAAAGAACAAACCAAAATTAATCAATTTCATGAGAAGCCAGGTGGCGATGGTGCCTGGATTAACGGTGGCTATTTTGTTCTCGAACCAGAAGTGATTGACTACATTACTGATGACTCTGTGATGTGGGAACATGAGCCTCTGCAAAAGATCGCTCAGGCTGGTAAGCTTAGTGCCTTTAGACACAGCGGTTTTTGGCAACCAATGGACACGCTTAAAGACAAAATGTATCTCGACGAGCTATGGAAAGAAGGGAAAGCACCCTGGAAAGTTTGGTAGAAAGTTTGGTGGAAATACGACTGCTTTGCTAGCAGCGTTGGCGAGATAAGGGTTTAGCTATCACTTAAGCAGGGACAAGAATTTATGTACGATTTTGCGATCGTCGGTGGTGGCATCGTCGGTCTTTCTACGGGTGTCGCCTTGAGTCAGCGCTACCCAGATGCAAAGATATTGGTGCTTGAGAAAGAAAGTCGCTGGGCTTTTCATCAAACTGGTAACAATAGTGGCGTAATCCACTCTGGGTTGTATTACAAACCAGGCAGCTTTAAGGCAACGTTTTGCCGTGCAGGTGCCCAGTCAATGGTTGCCTTTTGCCAGGAACATGACATCCCCTACGAAGTCTGCGGCAAAGTCATTGTTGCCACAGAAGAGAAAGAGTTACCGTTGCTGGAGAATCTTTATCAGCGCGGCTTGCAGAATGATATTAAAGTCGCTCGCCTGACTGCTGAAGCAGTGCGTGAAATTGAGCCGCATGTTAACTGCATTGCCGGAGTACAGGTTTTTTCTACAGGCATTGCTGACTACAAAAAAGTCTGTCAAAAATACGCTGAACTCATTCAACTGAGCGGTGGCGATTTACGACTTAACACTAAAGTTCTAAAGATTGTTGAAACGGCGACTGGTCAAGTACTTGAAACTAATCAAGGCACCTTTGAAACGCAGTTTGTGATTAACTGTGCAGGCTTACACAGCGATCGTATTGCCAAACTTGGTAACGTTGACCCGAAGGCAAAAATTGTGCCCTTCCGAGGGGAGTACTACGAGCTGACTCCCGAAAAACGCTACTTGGTTAAAGGTCTCATCTACCCTGTTCCAAACCCTGACTTCCCGTTTCTAGGCGTTCACTTTACCCGCATGATTGACGGCAGCGTCCATGCTGGTCCCAATGCAGTGCTGAGTCTCAAACGCGAAGGGTACAAAAAGACCGACTTTGACCTGGGTGACTTTGCTGAAGTGATGACCTACCCTGCCTTTTGGAAATTGGCTGCCAAGCACGCTGATGAAGGGATTAAAGAGATCATTCGTTCTTTTAGCAAAGCAGCCTTTGTCCATAGCTTGCAGCGTTTAATCCCAGAAGTGCAAGCGGCGGATGTTGTGCCTACTCATGCAGGCGTTCGGGCACAGGCACTCATGAACGATGGTAAGTTGGTTGATGATTTTCTGATTATCAAAGGTCAGCAGTCTGTTCACGTTTGCAACGCGCCCTCTCCTGCAGCAACCTCATCCATTGAAATTGGCAAAGCCATTGTTGCGCAAATCCCCGCGCCACAGCACTTACGCACCACCGTCAACGTTTAGCATTGATTACTAGGAAGAAGCAATGAAAGTACTGGTTACTGGAACAGAAGGGTATCTTGGTTCACTCTTGGCTCCCCTCTTGATGGAGCGTGGGCATGAAATCACAGCGGTTGATACTGGCTACTATAAAGTTGGCTGGCTTTACAATGGCACAGACTTAACGGCTAAAACCCTTAACAAAGATATTCGCCACATTACCGTTGAAGATTTGGCGGGTATTGAAGCGATCGTTCACATGGCGGAACTGTCCAACGACCCAACGGGACAACTGTCGCCAACTATTACCTATGACATCAACCATAAAGGTTCGGTGCGGCTGGCTGAACTGGCAAAAGCAGCGGGTGTACGGCGCTTTGTCTATATGTCTTCGTGTAGTGTGTATGGCGTTGCTAGCGGCGACGGTCTGACCACTGAAGAAACGCCTGTTAATCCTCAGACTGCGTATGCTGAATGCAAAACGCTTGTAGAGCGGGATTTGAAGCCACTCGCGGATGACAACTTTTCGCCCACGTTCATGCGGAATGCTACTGCCTTTGGTGCTTCTCCCCGGATGCGCTTTGACATTGTGCTGAACAATTTGGCTGGTCTTGCCTGGACGACGAAAGAAATTAAAATGATTAGCGACGGCACACCTTGGCGACCGCTGGTGCACGCGCTAGATATTGCCAAGTCGATCGCCTGTGCCTTAGAAGCACCCCGCGACATTGTGCACAATCAGGTGTTTAACGTTGGTGATACGACTAATAACTACCGAGTCAAAGAAATTGCCGAAATCATTGCCAGCGTGTTTGAAGGCTGTCAATTAAGCTTTGGCGATAGCGGCTCTGACAACCGCAGCTATCGCGTTTCCTTCGAGAAAATCAATACGCAACTACCAGGCTTTAAGTGCGATTGGAATGCCGAACGTGGTGCCCAGCAGCTTTTCGATCTATTTACCCGCATTGATATGACGAAAGAAGTCTTTGAGTCACGCGGCTTTACTCGTTTGAAACAGCTTGAGTACCTGATTCGCACCCAACAAATTGACAAAGACTTCTTTTGGAGCAAGTAATGAAATTCACAGAAACGAAGCTAAAAGGCGCATTTATTCTTGATTTGGAGCTGCGTAACGACGATCGCGGTGGTTTTGCCCGCACCTTCTGCGCCAAAGAATTTGAAGACCACGGACTGAAGCCAACTGTTGCTCAATGCAATCTGTCCTTTAACTACAAGGCAGGCACGCTGAGAGGGATGCACTATCAGGTTGCACCCGCCTGCGAAACCAAGCTAGTCCGCTGCACAAAGGGCGCTATCTACGATGTCATCATTGATATGCGTCCTGAGTCTCCCACTTACAGACAGCACATTGGCGTGGAATTGACGGCAGAAAATCGACGGGCGCTTTATGTGCCAGAACTATTTGCCCACGGTTATCAAGCGCTCACCGACGATGCCGAAGTCGTGTATCAAGTGGGTGAGTTTTACACTCCCGGCTACGAGCGCGGCTTGCGCTATGACGATCCTGCCTTCGGTATCGAATGGCCCCTTCCCGTAACGGTCATTTCTGAAAAGGATGCTGCCTGGTCCTTATTTGAAGCGGTTCCAGCCTAGGCGAAAAGGCTAAAATGCATTATTTGCCTTCAGGACACTGTTTTCTTCAGAAGGAAAGGCATGAAGCTAAGTGTAATTTTGCCCTGCTACAACGGTGAGAAGACGATCGCGGTTCAACTTGAGTCACTGGCAAAACAACAGTGGGGTGGAACTTGGGAACTCATTGTCGTTAACAATGGCTCAACTGACCATTCAATGGAAATTGTTGAGGGCTACCGCGATCGCCTACCACACCTACGCATTGTCAATGCTTACACACCTCCTGGTCCGAGACTAGGCGTTGCTCACTCTTATAACACTGGTGTTCAGGCGGCAGACGGTGATGCTGTAGCCTTCTGTGAGGCAGATGACGAAGTTGCAACAGACTGGTTAGCTCAAATGGCAGAAGCGCTTGCTCAACACCAATGCGTAGCTGGTGCTTTGGAGTACACCCGGCTGAACGAACCCTGGATTCTTGAAGCTAATGGCAATGGGGCTCAATCAGAGGCACTTATAGTGGTAAAGCACAAGCCTTATCTTTCTTTTGCCTATGGCTGTAATTTGGGTATGAAACGCTCTGTCTACGAAACAGTCGGCGAGTTTGATACCTCCTTCCCCTGCGCTTGGGATATGGACTATTCCTTTAGAGTGCAACTTGCAGGTATTCCGCTCCACTTCGCGCCTCAGATTGTCGTTCACTATCGCATTCGTCATACATGGCGCGATATTTATCGTCAAGCGCGCCGATGGGGTGAAGACAACCCATTAATTCGGAAGCGGTATGGGGTTGGGATGGGCAAGCTTGAGCTCTTTAGAAGGACATTCGCGCTTTTGCAACATCTCTTACACAAGCCTCCTGTGTCAAAAAGAGCAGCTTTTTCTAACTGGTTATTTAGCTTCGGTTGGCAAGTTGGAGAGGTGCAGGGGCTGCTCAAACACTTTCTTTTCAGCTTTTTCACTAGTCCTCAACGTTCTAGCGTTGTCCCGCAGCATAAGCAGGAAATTCAAGTTCACTAAGAACATTTGCGCCACTTAAAAGATTCTTGTAGGAGATTACTCATGTTTATTGTTGATACTGCCCTGAAAGCACGTGCCGAAGCAGGAAAGCCCATTAAAGTTGGCATGATTGGTGCTGGCTTTATGGGTCGTGGCATTGCAAACCAGATTGCAAACTCGGTGCCAGGGATGGAGCTGGTTGCTATTTTTAACCGTAATTTGGATGGGGCAAAGCGTGCCTATACAGAAGCGGGTATCGAAACCTTCCAGGTTGTAAACACGGTTGCTGATTTAGAAGCCTCTGTTGCACAAGGTAAGTATGCGGTAACGGATGATGCAATGTTGCTGTGCCGCGCCGAGGGGATTGATGCGCTGATTGAGGTCACGGGCACGATCGAGTTTGGTGCCGCAGTGGTGCTAGAGGCGATCGCTCACAAGAAGCACGTTGTCTTGATGAATGCTGAACTCGATGGCACCATCGGACCCATCCTCAAGGTTTATGCCGATCGCGCGGGTGTAGTGCTCTCTGCTTGTGATGGCGATCAACCAGGTGTCGAGATCAACCTTTACCGCTTTGTCAAAAGCATTGGTCTCACACCGTTGCTCTGTGGTAATATCAAAGGCTTGCAAGACCCGTATCGCAACCCTACTACCCAGGAAGGGTTTGCCAAGAAGTGGGGGCAACAGGCGCATATGGTCACCAGTTTTGCCGACGGTAGCAAAATCTCCTTTGAGCAGGCGATCGTGGCTAACGCAACGGGGATGAAGGTTGCTAAACGCGGGATGTTGGGCTACGACTTCTCTGGGCACGTCGATGAAATGACCAGTATGTATGACATTGACCAACTCAAATCTCTGGGCGGCATTGTCGATTATGTAGTGGGCGCAAAGCCGGGTCCTGGTGTCTTTGTTTTTGGCACCCACGACGATCCCAAGCAGCGGCACTATCTCAACCTCTACAAGTTGGGTGAAGGTCCGCTGTACAGCTTCTACACACCGTATCACCTCTGCCACTTTGAAGTGCCCCTATCCGTAGCGCGGGTCGTGTTGTTTCATGATGCTGTCATGGCTCCGATCGCTGCCCCTGTTGTCGATGTCATTACCGTTGCCAAGATTGACCTGAAAGCAGGCGAAACGCTAGATGGCATTGGCTTCTACATGACCTATGGACAGTGCGAAAACTCTGAGGTTGTGCAGGCGGAGAATCTTTTGCCTATGGGTTTGGCAGAGGGTTGCCGACTGAAGCGCGATCTTCCTAAAGACCGGGCGCTAACCTATGACGATGTGGAATTGCCGCCAAATCGCCTTTCCGATAAGCTGCGGGCAGAGCAAAATGCTTACTTTGCTCCTACCCCAGTCTTTGCCACTGTGTAACGGCTATCGCAACAGCTAGCTTGGTCTGTCCTAGCCTTTTGAGGCGATCGCAGTAGCACATTGAAGAAAACCGAGTTTCTAAACGTCAGGCTTAACAGTCTAATGTTTAAAGAAACTCGGTTTTTGCGTTAGTCAAAGCACTCTTGTCCGCCCTGCCTCTGCTATCCTTTCGTCAAATAGTGCTTTTCTCAATGAATCATTGAAGAGTAACGCTGTGCGATCGCTCGTTCGGTTAGGTATTGCGCTTCTTATCGTTCTGCTTGGGCTGGTTAACTACTGTAGCAGCACCGCTGAAAACCCCATTACAGGCGAGAAGCAAAATGTGCAGCTATCGGTGCAACAGGAAATAGTATTAGGGCTAGAAGCACGGCAGCAGATGGTGGCTCAACATAATGGCTTGCATCCTGACCCTCTGCTTCAGCAGTATGTCAATCAGGTCGGTAAGCAGATCGTGGAGCGATCGACCGCATTCCGATCCCCCTATCCCTTTGAGTTTCACCTATTGCGTGACTCGCGTGCCATCAATGCTTTTGCACTACCGGGAGGGCAGGTCTTTCTTACCGTTGCTTTACTGAGACAATTAACCTCTGAAGCACAACTGGCAGCCGTGTTCGGTCACGAAATCGGTCATGTGGTGGCGCGTCATGGTGCCGAGCATCTAACAAAGCACCCGGTTAGCCAGTTACCAGTCTCTGCTATTAATGCCACTACAAACGATCGCCAGGACAAAGCGGCAGTACTGGCACAAACAGTTAAGCAACTGGTGAGTCTGCGCTACGGACGTGATGATGAATTGGAGAGCGATCGACTGGGCTTACGGTTTATGACCGAAGCAGGCTATGACCCGCAAGGCTTTGTTCAACTGATACAAAGCTTGGGAGTCACGCGGCAAGATGGACGACCACCAGCCTTTTTTAGCACTCACCCTAGCCCCGATAATCGTGTGAAGCGGTTACAAACATTGATTACCCAAACGTATCCGCAAGGTCTTCCCAGAAACTTGAAGAACAACCGTGAGATATTTGCTCAAATGGTGCAAGCCCGCCTTTAAGCAACCCTTTCCATAAGGCTTACAGCGCTACACTCACTGGCTCTGAGCTGCTCGCCTGTGCTTGTGCATGGCTGTTGTCATCGCTTACACTAGCCGTTGAGAGCGCCAATGCTGCCTGGACAAACCCTTTGAACAGTGGATGGGGCGCACTTGGGCGTGATTGAAACTCAGGATGGAACTGAGTTGCGATGAAAAACGGATGTTTCGACAATTCGACGATCTCAACTAGACGACCATCGGGCGAGGTGCCGCTGATGGTGTAGCCTGTTTCGGTGAAGAGGTTCCGGTAAGCATTATTGAATTCATAGCGGTGGCGATGCCGCTCATAGATGACCTCTTCTTGATAAAGCTTAAAGGCAAGGGTGTTGGACGACAGACGGCAAGGGTAGAGCCCCAACCGCATAGTGCCGCCTAAGTCAATCACGTCTTGCTGTTCTGGCAAGAGGTTGATCACAGGATTGCTTGCTTCAGTAGAAAACTCAGCACTGTGGGCATCGGGCAAGTTGGCGATATGCCGCGCCCATTCGATGACCAAACACTGCATGCCCAAACATAGACCGAGATACGGAATTTGGTGCGTCCGTGCATACTCGATCGCCGCAATCTTGCCATCAATGCCCCGAATGCCAAAGCCTCCCGGGACGATGATGCCCTGAACGCCTTCTAAATGATTGGTGGCATGGTCGTCTTCAATAGCTTCAGCATTGACCCAGCGAATGTTGAGGTCGCTATCAAGCGCGATCGCGGCATGGCGGAGTGCTTCCATCACCGATAAATACGCATCGCTCAAACGCACGTACTTACCAACGATCGCAATTTCGACCGTCTTTTTGGGGCTATACAGACGATCGACCAGTGTTGCCCATTGCGTCAAATCGGGCTGACGCTGCTCCAGTTGCAGAAGCTCAATTGCCTGATGCGCCAGCCCTTCACGTTCCAGATTCAGCGGCACCTCATAGATACTTCTGGCATCTTGAGACGTAATCACACACTCAGCCGGCACATCGCAAAAGCCTGACATCTTTTCCTTGAGTCCCGGCGGCAGGGGACGATCGCTCCGACAAACAAGAATATCGGGCTGAATACCGATCGATCGCAGTTCCTTGACTGAATGCTGAGTCGGCTTTGTTTTCATTTCCCCTGCGGAAGGGATCCAGGGCACCAGCGTGACGTGCATATACAGCACATTTTGTCGCCCGACATCTTTACGAAACTGGCGAATCGCTTCGAGAAACGGCAGCGACTCAATATCGCCGACTGTTCCGCCGATTTCGGTAATGACAACATCAGGGTTCGTGTCCTTAGCAACGCGCCGTACCCGTTCCTTAATTTCGTTAGTGATGTGGGGAATTACCTGCACAGTGCCGCCGTCATAATCACCCCGGCGCTCTCGATTCAGCACTGCCTGATAGATTGAGCCCGTTGTCACACTGTTGAGCCGCGACATTGACGTATCAGTGAAGCGTTCGTAGTGCCCCAAGTCGAGATCTGTTTCGGCACCATCTTCGGTGACAAACACCTCACCGTGTTGAAAGGGACTCATCGTACCTGGGTCAACGTTAATGTAGGGATCAAGCTTCAGGATGGAAACGGAGTACTGCCGCGACTTGAGCAAGCGCCCTAAACTAGCTGCTACAATCCCCTTGCCAATGCTAGAAACGACACCGCCCGTTACAAAAACAAACTTAGTAGCCATAGGTTAGGGAAGAAATAGAGTAAGGGACTTGCCTGGTGTCGTATCCAACTCATTCTGCCATAAGGAAGAGAGATGGGGGGATGCGGAATGAGGAGTGAAGGCTCAGAGCTTGCTGGAGTGGGGACAGATAAGAAAAGCTCTTTTATGTTGCTGATTGTATGTAAGGGACTTCGATAGACTGTTGAGCTGCATTCATAATGTGTCTAAAGGCAAAAGCATCAGCAGTGCACTAAACAAAAACCGCGATCGAGGATTATGCAAAAAACTTTGATGAGCGTTGGCTTGCTCCTTTTAAGCCTGGGATCATTGCCGGGGGGAGTAGTAATGCCCCAACCCGCTCAGGCTCAGGCAAAACCATCAAAAACTACCGCACCGACCAAACCCACTGGGGCAGGTGGACTTACGGGTACGTCTGGCATTCGCTTGAAGAATCCTGCTGGTGCCGCAGGACTCACACAAAAATGGCAAACCTTTAAGGCACCCGGACTTGAGCTATCGCTACCCGAAAACTATCGCGGCGGTAGCCCTAACACGACAGGCTTGCAGACGTTGATTAAAGGCATTCGATCGCTGGGTTCAGACTACGAGAAAATTGCCAGCATGGTAGAGCAAAACCCTGAGACGTTCCTGCTAATTGCGGTAGATCCAAAGCCTGATGTGAGTGGCGGCATTACTAACGTGGTCGTGAGCGCGGTTAAGGTGCCAGAAACGGTCACGGTAGACGCCTACCTTGATGCAGCAATGAAGTCATTGCCGACTCCAATGCGAACGATCGAGCGCAAAACAGTGCAGGTGGGTCAAAAGCCAGCTGGACGCTTGGTAACAGAAGTAAGCGTACCGTCTAGCACTCAAGCAGATGGGCTGCGGCAGTTGATTTACGTGATCAAAGAGGGCACAATGCTGTGGACAGTCGCTTACTCGACCCGATCGGGCGACTATCAGCAGCGGCTAGCCATGTTTGAGCAAAGCATTGCTTCCTTCACGGTGCAAAGTGATCAAACGCCTGGTAGCGGTTCAGCCGTGCCCAAACAACCTGCTAGTACGCCTGGAAGCACGTTGCCTGGAAGCAAGCCGGCACAGCCGAGCAAGCCGAAGCCTGCTAGCACAGCACCTGCACAGGAAGCAAAGCCAAACACCAGCGAACCTGCTAGCGATCGCACAGGTGACCGGAAGCAGCCGTAAACTACTGGTTCCTATCATCCACTGGCTGACGACTCAACCTCTTGCCAAAATTCTTTCTTAAAAAAGCGATCGCCCTTCTTAAAGAAAGACGATCGCTTTTTTGCTAAACCTCAAGCGATTAAGCCAGTCTAGTCTTTAGAAGTGAATGTTTGAAACTGCCGAAGGGCAGCTTGACCAATGTTAAACACTGCCCAACCAGCCGCCGCAGCAATGGGAAGCAGCACAACCACTATGCGAAGATCTAAGTCCATGTCTGGAGCCTCTCTCTTAAAGATTCTTGAATGATTCTCATATTCCATTTTTACGCAAAAGGCTCCGTTTTCCTAGCCCTTAGACGTAAATCCTAAGTCAGTACCCTTTCCAGCATGAACCAGCGCTAACGTTTCGTAACGTTTGGCATGGTCGATGAGTTCTTCTGCTTCTACATCCGAAAGCTGTCGCAGCACTTTGCCAGGAATGCCAACAACGAGCGATCGGGCGGGTACATCCTTTGTCACCACCGCTCCTGCCCCGACAATGCTGCCTGTACCAACTCGCACACCATCCAACACAATGGCTCCAATGCCAATCAAGCAGCCACGTTCAACGTGAGCACTGTGGATGACCGCGCGGTGTCCGACTGTAACGTGATCCTCCAAGACCGTTGGGTTACCAGGATCGCCATGCAAGATTGCGCCATCCTGAACATTCGTACTCTCGCCGATGACGATCGCCTCTACATCACCGCGCACAACGGCTCCGTACCAGATACTTGCTCCGGCGGCGATCGTCACCTGCCCAATAACCGTTGCGTTGGCAGCAACAAACGCAGCTTGAGAGTAGTCTGGAACAGTCCAAAAAGCAGGATAGGGTTGGGGTTGATTAGTCACAGTAAAGGATCGTAAAGAAAGGACTTATAAAATTGCTGTTAGGGGCGACAGCAACCTAGAGAGTATAATAAAGCCACTGGCAGTGACGCATAAGAACAGGCATATCCGTCCTTGATGATTAACCTTAGTTTGCAATATCCAATCTTTGGACCGGAGATTCAGTGCCCGCACTGCCGCCAGACCATTCCGGCGTTGACGCTCACAGACACTTACTTGTGCCAGCGACACGGCGCTTTTGAGTCAGACCCTAAAACAGGCGAATTAGTCCATCTGCAATCTGGGCGGCACTGGCGGCAGTGGGAAAACGAGTGGTATCGGCAGCATACTCACCCAGACGGCATCCGGTTTGAAATTCATGAAGCGCTCGATCGACTTTACACCCAGGGCTATCGCGCCACCCGCGTCATCATTGCTCTACGCTACAAAGATTTGATCAGCACTTATCTAGAGCGCAGCACGCCCTGGCGGGGGCAGGCAGATTCTCAGCGACCGCGCCTGTATGGGCTACCCGTCGAGTTTAGTCCCGATCCCAAGGAAAACCCTTGCTGGGACGTGATTAATTTTGACTTGGATAAAGAACCGGGCGCACCTGTTCAGTATCCCTATTTTCGGCTCTTTGAATGAATGGTAGGGACGTTACATGTAACGTCCCTACCGAATTATTGCTTCCATGCCTGCGGTTGCTGGAAGTGATAAATGTCTTTGATCGCCTGTACCCAGCCATCCGCAAGTGATGCCAGTATGCGATCGCCCTTCTCCCTGGTAGCCGTCGTGGGATCGCCCAGAACACCGCTTTTGGTGAGATCGCGCGTTACCCAGGCAAACGGCAAGTTCCCTTCCATACTCAGCAAGCTAGCGTCCGATAGCCCGTGAGGATACTCTGCGATCGCTCGTTCCATCTTCACCTGTTCCGGCAAGATTGACAGCAGCAGGCTCGTTTCGGCATCACCCGCATGAATGCCTAACGCCTGTTCTTTGGCAGTGAGCACCTCGTTTGCCATATTGGGCACTCGCCACGTAAACAGCGGCAACACGACAAAATCTTCATAGCGCTGGTGCAAATCTCGTGCCACCACTTCAATCACCTGCGGCTGCCCTCCGTGGGAGTTAACAAACGCTAGCTTGCGAAAGCCTGCACGATAGATGCTGTCGCCGACCTCCATCAGCGTTGCAATCAAGGTTTGGACACTCAGCGTAATTGTTCCTGGAAAATGCCAGTGTTCGTTTGATTTGCCGTAGTACAGTGATGGCAGCGCATAAGCGGGCACACTAACAGGTAGCTGCTGTAGGGCTTTGCCAATAACAGCCTGCCCGATCGCTATATCAACGGCTAGCGGTAAATGCGGTCCGTGCTGCTCGATCGCGGCAACAGGCTGGATAATCACTACATTGTCTTTGTCTGGCATTGCCTGAATATCCGTCCATGTCAGGTAAGCAAAGAAGCGATCGGGTGGAATAAAACCGTGCAGCATGTGGGAAAGGATAAAGTGGGAAAGGATAAAGGATAAATTATCAAGGATGAAAAGTTTCGAGTTTTGCATACATTCTGACTACTAGCGCCTTTGCCTTTAGCCTCTTGCCTTCAGTCTTTAGCCTCTTGCCTTCTGCCTTCTGCCCTTTGCCTTTAGCCTTCTAACCCAAATGTCCACCGTCCTCGAAGAACAACTCGGCTATTTTTTCTTTGATAAGCGCATTCTGACGCGAGCGTTGACCCGCAAAGCGTATGCGTTAGAGCAACGTCAAAAAAATGAGCACTGTGACGACCAAGAGATTTACCGCACTCTAGGCGATGCCGTGCTGAAAACCGTGCTGACAGAACTGCTGATTCGGGCAGGCTCCGACACGCGACAAGACATCACCACCAGAAAAATCGAGCTAGAGCGCGAAGAAAACCTGGCAAGAATTAGTCAGGCGATCGGCATTGGCTATGTGCTGAAGCTGGGCATTGGCGAAAAGCAGCAGCGTGCCTACGATCAACCGTATGTGCTTGCCGAAAGCCTGGAAGCAGTCATTGGCGGCATTTACTTCGACGGTGGCTTTAGCGCTGCCAGGGAAACTATTCGACGACTCTTTAAGGACGTTTTTCCGATCGAGTAGCGTTTGCCCAGCACAGGCGACCGCTTCCTCTCTTTAGCGACTGAGGGACTATGGAGGGCGATCGCTGTTACTGTCACGGCCTGAAAGTGCAAGTGGCGCTCAGACGTAGCGCAAAAAAGCTCGCTCTTACGTCTTCCTTTAGATGCCTCGACCTCAACCTGTAGACTCATGTTTTAGTAAACTCCTACCTCTATCGTGAGTGAGTTCGGGAGAAGCCGTTTTGTCAGACTTTCAAAACAGCTTAAATCTAAAATTTGTATGGAGAGGAAACCATGTTTTTTCACAAGAAAGAGCTTATCCATAACGTTGACATTAAGGAAGCAAATCCTCGGTACGCTCAACTATTGCTAGAGCAATTTGGTGGCGCTACTGGCGAACTTTCGGCAGCATTGCAGTACTGGGTGCAGTCGTTCCACGTTGAAGATGCTGGTATGCGCGATATGTTGCAAGACATCGCGATCGAAGAATTTAGCCATCTTGAAATGGTGGGCAAACTGATCGAAGGACACACCAAAAACGTCGATCAAACAGAGGCTTACAAAAGCACGTTGTTTGCTGTGCGCGGTATGGGTCCCCACTTTCTCGATAGCCAGGGAAGCGCATGGACGGCAGCCTACCTGAACGAAGGTGGCGACATTGTGCGTGATCTGAGAGCTAATATTGCCGCAGAAGCCGGAGCACGTCAGACCTACGAAGAACTGATCAAGCTGGCAACTGATGAAGGAACCAAGCAAACGCTGACGCATCTGTTGACGCGAGAAATTTCTCACACCAAGATGTTTATGAAAGCACTGGAATCGTTGGGCAAATTGGATGATCCATTCTTTGGCAACATTCAACCCGATGAAACCGTTGATCTTTACTTTAACCTGTCAACCAACGGGGAGAAAGATGAGCGCGGTCCCTGGAATTCGGACGAAAACTTTGAGTACGTTGCAGACCCTAGTGCAAAAGGTAAAGCCCCAGCGCAAACTCAACCTAAGAATCCACCCGTGCGGCTATAGAGTAGCTTTAGCGGCTGAAGTAGCGGCTATACGGAAAAAACCTGCCGCCGCAGATTGCAAAGCGCTTGCGTTTCGATAATTCCCATTGATCCCCTCAACCTTCTTCAAGAAGGGAATTGAGGGGATCTTGCTTTGTAGCGTATCGCAAGGAAATTGCTATCAGAGGGCGTGGCAGTAGCAGTTCAGCTTAGTTCTGGATTTTTGTACTGCTACGCTCTTGAATGTTGAAGGGGCGTGGTGCGCTTTTTTACAGTTAACTTGTCGCTAGAGCGCGCGCGCTCTCCCGTTAATTACTATCAGTTGGCTATGGCTCTAGTACTGTAAAGTCGATAAAGAGTAGCTGTTTTTCTTTTGCCAGCAATAGCCAACTTCTTTAGCAGTTTTATAATCCTTCTGGGTCGAAATTAAGCGTCCTCGTCGCGCGATCGCTACACGTTCTTGATCCAGCGTACGAAGTTCGACTGACTCTTCAATCAGAAAAATTGAATAAAACAACATAGAAGAAGCCGCTCACTTGCGTCGGCTTCATTCTTGGCACACTCTAAAAAATTCGTCTGTACGCTTTTGAGCATTGTAAGGTTTTAGAAGCAATTGTTGTAAGGAGTAGCCGTTTGTTTACAGAGATATGTATTTACTAGCTTTACTCACAGTCCTTTACATCTCTCCAAAATCAAGTAATTTTGTTTAACTTACAACCTCAATGATCAGCGGTTAGGCGTAATTATTTATCAGCTCCATGTCGAAAGCTCCTGTCAAGGTCTCAAGGCTCTAGCCCCATGTGTCGGCGGGTTTCGACTGCGCTCAACCCGGCTTCTAAAGTTTATTTAACTTCTAACGTTAGTTATGAGGATATAGAACGTTTAAAACGTCTACGCCAACTCTTTTCAAATTAGGTCAACTACTCCTCTATCTATCACCGTACAGACCTCCCTCTTTAAAGGAGATAAGCTAGCTTTTGCTCTGCAAAGGAGAGCAGAGAGCTAGATTTTTTATTTGAATCTAATTAGAAAATACATTTTATGACCTCCTGGGTTGAGCTTTACACTCTTTTCCTTGTGCCGTCGATGTCTTTTTCTCGAAGGGCTTTATAGGGAAGGTTTACTATGTCTAATGCTCAAGCTTTTAACACATCAGAGAATTTTTTATTGGCAGCGCTGCCAACCGAAGATTATCAGAGACTTCAGCAGTACATGGAGTTGGTTGATCTCCCGCTGCGCCAGACTATTTATGATCTAGGTGAACCAATCACTCATGTTTACTTTCCAAGGGGTGCTGTTGTTTCATTAGTGATCACAATGGAAGATGGCTCAATTATGGAAGCAGGTATGGTTGGGCGTGAAGGCATGGCAGGTCTGCCAGCACTACTTAGCGGCAAGACCAAAGCCCATCATGGGTTTGTCCAAATTGCCGGTCAAGCGTGGCGTTTGAGTGTAACCGCCCTAAAAGCTGAGTTCGATCGCGGTGACAGCTTTCAAAAATTGGTGCTCCGCTACTTTCAGGCACTTTTTACCCAGGTCGCGCAAACGGGTGTGTGCAATCGGTTTCATACAACTGAGGAACGGTTAGCCCGCTGGTTGCTGTTGGTGTCAGACTGTGTGCAAGCGGACGAGTTTAACCTCACGCAGGAGTTTATTGCTCAGATGATTGGTGTCCGTCGAGCGGGTGTAACCGTTGCTGCTATCACACTCAATCAGGCTGGGTTGCTTCGCTACACTCGCGGTCACATTAAGATCATTGATCGCTCTGGGTTAGAAGCTTTTTCCTGCGAGTGTTACCAGATGGTACGAGATGAGTTTGCCTGGCTCTACAATCCTTCCGCGACGTAATGTGCCTATGGTAGTAATTTGTTGAGCTAGAACTCATCGGCAAAAGGTGAAACGAGCACCTGATGCTTCAGCCTCAAACAGTTAAAAGAAGAATCTGAAAGTAGCGTGGCTTTTGTTTAAAACCGTACCGACACCACCGTCGCTATCAGAGTATGCTCCTTTTCAACAAAAGATTTAGGTTGCGGGACACCAGTTGCCAACTCTTGCAAGCAAATCGTCCATATCAACAGGTTTATTGATGACATCGTTTGCTCCCACTGCTAGCGCCTGATCGACATCGATATCTCGATCAGCCGTAATAAGCACGATCGGCAGCAACGAAAGCTCTCTGCTTTTACGAAGGCATTGGGTCACTTCCAAGCCATTCATTTCAGGCATCATGACATCGAGTAATACCAGGTCGGGTGGCGATTCTTTGATTTTTGAAAGTGCCTCAGCACCACTATCTGCTAGCTCTACCCGATAACCTTCCATTTCAAGGACAAGTTGCAGCAAAAGTAGATTGTCGGCAACATCATCGACAACCAGTACAGAATATTCTTGATGGTGAATCATTTTAAGGAGAATTTAAAGGGGGTTAATTAAGACTATCTTGTGCCGTTATAGTGCTCCTTTTCAGATTGCACTGAGTCAATCCTCAGGAAGAGATTTTAGTTCGGATAGACGTCCTCCTCGTTTTTTCGGCGGGGGGATTTTCTTTTTCTGAAAAAGTTTTTATAGGTGTGTCGCTACAGGGGGTTTCATGTCTCAAACCGAACTAGCTAACGATGGAGCAACTATAACACCAATCGATTTTCCTCTTTTAGACGGTTTGCGCGTGCTGGTAGTGGATGATGACCCTGATACGCGGTCGTTGTTTGCTTTTGTGCTCCAAGAGAAGGGTGCTGTGGTAAGCGCAGAAGCGTCTGCTGAAGCCGCAATGGCGGCGATGGAAGAAATACCCTTTGATTTACTGATTAGCGATATTGGGTTGCCAAATATTGATGGCTACAGACTACTTCGTCAGGTGAGAGCGCTACCAGTAGCACCAAACGCGCAGATTCCAGCAATGGCAATTACAGGTTTTGCAGATGAGCAGACGCAGCTACAAATTTTGGCGGCAGGCTTTCAACGAATGTTAGTGAAACCAACCGATATTGATCAATTTGTGGCAATTGTAGCGGAACTAGTTGGACGATCGCAGCAGATAGTCTAACACTCTAGCGAAAAAAGGTAACAAATGCAATTTTGGCGCTCAAACAAAAAAGATAAATATTGCTTTAGCAAACCCTACAAAAAGATAAAACTGACTTTGCTGAACCCAGGTAATTTTTGGCTTCGTTAATCGGTGTTTATGTACACTTTCAGCCTTTACATTCTAGGTTTAAATATTGTACGAATGTTAGATGAAACCAACTGTTAAAGCCGCCATTTCAAACAGGTCTTTCTATGCCTTCAGAGAGTGTAAACAAATATTTCTTAAGGATACTGTTTAGCTATAGGGGCTACCGAATTTTGAATAGTGCGGGCAAATGATGTATGAGCAATCTTAATTCTTTAAGCCGACGTGCAAAGCTAGCTGGTGAGCGATCGCTAGAGCTATATCGCAATGCTAATGATTCGTCCTTGCCCTCTCACGATCTTTTGTCCAGCGCTTTGATGGAGCTTGGTCTTGTTTCGGAGGCATTGGAGGGCGCGATCGATGAGATCGCTTATAAAACGAAGCAGTTAGCAATCGTTCAAACGGAGATTGAAGCCGAACGTCAACGTTATTTAGATTTACTAGAGTTTGTGCCAGATGGCTGCTTTGTAACCGATGCCAAGGCTGTCGTTTTAGAAGTAAATCGTGTGGGTGCTGCCTTGGTGAATGCACAGCCACACGCGTTAGTTGGTAAGTCGCTTACAAGTTTAATTTACCCAGAAGATTTATCGCTGTTTCAAGTCAAGCTTTCGCAAGTAATGCAGCAGTATCGAGCGAACAATGGAACCGAGTTTTCGGTACGGCTTCGTCGTCAGTCCGACAGCTTTTTTCCTGCGACTCTAACGGTAAATGTACTTCGCCAACCAAATGGCGAATTAGGGTCTATACAGTGGCTAGTGCGAGATGTGACGGAGCGCAAGCGAGCAGAAGCTGCGTTAGCCCATCCTCACTATGATCCTGCGCTCGATCGTCCACTGGTGCAATTTGGCAAAGGAGAGGTTATTCCATTGGAGCCTCAGACAATCTGGCTCGTCATCGATGGAGTAGTTAAAATCACGACCTTGTCCGATCGAGGAGAAGAGATGCTAGTAGGGCTGTTAGGCGAACCAATGGTGTTTGGTTCAAGCTTGACGGCGTTGCAGACTTATCAGGCAGTGGCGCTCTCTGATGTCAAACTGGCGGCAATCTCGCTTTCAGAGGTGGCGCAGTCTCCTCCGTTAGCTCAGGCAGTGTTGCGATCGCTCCAACAACGGCTCCAGCAGACCGAAAGCTTGCTCGCCATTAACGGGCAGATGCGCGTAGAAGAGCGGTTAAACCGCCTCCTGGTTTTGCTAAAGCAAGCGATCGGGCAACCCGTAGAGCAAGGTACTCGACTGCGTGCGCGCCTGACGCATCAGGATTTTGCCAGCGCTTGCTGTACCACACGCGTAACCGTGACCCGGCTCTTAGGCAAGTTGCAAGAGCAAGGTAAGGTCGCCCAAGATGCCAAAAACCACATAGTTTTCAAAGATTAAACCTTAAACCTGTTAGCTCTGCCTGCCTGACGCATCCTGAGTTTCGGCTGCGCTCAACCCACCTACCAACAGGGCTGAGAGCCTTGGAACTTTGGCGTGAGCGCTTAATCGAACGTGCAATTGAAATGGGTCTTATCAATAATTGCGCCCAGCTACTCATAAGGCTGACAAGTTATACTAACTCCCCTTTTGCACGCTGCAATTAAGCCTCCTCTGCCTATAGCTTTCTCTTTTATAAGAGGATTGAGAAGGATCAAGTACGGGAATCCATAACCAGCATTTTTGGCATTGGTATTAATGTAGACAGATTTTTTAGCTCACGGCGTGACGCGAAACCTGCCTAAAGAGCAGATGCGATCCCCAACTCGAAACCGCTATAAATACAGCTTGAGACATTCATTTCTGTTAGTCAGTCAGGTCTGACATAGGAATGATCTTATTTACAAACGACACGACAGGAGTTTATGACATGACCGCAGGTAGCCCTGACCTGGGAGAACAAGCCCTCAGCAAAATTGTAGAGGCAGGAATGACAAGCCAACTGGATGAAGCCGAAAACGTTGATGTGGATATTCGGACGAATCCGGTAAAGCTGGTGCAAGGAGAAGTAGACTCCGTGACGATCGTCGGCAAAGGTCTGGTAATGAAACAGGATTTGCGGATGGAAACCCTGGAAATTAACACAGACAAGATTTCAATCAATCCTCTTAGCGCTATTTTTGGCAACATTGAATTCAACCAATCGACCAACGCTGAAGCTCACATTGTTTTACTAGACAGCGATTTAAACCGAGCGCTTAGCTCTGATTTTGTTCAAGCCAAATTATGTGGTTTGAAAATGACAGTTGAGGGGCAGCTAGTGACGATCGACGTTAAGAAAGCAGAAGTATCGCTACCTGGTAACAATCAACTGGTTGTTAACTCTGATTTTTTGCTTGTAGAGTCTGGTGAAAGCAAACAGCTTACTGCCACTGCTGTTCCGAAGGTGCAGCAAAATGGACAGTGCATTGCTTTAGACGTTCTGTCTGCTGAGGGGCAGGGTCTAACAGACGAATTGACCACTGCTATTTTTGACCAGATTGCTAGCCTTCTAGATCTGCGAAACTTTAAGCTTCCAGTTGCTTCCTTTCAAGTTCACACCTTAGAGGCGCAGCAAGGCAAATTGGTGATTCATGCGACGACGGAGATTGACAAAATACCGTCGGCGTAATGCTCAACGCTGTTAGGAGAGAGCGCTGGTATGGCAAAGGGATGAAGGATGAAGGACAAATAGAAGTCCTTCTTCAAAGGAGATTTCAGAGTTTATAGCAAACGGATAAAGGATGTAGCTTGCTTCCGCTCTGTGGTGGGATAAATCGAAACCCTTGCTCAAAGGAAGCCTCAAGGTTTATGTCTGTTCTATACGTTCTCTTTAATTGCTATCGGTCTGTCCTGACATTTTCTTTGACTGCTATACCAGGCAGGCTGTAGAGCATCAGGTGGGGATGTTTCATTAATGTCCCTCCCTGCCCTGTATAGGATAGTCTTAAGGCTCTTAGTTCTGCGTGTCGGCGAGTTGAGCGCAGTCGAAATCTGATCTCTCAGTAATGCTAATTTAGCGCTCCTAACTACGGAATTTATAGGAGTAGATTTGACCGTTTATAGTTTGTGGCAGTGCCGTTTAGGTTTGAGGCACACGTTGCGCCAACGATGCTGATTAGGGCATCTGGCTCGACTGGTTTCGAGATATGTTTTTGAAAGCCAACTGCGATCGCTCGGCGTTGGTTATACTCTCCGGCATACGCAGTGAGCGCGATCGCCAACATGTTTCCCCCTTGCTCTGGCGGCATAGCGCGGATCTGCTGCATGAGCGTATAGCCATCCATTTCTGGCATCCCAATATCACTGATCAACAGATCAAAGCGCGTTTGCTTCAAAACGTCTAGTGCTTCAGCAGCAGAGGTCACTGGGGTGACGATCGCCCCACTCTGCTTCAGCGTAAAAGTAATCAAATTGCGTGAATCATCATCATCATCAACCAACAAAACGTTGACTGCTTGTAACGGCTGGGCACTGGCAGCAAGTGTTGGCAAAGCATCTTCTTGTGCCTGTTGTCTTGCGCCACTCTCCTTGAGAAGCGGCAACCTTACTGTAAAAGTGGCACCCTGTCCTTCGCCTGGGCTAGCAACTTGAACGGTGCCGCCATGCAGTTCTACTAAATGACGCACGATCGCCAACCCTAAGCCCAGCCCACCAAATTTACGGGTGGTTCTACCGTCCTCCTGACGGAAGTATTCAAACACATAGGGCAGAAAATCAGGAGCAATACCTTTACCAGTATCAGCCACTTGAACTTGGGCGTAAGTCGTCTGACGTCCAGAGTTATTTGCTTGAGGCACTGTCACTAAGGATAGCCGCACCTCGATCTGCCCCTCTTCAGGTGTAAATTTAACGGCATTGGAAAGCAGATTCCAGATGACTTGCTGTAAACGAGCGGCATCGCCTAAGACGTGCGCTGCTGAAGGATCAAGCATGGTTTGAACTTGAATCGACTTGGCTTCTGCTGCTAATCGCACCGTTTCTAGCGCTGCCTCAATCGAAGACACCAGATCGACAGGAACCATATTCAGGTTCAATTTGCCCTGGAGAATACGAGAGACATCTAATAAATCTTCAATCAGTTGAGTTTGCAATTTAGCATTGCGCTCGATCGTCTCTAGCGCGCGCTCCGTCTGTGTTGTATCTAAATTGCCAGCGCGAAGCATTTTCGACCAGCCTAGAATCGGGTTGAGGGGCGATCGTAGCTCATGCGATAGCACTGCCAAAAACTCATCTTTGATCCGGTTGGCGGCTTCTGCTTCTTCCCGTGCGAGGCGTTCTCGGTTGAGCAAATGTTCGCGTTCTTGTTCAGCCTGCTTACGACTGGTGATGTCAGTTGTAGAGCCAACGACGCGCTTTACCTGCCCTTGCTGATTGCGGATGAGGTAGCCTCGATCCCAAACATTGAGCCAGTGCCCATCACGATGACGCACCCGATATTCAAACTCGTAGCGATCGCTATCACTCTCAAAAACAGGAGTGATTACAGCATGAATGTGCGCCAGGTCTTCAGGATGGATGCGTTCAGCCCACCACTCTCTTGCAGCCGGGACATCTTCGGGATGAATACCAATCAGCCGATATAAGCCTTCTGAACGATAGACCTGATGCGTTTCTAAGTCCCAGTCATAGACCACACCATCCACTGCATAGGTCGAGAGTCGAAAGCGCTCTTCGCTCTGATACAGTGCGGTTTCGACTTGCTTACGATCTTCAATATCAATACAGGAACCAATGTAGCCTAGGAAGTCGCCTTCGGCTGTAAACCGGGGTGCGGCTGAATTAACAATGCAGCGATACACCCCATCAAAGCGCTTTAGACGGTACTCTATCTGGAACGGTTGGCGAGCCTCAAAAGAAGTGACGTAGACTGCCAAACAATGCTGGAAGTCGTCGGGGTGAACGCCATCTGCCCAGCCATTACCTCTCTCTTGTTCGATCATCCGTCCTGTAAAGTTGAGCCACGGCTGGTTGAAATAATAACAAAGGGTATCGGTGCCAGACATCCAGATCAGCACAGGCGCGCTGTCTGCCATCTGCCGGAAACGTGCTTCACTTTCGCGCAGTTCGGCTTCTGCCTGTTTGCGATCGGTGATATTGCGCCCTTCTGTCAGAATTAGAATGACATCGCCCTCTTCGTTCGTAATTGGGTAGAACGAAAGGTCAAACGTGCTCAGTTCACCCGATGGATTAATGATGGGTGCTTCGTAACGGATAAACTCACCGCCTGCTGCCTGTATCACGGCTTGTCGCACTCTTTCCGGTGCCTTTGGCGTGTACCGAAACCATTCTGTTTGCCAAAAGGGTAGCCCAAGCACGTCATCGTGCTGGCTAATGCCAAACTCAAGTGATGCACGATTGGCTTCGAGTAACGTGCCATCGGGTGAGAGCAGTACCACGTAGGCATCTGTTCCGTCATAAATGGCACGAAGTTGCTGTGCCGATTTACGCAAGTCTGCCTCAGCCTGCTTGCGAGCGGTGATATCAGTGCCAAGGACAGTCAACCCATCAGATGATGGATAAACCCGGTGGTCATACCAACGATTCCACGCTGCATAAAAATACTCAGCGTGGCTCGGCGTTTGCTCATGGAACGCTTGCTGAAATTGCACATAAATGTCAGTATTCACAGTATCTGGGAACAAGTCCCAAAAGCAGTAACCAAGCACCTGGTCACGCTCCATTGAAACCATCTCGCACAAGCGATTGTTCACGTAGGTAAAACGCCAATCGCGATCGAGGACATAAAAGGCATCATTAATGCTAGAGAGAATCGTCTCAGCGTGCTGCTTTGCCAGTTCTGCTTCTAACCGAAGTACCTGCTCCTGCTGTGTTGCGGCTCGTCGTAATTGTGCCAGTTTCAAACATGACTCTACTCTTGCCAGCAATTCACGAGCAGAAAACGGCTTTGTCAAATAGTCATCAGCACCTGCTGCGAGTCCTTCGATGCGTGACTCTTCTCCAGCACGAGCCGACAGCAGAATCAAGGGAATCTCTTTGGTGCGTTCATCAGCACGAAGCGCCCGCAGCAGCCCAAACCCATCGAGCCGGGGCATCATCACATCGCTCAAGACCAAACCGGGAGGTTGTTGGGCAATGGCTTCCAGAGCTGCTAAACCATCATTAGCGGTTTCAACCTCCCAGTACACACTGAGCAAGCGTTGCACATAGCCCCGCATATCAGCGTTGTCATCAACCAGAAGAATGCGAACGGAAGTAGGGAGTGAGGAGTAGGGAGTAGGGGTCGATAGCTCTTCCACGTTCCCCATTCCCCATTCCCCATTTCCCACTGCTGGTAACCAGCGCGACGCTTCTTCAATGTAAGAATCGGCTCTTAGGGCAGTGGGTGTATAGGTGCGTACCCCAAGGCGATCGTGCGGGAGATGCGCTGAGCCAAGCGGAAGGTTGATCGTAAATCTTGTGCCACGATCGACCTGGCTGGTAACGCGAATTGTGCCACCATGCAGCTTAACAAGGTCTTGTACCAGAGCCAGCCCGATGCCAGTCCCTTCATAGGTGCGCGATCGTGTGTCACTGACCCGATGGAACCGTTTAAACAATTGCGGCAATTCAGCCGCAGGGATACCGACTCCTGTATCTTCAATACTTAACTCAACGGCATCATCAACCTGCTGTAAGCGAACGGTAATGCCGCCTGTAAAGGTAAACTTAAACGCATTGGAAAGCAGATTGAGTACAATCTTTTCCCACATTTCGCGATCGACATACACAGGTTCCGGCAAGGTCCTACAATCAACCTGTAAGGTCATGCCTGCTCGTTCAATCAGCGAACGAAAAAGACTGGTAAGTTCGGTCGTAAAACTGGCTAAATCAATTGGCTCATAGATAGCTTGCACTCGATCGGCTTCAGTCCGAGAGAAATCTAGCAGCGTATTGACCAGTTTTTGCAAGCGCAACCCATTGCGCTGCACCAACTGTAGCTGTTCCCGCTCGTCTGGTTGCAACCGTTCGTCAAGCGTCTGCGACAGTTCCTCTAATGGACTCAACATTAACGTGAGCGGTGTGCGAAATTCGTGGCTAACGTTGTTGAAGAATGCCGTTTTAGCGCGATCGAGTTCTGCCAGTGCTTCGGCTCGCTTGCGTTCTTCTTCGTATGCTTGGGCATTGGCAATACTGGCTGCAATCTGAGCCGTCACCAGATCAACGAAGCCGCGATAGCTGCTGTCAAAGAGCCTGAATGGATTTAAGCCAGCGACCAAAACACCTGCTTGCCCTGTCTGACCAGACGAAGCGAGCGGCACTACGACTGCCTGATGCGGTGGTTGCGACCAGGCACCTGTAGGCAAACTGCCAAACGTTGCCGCTAAATCAGAGAGCAAACAGGACTGATGCGTCTTGATAACGTCTGCAAACGACCAAATTGTATTGGCAGTCAGATCCACCACTGCTGGAACAGCAGGATGGGTATGATCGATACCAGAAGTGCCTGCTAAGACCAGTCGCTGTTGATCTGACTCAAGCAGATACAGCATGGCAAAGGGCAGGTCGTAAGGGTTGGTTCCCAAACAACTGGCACTAAGGGTACAGGCTTGATGAAAGGTACGAGCATCAGCTGTTTTAGCTGCCAGTTCTTGCAGCAGCGCTAACTGACGTTCACCAATAATGCGCTGTGTATCATCCGTATTAGCGCAAAGAATGCCGCCTGTACCACCTTGGTCGTCTGGGACAGGGCTATAGGAAAATGTGTAGTAGGTTTCTTCTGGGTAGCTGTTGCGCTCCATAATCAACAGCAGGGCTTCATCATACGTGCCCTCATTTTTGAGCATGGCTGATGCTGCCCGTGGGCTGACTTGATCCCAAATTTCTTGCCACACTACAGAGGCGGGTTGCCCAAGTGCTTGCGGATGTTTGCCACCGACGATCGCTTTATACGCATCGTTGTAAAGATTAATCAGCTCATCGCCCCACCAAACAAACATGGGTTGACGTGAGGTCAGCATAATACGCACAGAGGTTTTTAAGCTCTGCGACCACTGCTCTACGGCACCAAGTGGAGTTTGCGACCAGTCGTGCGATCGCATCAGCATTGCCATTTCACTACTGCCTGCAAAAAGCTGTTCAGCCGCTTGCTGCTGGGTCATGCCCTCACACCTCCATTCAGCCCAAACTAGTAAACGACGATCGCAGCTAAGGACTCCTAACTAAGCAGGGTTAAACACACAAGGAGCTTTCTGGCAAACAAAAGACCCGTAGGGGCAGCTTTGATACCAATGTGATCGGCTATTCGCAAAGCTTCTAGCAAAATCTGCCCCCTACAAGCGGTACACTCTTCTCAGAAATCTCCTAAGCTGCTGCCCTTCTACCTAAATATTTTCGCAGAAAGCTACTGCTGATGTCTTGTAGTACGTTAGCGAGGGCTAAAACCAGCGCTACAAAAGCACTAACGTATACCTTAAAGCTCTTTAATCCTCCTGAATGCTCCTTAGAAAGAAGCGATCGAAACCGCTTAAAGTTACTTGTTAAGAGAAAACTGGCAGACAATTTAAGACATGAGTTTAAGCCCTTTTCCTTAGAGAAAAGGGCTTGAGTAAGGATTATTTACCTTGGCATTTAGCCATGCTAGCCACTGAATCAACCAATCACTAATTGCAGCAATGTCAAAGATATTTGTCTTTAATAGCGTTCTGCAACACAAGTTGATGATGCAGAACGCTGTTTTGACCTTACGGCTTCAGCACAACTTTGATGCATTTATCTTTCTTGTGCTTAAAGATCTCATACCCGCGTGGGGCATCAGCCAGAGGCATAGGATGAGTGATCACAAACGAAGGATCAATATCACCGTTTTGAATGTGCTCCAATAGTGGTTGCAGATAACGATGAACGTGGGTTTGCCCCATTTTGAAGGTCAACCCTTTGTTAAACGCAGCACCCATGGGCACTTTATCTAGCAAACCACCGTAGACACCCGGCATCGAAACATATCCACCTTTGCGGCAGGCAACAATCAGTTGACGCAGCGCGGTTGGTCGATCGGTTTCAAGGCGCACCGCTTGCTTTGCCTTATCGTACAGGGCATCAAGACCAGTGCCATGTGCTTCCATCCCAACCGCATCAATCACGGAATCAGGACCACGCCCCCCGGTCATCTCCTTGACGGCTTCGCCAGCATCCACCTCCTCGTAGTTGATGACTTCTGCTTTACCCTGTTCTTTTGCCATTTGCAGACGTTCGGGAACGCGATCGATCGCGATCACCCGTTCGGCACCCAGCAGGTAAGCACTGCGAATAGCAAACTGCCCAACTGGACCGCAACCCCAAACCGCAACTGTGTCACCGGGTTGGATGTTGCAGTTTTCGGCTGCCATGTAGCCAGTAGGGAAAATATCGGTCAGGAACAAAACTTGCTCATCGGTCAGCCCATCGGGAATCTTGAACAGACCGACATCTGCAAAGGGTACCCGCGCATATTCTGCCTGCCCGCCAGCGTAACCGCCAAACAAATGGGAATACCCAAACAAACCTGCAGCGGAATAACCATAGAGTTTTTCAGCCATCCAGGCATTTGGGTTGCTGTTGTCACAAAGGGACGACAACTCACGGCTACAAAAATAGCAACTGCCACAAGAAATGGTGAAGGGAACAACGACGCGATCGCCAATTTGCAGGTTCTTTACTGAAGGACCTAATTCAACCACTTCTCCCATAAACTCATGACCCAAAATATCCCCAGATTTCATTGAGGGAATAAAGCCATCATAAAGATGTAAGTCGGAGCCACAAATGGCGGTAGAAGTAATTTTGACGATCGCATCACGGGGATTGAGAATTTTAGGATCGGGCACATTATCTACCCGAACATCATTGGCACCATGCCAGCAAACTGCTTTCATTAAATACAAACTCCCAGCGACAGTAAACTAATTGAGGCGAAATAATGCACTCGTAGCCAGGAGCTAATCAAAGGTGTCTTTCACAGCATCAGCCGCACGTTCAAAGGCACCACGAGTATTCTTGCCTACATTCTTAGCAGCTTGTTTGGTGCGGGTATTACGCCCACTTTGAGGCGATTTTTTACCCGGAGGTGTTCCACCCTCTTCGCCAGTGCGAAAGGTGCGTCGATAGTCTTGAGTTGCCGCTTGAAGATTGTGGTAAGACCGATTGACGGCGCTACTGTCACCCTTAACGTTAGACACATCATTAGTCGAGCGAGAGTCAGCTGCCAAAGCACTTTGAGCCACATGGCTAAAGGCTGTGCCTAGAAACAAAGCAACAGTAAGCAGTGAAATGGTGAAAAACTTACGTAGTTGAGCAATACGATTCATGAGTTTGTCCTCTGCGAAAAAGTAGGTGTGCGTTAAAATTTGCGATGATTGAACTTTGAGATGGTTAAACAGCACCGTGTTTATGGCTTGATGTCATTCAAGAAATCTTTGGTGCTTTGTGGTAGAGGTTCATCCAAATTGAGCTTCTCGCGTACGTTGTCAGCCGTGCGCTCGATCGCATTCTTGGCTTGTCCAGTTGCTTTTTTGGCTGCTTGCTTCGTGTAAGCAGAGTCTTCTTTCAGCTCTTTTTTGTAACTCTTGGCTTTATCCTCAAGTCGGGAATGAGCTTCATCAGGGCTAGTAGCCTGATCGATTTCATAAGCAGCCGCTTCAGGGGTCAGTGGTGCGGCGATCGCAGCCGTCTGCAAATCACCAACAAACAGAGAACCTAAAAGCAACACAACAGCGACCAAAAAGGCGCTGAAAGATTTACGTAATTGAGCTATATAAATCACAAAAAACTCCTCGATAAAATCTAAGGTTGAAATGAACTGAGAAAGAGTGCTTATAGAGAGCAATATTCTTATAAGCACTGGGTAAGGAGTGCTGAGTTTTAGGGTTTTAGCAGCACTTTGACACAGCGATCTTGCTTATGTTTGAAGATCTCGTAGGCGTGCTTTGTGTCATCTAGGGGCAGGGTGTGCGTAAACACAAAGGATGGATCAATGTCGCCGTTCAAAACATGCTCCAAAAGGCGGGGCATATACTTCTGACCGTGCATTTGTCCCATCTTGAGAGTTAGCCCTTTGTTAAACGCAGCACCCATCGGCATTTTGTCCACAAAGCCGCTGTAGACACCCATAACGACAACGGTGCCGCCTTTACGACAGGCAACAATCATCTGACGCAAGACGTGAGGGCGATCAGTTTCTAGACGTACTGCCTGCTTAGCTTTGTCGTAAAACCCTTCCAGCCCCATCCCATGCGCTTCTAACCCAACCGCATCCACGCAGGCGTCAGGACCTCGTCCTCCTGTCATCTCTTTAAGTGCTTCACCAGCATCCATTTCTTCATAGTTGATGGTTTCGGCACCACCTTTTTCCCTTGCAAGCTGCAACCGCTCTGGTACGCGATCAATGGCAATGACCCGCTCGGCACCCAGCAAGTAAGCACTCCGTATGGTGAATAGACCCACCGGACCACAACCCCAGACTGCGACTGTATCACCGGGTTGAATGTCACATAAATCGGCACCCATATAGCCGGTAGGGAACGCATCCGAAATCGGCAGCAGTTGCTCATCAGGTAAATGGTCTGGCACTTTAATTGACCCTAAGTCAGCAAAGGGAACACGTATATATTCCGCTTGAGACCCTGCCAAACCACCAAATAAATGGGAGTAACCAAAGATAGCGGCTGTCCCAAAACCAAAGAGGGGTTCTTGCATCCAGCCGTTAGGATTAGAGTTGTCGCACAAAGACCACTTCTGTTGCTGGCAATAGAAGCACTGTCCACAACCAACAATCGATGATGCAACAACGCGATCACCCCGCCGTAGCTGCTTTACCTCATGCCCAACATCAACCACTTCCCCCATGAATTCGTGACCAATAATGTCACCGGGCTTCATAGAAGGGATGTAACCATCGTAGATATGGAGATCTGATCCACAGATAGTTGTTGACGTGATTTTGAGAATAGCATCACGCGGATTCAGGATTTTGGGGTCTGGTACGGTTTCAACTCGCACATCATGAGCGCCGTGCCAGCAAACAGCTTTCATCGTTTATTTGGCTCCTAAAAATTGCATTAGGGGTTAGGAAGGGAATCCCATCCCCTAACGTTGCATTAGCTTCTACAGGCTGGCTGACCTTCAGTAGTGGCAATTTCACCCGCTTCCATCAATTGCTTAAAGCGGTTAAGTTCGTCACCAATTTGTTGTTCGGGTTCTTCGCCAAACAGTTTGGCTAGAGCACTGCCCAAAACGCCACCAGGAGGGTTGTATTCGATGACGACTTTCACTTCTGTACCCCGATTGCCAGGAGCGGGCTTGAAGCGAACAAAACCGGAATTATCCACATCGGCACCTTCGATCGAAGCCCATGCAATTAATTCATTGGGACGATCGTCAATAATATCGGCATCCCATTCAATACTTTGTCCCATTGGGGCTTTGGCTACCCAGTGCGATCGCCGCATATCCATCACAGTAACGGATTGCACATGCCTCATAAACGTCGGCAGGTTGGCAAAGTCATGCCAGTAGGCATAGAGTTCTGCGGCTGGCTTATTGATTGTGACTGTTCGCTCTGCCCGAATGACCTTGTTCAAACCAACAGCATCAGTGACGACAGTGGGTAGGCTCTTTTCACTTTGAGCGCCGTGATAGGCAAGGCTACCACCTGCTATAGCAGTCAAGACGCCACGCAGCGATCGCTGCTGCAAACCAAAGAGCACCATGGCACCGCCGCCAATGATTGAAGCCCACCGTTCAGTATCACCCGGCGATGAAGCTGACGGTTGATCGTTTTGTATGGTCGTAATCTCTTCCATAATTTCACGTTCTCCTGCGATCGTGTTTGTTAATGCCGTTTGCTAAAACCAAAGCTCCATGAACTTGGCTCTGTTCCATGCCAGTTCGTGTTTACATCTGGTTGCTTAACTCTTGCCACCCGATGCCTGGTTTGCCAGCAGGGCTAAAACGGCGGCTCCCACAGTTCCGGCAACGCCCCATCCGAGGGCAGGATGCCGATCGAACCAATCGGTAACGCTAGGTATCGTAAGATTGCCAAAGTCACCTTCAATGTGATCGTGTTCTGCTACTGGCTCGTAGAGATTATTTGGTGCGTCTGCTGACTTCAATTCATCTGTTTTCTGCCCCTTGAAACCTGTCAGCACTAACAGGGAATCAACTAACGATGGGGAAACCCGTTGCAAAACGTCTAGAACCTTGCCAACGTCACCAACGATAAAATCGCGTGTGGGATGTTCGGCGGTATAGAGGATGGCATCCACAACCAGGCTAGGTTCGTAATAGGGAGGAATACCAGTTGGTTTTACGCCCAGTTTAGTCAAGCCATTGTTATAAAACGGCGTATTAATCACTGCTGGTTTGATGCTGGTAACACTGACTCCACTGCCCTCGTGCTGCAATTCAACTCGAAGCGATTCGAGAAAACCTTCCACACCATGTTTCGCGCACGAATAAGGGCTTTGCAGAGGAAGCGCCCGTCGCCCTTCCATTGAGGAAATGTGGATTAGAGCACCTTGCCCTTCACGCTTAAGATGGGGTAAGGCAACCATGGCACCATAAACCTGTCCCATTAAGGTGACATCAATGACACGGTTAAACTCTTCTGGTGTCACTTGCTCAAACGGTGCAAAAACGCCAGTTGCAGAGGAGTGCACCCAGGTATCCAAGCGTCCATACGTAGCAACGGCTTTGTCAGCGATCGCTTGCACCTGTTCAAAGACAGAGACATCCGCTGTAACCGCTGTTGCCTCACCACCAAGCTGGTGGATTTCATTAACTAACGATGCTAAGCCTGATTCGCTCCGAGCTGACACTACAACCTTGGCACCGCGTTGTGCAAAGCGAAGTGCGGCTTCACGCCCGATGCCGCTTGAGGCTCCAACAATGGCGACGATCTGCTGTGCTATTGGCTTAAGTTGCATTCCTGCTCCTAAAAACGGTTTTATCGATTTGATTGATTTCGTTACTTTTGTTTGTCTAGCGCACGTTGTAATGAGTGCGACTTACCAGTTGCCTATCCCAATAGCAAAAGCAAATGGGTCAATCCTTTAAAGCACCTCTCTAAGCTACTGAGAATGACGGTTTCATCCGTCCATCACTGGGAAGAGGCGTTGTCTGTCTGAGGGAGGAGCATCTGTTAAGCAATGCCGTAGCAAGGTTACGTTGTAGCAATGCTGCTGATAACAGTAAATTGGAAAGCAACTGTATCAGTAGTAAAGATTCCGCAGATCGTTAGGCAAATTATTGAAGGTGCATTGAGACTTTGCGTTCGGCTAAGCATCCCTCAGCTTGAGCGCTTAGGTCGAAAGCTTATGCCGAAGTCTCAATGCTTTTAATCCTGTGTGCCAGCGGGTTGAGCGTAGTCGAAACCCAGTCTTTGCGTGGTGCTTAATTTAGCCCTCCTACTTAGTAGAGGCTATCTGTTATAAAGCAATGGTGTTTATAACGACCGAGAGAAGATTGCAACTATGACGCCTCCTGCACACTGCGCCTCTTCTGCGCTTCGGATTGTGGTTTATACCGATGCAATGGGTATTGGTGGCGCAGAAATTAGCCTGGGTCATTTAGTTGCCCATGTGTTGAGCGACATTGCCATTACTGTCGTAGGAGTCTCACAACGTGTTGTAGACGCGATCGCCGTTCAACGTCCTCAGACTCAAGGGCTTGTGCTGCCTGCAACGGGCATTCAATCGCTGCTGGCACATCTAACAACATTCCATCAACTACAGCCGGATGTGGTGCATTTCAATCTCTGTACGCCGTGGGCGTGTGCAAGTGGGTTGGTTGCAGCACTATCGTTACCGAATGCGCGAGTCGTGCGAGTGGATCAATTACCGTTACGCACGACGGGCGCGATCGAACTATGGCGCACACGCGCTTTATCCCTACGTGTGGATGCCCATGTTGCGGTTGGTGAGGCATCTGCAAGGCGAATGGAAGATTTTTATGCACTGGGTCGGCATACTGTTCTTTCGGTGCCCAATGGTGTGCCTGCTGAAGTGAGCCACCCTTATATGCCAGTTAAGCAGCATGATGGCTTATTGATTGGCAGCGTGGGGCGGCTAGACGCAATGAAAGCACATGATGTTTTGCTACGAGCGATCGCCCAGGTAGACAACGTACAGGTGGAAATTTTGGGCGAAGGTGAACAACGCACAACCTTAGAAGCACTGGCAGTTGAGTTAGGCATTCACGATCGCGTCAGCTTACCAGGATGGATTGAGCAACCCCGCGAGCGCTTACATCAGTACGATCTTTTCGTGCTGCCGTCGCGTTCTGAGGGTTTTCCATTGGCGATCGTGGAGGCGATGTTAGCCGCACGCCCAGTAATCGCAACACGGGTAGGCAGTATTGCCGAAGCCGTTATTCCTGATGAAACAGGCATCTTAATTGAGAAAGATGATGTAGCAGGTCTGGTGTCTGCGTTATGCCGTTTAAGAGATGATGCCGCGCTGCGTGAACGCTTAGGGCAGCAGGGACAAGCACTGGCAAATGCACGTTTTACAGCGCTACAGATGGCTAAGCGCTATGAAGAAATTTGGCAGAAAGTCGTGTCAATGCCGCGATCGCCCCGACTGTATGTACCGCGCCCCTGCGATTAATGGTTATCACACAAAAGCTGCTAGCAACACCCAGGAAGGGTTGAGGCTAGCAGCTACATTATTTGCCTAGAGATTGGAGGTTTAGTTCAACGTGAATACCCTTAAGAAACTGTTCTTAAGAAGCGAGGTGGAGCAAACGGACAACGCTGTAACCAGCAAGATCCCATAGCAAGTAAGCTACAAAGCCAATCATTGCCAGGCGACCGTTCCAAAGTTCAGCTTGAGGAGTCCAACCAAACAGCCATGCGTTGCGGTCTTTGCCGTTAAAAGCAGGAGCGGCTGTGGGGGTTAAAACGGATTTATCGGTAGAGGATTGCATGGTTGATTTCCTTAACTCAGTTGATTCCATTACTGTAACGATTCATAAAGGATGCCTACTCTACCAAAAGTTACAGATCGTTACATGATCAGTTGCATCGCTTGTATAACCATACGGAATGCTACCTGAAAGCGTTATCCCAGTTACTTTTTACTGTTTAAGCGCACCAAGATTGAGTACAGGATTTAGCAAGGCTGATTGGTAGAGTTGCAGATGTGCGTCTGCGATCGCATCCCATACCAAAGTTTGAGTAATGGTACGACTTGCGTGTTTCAGTTGCTTGCCGTTTGTACGATCGTGCAAAAGTTCAGTGAGCGCGATCGCTAGCTCGTTGACATCACGAGGGGGAACGAGGCGAAGGCAATTCTCTAGCTCACGATCAGGGGAGTCAGGTTGGGTTGCAATCACAGGCAAATCGTGCGCCAGCAGTGCCAGTAGGGAACCGCTTTTTAACGTGACACCGTGATTAAAGGGCAGCACACCTATATCAGCGCCAGACAGATAACAGGAGGCAGTTTCAGCAGACACGTAGCCTGTGAAATGAACGGTTTCGCCTAGCTCTAAAGCAGCCACCCGCGTGTGTAATTGCTGCCAGTAGGTGGTTGCTTGCTCACCTACCAATGCCAAACTTTCCACACCACCAATGAGGAGCAACCGGGCATGGGGATGGGTAGCAAGGACTTGTTTGAAGGCAGGCAGCAGCGTTTCTAACCCTTTCACAGGATGCAGAAAGCCGAAGAAGGCAATGATTTCTGTCTCCGCTGCCCAGCCACGCACTTCGCGCAACGTTTGACGAGCACTGGTTTTGTCAATCGGAACAATATCAATATTGGGCGCGATCGCTAGACGATGAAGGCGATCGCTCAAGGCTGGCAGTCGCTCTCGTAGGGCTATTTCAGCATCAGCATTTGTGGTGATAATGACATTGCTGCACGTTAGCAGAAACCCATCTTCTCGATCCCACCAGCCGTGGTGCTGACCCCATTGCTTCAACCATTCCAGCAGAGGCGGCGGTAACCAGCGGGGTTGCCATTCCCACCAACCGTATTCATGCACTGTAACGACGATCGGCTGATGCCAACCCGTTGCCCGCAGCAGTAAGGGCAGCAAAAAGATGGCGCGTTCAAAGCCATATGTCCCAGCCGCGTGCTGAATATGCAGAACATCTGTAGGCATAGCGTGGAGCGCTCGCACCAGTGGGATCAGTGAAGACAAGCGCCAGTCTCGCACTGCCCCAATAATGTCTGGTGTATTCGCCGTTTGGGCAGCAGTATGGGTCGTCATGACAACGGATTGAATGCCCCGTTGCTCAAGACTGGTGCGGAGGCGATCGGTGTAGTGAGCCACGCCACAGCGGGTCGGTTCATAGGTGCCTGCAATCAGCGTGACGTGAACCATAGGAAGTGAGCCATAGGGATAGAACGGATTCCTAACAAACGGGCAGAGAAGCCTGCAACAGCGCTAATCCAGCTTCAACCACCTGTTCGGGTGCAATGTCTAAACACTCCAGCTTGAAGGGGCAGGTGAACGCATAGCAGGGGCTACAGTCGGTTGGCTGGCGCAGCAGTCGTGCAGCGGTATGGCGCGGTTGCCACTGGCATTCGTATTCGGTGCCTGCAAATAAAATAACGCTGGGGGTACGAGTGGCATCAGCGAGATGCATGGTAGAAGTGTTGTTGCTCAACATCAGGCTTGCTCTAGCAATCAGCGCTGACAGTTCGGCAAGACTGGTGTGCCCAATGAGGTCGATCGCACACGTACCCAACTGTTCCAACAAAGGCGCACTGTGAGCACGATCGTTCGCTACACCTGTCACCACAACGCGATAACCCGTTTTTGCTGCTAACTGCTGGGCTGCAACCGCAAAGCGATCGGCAGCGTAATTACGTGACTGGCAGCTTGCCCAGGGATTGAGCAAAATGTATGGCTCGTCGGGTTTCAACCCTTGCTCTAATAGTTTTGCGGCTGCACTGTGCTGAGCGGCGGTCGGTATTTGAATGCGGAGGCTACGATCGCTGACGGGGAAACCGACGGCTTCGATCAAGCGCAAGTTTCGTTCCACTTGATGCATCGTATCCAGCCCTGCTTTAACCTCGGTTGTCAGGACAGAACCACCCCATTCTTTAGACTGCCCCAAGCGTAAGGGTATGCCTGCCAAATAGCACATAAAGCCTGCCGGATGAGGCGTTTGGCTAAAGCTTGTGAAGATAATTGCCGCATCAAACTGGCGATCGCGCAGGGTTTGAATGAATGCCTGCTCGCGATCGGGATCAAACCCTAGTTTGCCTAAGTCTTGCCACAGTGCCCGACACGGTAAAACCTCATCCACCCACGGCAAGACTGCGGCTGCCTGCGCTCCCCCAGGGCTTGCCATTAAGGTTAAACGGGCGGCTGGCAAGGCTGCTTTCAGCGCACCCAGGGCAGGGCTGGTCATCAATACATCGCCAATGTTGTCTAGCCGCATCACCAGGAGGTTACGGACGGATGACCATTGCTGCTGTAGGGCGCGATCAGCGGGGATCGGGGCGATCGCGTGCAGCTTAGAGTCGGGAGCGTTGAGTTCTGGGCTTGGCATTCCGAGTTCTGAGGTGGATGGTTCAAGTTCTGCGTTTGGCAATCAGAGGTTAGAGGTCGAAGAATTAAGTTCCAAGCTCGACGTTCCGAGTTCTAAGCTTGACACTCCGAGTTCTAAGCTTGAATGACCGAGTTCAGAGGTTGGTCGTTTAACGCTAGAGGCTAAAGGTTGTAGAAAGGGCGCGGCAGCAGCTAGGACTTCGGCAGGTGAGATGTCCTCCAGGCAAGTGTGCCAGCGATCGAAGGGGCATTCGCCGCTATACCAACAGCGCTGCGTGGTGAAGTTGTTGATTTGGCGTTCAGGGCAGTCTGGGTAGCCTTGTAGATTGATGTGCGGTGCGGGTTGTCCGTAACGCTCGTGCCAGGAGGGACCAAACAGCGTGATGGTTGGCGTTTGCAGAGCGGCGGCAATGCGAGCGGGTCCCGTATCGGCTGCAATCACTAACGCAGCGGTTGCCATCAGTGCTGCCAGCGATCGTAAGGTTCCCGGTGCCCACACCTTCGCAGTACCGCCGATCGCTTCCACAATCTGTGCTGACTCAGGATCAGAGCCAATAGGCACCACGATCGTGGCGTTGTACTGTTGCTGTAAGGCTTGCCCCACCCGCACAAAGTTTGCCGTTGACCACCGCTTAATCGCCATCCCGGCATCTGGATACAGAACGACGAGGGGCTGGGCGATCGCGCCAAGCTGCTGCTGTACGTGGCATTGTTCGGCAGGCAAGAGATGCAGTTGCGCGGGTGCGCTGTCAGCAGGTGTAATCAAACCTTCGGCTTGCAGGATTTGCAAAAAGCGATCGCCAACCTTCTGGTTGGGTGGCGGCGATCGCCAGAGATTCGTCACTACGCGAGGGGCACTGCTCTGCTGTAGCAACGTGTCAATGCCGTCATAGTTTGTATCCGACACAATTAAGTCGAAAGACTGGCGTCTTAGCACTGCCTCAATAGCGCTTCGAGCAAGGTGAGGTGCATCAGGCTGGGGTTTAAGGCAAACCACTTCATGAATCAGAGGATCGCTTTGGATCAGTTCGCCACCTGATGCAAAGGTTAAAACAGTGAGTTTTGCTTGTGGGTAAGCACGACCCAACGCTTGAATTGCAGGCAGGGCAATCGACACGTCACCAATGCCGCCCAGCAACTCGATAAAGAGAATGGACTGTACGTCTGGCTTCATTTCCTAGAAAAAGGCTGCTCGGTTGACCAGTCGATCGCGTTGTCAGCAGCAACAAGGCGATCGGGAATCGTCGTTGGTACTTCCTGGTGATAAGCGCCGGAGGGTATGAGTCCACAACCGCCATAACGCGCCATCAGTTCAAGCTGCACCCGCACATCTTCGCCACCGTGCTCTGGTGGCAGGTCACGCCAAAAGTTAAAACCACCAATGCCGCGAAGTTTGTCAGCGTCGTACAGTACGCAGCCTGCCACCCAGGCAACTTTATACTTGCGTGGATGGTTAACGGCTAATCCTAAACGCTGCTGCACGTGGTAGAGATTTGCCGCATTGTGCAGCCGCCATCGCTCCCATTGCGGTGTATCGGGTCTCACCAGTTCTGGCTGTACAGCACCCTGCCAAAACTCGATCGCCTGCTCATGAGGACGCACATCCTGGTGAAAACTCAAGCCATGCATAGCGTTGCCCACAAACCCACAGCCTTCTGTTTGAATGGCTGACAATAGCTGTTGAATGACGTTTGCTTCTAAGATCACATCGTCATCCAGATAAAGAACGTAAGGAGCGATCGCCTGATCAAGAAGAAATTGACGCTGTTCCGCAATGCCCCAACGCGGTAAGTGCTTGTGTTGATCAACGCTATGCCCATGCGCTTGCAGCACCCGCAAGACTGCCTGCACTTCGCCTGTCGCAAGGGGATTACTGCCCTCTGTCTGATCAGAAATGACAATCCGAAAGTTCTGAAAGGTCTGGGCAATAAGGCTGGTCAGCGTGACGGCTAACGCTGTGGGACGGTTACAGGTGGGAATCAAGACATCTACCAATGTCATCGCCAGACCTCCCGTGCCGTTGGCACCCGTGTTGCTGATTGACAATTGCCCTCAAGGCTAACCGTCAGCGCCGGTCGGGTCAGTATGGTTGCCATTGGGTCTGGTTCGATCGTGGATGGGCTGCCAGCCAGCAGTTCACATGCGGCTTTAAAGACCTCATCAGGAGTCACCAACTGCAAACAGTGATGATGCCCTTCAGGGCAAAGACTTTTGTAGCAAAACTTGCACGGCACATCATGAAACAACACGCGATTGGGCACTCCCCAGGGTGTATGCTGCGGATTGGTCAACGCATATAAATCAACGACAGGCGTACCCACAGCCGCAGCAAGATGAGCGGGACCTGTGTTATTGGCAAGAAGAAGAGGGGCGATCGCCAGCAGCGCTGCCATTTCTGCCAGATCCAGCACACCAACTAGGGAAAAGGACTCCATAGCCATTGCTGCTTGAATGCTTTCGACGAGCGATCGTTCTGGCTCTGTCCCTGTAAACACAACCTGACAGTTGGCATCCAGCACTAAACGACGTGCAACGGCAGCAAAGCCTTCTGCCGCATAGCGTCGTGACGGGGCTGTGGCACCCGGATGGATGACGACCCACGGTTGCTCTCTGTTAAGTCCAAGCCGCGATAAATGGTCAAACACTTGTTGATAATCGCTCTCTGGCACCTGTAACGACAGACGCTCATCAGTAATGTGGAACCCGACGCTAGCGACAAGATCCAGTTGACGACGCACTTCATGACGAATGCCACTGCTGGGTTCTGGGTCAAGCACCCAGTTGGTAAGGAGTTGATAGGGGTTTTCGTGGCAGTGCGCCAGCCGTAACGGGATATCCGCCAGGTAGCACAGCAATGCAGACGGTAAGGGATTTTGGCTAAACACAGTAAAAATCACGGCTGCGTCAAAGTTGCCCTCCCGTAAGGTTTCCACCATTGCTAGTTCGGGACGGCTATTTAAACGTGGTGACGTTGCCTTCATCCACGGCGGATCGTAGGTCATCACCTGATCAATTTCTGGCACTAAAGCCGCAATTTCAGCCCCCGATCGTGACGTGAGTAAGGTAATGTGGCGATTGCCCGCTAACGCCTTAATCGCTGGAGTGGTCATCAACACATCGCCGATCGCATCTAACCGGATACATAAAATCTTTTTTGCCTGTTGCCATTGGTCTTTTAAGTTCGGTTCTGGTACATTCAGCGCTTGTAACCCAATTGCTTGAAAATTGAGCGCTTGTAAACCTGGCTCTTGCAAACTCATGCAACCTCCTTTGTTGATGGATTACGTTCAGCACCGCTGCACCATAGGGATGCCTGGTTAGCCAATGGTTCAATCTGCAATGGCAGGGCAGCGCTAGCTGTTTGCAATTCTTCCATTGAGCAAGTTGCAGTGCCGTCTTTGGCAATCACTACTGCCGCTGCCGTAACCGCTAGTTCTGCTGCGATCACGACAGGGGCGTTACTTGCTAGAGCAAGGGTCAACGCGCTGATAAAGGTATCGCCTGCACCCGTTGTCTGCCTGCAAGTGGTAGGTTTTGCCTCAATCGGCTGAGGGGCTTGCTCTCGTTGCAAAATGATGGCACCCTCTGCATCTAGCGTCACAATAACCATCTTGGCTCCCGTCAGGTCAAGCAGCCGATCACGCTGTCGCGCTATAGAATCAAGGCGAGTTCCCATATCAGGCATAGAATCCGCAGTCCCCACTGGGTCAGTCAGCAGGCGACAGGCTTCGTCGTAATTGGGTTTGACAACCGTTGCACTTAGCGATCGATAGCGTGCCAACCGTTTGGAATCCACAACCAGCAATGTTGGTGCAGCGACTTGGAGGGTGGCGATCGTGTCCATCACTCGTTGGGTCAGCAGACCATAGCTGTAATCAGAAATGATGACAGCATCACAGGGTGGCACCAGAGCTTGCAGTCGTTCAATCAATTGCTGTTCAATCTCAGGCGCGATCGCGTCAGTGCTGCCCTGATCAAGCCGCACTACCATTTGAGAGGCTGCCATAATGCGCTGTTTGGCTAACGTATGGCGAGAGGGTTGCACCAAAAGTCCATCGGTTTCAAGCCCACAGTGCTCTAGCGTTTGCCGCAATCGATCGCCATCTCCATCATCCCCAATCACCGATAGAAAGGACACCCGCGCCCCAAGCGCATGAAGATTGACAGCCACGTTGGCGGCACCCCCTGGACGATCGCTACGATCGTTCAGCGTCACGACTGGAACCGGAGCCTCCTGGCACAGACGGTTTGCACTACCCATCAAATAGCTGTCTAGCATGGCTTCACCCAGCACAACGATATGGCGATCGACGAACGTATTGATTAAGCCAGGTAAATTCGTGTACATGGATGTTGGTCTTGAATAGTAGCCAGCAATTCTAAGCGTTTTGAGTTCAGCTTTTAGCCTTCAGCCTTTAGCCTTTTGTCCTCTGCCTCCCATCGCCTGACGCTCTGGAAAGTCTGCCCTCTGCCCTCCGCCCTCTGCCTTCCCAATTATTGCTGCCGCTTCAGCCAAATCCATCGTTATGTAATGGGGTTCTCGATCGGCTGAACGTAGCCATTCCGTTTCATTACCATTATTGAGCAGAATCGTTTGGCAACCAGCACTCCGACCCGCTTCCACGTCGTTGAGAATATCGCCGATAAACCAGGATGCCGTTAAGTCAATAGCATGGTCACGGGCAGCTTGAATTAATAAACCAGGAGCCGGTTTACGACAGGCACAGGCGATCGCATATTCCGCTACAGTGCCCTCTGGATGATGGGGACAATAGTAAAAGCCAGCCAGTGACACATTGAATGGTTTCAACAGCGCGTGCAAGCGTTGTTCAACTGCTGCCAATGCCGACTCAGGAAAATAGCCGCGTGCGACTCCAGATTGGTTAGAAATAACAATCAGTTGATAACCCATCTGATGCATCTGCTCTAGCCCTACGCCTGCACCCACCGTCAAGCGCATCTGTGCGGGATCAACGTTGTACGGTACATCTTCAATTAATGTGCCATCTTTATCCAAAAACACGGCTCGATGCTTCATCTCGTGGCTCCTGACTCCTGAATTCAGCTATCAGCTTTGAGCTTTCGGCTTTCAGCGTGGAGTTTCTTCCTACTTCTGACTCCTAGCTCCTAACCCCTCACCGCTTTCAAGGCCACGACGATTCCTGCATGGGCAACACCATCACTTCAGGGATTACCGTTGCCTCTGGCTGAGATAGCACATAGCGAATGGTATCTGCAACGTTTTTGGGATCTTGGAGTTTCTCCAGAGGGGTATCGGGAAAGCGATCGAGAATAAAGGGTGTTTGCATTCCACCCGCTAGCACAGCCGTAACTTTAATCCCATGAGGACGGGCTTCCACATGAAGGGCATGGCTAAAGCCTAAAAGACCCCATTTGCTAGCGTGATAGGCAGATGCATTTGCCCAGGCACGCTTCGATGCAGTAGAGGCAATGTTAATAATGTGCCCTCGTTTCTGTTGCTGCATAGTGGGTAACACCTGTTTTGAAAGGACGAATGGCGCACGCAGATTGACTGCCAGCACGCGATCCCACTCGGCGATCGTCAATTCATCCACTGGCAAGGTGACATCAGTACCCGCATTATTAATCAGAATATCTAACCGACCAAATTCGCTCACAATTTCTGCGACGGCTGCTTCTACTTGATGTTCATCACAAACGTCTAGCCGTATCGCTTTGGCTTTACCGCCATCTGCCTGAATCTCTAAGGCGATGGTTTCAGCTAACTCTTCACGAATATCTGCCACGATCGCGATCGCGCCTTCAGTACCCAACATTCGGCAAATGGCTTCGCCTAGACCACGCCCACCACCTGTTACCAGTGCTACTTTTCCGGTTAGCTCATTCATAATTTAAGTCTCCTTCCACTTTTTGTCCTTTCTATTAGCCGATGGGCGCTGGGAACTGATCAGGCGCAATGGCTTTACCGTCAGGCGCAATGGCTTTACCGAGCTGGCGCTCGATCGCCTGAAGATGGTTTGCTAGGGGCTGACGGCTCACTACAGATGACGGTGCCACAAACCACTGTTCCACCAGTTCACAGAGCAGATGAATAATGACAATTTGTACTTCTTGAATATGCTGCGGCTCAGACGATGGCACCAGCAGGCAGTGGTCTGCCAACAAGCGCAACTCACCCCCATCGCCCCCTAAAATAGCAAGCGTCTGCATTCCCAGCGATCGCGCCACTGTAAAAGCCTGCACCACATTTTGCGATCGTCCACTAGTGCTAATGCCGATCAGCACATCACCCGCTTTACCAAAGGACTCCACTTGACGCGCAAATACATTGTCATAGCCCATATCATTTGCCCAGGCAGTTAACACTGCGCTATCTGCCGTTAGCGCCATAGCTGGAAAGCCCGGTCGGTCTCCACACCGAAAGCGACCCACAAACTCTGCGGCACAGTGTTGAGCATCGGCGGCGCTGCCACCATTGCCACACAGCAGCACTTTCCCGCCTTGTTGAAAGCAATCACTGAGCATGGCTGCCGCTGACAAAATTGAGTCCTGTAGCTGCTGCCGTGATGTTTGTAGGGCGGTTAAGGCACCATCGAACCGACGATCAATCAGTACCAGAGCATTAATAGTAGACCGCTGCTCGGGTTGATTCTCCGCAACAACGCGCTCGTAGAGGCGTGCAATTGCAGTCGTGACTGTCTGCCAGGTGAACAAAGCGTTAGCGCGTTTGATCGCTTGCTGCCGGAAGGTAGAGAGCAATTCAGGCTGCTGATAAAGATAAGCCAGACGTTCAGCGATCGCCACTGGCTCGTTAGGTGGTACTAGATAACCTGTTTCGCCATCCCGCACCGTAAATTTAATGCCGCCTACATTGGCACCAATCACAGGTGTGCCACACGCCATCGCTTCGATTGGTGTAATGCCAAACGGCTCGTACCAGGGCGTTGTGATAAATACATCGGCAGCGCTGTAGTAATACTTCAACATTTCGCGCCGCTGACGACCCATAAAGATGACGCGATCGCTGACTCCAACCTCAGCAGCGATCGCTTTCAGCCGAGACACTTCGGCAGTGATGCGTGAGTCAAAATCATTACCATCACCACCAACTACAATCAAATGTGCGGGCGTTTGGTAGTCCTGAATCAGATGCGCCAGACTCCGAATTACTGTATCAATACCTTTGCGGGGCACCATGCGACCCAGTTGCAAAAGGACACGCTCATTGGCAGGCAATCCTAAAGCAACGCGAGCCAGCGGCTTACTCAGTGGCTCAAACTCCGTTGGGTTAAACCCACAGGGAATGATCACAATCTTGCTAGGGTCAGCATGGTAAAGCTGGCACAAGTCTTCCTCATCTTGAGGGCATTCGGCAATAATGGCATTCGCTTCAGCCGCAATGCGGTCTTCGATCGCAAACCGCTCATCAGGAAATTCATCTGCCTTGCCCTGATGCAAACGGCGCACCCGACCCAGTGCGTGAAACGTCATAACAAAAGGAATGCCCAACTGTCGCTTGACATCAGCCGCTACCAGACCCGACATCCAGAAGTTAGCGTGGATGAGGTCATAGGTGACAGTTTGACGCTTGCAAAACTGAAGCACATACGCGGTAAAGTCTGCCATAAACGGCAGTAGATCTTCTTTGCGAACGTGTGTTGCCGGACCAGCAGGAACATGAATCAGGCGCACCCCATCAACCCAGTCAGCGATTTCTGGCAAAAGGGTATGATCGCGTCGCGTAAACACATCCACCGTATAGCCCATTGCCGCTAAATGTTTGGCAAGCTGCCCAACGTAGACATTTTGTCCGCCGCTGTCAACGCCACCCAATACACCGAAGGGAGATGCGTGTTCGCTAATTAATGCAAGCCGTCGTTTCATGCTCTACCTCGTACTAACGTAGGGGGTGTTGAGTCACGTTGCCGCTCCTCCGTACCTGTAGCCAGTGCAAACGCAGCATCCCAATCACGGGTAAACCGTTGGATGTTGAACCGTTCTTCAGCACAGCGGCGTGCGCCTTCACCCAGACGATGCGCCTCTGCTGGGTCATGAAGTAACTGCTGCATCACTGCCACTAGGCGATCGATATCTGTATCCACATAGCCAGAAACGCCGTTCTCAACCACAGTTGCCAGCTCAGTTGTGGCTAAACCAACGATCGGCATACCGACCATCATGGCTTCACAGACAGCCAACCCCAGACTGGTATACCGGATGGGATTAAAAAAGAAACGATACCGTGACTGAAAGGCAGGCAGTTGCAGATGTGGAATTTCACCTAAACCACCATCGTTTGTGCCCATGCCAACCAAATCCAGTGGTACCTGCTGCTGCACGCGCTCAAAAATATCAGCACCGAGCCGACGACCGCGCGATCGCAAGCCATTTACCACCACCAGACCGCGATCGAGTTCACCCGTGTAGCGCACATCCGGCACCATAACACCATGCTCAATGACACAAGTGGGTGTACGGCGACTGTCCCACATCAACGCATTAAACGGTGTGACATGAACTAACAGGATATTTGCATCGTCAACTGGATGGCACGTATTGGTTGGATGCTCTTGCGGTGGGTCATGCTCCAGGTAAAGGCGCGGCAACTGGCGCTGGGCTGCCGAGAGAATCTCGTACTGATCGTCCTGATAGTTTTTGCGCGACTGAAACAGCACACAATCAAACTCTTGCTCACGCACCGCTTCAGCAGGCACATCATGCACATTGTCTGACCACGGAAGTCCTCCCAAACGCCCTCCATAGCCTTCGGGATGCCCTGGTTTTACAGGCAAGTAAAAGTGATGACGGGATTGCGTCAGGTAGTAAAGATAACTTCCATGCACATGCCAGGTTAAGATGCGTAATGGACGCATGACGATCACATAGTAATTTTTACTTAAGAGTTTGCACGACTTGTAACACGAACCCCGCAAGCCGTAGTGGGCTTAGAGTTATAGCCCACTTAAACGGACTAAACCGTTCTCTAGAAAGGAGTGCTTACCAAACGCCGCTATAGCAGTCGAAGAGAACGTTAGGACAGACATAAACCTTAAAGCATCCTTTAAGCAAGGGCTTCGATTCATCTCTCATCCTTCATCCTGCTGCTATACATTCCCATCTTTAACAGTGTTCTTAAGGGATAGAACTCAGATGGGGTCTGGCTTAAATGGTTTTAGCAGAACTCAAATATCTGGCTGTACAGCCCATATTTAAGTACGCCTCTATCTATAGTGAATGGCTGCATGGCAACTTTCATCGGATATTTGCCCAATATGTGGTTGATCCCAATGTTCATCAACTGTGCATTTGCACAACTTATGCCCATCACCGTGGAGCGATCGTAAAAAGAGAGCCAGCCGAATCTGCATGGCAGCATCAAAACGACGTGGATCAAGTCCAGTCAGCAGGGTGATTTTTTCCAGGCGGTAGCTAAGCGTATTGCGATGGATTGACAGCCGACTTGCAGTGGTTGAAAGGCAGCAATTTTCAAAAAAGAACACATCCAGCGTTTCAAGCAGTTCAGATTCCTGATCCAGAGGGCTGAGTAAATATCTAGCCAGATCAATCTTGGTACGTTCATGGGAAAGACCCACAAAAGCAGCAATGCCTAGCCCATCTAAGCAATGAACCTGATTTTGACCGGAAAACCGCTTACCCAGCGATAGTGCAGCACGTGCATCTTGATAGGAAGATGCCAACCCCTTTAAAGTCGGGTGATAGCGACCAATGCCAATGTTAATAGTGGTGCGTGTGTCGCCTCGCAATCGATCGAGCAAGGCTGCTCCAGCTCGTTTCAGGGCAATCAGGTTTGCCCAAGAGGCATCAACGTGTCTTGGTTCATCCTCGCCGTTCGTCCATGCCGCTAAATCTTGTGTACTGCTGGCTTTAAGTACCGCGATTTCACCATCGCCGATATAGGCACAAATGGTATCGTTCGGTAAGTGAAAGAAGCTAACTACACTGCTAATCACAAGCTGGGCACGGCGCAAAATTTGTGCCGATGGTTCCAGTTCTCTTAGGGCGATCGTAGACAGAATATAATCAGCGGCATCAATTAAAAGCACGGCACGAGGGCGGGTGAGATCCATGCCCAAAATCTGACCTTCTCGTAGCAGGTTGACTTCGCTAGCGTTAGAGCCGCGCAACAGATCATGGATAAATTTGTTCTTCAGCTCATGCTGATCGGGTCGCGTTGCTGTGGCTTGACTTAGCAATAATTCCACTAGCACCTGCGCCGGACGGAGCGAGATCGCTTCGCTTTGCGCTGACCGAACAATGAGTACCTCTCCCATTTGCCCATCAAAATGGATGGGAATGCTTAGAACTGGAGCATCGATTGCCTCATGCTTGGCGTAAAGGGCACTTTCTGCATGAAGGTCACTCATTGCCACTACCGTGCCTTGCTCATTCAATACCGAAACGTTTGCTGCCAAAAGTTGAGCGAGCCGCTCTGCAATGACGATCGCCACCTGTTTAAACTGCTGAGTCATACGAGTGTGTCTCCTTGCTCCACACGTTTCAGCCCCACTAGTGTTGCTTCTCTAGAGACAAGGGACAGTTGTAAAAGCATTTCTGCTTGCGCGATCGCATCCGCCAACGTGTCATTTTCCGCAGCACAAACGATACGATGCCGCGTGCGATTAAGGGGTGCCCATCGAGCCGGATCAGAGGTTGTAAAGATTACCACACTGGGCACTTGGAGGGCAGCCGCTAAATGAGAAACACCCGTATCGTTGCAAATGAGCAAGCATGCCCCTTTCAGCAAAACAGCCAAAGCACCCAAATTAGTACTACCAGCAAGATTGATTGATGGAGCCTGCATAAAGCGGGCAACTGCCTGCGTTAACGGCACCTCTTCTAATGATCCTGTCAGCACAATCTGATAGCCGTGCCGCGCCAAGGCATCTGCTATGATGGCAAACCGCTTAGGAGACCAACGGCGATCAACAACACTGGCACCAGGATGAATGCAGATATAACGCCCGACCTGAAGAGAATGGGCTGTGGCGATCGCCGCCATTGCCTTGTAATCTGCCTCGCAAAGTGGAAACTCTAACTCGTCCCCTTGCGCGGGTAGACCTAAAAATTCCATCAGCCGGATATAACGTCGTATCTCTGATTCCTCATGTAGATAAGGTAAAAAACTACTTGGTTCGGGACAGTATTGCCCAGTCAGAAAAAAGCCAGCAGTACGCTTAGCACCTAGTAACACGGTGAGCGGATTGGTCAGAATGCCGCTGCCCTGCATTTGCAAAGCCAAATCAAAGCGTTTCTTCTGTACGGTTGCAAGAAAAGTGGGAAATGCCTGAAGCTGTAGCGCTTGCTCCGGCAAACCGGGATAGCCTGGAAAGGGCAGTAGGTCATCCATATACTGATGGAACCGTTCCACTAAGGGCTGCATTTTTGGCAATCCCATCAGCGTAATTTTGGCATAAGGTAAGGCAGTACGCAGCGATCGTAACGCTGGGACAATGCAGAGAAAGTCCCCTAATCCAGCCAGCGATCGCACCACCACAATATGCTTGAAATTAGCACGATGCCCTCGCTCGAACATCGAAGTTTTTGATGATGCCCGCTGATTCATAACAGTGTTAGCTGCTCAGTTCACTACTACGTTCAGCAGTTTAGTGGTTTATTCTTTCTTGCGCGTCTATCTGTAGATTTGGTCTTGCTCCAGATGGCGTTACCAGCGTTAAGGTAAAAATGACTCTCTCCATAACAGTTTCTAGGAAAAACTTTGAGCACTGCACCCTTTAAATTCAGAGCCAGCCGTACTCCAACGTTATTTAGAGAAACTTTGGCTTCATTTTTATCAGTTTCGACGTTCGATCGTTAGTATCTGTACTTAACGCTCCAAGCAAGCTTAAAAAAATTTGCTTCTTACACTAAAATTTTTGACGTTTATAGCCGAAGTGCAAGCATCTTGCCTCCATAGACAAAACGCTTGCACTACTTAACTTATTTCCAGAATTTGCTAAAGAGTTTAGTCTTTAGTTTGCTGAACGGCTCACAGCATTAGCCGAATCAGCTGCCTTGTCTTGAGCAAACTCACCTGCACGGTTCAACACTTTACCAGCTTTATCGATTGGCTCTTTAACACCACGGGAGATGTCCTTACCAGCCGCTTCCGCATTTTGTTTTGCCTGGTCAAGACCACGCGACGCTTTTTCTGGTACGTCTTTCACATTACGCTCAACATTCTTGGGACCCCGATTGCTGAACTCTTTTAGGCTATCCTTAGCCTCGTCAGCTGCTTTAGAAACATCTTCACCAATGTTTTCAATACGCTCATTCAGGGGTGTGCCGCTGCGGTAGTTTTTAACATACTGTTCAGGGCTATCAATGCTCTTCTCGTCAATGTTGCGCTGTACCCGATCTCTTAGGGCTTTAGCTTTTGCATCGACACTACCTTTATCGAGGCGACGATTAGAATCAGTATCCTCAAAGTTGTTCATACCACCTTTATAGGGCTGAACTTGACCTGGAGTAATGGGATCTTTAACGCCAGGATTTTTCATTGATGATGTATCGGTTGCATTTGCACGACTGCAAGCGGTACTAAATAGCATCAACAGACTTACCGTGGCGATCGTTAGAATTCGACTCAACTGAATGCCCTTAAAAAAGGAAAAAACTTTGTTCATTCTATTACTCCGTTAGTGCTAATTATGTTGCTCAATCTTTGTCAGACCTTATAGTCAATCTTTAAAGGCTGCTTAATTTAAAGAGTCGCGTTTCTACTGCTTAAGAGACTAAAACTTTCACGCTATAGGAGCACTAAGGCAACTATGTTGGAAAGGATATAGCCTACCGCCGCAGGTGGAAACATTAGGATGATTAAGTAAACCTACGACGGTGAACTTCGTCTCAGTAGTCACGAACTCAACTGTCGAAACCTTGCAAACAGCCTCACAATGTTATTGAGGGGCTATTGATCGACTGCATGGTTCAACCTGACTAAAAACCAGGAGGGGTACTAATGATCGGACTGTACTACACCTGATTGGTCGATCGCCTTCTCAGTGTCACCGGTCAAATGCTTGCCAGCTTCTTTGAACGTTTGACCTGCTTTTTCCAAAATTTTGACATCTGGATCACTGCGATCGATCACCTCTTGCGCCTTCTCTGGAATTTGCTTCGCTTCTTTTACCGTGTCTCTCGTCGGATTTCCAGGCTGGCTTGTACTTGTACCTGCATTGGAATTCTTGCGAGCCGAAACAACTTGGTCAGATATAGAGCGTTCTGTTTGCTTAGGGTTTGCAGCTAACAGCCCTAATCCCGGAAGTTCAGCACGATCGCGCTTTTTAACAGCAGAATCGGTAGACATTTTGTACTCGGTATAACCGTCCCCGCCACCTTTATGGGGGTTGTTTTGTCCACCCATTTGCACCGGCGGATTGTTGGGACGAGCGCCAGTAGCAGTTCCGTTACTACAAGCAACATTTAAAAGCAGCAGAAAGCTTGCTGCAAAAGCAGTAAAAAGCTTGCCAAGATGCAGCCGTTTACAGAAGGCAAAAAGTGTATCCATAAATCCATTTCCTCATTTCTACATAGGGCAGACGGTTAAATCAAAAAGATTCAACAGTCTTAATTGCATGCCTGGTCCAATTCCTTCAATTAAGCTTTGATGCCTAATAGCGTTGGAAGACTTCGCCTTACTATTGTTGGTCTTCTTTGCGCTCAAGATCTTGATGAAGGGCAACGCGAGAAACGACGTTGTAAGCATCAGAACCGGGGTGAGCAATTTCTTCTGTACCTTCGGTAGAGCCAGCAATCTCTTTCCAGGCTTCTAGACCACCTTTAATCACAGCTACATTGGTGTAACCTGCTTCTCTTAACTTGGTTGCTGCCTGCGTCGATTCTTCTTCAGTCGCGCCATAAATGTAAATATCACGCTCTTTAGCAATTGGAATCGTGTCACCAACCAACTTATCTGGAGGCATGGGCATCGCTCCCATGATGTGACCCGCATTGAAGGATTCACGATCGCGTACATCAAGGATAGTAAGCGCAGGTTCGCCCCACTCTAAGCGCGATTTCAAATCATGAGCCGATGACTCAGTTTTAAAACCAGGTGGTGTAGGAGTTATGTTAGGCAGAGCATCTTTTGCTGACTTGATAGCATCTTCAAGGTTTCCCATGGCTGTTAATAAATACGTAACGTCAGTGTTAACAATAACAATAAACTTTAGGTGAGTACTCTTCCTAGAGGATGAGGATTTCTCCCGGTAGAATAAAGTTTGATTTCAATAGAATAAGCCTAGGAAACAGAAAAATATTAGCTTTGATTTTCTCAATCACTGCTTAATCTAGACGTGTGCAAGGTATGGAAATACACCTTTTCGCTTTACATGATCAAGCGGCATCTCATTAACTTAGATGATGAAGCTGCCTTCGCACGTTACTAGCATAAAACAGTGCAAACGAAATGCACAGTAAGCTCATAAATCCGTACTCGTTGGGTTGGTAGATTATACCAACCCTTTTTTTAAGAAATTTCTTAAGTAGAAGGGCTAAATTAAGCACCACTAAGAGATTGGGTTTCGAGTGCGCTTAACCCGCCGACATAAAAGGACTGAGAGCATTGAGACTTTAGTATGAGCTTTTGACCTGAGAGTCCATGCCGAAGGACACTCAGGCTTCGACATTAAGCTTAGCCGAAACGTCAAACGCGCAATCGAAATGAGTTTATAAATAATTACGCTCAGCTACTTAGAAACAGGAGTACATTTACTCAAACGTTAGAGTAAGAGTAAATATGTTTAAAAGAAAGGGGCGCACATAAGTGCGCCCCAATGGTCTTTTAGGTAACAACTAAACAATTAAAGCTTAGTGAAGGGCAGCCTTTAGCTGATCTTGTAGCTGGCTTTTCGCTGCTTTAAATTGAGTTGCCATTTGTTCACTTTGGTCGCTGCTACAGTTATTACGGATAGCGGCGAACATAGTGCTCTCTTCCTGCCGGACGTGATCCATGACAATATCTTTGAGCTGATTAACCTTGGTCTTAAATTGAGAATCAGCAGGATTTAGCGACTTGATTTCATCCAGCAAGACTGTCATCTGAGCCTGCTCATCGTATAGCTCTTGAGTATCGTGGTCGCCGTAGAAAGAGCGAATTGCAGGATAAACAACTTGCTCTTCTGCTTTAGCATGAACCGTCAAGTCTTTGTAGATTTGACCAAAGTACTCTTGGATCTTCTGCGGATCATTCGATTGGTTAAGTTCAGTAAAGAGGACGTTAACCTTCTGGTGATCCATGCGAATCACATCCTGAATGTTCATGTCAGACTTGTCAGAGTTTTGAGTAATGACGCTGCCTGCTACGCCTGTTACGGCTGCTACTGCATCTTGTACTCGTGCCCACAAGCCTTGATCGGCTTCTTCTCCAGTTAGCTCACGTACACCCAAGACTTCAAGCACACCTTTCAGTTGCTCTTGGTGAGCACGGTTCTCAAAGTTAACTGTGTTAAGGGGAGCGATCGCCGCTTCAACATCAGCACCAACCTTTTGTGCTGCCTTATGCACGAGTATGCCACTCATGGCTTGTTGATGCTTAAGTAACTCGTGCTGAAACACTTTCTCATACAGAGATAGCTCTGAGCCTTCAGCTAGTTGCTTCGCTTTCTCTACGAGTTCAGTTACCGTTTCTTTCGGTTCTTCTTTGATACCGTACTGAACAATGACTGTATCCAAGATGCCCAGGTTTTTTTGGTCATCCTTAAGCATGTCTTGGAAACGATCGCGGATGTTGGCATCGGGAATTGTAGGAAGCAGCGTTTGTTCGTTGCTGATCAACAGCTCTTGAATCGCTTTGATGCTAGCAAGTTGCTGACCAATTGCAGCACGTTTTGCGTCGTTGAGTGTGGAAACCATTAGTTACTCTCTCTCTTCTGAAGGATTAGTGAAGGATTAGGAAATCGGACAAAATCAAATTCGTAACAGCTTTTACAGCGAAAGCCATTAATGAACTAGCAATATTTGTCTATGAAAGACTGCCTCTGCTTCGACAAAGCTGCTAACTAATAGCCTGTATAAACAGCAAGAACAGTTAGCAGTGTTGTCGTAGAACAGCTAAAGCGTCAATGAGCAGAATCTAAACGGGACAGAATTTAAGCGGGTACTCTTACTACTGCACTGTTGTAGTTGTAGTAGTGCGGGGACTACGAGTACCGATCGATGCACCAATCAATGATGATGCCAGACCTAGCAAAGAACCAATTGCAAAAGACCAACCGACCTTAGCGGCATTCCCAGCAATATCACGGGTCTGCTGAGCGGTTACATTTACATCGGGAGAGGCAGCCGGATTAGGAAGACCAGCTCCAGACTGCTGCGCCTGGTTAATTACTTCACCAGCATTTGATGCCGCAATACCAAACGCACCTGCAACACCATTAGAAAGCAACCATGCGCTGATTGCTAAGGTCGTTGCCCAAAGAATGGCACCATTCAGTAAGCCAGTGCTGCGATTCATGGGTCCGCAAGCACGAGTCGTCGTCCAGCCGCCCAGAAAGAGCGAAATGAGCAGACTGATAATTGCCCAAATACCAACAGCGGAACCTACACCACCTGCATCTGACCGAGGAGACCCTGAACCAGAAATGCTAGACAAGCCGATCGCAGCGCCTAACGCACTCAACACTAACTGAGTACTTAGAGCAACAACGAGACCAGCAATGATTGGACCCCACCGTACGCGATCGTGATAATCGGCGACAGGAAGGGTGGAGCGCTCTACCACGTTATTGATAGGTCTATCTGCGTATGCCATAGTTTATGCCTTTAACTCATTTACACTGGTTCCTGCATCAAATGGGATTAATTGCAGCAGGGGAATGTAAATAGAGTAGGCAACAGTTGATCTGCCTACCCCTATCCACAGGCATAAACTACTAAGCAAGGCTGTAAAGTTTATTTAGCAGTCTATAGATGCAACAGGCGCAGCATTGAGTGACCGCTTTTGCCACTATGCATTTAGGACGACAAGCCGACAGCCAAGCGCTTGAGTGCTGCTTTTTTGAAGACCAATATATTACTTAATCTGTAGACTTACTACTTGTGGAGTATCTACCAATTCAGTGTAATGCTGCCTTAAATCATCTTTACAGCTTAGTGTTCCTCTCTTTATTAAGTACAGTTTAAGGAACTGAATCGTAGTTATATTTACAAGCTGCTGGTAGTTAAAGTTGCCTTGCTAATCTTTGCTCTCTGCTCTCTTGAATCTATATCTAGCTTCAATTGTGGGTGTCTCTTTGAAAACAAGATCATAAACAAATATAAAGAGCGTCTTATTAAGCAACTGCAAAATTTTGCTGCTTCACTCTTTGTTAAAAACAGGTAAAGGCATCGGATCTTCTTTTAGAGGGAGGTAAGGCAAGAAACAAATTTCTATAGTCGTACAAGAACGCTCGCACTCGTTAAGAGAAAAGAGGAAAAAACATGGCTCTCTATAAAATCAAAGACTTCGATCCAGACTATCGCCAGCATTTCGACAACCAAGATTTTTTGAGTTTCGATCTTTACAGTGGCAATGAAAAAGTTGGCTCCGTTGACAACCTTTTGGTTGATGAACAAGGCAACTTCCGCTATTTAGTGGTCAACACAGGTATTTGGGTTTTCGGCAAGAAAGTGTTGCTCCCAATCGGTCGCGCTCGGATCTCTTACCAAGAGAACCGGATTTATGCAGACAACCTCAGCCGAGAACAAGTAGAAGGCTTGCCTGAGTTCGACGAAAAAGCAACTGTTGATTATGACCATGAAGAGCGTGTACGTGGCTCTTACCGCTCAGGTGCTACACCAACTGCTGGTAGCACTGCGGCTCTTGATCAATCGGCTTCACTGGGCAACGCTCCCCTTAATCAATCGGCTCAAGCCACAGCTTACAGCCGTGATACCTATAGCTACGATCGCGATCCAGATCTCTATGATCTCAACGAAGCTAATCACCAAAACATCAAACTTTATCAAGAACGCTTGATTGCCAATAAAACCCGTCAAAAGACTGGCGAAGTTGCAGTTAACAAACGGGTGGAAACTGAAACCGCACGTGTATCAGTACCCGTTGAGCACGAGCGTGTTGTCATTGAGCGGACAGCAGGAAGCAACGTTGGTACGCCCGTTGATGCGGCTGCCGCTAATTTTCATGAAGGCGAAGTTGCTCGTATGGAAGTCTACGAAGAAGTTCCTGACATCCATAAAGAAACCATCGTTCGTGAGAACGTAAGCATCCGTAAAGAAGTCGATCACGACACCGTTGAGGCTGAAGAGCAGCTTCGTCGTGAGGAACTGGATATCGATACTCAAGGTCGTCCAGTTGTTGACCAAACTCCTAACAAGCAGACTAAAAAGGGACTCTAAACTGGCGAGCTACAGAAACGTCAGTCTAGTTCTAGTGGCTAATTAGACAGGAATTACAAGTGCAGGTAAAGGCAATATAGCTTTGCCTGCACTTTCGTTCAAACCTAAATTTTTACAACTACAGAGAAGTTTTGGAAGCGTTATGGCACCTAAAAAACCTAAAAATAATTCCAACCAACCTACGTTTTTAGATTCTATGCCCCTAGAGGCATCGGCACCCTTAGAAGCATCGGCACCATTAGAGTTTAGAGAAGAGGTAAAGTCGGTAACAGCACCGACTAATAATCAGGTCGATGAAGCTTTGGCAAACCTTTCTCAGACTCAAACACCCGTCGTAGATCGCGATCGCTCCTATCCGCCAGTACCGTCAGTAGAGCCGGCGCGTGTCGATACTTACAATCATCAGGCAGTTAACGTTCAAAGGCAATCGCAACCGCTTGCGGCACCAACGATAGCAGAGGAATTGGTGGTTCAGGTTTTGGAAGAGCGGTTAGTGGTTGATCGCCAGCGTCGTAAAATTGGTGAAGTTATTGTTCGTAAAGAAATTGAAACGTACATGGTTGAAGTGCCAGTACGGCGAGAGAAGTTAATTATTGAACAAGTTGGCTTAGAAACAAGACAGCTCGCTGTGCTCGACTTAAAGGAGTCTGATCTTGATGGTGTTTCGTTGGCAAATCATTCCACTGCATCGCTGCCAACAACCGTCAGTGGCACCTTTAGTTCAATCAAAGCAGCAAGCCAATTTTTAGGAACGATCGCATCTGCCCAGTCGGATGTAGATTGCCAAACGGTACAAATTAAACTCGTGGTCGAGGGTGCAGAACAGGCGCAGCTTTATCAGCAATGGTTCGATCGCTACTCTAGCAATAGTGCTTCCGTCGATTAACGTCAGTTGATTGAAGCAAGCGCTCTATAACGAGCCAATTAGATGGGATTGCATGACAGCTACGATCGCCGCCCTACTTGGTCACCCTTACACAAAATCAAATCCAGGCTAGAAGCATTCCAACGACATCACTAGCTAAACCGTTTCAAGAGTTTAAGCAAGAACTGAGTGCGGGGATTTAGAAGCGCGCGTTGAAGATATTTGTCTGCCGCTTTTTTGATTGCTTCTGCTTGCGTAGGATAAGGATGAATCACCTTAGAGATGGCATTAAAACCCTGTTTGGTCACGATCGCTAATGTAATCTCGCTAATCATCTCTCCTGCATGACGGGCTACGATCGTGGCACCTAAGATTTTGTCTGAGCCTCGCTTGTGTAAGACTTTAACAAACCCCTCCGGCTCACCATCTGCCAGGGCGCGATCGACATCGGAGAATGGAATCATGATGGTATCGGTTGCCCAGCCTCGCGCTTGCGCCTCTGACTCATATAGTCCAACATGAGCAATCTCTGGATCGGTATACGTTACCCAGGGCATTACCAGACTGCTTAGTTTGCTGCGTCCCAGACCAAAGGGACAAAACAGCGCATTTCTGATCACAATGCGGGCAGCGGCATCGGCAGCATGAGTAAATTTCCAGCTCATGCAAATGTCTCCAGCAGCATAAATGCGGGGATTAGTGGTTTGCAAATAGTCATTCACTACCACACCTTGATGAGCGTCATATTTAACGCCTACCGTTTCTAGATTCAACCCATCAACATTGGGTGTCCGTCCAGTTCCTACCAAAATCTCATCCACCACTACGGTTTTTACAATACCGTTTTGGCGATAGTGAATGACTTTCCCCGACTCTGTTTTTTCTACTTTTTCCAGGCTGCAATCCAGAAGCAAGTGAAGTTTCTCTTGCAAGAATTGTTGCTGCACGATCGCGGCAGCATCGGCATCTTCACGATCGAGCAACTGTCCATTTTTATGCAGAATGGTCACGTCACTACCCAAGCGATGGAATGTCTGAGCCATTTCGCAACCGATCGGTCCACCACCAATTACTGCTAACCGTTTTGGGCATTCAGTAAGGGAAAAAATCGTTTCGTTGGTCATGTAGCCTGCTTCTGCCAGTCCGGGAATCTCAGGACGAGTGGCACGGGCACCTGTAGCAATTACCGCTTTCTTGAAGCGCAACTGGCTATCGTTAACGGCGATCGTGTTTCCATCGACAAACGCTGCTCTGCCCAAAAACACATCAATGCCCAACTTGCTAAACCGATCGACTGAATCGTGATCACCAATTCCAGCCCGAATCTGTCGCATTCGCTGCATCACAGCCGCAAAATCAATGTCGATGTGCTCTGGTGAGTGAATGCCAAACGAGGCAGCATTTTGCATTTCACCAACAACCCGCGACGAGCGAATCACGCACTTAGACGGCACACAGCCGATGTTGAGGCAATCGCCTCCCAGCAGACTTTTTTCAATCAGGGCAATCTTCAAACCGACCTTTAGCCCAGCCGCACCAGCCGCAACGACTAGCCCAGCCGTACCAGCCCCCAGCACTACTAGATCGTAGACAGCCGCCGGTTTAGGATTGACCCAATCGGGTGGATGAACATGAGCCATGAGCACCTGATTGTACTCATTCAACGGCTGAAGCGCTGGTTCCTGTCTGATTGAAGGTGTCATAAATTCACTCTTTGAGCGCAAGACGCTGTTTGACGATCAGGTTCAATAACTGATGTAGCGCGGGTCATGTTGAGTCGTCACGCCACAGTAACAAGGATAACGAGCTTAACCAACGATCACTCTGTTGTACGCCGTTTTATCAAGCCACTCGTTCTCTGTAGCATTAGCAGTTTTATGGTTTAAGACGGAACGAGCACCCACAGGATGAGGATTGCGCTATAAAGTGAACCGTCGTACTGGCGCATCCAGCACCCACATTAACCATTGTTCAATGATCGGCTCCACTCTTTTCGTTTCACGATGTTGTCTAAGAAAGCATCCATGTAACCAATGACAAAAGCTTCTAGAGTCGGATGAGTCTGTACAATTCTGCCTTTAGTACCATCGTAAAAGTAAACCGGTGGATTGTCTCCCTCAGAGGCGCGGATAAAGCCAAACCCCTGCCCCTGGTTATACCAGGCAAAGACAATCGCATCATCAGGCAGCAACTCTGTACAGCCATCCTCCACCATCATTTCGAGCGCATCTTCTCGATTGCGGCGTAAATAGACACTGCGCAGAACGTAAGAGTCCATAAAGCCCCCGGCACTTTCTCCTAGCCAGAGGAGAAACTCTTTGTAAGCCTTGGGCAAAGGGAGCTAGATTTCTGCTTCATACGCCTTAATCTGGGCGTCACTGGAAGGTTTTAACTCACATGACTGTTGGGTTTGTTGGCAAAAGTCTGGAAACCGTTCGATGGCTTTGTTCAAGTACATAAGGCAACCTTTGTAAAAGAGCGATGTTTTATAAGGTCTAAGGCTTTGTGAGAAAGTCTTTTTGAGGCTTGGCTTGGGACACACTGATCACTGCGTCTCGAAAGGTGTCCCGATCGCACCAATCCGGTTAGCAGTTTTACCGTGCAAGACAGCCTCTTCGATCGGCTGCACAGGAGTGATTTCCCTACTGCTTGATGCCATCCCAGATACCGTTTGATGCTAACCTAGAGAAGTTGTCTAAAATCGCACATCCAGGATTTCGGGTGTTTTTTAGCCATCAGCTACTAGCTATCAGCTACCAGCCTAAGAGTTTCTCTTAAAGCTGACTGCTGACCGCTGAACGCTGACTGCTCAAAGATGCTCCTGGATGGAGGATTAACCCGAATCAGGAGTTCAAATTAAATGCCAGTTGTTTCGTTGGCTCAATTGTTAGAGTCTGGGGTTCACTTTGGGCACCAAACCCGTCGCTGGAACCCCAAAATGGATCCATATATCTACACCTCGCGGAATGGTGTACATATCATTGACCTGGTGCAAACCGCCCGGTTAATGGATGAAGCCTATAACTACGTCCGTACTGCGTCTGAGCAGGGCAAGAAGTTTCTCTTCATTGGCACCAAGCGTCAAGCAGCAGGGATCATTGCACAGGAAGCGGCTCGCTGCGGCGGCTACTACGTCAATCAACGCTGGTTGGGCGGGATGCTGACCAACTGGGTGACGATTAAAACGCGGGTCGATCGCTTGAAAGAGCTAGAGCGCCGTGAAGAAACCGGTGGACTCGATCTGCTGCCCAAGAAAGAAGCTTCTGTACTCCGACGCGAGTTGGAAAAGCTACAAAAGTATCTGGGCGGCATCAAAGCCATGCGCAAAGTGCCTGATATCATCATCATGGTGGATCAAAAGCGCGAGTACAACGCGGTGCAGGAGTGCCAGAAGCTTTCACTGCCGATCGTGGCATTGCTCGATACCAACTGCGATCCCGATTTGGTCGATGTGCCGATTCCAGCAAACGATGATGCCATTCGTTCCATTAAGCTCATCGTAGGCAGATTGGCAGATGCGATCTACGAAGGTCGTCACGGTCAGCTTGAGTCCGAAGACGAATACGAAGACTACGAAGGCGGCGAGGAAGAGTTCGATTACGAAGATAACGACACCTCGTTTATTCCCGAAGCTGGCGAAGAAACCGCAGTGTAGAGAGTGGTTAGTTGCTAGTTGTTGGTTTTTAGAGACTCTGACAACTAGCAACTAAAAACTAAAACTAAAACTAAAAACTATTCAGAGTAAAAGGCAATGGCGGAAATCACAGCAAAATTAGTCGGTGAACTGCGCCAAAAAACGGGCGCAGGCATGATGGACTGCAAAAAAGCGCTCAAAGAAACTAATGGTGACCTGGAGCAAGCGGCTGATTGGCTTCGCAAAAAAGGGATTTCTTCGGCTGAGAAGAAAGCAAGCAAAGTAGCGGCTGAAGGCATCATTGATAGCTACATTCACACGGGTAGCCGTGTTGGTGTGTTGGTTGAAGTGAACTGCCAAACAGACTTCGTAGCGCGCAACGAAGCGTTCAAAAAGTTGGTGCAAGACATTGCCAAACAGATTGTGGCATCGCAGCAAGTTGAGTACGTGAAAATTGCTGACATCCCCGCCGAAATTGTGGAGCGGGAGAAGGCGATCGAGATGGGTCGTGATGACCTTGGCAACAAGCCAGAAGCAATCAAAGAGAAAATTGTGCAGGGACGGATTGAAAAGCGCTTGAAAGAGCTTTGCTTGCTCGATCAGCCCTACATCCGCGATCAAAACATCACGGTTGATGAGCTAGTGAAGCAAAACGTAGCTCAACTGGGTGAAAACATTCAGGTGCGTCGCTTTGTGCGCTTTGTTTTGGGCGAAGGCATCGAGAAAGAGGAAACAGACTTTGCGGCTGAAGTGGCTGCTCAACTAGGTACCGCTGCCCCTACTGTCGATCGCTCTAGTCGATTGGTTTAAAAGCAGCAAGAAAGGCAGTCCTCCGGGGCTGCCTTTCTTGTAAGCATGGTTGCGACCGTGCCTGATTCAGGTAGATTTAAGGAAAGGCATTTCATGTTTGAAAATGCCAAAATGCGTCTTGGAAAGGGTTGTGAATGATTACTGCGATCACTGTACTGGTAGCGCTGGGTTTCCTGGGCTTGGGCTTTTATCGCGCTCGACCGCTTGGCAAATTGGGGCTAGTTGCCTGGCTTCAGTCAGTTGTGCTGATTTCGCCGTGGCTGCTGTTTTTTAGCCTGTCCGTAGTGGGGATTTACCTCAACTTTGTGAGTGTGTTGTTTCTCTTCCTGCTTTCGACCGGGCTATATATCTATTTAGGGAAGCAACTTCGATCGCTTGCCCAAACGGAAGCGCTTACTCAGCGTGCCACAGCGATCGTCGATGAACAGAACGGCAGTCATGTGGATGCCACTGGTGAGGACTCCAGTGCCTTGCAGCCCGCTAACCCTGTAACAGCAGCAGCGATCGAAGATGAGATGGTTCCCATCCCAGCCGACGATCTAAAAGTCATTCAGAGCATTTTTGGTATTGACACGTTCTTTGTCACTGAAACCATTCCTTACCAGGAAGGCGTGATCCTGCGAGGAAATTTGCGGGGCGAGGCAGAGGCAACACTCGCTCGTCTCTCGGAACAGTTGCAAGCAAAGGTCGGTGTCAGCGAAACAGATCCAGCACAGCCACGCTATCGTCTCTTTTTAGTAGAAGGGCAAGACGGCAAGCCTGTCGTCATTGTGCTGCCTAGTAGCCGCGATCCGCAGCCATCAACACTCTTTCAAAAGGGAATGGCAGTCATGCTGCTGTTGGCAACGATCGCTGCCACCCTGGAAACCGGAGGCTTAATGCTTGGCTTCGATTTCTTTACGGCTCCCTACCGTTTTGCAGAGGTCTTACCGCTGGCAGCAGGTCTTCTTAGCGTGCTTGCAGTTCATGAGGTCGGGCATTGGGTGATGGCAAAGCGTTATCAAGTCCGTCTTAGCCTGCCCTTCTTTATTCCTACCTGGCAAATCGGATCGTTTGGTGCCATTACCCGGTTTGAGTCGGTTTTGCCCAACCGCAGCACACTGTTTGATATTGCGATCGCGGGTCCCGCAGCAGGCGGCATTCTCTCGCTGGTGATGCTGGTGTCTGGGCTGCTACTCTCGCACAAAGGCAGCTTGTTCCAGGTGCCAACGGAGTTTTTTCAAGGCTCCATTTTAGTGGGCACATTGACGCGCGTCGTGCTGCAAGAGTCGCTCCAGGAGTCGCTTGTCGATGTGCATCCACTCGTCATTCTGGGCTGGCTGGGGCTTGTCATTACAGCACTCAATCTATTACCAGCGGGGCAGCTAGACGGCGGGCGCATCGTGCAAGCAATTTATGGTCGTAAGATTGCTGGGCGCACCACCATCGGCACCATTGTCATACTAGGACTTGCGTCAATCGTGAATCCACTGGCGTTGTATTGGGCAGTCGTGGTGCTGTTTCTGCAACGCGAACTCGAACGCCCCAGTCAAAACGAACTGACTGAACCGAACGACACTAGAGCCGCGCTTGGCTTATTGGCTCTGTTCTTAACGATCGTGACACTATTACCACTAACTCCTAGCCTTGCTGGGCGGTTAGGTATTGGTAGTTAGTGCGAGAACGGATGAACGATCAAACAGGCAGAATCACTCGTCCACAGTCTCAGAACGAGTTGTCAGGTTTCGTTTATGGCTTTTTAGGCGTACTGATTTTTAGTTTGACGTTACCAGCCACTCGCATTGCCGTTTCAGGATTCGATCCAGTCTTTGTTGGGTTAGGTCGAGCGATCGTGGCAGCCGGATTGTCATTCATTTTGCTAGTCGTTACGCGCCAAACAATCCCGCCGCTGCAATTTTTACCCAACTTTTGCATCGTTGTTGCTGGTGTTGTCATTGGGTTTCCGTTGCTGTCTGCGATCGCCATGCGAGATGCACCCGCTTCTTATGGAGCCGTTATTACAGGACTATTACCGCTCTCGACAGCATTGTGTGGTGTGTGGCGGGCAGATGAGCGTCCGTCTTTGCCCTTTTGGGTTTTTGCAGGTTTAGGCAGCGCCTTAGTCATTAGCTTTTCGCTGCTATCAGGGAGCGGCTCCATCCGGTTAGCAGATCTGGCTTTACTAGGGGCAGTAGCGGCAGCTGGGTTAGGGTATGCAGAGGGCGCAGTGCTATCGCGCACCTTCGGCTCATGGCAAGTTATTTGTTGGTCTCTCATTTTGGCAGCACCGCTACTGCTTCCAATCGTGTGGCAACACGCACCCTCCAATTTCTCAACCGTTTCAGCGGGTGCCGTACTGGGTTTCCTGTATCTCAGCCTCTTCAGCATGTTCCTGGGGTTTTTCGCGTGGTATCAAGGGCTGTCTCTGGGCGGCGTGGCGCGTGTCGGACAAGTTCAGCTACTTCAGCCGTTTCTGACCATCATGGCATCCACAATCTTGCTGGGTGAGCATCTAACAATGACAACCTTGGTTTTCGCCTTGGGAGTCATTGCCTGCGTGGCACTGGGAAAACGGACTCAAATCAGCGCTGCATCACGAATTTTGTGAGCAACTTTATGAGCAACTAGGTTAGCCCTCAAGAGCAACAGTCTGTAGCCAGAGTCAGTACACGCTGAGTTATCTAAACTATAGATTGCCACTTAATCTACAACAGCCGTTTAGACTAACAAGTTGCCTCTAGAGCAAAGCAGTATTGCTTCTCATTGTTACGTTTTGATGTTTGCTTTGACCACCTCAAACTGAATCTATGACTTATCTAGAAACCACCGCCCAATTCTACGCTGAAGCGGCTGAGACCCCTCAAGTTGGCTTGTGCTGTGTGAGCACCCCACCACCTCGACTGCCGGGGCTAAAGATCCCAACCATTATGCAAGAGATGAACTATGGGTGTGGCTCAACGGTGCATCCGACAGAGCTATTTGGCTCGCCTACTGTCCTCTATATCGGTGTAGGAGGCGGGATTGAAGCACTTCAGTTTGCCTATTTCTGTCGTCAACCGGGCGGTGTGATTGCGGTTGATCCGGTGCCTGAAATGCGACAGGCTGCCACTCGCAACTTACAGCTTGCAACGCAGGACAACGATTGGTTTGATCCTGCTTTTGTTAAAGTTTTGGCGGGAGATGCCTTTGCATTGCCTGTACCAGATGCTTCAGTAGATGTGGTGGCGCAAAATTGCCTGTTCAATATCTTTGAGCCGGACGATCTGAAACGAGCACTGCTTGAAGCCTATCGAGTGCTAAAGCCCGGTGGACGGCTGATTATGAGTGACCCGATCGCCACTCGTCCCATACCACTCCACCTTCAGCAAGATGAACGGTTACGTGCCCTTTGCCTGTCAGGGGCTTTGACGTACGATGCCTACATCCAACATTTGATTGAAATTGGCTTTGGGCAGATTGAGATTCGCGCTCGTCGTCCCTATCGCCTGCTCGATGCACATAGTTACAACCTAGATACTCCCCTCCTGCTAGAAAGCCTTGATTCCGTTTCATTCAAAACACCGATACCAGAGGATGGTGCCTGTATCTTTACTGGCAAAACCGCTATTTACAGTGGTGTGGAACCGCAGTTGGACGATCGCGCTGGGCACCTGCTGCAACGCGGCAATCCCTTAGCGGTCTGCGATAAAACAGCGGCAAAGTTAGCCTTGCAATTTCCGCAAGATGTGATTGTGACGGATTCTACCTGGCACTACAACGGTGGCGGATGCTGCTAAAGCAACCCTTATGCACTCCAGTCGCATCCTTCAAAGCCGCATTTTGCAGTGGACTTATGGGTTGAGCATGAGTACGATCGCCTGGTTGATTGCTTCGCCTGCACTCGCTCAAAGTGCCGGGAGTACGCCAGTATTGAATCCTACTGATTTACTTCGTCATACCTTGCAGTGGATTGAAGGTTTGGGTCTAGCAGGCGGCGTTGCTTTTATTGCCCTTTATATTGTGGCAGCAGTCGCTTTCCTACCTGGCTCAATCCTCACCCTAGGTGCAGGCGCGGTCTTTGGAGTGTGGTTGGGTGCCATTTATGTTTTTATTGGGGCAACGCTGGGCGCGATCGCCGCTTTTCTGGTGGGTCGTTATCTGGCGCGGGGGTGGGTCAGCAAAACGATTGAAGGGAAACCAAACTTTGCCGCGATCGACCAGGCAGTTGCTAGCGAAGGGTTCAAAATTGTCCTGCTCACCCGTCTTTCGCCCCTTTTTCCGTTCAATTTGCTGAACTACGCCTTTGGCATCACAGGTGTTTCGCTCAAAGCGTATGCGCTAGGGTCGATCGGAATGCTTCCTGCCATAGTGCTGTATGTCTACGTCGGTTCCCTAGCAGGCAATCTCGCCAGAATTGGGACGGAGCCGACCGATCCAGCCATGCAATGGGCAGTACGCCTCATTGGTTTAATGGCAACAGTTGCAGTCACAATTTACGTGACTCGTATGGCGCAGAAGGCGCTGGTTGAGAAAGTGAACGCTTAACGATCGCACCGACTCAACCGCTCGTTTCTCTAGCAGTCGAAGAGACCGTTAGGACAGACCTAAACCTTGAAACATCCTTTGAGCAAGGGCTTCTATTCATCCTTCATCCTTTTCGGCTTTGTTCAACGTTGGGATCATGACCGAAAGCTGCTGATTGGCAAGAGAACAGCCCATCCTGTCTTGCCAAAGCGACACTAGCCCCTCACCTGACTGAGCCGCACCTGTTCCTGTAGCTGTTCCTGAGTAAGGGCGGGTTCCTGACAGCTAAGACCCTGACAAACCAAGCCAACGGCACCAGTAGGCAAGTCAGACTCCAGCTTGAAAACAGCCGTGGGCAGATATTGCAGAGAGAGTGCGGCAAGCTGTTCTGCTGTCGTACGGATCAGAACATGGTTGTGGAACCAGTCGAGCGCTGCAAAAAGGCTGGGACACGCCTGAGGCGATCGCTCCAGCACACTACCAAATGCTTGCAACGTTTGCTCTGCCTTGTCGAGATAGCTCAAATCTTCAGTGAGCAGCGACAAGCGGACTAGATTGGCTGCCGCAATGCTATTTGCTGAGGGTGTGGCTTGGTCAATGTAGCTCCGCTCCCGCAGCAGCAGGTTATCGCTGGCAGCCGTGTTGTAGTAGCCACCAAGCTCAATACTCCAGAGAAATTCGTCAAATTCTGCTTGTAGTGCGACAGCGCGATCGAGCCAGAAGGAGTGGGGAGTGGGGAGTGAGGCAGAAGGCTCTTCGTTCAGGGATCCTCGAATGCTTGATCCCTGAACGCTAACGGAAGCCTGATCTAGATCCAGCAGGGCTTTGATAAACAGCGCATAGTCTTCCGATTGTGCCAGGACATCAGGCTTGCCATCGTAATTGACGCGATAGAAATGCCCCTCAACCCATTGATGCTGGAGGACAAAATGGGCGGCGTTAGCGGCAAGTGTCAGGTATGATGGCTGCTGAAACACACTGGCAGCACGAGCAAGACCAGAGATTATCAGGCTATTCCAGGCGACGATCGCTTTCGTATCGGTCACAGGAGGAATGCGACCTGCCCAGCCTGTACCTTTCGCTTCTTCATTATTGCGAGCAGGCGGAAACGTAGAAAGGGCTTCAGCAGGAGCGCTGTAGCGAATGAGAAAGAGCTTGCCGAGCGTTTTTTCGAGAGATTCAGTGAGTGTACCGGGGTGCCGTCGTTGCAGGACATTGAAACCCTCAAAATTGCCGCTGGCCGTTACGGTAAATTGCTCTGCCAGTTCTGCTAGTTCCGGCAGCGTTAAAAGCTCGACCAGTGCTTGATAATCCCAGACATAGAAAGCGCCTTCCTCTGGTTCAGCAGTCGTGGGATCAGTAAAGCTATCGGCATCCTGAGCGGCGTAGAAATAGCCTTCTGGGGCAGTCATTTCGCGCTGGAGCCACTGCACGGTACGGGCGATCGCTCGTTCAAACGCTGGTTCCTGCATACCAGAAGCCCACACATTCGCTAGATACTCCACGATTTGTCCATTGTCGTAGAGCATTTTCTCAAAGTGCGGCACCGTCCAGGTTGAGTCAACCGTATAACGATGAAAACCGCCGCCCACATGATCCAGAATGCCGCCTAGCGCAAGCTCAAGCCCCCATTGACGACTCACATCGCTGGCGTTATGCAGTGAGGCAAGGGAGAAGCGTGCCGATCGCAGCGCTACATCCGCATAGGGAATCATCGGAAAGCGAGGACCAGGCCTGGGAGACGCAAGAATGCCAGTATTGGCTTCTAGCCCGCGTTGCAACAGGTCGGCTTCGACTGACAGCGCCGCGTTAAACGTCGCCGCTTCCTGAAGGTGCGTTAGGATTTCACCTTTCATAGCTTGCAGTTTATCTGCCTGCGTGTCGTAGTACTGGCGAATAGACTGGAGTACCTGCAAAAAGCCCGGTCGCCCGTAACGTGACTCGACTGGAAAGTAGGTGCCGCCGTAAAAGGGCACTAAATCATCTGGTGAGATGAAGACGTTGAGAGGCCAGCCACCCTGCCCAATCATGAGTTGCACTGCCTGCATATAAATGCTGTCAAGATCGGGGCGCTCTTCGCGATCGACCTTGATGGGCAGAAAGTTTGCATTCATGTAATCGGCAATAACCCCATCAGAGAAGGCTTCCCCCTCCATGACCGTACACCAGTGGCAGCTAGAGTAGCCAATCGAAAGAAAAATCGGCTTGTTTTCGCGTCGAGCGGTGTCGAGTGCCTCGTCGCACCAAGACCACCAGTCAATCGGATTTTCGGCGTGTTTCCGTAGGTAGAGGCTGTTGGCTTGGGCAAGGCGGTTGGTCATAACGGGGCACACACGCAACATGAAATAAGTTCAAGTTTTAGTAAGGTCACAGCATTCGGTAACTTGGCAACCTTCCAAAGAATCATCTGTCAAATGCCGTGCTCGTACCGGCGAAGTGTAGAGGTTATTTAAGCTGCGCTCCTAGGCAATCTCACCAGTGCAGTGTTAGCAATCCTTAAGGCTAGTTCTTGTTGATCTGTAGCAAGTGCAGGCTACTAATTTGCATTGCCCTGCTTGTTGCGATCGTTTGCTGTAGGCACTTTGTCAGCTGTAAAGTTGCCTAGCTGCACCTGAAGTTGAATCTGTTGACGAATCTGCTCTTCGGGTATGTCCAGCCGCTGTGAGAGTTGCGCTGGCGTAAAGCTAAGTTTACCGAGCTTGATCCGCACATCATCGTTTAACTGAGCTTGACCATCTTTAATGGTGGGCTTGCCTTCGATGCCAATGTAAAAGCTCTGCTGACCCAAGGTTGGAAAGGCAGTGACTAACTTTGTCACAAAGTCACGTTCGGCAGGTGGCAGTTGATCCAGCGAAATATCTTTGAAGTTAACAACAGCCCCACTTTCAACATTGCCGTTTTGGATTGTAGTGTTCGCACCTTTCACAGCCGCGCCTAGCTTCTTATCTTCAGCTTTACGTGTGATTTCGTTTGTAAACAACCGCGACAACTCTTTTTGTTGCACTTCCGTCTTAGTTGGCGTTGGCTGCTTGGGAGGGGATTGCGGCACTGTACCAACCTTTTTGCTCGGCTGGGTGATGGTCACGGAGGGCTGGCTGTTAGGTTGACGACGATCGGATTCAGTCGATCGCTTCGTATCAGTTATAAAGTTACCAGGTGAGGATGTCGATACGTCGGTTTGACCTGTCTGACTCGATGAATCAGGCTGGGTAGAACCATACCAGTCGGGCAGTCGGGTTGCTTGCTGCCAGTAGTAAAAAGCCACTGCGCCTACACTAGCCACTGCCAAACATGCAGCAATAAGCATTCGTTTCATCGCGAGACGCTCTCCGTACATTGCACAAATTCCTTATAGTAGCGGAATCTCAAAAAAGTTGAGATGTGCTATGTCACGCACCTACTACAAAGTACGTGCCATAGCCCTACTAGACTACAGAGGGTCTTGCCTTTAGTGATGTCGCCCTACTTACAAATTGCCAAAGCCCTTCTTTTTCTTGTCTTTCTTCTTTTTATTGCCGCCTGTCGCATAACCACGCCAGCCGGGTTGCTGGGGGCGGTTGCCTCCGGGCGCATTGCCCATACCGGGCATACTACCCATACCGGGCATACCGCCCATACCAGGAAAGCGTCCTTGTCCCATTTGCTGCATGAGCGATCGCATTTTTTGAAAGTCACTCACCAGTTTGCTCACATCACTTTCGGCATAGCCAGCGCCACGCGCCACACGACGGCGACGACTAGGCGAACCTGATAAAAGCTCAGGATTTTTGCGTTCTGCCACGGTCATAGAGCCGATCATTGCTTCGGCACGTTTAAGCTGCTTTTCGCCCTGCTGCAACTGTTCATCGCTGATTTTACCCATGCCAGGGAGCATTTTCATGATGCCGCCCAGCGAACCCATGTTTTTGAGCATCCGGGTTTGCTTCAAAAAGTCTGTGAAGTCGAATTTTGCAGAGAGAATCTTCTCCTGCATCTTTTCGGCATCTGCCAGGTCTACTTCTTCTTGCGCCTTCTCAACGAGGGTCAGTACGTCACCCATGCCCAGAATGCGGGATGCCATGCGATCAGGATAGAAGGGCTGCAATGCCTCAACTTTTTCGCCAACGCCAATGAATTTGATCGGCTGACCAGAGATTTGCCGCACCGAAAGCGCAGCACCACCCCGAGTATCGCCATCCATCTTGGTCAGAATGGCACCCGTAATGCCAATTTGGCTATGGAAAGTTTCAGTCAGGCTAGCGGCTTCCTGCCCGGTCATGGCATCAACGACCAGCAAGACTTCGTGAGGCTGCACCGTCTCTTTGATCTGCGCCAGCTCTGCCATCATGCTTTCGTCAATCTGCAAGCGTCCGGCAGTGTCAATAATGACGGTGTTGATGCCATCAGCTTTAGCCTTAGCAACACCCTGACGCGCAATTTCAACGGGGTTTGCATCCGCCCCCAGCTCAAAAACGGGTACGTCGATTTGGCGACCAAGGGTAAGTAACTGGTCGATCGCGGCTGGACGGTACACATCCGTTGCGACAAGGAGCGTGGAGCGGTTTTCCTTTCGCAGATGCAGCGCTAGTTTTGCTGTGGCAGTCGTTTTACCAGTCCCCTGCAACCCTGCCATGAGGATGACCGTCGGCGCAGTAGCGGCATTGGCAAGGGGCGCGTTGTCGCCACCCATGACCCGCACCAACTCGTTGTGGACGATCTCAATAAACTGCTGGTCGGGGCGCACGCCGGCAATGACTGCTGCACCCTGGGCATTCGTCTCGACCGCTGACACAAAGTCTTTAACGACCTGAAGGCTAACATCCGCTTCTAGCAGCGCCCGCCGGACTTCACGTACTGCGTCCTTAATGTTCGATTCTGAGATTTTGTCCTGACCGCGCAGCTTTTTCCAGGTTGACTCTAGGCGATCGGAGAGTGCTTCAAACATGACTCGTTTTTTGCCAGCTAGTTAATTGTCCACAGATGTGGCACTGTTACACGAAAAACTGCCCGACAGCAAATTGCTGCCTGATCTTTATCCAGATTAGCGCTTTCGGTTCGCCTGATCTGGTGAATTCATAAAAAGGCTGAGAGAAGGAGAATGGTATCGTTCCTGGTTCGGCACACGCCCGAAAAAACGTTGCAGTAACTTATAAACATCGAACTGACGCACGTGCAGCCTAAGACATTGATTCTATCGTGTCTCTTTGAACGAGAAGCACCCGAACTTATTTCTTAAAGAGAGACTTTAAAAGGTATAGTTTGCGATACTGGTAGGCAGCGATCGTCCTAGCCCCCTTACTAACCAGGCATGGCTTCAAGTCCTCCTCTTAACCATTGCGAAAGACCAAGTTTGGGTTAAAGAATAAGTTTGGGTTGGTGAGAGACGGTGCCGCTTTTTTAACCCTCCGTCCTAAAGTAAGCGCGATCGCCAACCCTACGACATTGAGTATCAGGAAATATTGTCTACAGCCATGCCCCTTTGCTTTGTAACCGACGTTCTCCTGTTTGCAGCAGTCACACCATTCATTAGGACAGAAGCTACTGACCTGAGGCTCCACCGATTTAAAGCCCCCGCTGACTAGTTAGATCACTGCGTTATAGCTATCAATGCTCTAAAACTGGTGTATTACCCTGAAGCGTTACTCACTTTATAAGTGTTCATCCACTTAAGGCAGACTATTATGAATCCTTCTGAGTCGGTGACAAATATGCCATTGAACGAGCATCAAACCGCTACGACTCAGAATATTGGTACGTCAGTCCAGTCGCCCGATCGCTCAACGATAAAGTTGGACTACCAGCCAGCGCCACTGCCTTTAGTCACTGAGGCGGCGATCATCCCTACGCCAGCAGCAGAAACCCAGGCAGGAGAGCCCCAAGCCACTGACACGCACGCTTGGTTGAGCTACTTTCAGCAATGTAGTCGGCTACTTATCGCGACGATCGCACCGAAGTCTATGACGTTGCAGTATGCCAATGCTTACTTCCGTCGGCTTCTCGGTCTGCCAGCGGCAGGCGCAGCAGGGGAGTTGGAGCACATCCTTCAGCAGTTGATGGGTGTTGCTGATAATGGGGCAATCCAGCGCTTGTATCGCCGACATTTACTCTATCGAGTGCTGCAACAGTTTTACCAAATTGATTTGCAAAGCTACCGTCTGCTAGACGAACCCGTGATGATTGCGCTGCAAAGCCCATTGCATTCCGAACCACGCTACATCGAGTTCTGGCTACGCTCTGAGCAACTGCAACTTACCCGCCTCGACGTTCAACTGGATGAGCCTGCTGCCCTTAAGCTGAAGCAAATGACACTGCCACAGATGGAAGCCGCACTCGCCGATCCAATGCAGGTTGAGCGCTTAGAGCAGCAATTAGAGCTACAGCATTATCAGCCCGAAGGCTGTCTGCTGCTAGAAGGCTTGGACGTTACAGAGCGGGAGATTATTCGCCGCATTACTCAATTGTTGGTCGATCACGATTCGATTCTGCGTACTCACAAATTTCGCGAGTTGAACCAGCAGATGCGATCGCTCTTTCGCACTCAGAATACCCTGCTGTTAAGCATTGAAACCGACCAGATTCGTTTGTTCATGGGATCATTGAGCGACGAAGCGCATCCAACGCTCTATCCGCTGGAGGCGCTGCAAGAATCTCACTTTATGCACGCACTCCGCAGCAATCAGGTATCTGTCGTTGCCGATCTAGCTCAAGATCCACGTACTGATGGCGGACGACAACTGGTCAAAATGGGCGTACGCTCTTTGTTGCTTATTCCGCTGCTAGCCCTCAATGGTGGTTTGGGCGATCGGACAGAAGCGGTAGATGCATCTAGCAGCGATAGTCTGCAAGCAGCACCCCCAGTACTGAAGCCTCCGGGTGCCGTGGGCGTTGTCGCTCTGTTAAGTGATCAACCCTACACGTTTGATGCGCTAGATTGCCGCCATGCCGAGCAGTTGATTCTTGCCTTTACACAAGCACTCACAACTGCCCAGCGACAACTCGTACAACAGCGCTTGATTACCAATATTCACCCGTCTGTAGAGTGGCGCTTTTTGCAGGAAGCAGAGCGTCGAAGCATGGGCTTACCACCAGAACCTATTGCGTTTCTCAACGTGTATCCCCTATACGGCATTTCCGACATTCGCGGTTCGTCTCATGAGCGCAATCTGGCAATCCAAGCCGATTTGCTAGAGCAGTTTCATTTAGCACTAGCGGTGGTTGATTCTGCCTGCAATGCCACGACGACAGCCCTGGGCGAGCAACTGCGGTTGGATTTACTGGAACACATTCGCCAACTGCAAGAAGGCATCACCGTCGATGCTGAAGTGAGCCGACTACGCTATCTGCGTGAGCATTTAGAAATTTACTTTGACTACTTTGCCCAATGTGGTGAAGCAGCGATCGCTGCCATCAACACGTACCGCAATGCGTGCGCCAATGCTCATGAATGCATTTATCAAGCACGCGCCCGCTATGACGCGATGGTGCACAACATCAACACGCTGCTGCGGGAAACCTGGGAGCGCTGGCAGGAGACAATGCAGCGGATTACGCCTCACTACTGCGATATTGAAGCTACCGATGGCATCGATCACATGATCTACGCCGGAGCCTCGATCGATCCTAAATTTGGTAGCTTTCAGCTTCGGAGTCTGCGCTACGAACAGCTTCGTGCCGTATGTGCCTGTGCCAGGACAGCGTTTCAACTACTGGAAAAACATAGCACGCACATGCAGATCACACATCTTGTGCTTGTCCAGGATGCAACCATTGATATCTTCCACGATGAAACTACCGAGCGGATGTTTGACGTGCGCGGCAGTCGCGATACCCGCTATGAAATTGTCAAAAAGCGCATTGACAAGGCGATCGACGACAAAACAAACACTCGCATCACGCAACCCGGAATGCTAACCCTGGTCTTTTGTACTGAGCAGGAGTGGACAGAATACCAGCAGTACTTCCGCTATTTGATGCGGGAAGGTTGGATTGATGACCAGATTGAGCGTGGCACCGTCCAACCGCTTCAAGGTGTGACTGGCTTGAAGTATGCCCGTGCACGCATCTTGCCTGAAGGTCGTGATGCTACTAACCAAGCGTCAGGCAACTATAGCTCGACTACCTAAGCCGGGGTGAAGCGGTAGTAATCCTGGTTAAGGGCAACGCTTACACCAGAAGATTACTCATCCAGTTCAGGGCAGAAGTAGTCAGGAGCCAGCGTTGTGAACAAATCATCGCCCACTTGACCTGTTGTGGTTGGTTGGGGTTGCCCTGTTCTCAGCGCTGTACAAACCGCTTGGGCACGCTGTAAAACCGCTTGAGGGTTCTGTTGCGCCTGCAAGAGAGCCGCCTTCACGGCTGGTAGTCGTGTTGATCGTTTGCTTAAGAACGATTGGTAATCGTTAAGAAAACTCTGATCGGTTGTTGAGAGAGCATTCACAGTCCCTTGCTTACCACCACACAGTTTGCTTAGATTCAGCACCCGCCCATCACTCGTCTGCATATAACAGATATGATCTTCCGGGTTGAGTGCCGTCAGAGAGCTAGTTTGAGACAAAGCAGCATGTGGATTATGGAGAACACCGATCGCAGCCGATGTCAGTATCAAGGTAAAGAGACTGGGCGATCGTCCGGTTCGTTTAACGCGCTTCCTAGCCAGGACAAACAGTTTCAACATTGCAAAGCACAATAATCTGACGTGAGTTAACAAAGCAGGAAAAGATTGCAGAGGATGTCTACATTGCTGCAACTTCCTCCTGGGGACTTGAGGAAGGGCTACTCCAATTTGTTGGTGGAGTAGCCCTGCCAATGTGAAAGCGATTTTTCAAAGAGAAATGATCTGACGTAGTGCGACACTTGCCCTCGCTACAAGTGAGCCGCTTGCCCTTCGACATTCATCAGGTAAATTCTTTAAGAGCAACCGCTTTAGACTACCCAGCTAGTGACCAAACTCTAGGCTCGTTTGCGAGACCAGGGACCCCAAATGGCAACGGTAATGCCGGGACTCTGGATATTCACAAACAGGGTCTTGCCATCGGGCGAGAAGCAGGCACCAGCAAACTCGCTGCCGTTAAGTACATTGGTTGCAAAGCGATACAGTTCGCCTTGTTGGTTAACGCCCACAACATATTCAGTGCCGCTGCCGTCTTCACAGAGGAAGAGGTCGCCGAAGGGTGCTACGCAGATGTTGTCAGGAGCCGCGAGAACATCATTGGCAGTCGCTTCTACCACCAGGGTTAAAGTACCAGTGGTAGGGTCAGCAGGATTGGATTTGTACGCAAAGACTTGTCCAGTTCTTGCATCGCCACCATTGCTACACACAAAGTAGGTTAAGCCATTCCCGTACCAAGCTCCCTCTCCCCGACTGAAGCGGGCTGCACCTTTCGATCGCGCTTCTACCCGCACAGTATCACCAACGGGATCAACATCGTTGATCTTCACCCAAGTGACTGACAACGGTACGTTCTTAAGACCCAAATAGCCCGTGCTGGTATTAGCGCTACCTGTGCCGGGTTCAATATTAGCTGCTCTGCTATCTGTGATTTTCAGTGCCTCAAGCACACCGCCGCTCTGTAGATTACCCTTCTGATTTGGACGGAAACGGTAGAAACAACTATCGCCACGGTCTTCAGTCTGATAAACCCAACCCGTCTCTGGCTCAACTGCCACCGCTTCGTGGTTGAAGCGCCCCATAGCGACCAGAGGCACAGGATTAGCAACTTGGATTGCAGCACTAGCAGGCACCTCGAAGTTGTAACCATGCTTTTTGGGTGCAATAGAAACGTCTTCTTCACAGCTCACCCAGGAACCCCAAGGAGTTGGTCCGCCAGCACAGTTGCGAATCGTGCCACCAAGAGAAGCGTATTGCGATTTAACTCGGCGATCGGGACCGATTACCAGAGTTGTTGTGCCGCCCCCAGCTAGCGGGTCGTACTTACTAGGAGTAACGACTGGGTTTGAACTCGTTGCAGCACCGACTTCATGGTTCCGTACCAGAATCGTCGTGTTGTTGGAGCCTGGGAAAGCAGCCATCCCATCATGGTTACTTGGAACTCTCCCCCCATCGGTCATTGGCTGACCTGTGATTGAAATGGCAGTGTAGTTAAAACCAGGGGGAAGTTCTAACAGGGGCGTTGTTCCCAGGTCAATCCCACCGATGACAACCCCTTGCAGTTCATCCGCATTTTCAGGAAGTTTGGGTGACAGTGGACCATAGCCAATACCATTAGCAACCTGCCCATTAGCAACTCGTGCATAGAGGGCTTCTAAAGGAGAAACCATCGTCACGCCAGCAGCAGATACGCCAGCAAGTGTTAAAAACCGACGCCGAGAAACGCTCATTAAACTGTTTACGCATGCGAAATAACGGCTTCAGTATATTTAACTACAATCAAGCGCACGCTAACACTGGTTTAAGCTTTGGTTATTTTTAGGCTTGTTAACTGAACAAGATGTTGTCTCGCCATTAACGCTAAATAACGGAGCGCCCCTTATGTCTAGAACAGGTTTCGATTAACCAAGCCCTAACCAAGCCAACACGCCTTGTCCAGTAACGTATTCAATAATCAGAGTAAGTGCAAAGCCAATCATGGCAGCGCGACCGTTAAGGCGTTCGGCATACCCGCTAAAACCAAACTTCGGTTCTTCTAACTTGGGGGTGACAGTGGGTTGAGGTGTTGTCATGAGTTAATAGCTCTCAATAAGGCTGAAATGTAAACCGAACCGCTTTGACATCATGGGTCAGTTTTGGGCTGATTCCAAAGATCTATCCAACGGAGGGTTACAAATATTTACACTTTTATTGTAACGGTTGCTTGCGACAATGCAGCGATCGCTCTACTCGAATCCTTTTAAAACCAAAAATTGCTATCAACAGTAATGATCCTTAAAGCTGGTTAAAAGGACGATGAACGAACATAATCGTACGGCTTTCTACCCACAACTACACCCTTTAATTGATTTGCAAGCAACAGGGGAGACGATACAGTAGTAGGGAGGTCTAAAGTAACAACTCTTAACAGAGCTTAAGACGTTTTGGACCGCTCTACTCGGCTCGTAGGTTAGTACCAGTGGCTTTCGTTTTTAGTCAACCGCTGCGAAGTTTCAGGCAAAATGGAACAGGGAGCCGACAGAGTTTCACTGTCATTTAGCAAGCGTTTGGGTAGGCTGTTTATGCACAAAGTATTACGTTCAATCATGAAGCCCTGGGTAAAAGCGCTCATGGCGATCGGTTTGGTGGTCGCGCTGTCATTTGGTCATGCGGATGGCGCTCTCGCAGCGGGTGGTGGTCGCATGGGCGGTGGCTCTTTCCGCGCACCCAGCCGAACCTTTACGGCTCCCCGTAGTTATGCACCAGGCGGCGGTTATGGTGGTGGCTACAGTCGTGGTTACTATCCTGGTGGCGGTTTTGGCTTTCCCTTCCTGTTTCCCTTCTTTAGCATTGGTGGTGGCGCTGGCGGATTGTTCAGCATCCTGATTTTCCTGGCAGTTGCTAACTTCCTGGTACAAAGCTTCCGTCGATCGCGCTCCGATGACGATAGCCTGGGCTACAGTACCGAAAACCCCACCATCTCGGTTGCCAAGCTTCAAGTCGGTCTTCTGGCAGAAGCAAGAGAGCTACAGGCTGACCTGAACCGCATTGCTCAGAAAGCCGATACTAGTTCTACGGCTGGTTTAACCGAAGTACTGCAAGAATCGACGTTGGCACTACTGCGCCATCCAGAGTATTGGGTCTACGCAGGTTCTACCGTTCAACAAACGCGGTTGGAAGCAGCAGAAGCTCAATTCAACCGTCTGCTGTTGTCTGAACGTAGCAAGTTTAGCGGCGAAACCCTTTCTAACGTCAACAATCAGCTTAAGCAGGCGTCCACAAGCAGCCTTGCAGTGGCTGAGAAAGGCGGCGCGTTGGCTCAGGCAGATGGTCCCGGTGAATATATCGTCGTGACGCTGTTAGTGGGTACTCAAGGTAAGTTGGAGCTACCTAAAGTGAACAGTTCAGATGACTTGAAGTTGGCGTTGCAGCAGTTGGGTGGCGTGTCGAGCGATCGCCTCCTGGCTCTGGAAGTGCTTTGGACACCTCAAGCAGAAGGTGATGTTCTCACTAACGAAGATGTAGTGGTGCAGTATCCAGACTTGAAACTTGTCTAGAGGTTTTATTCAAGATTGCTGAGGCGATCGTTACTTCATTGCAAATCCACAGGGGGGGCTAGGTAGCCCCCTTTTTTAATGTCGTTCTCTTGCTAAAAACGGCTGGGGACTGCGGCAATTAGTGACGAGTTAAACATTCCCCAGACTCGAATGTGTAGTAAAAAGTAGTGTCAAAGAAACTGAGACAAATTCATGTATTGTTGCGATCAATCGAGCCAACGTTATTGAGTGCATCACGCTGCTGTCTAGCCATGTGTAACCTATGACGACTACACCGCTTCGGACGTTAGGGGTGCCGCCTAATGCCTGGTCAGTGAATGCTGCGATCGCAGACATTACCCGTCCGCCCCTCGCTCCACACGTCATTACGCTGACCACTGAGACTAAAACGCTGCGCCTGGATCTGGCGAAAGCCGCCATCCTGGTCATTGATATGCAGAACGATTTCTGCCACCCCGATGGCTGGTTAGCGCACATTGGGGTTGATGTCAGCCCTGCACGCACGCCGATCGTGCCATTGCAAGGCTTGTTGCCGCTTTTACGGTCAGTTCAGGTGCCGATCATGTGGGTAAACTGGGGCAACCGTCCTGATTTACTCAACATCAGCGCTGCCTCGCGCCATGTCTACAATCCGACGGGAGACGGAGTAGGGCTGGGCGATCGCTTGCCAGCCAACGGTGCCCCTGTCCTGACTAAAGATAGCTGGGCAGCCGCCGTCGTTGATGAATTAGAACCAAAACCAGACGACATTCGGGTTGATAAATACCGCATGAGCGGCTTTTGGGACACACCACTCGACAGCATTCTCAAAAACTTGGGCAAAACCACCCTTTTCTTTGCTGGTGTAAACGCCGACCAATGTGTGATGGCAACGCTACAAGATGCTAATTTTCTGGGCTACGATTGCCTTTTGCTAACCGATTGCAGTGCTACTACGTCCCCAGACTATTGTTGGAAAGCCACACTTTATAACGTCAATCAATGCTTTGGCTTTGTCACTGATTCTCATGCCCTTTTAACTGCGATGAAGTAGAAAGAAGACAGGAATCAGCAGCCCCAACAAACTCAAAACTTTTCAGCAAAGCGTCATTAAGCGCTACTCAGAACACCCTTACATTTTCTCACCCACGTTTTTGAGGAACACCCAATGGCTTCTGAAAGTTGCGTTATCCCAGTTGTGAAATCACCAGTCGATTATCAAGCGTTTCGGATTAGCCCTCAAGATACCAATCGGTTGGCGATCGTGTTTGATCCGCAAATTGCTAATATGTCGCTGACCCTGTGTGTCGAAATCTTTGATGTTGGTGGCAAGACTCCACCTAATCGTCATCAATGGGCAGTCGAAATGTTTTTTGTTCTTAAAGGTGAAGGGCTGGCAACTTGTGATGGTAAGACGGTTCATGTACAGGCAGGAGATAGTATTCTAGTGCCGCCAACTGGCATTCATGGCATTGAGAATATAGGATCAGGACGGCTGTACGCACTCTGCTTTATGGTGCCGAATGAGAATTTTGCTGAACTCATCCGCAGCGGCATTCCGGCTGAACTCGACGAGGAAGATATGGCGGTTTTACGCCGTACACCATCGCCAGTATTGTGTTGAAAAGGCTAAGGGATGAATGCTAAAGGATGAGAAAGGAAAGCTTTGGAGTTGATCCAAATGCCTCTGCTTCTCTTGCTTCCCCTGCAGCTTCAAGAGTTTCCGTGCTTCTCTTGACTCCCCTACTTCCCCTGCCGCCTCCCCTACCAGCTTAAAGTCCTTTTCTCATGTTCAACGTTCGTCCTAAAGAAACCGCGTCTATGCTAACCCGCGACGGGGTGCGGTTGGATGCAGATATCTATCGCCCTGATGCAGAGGAGACGTTTCCTGTTTTACTCATGCGGCAGCCTTACGGAAGGGCGATCGCCTCCACTATCGTCTACGCTCATCCCACCTGGTATGCCGCTCATGGCTATATCGTGGTGATTCAAGATGTGCGTGGACGCGGTACGTCAGAGGGCAGCTTCAAGCTTTTTGCCCATGAAATTGAGGATGGTGAGGATACTGTGCAGTGGGCAGCGGCTCTTGCTGGCAGCACCGGGCAAGTTGGGATGTACGGCTTTTCCTACCAAGGCATGACTCAACTGTATGCTGCTGCCGCAAAGCCATCTGCCCTTAAAGCCATCTGCCCTGCCATGATTGGCTATGACCTGTATACAGATTGGGCATATGAAGGTGGAGCCTTTTGTTTGCAAGCCAACTTAAGCTGGGCAATCCAGATTAGCGCTGAAACGGCTCGTTTAAAGGGTGATGTTGCGGCATATCAGATGCTGGCAACAGCAGCGAAACAACCGCCTCCGAGCGACTCAGTGCCTGCTAATCCTGCCATCCTTCAAGATCTTGATCCTGATTCGTTTTACCACGAGTGGCTACAACATTCTGAACCAGACGACTACTGGGAGAAGCTTTCGCCGAAGTCATACTTACATGCCGTCGATTTGCCAATGTTACATATTGGCGGTTGGTTCGACACTTTCCTGCGGGGAACGATCCATCTTTACAAAGAAATGGCAGCCCGGAGCACCTATCGCCAGCAGTTGATTGTGGGACCCTGGGCGCATCTGCCGTGGGGACGCAAGGTGGGGGCGATCGACTTTGGAGCCACCGCTGCTAGCCCCTGCGATCGCCTGCAAATCCGCTGGTTCGATCAGTGGCTCAAAGGCTTAAATACAGGACTACTGGCTGAACCTACGATCGCTCTCCTTGAAATGGGCAGCAACCAGTGGCGCACCTTTGACACATGGCACAGCACTCACCCAACGCCTTTTTTTCTCACCAGCACCGGGCTTGCCAGCATAAGTGACCAGGAAGGCACCCTGTCCCCTTTACCGCCTCACTCCTTCACCCCTTCAGCCGATGTTCTCGTCCACGATCCCTGGCGACCGATTCCCGTAAGCGGTGGTCATGCCTCTGCGCCATCTGGACCGTACGATCGCTCTAGCCTGGATTGCCGCACCGATATACTTACCTACACTTCCGAGCCGCTTACCGAAGACTTGCACCTAGCAGGTGAGGTATCAGCCTTGGTGTATTGCGCTGCTGATCTGCCTAGCTTTGATCTGTGTGCCGTTTTATCTGACGTGCGTCCCAATGGTACTGTCTATAACGTCACTCAGGGCTACATCCACGTGCTTTCACAGCCCACGACACCGTTACAAATTTCACTTCAACCAACCTGCGTCTGCATTCCAAAAGGCAACGCCATTCGCCTGAGCCTGAGCGCCGCGTGTTTTCCTGCATATCCGGTGAATGCAGGTACCGGGACACCACCTGGTAAAACACGCTTAATTGATCAACAAATTATTACAGTGACAGTGGCTAGTGGCGACGATCGACCCTCTCAGGTTTTGCTGCCTGTGGTTAAGTTAGAGTAATTTTCAAAAGGAGGGTAACGGACTTATAGGAGAGTGCAAAGGTGGAAGGGTGAAAAAGTGGAAAGGTGAGAGCGGCTGTTATTGTGTGAGTACAAAGCTGTACCAGTACAAAATGATTATTACCTTTAGACAGAAGTGCCTTTAGACAGAAGGAGAACCGCCACAGTCTTTGTCATGCTGGAGTGGTACGCATCCATATTTGAATATACCGACAGGCTGAACCAGGTTTGTGATGGCTAAACTGGCTTTATCAGGACAAACAGAAAAGTCAAGACAGTTGACAGCAGAAGCGCAGATGCAAGTTGAGCGGATGCGAGACTTGGAGCTTTTGCTCGCTCATATGCTCAGACAGGAGGATGTGACGCTTAAGTTTATCCTGGACTGCCTTTATGATGTTGGCTCGGTTAACTTGATCAACCAGAAAGTACGTTCTCAGCCGCTTAATCAATTGATGAAGGCGATCGCGGTGATGTCTAAGCCCGCCTTCAAAGTGTTTGCGTTGCGCTGGTTGTATAAAAACTGTCCCAGCTTAATTGCTAACTGGCTACACCAAAAAGTACGCTTCAGTACGCCAAAGACCCAGCCAGCCGTTACCGTAGCGAAAGTAATGGAGGCACAGGAAGCCCCTACACCAGTACCCGCACCGCTAACTGATGCAGCCGCTCAGCCGGTTAGTGCTGCCTTGGCAGTTAATGACGCCCCATCAATAGAGAGCGAGCGTCAAATTCGGCGGCTACAGCAGCGCGTGCGGCTGCTTACTGGCATTTTAGTTGGCGTGGTTTTGCTTTGGGGTGGTTCGGTACTTTTGCCTTACTACAACACTGAACCCGGTGCAGCGCAGTCGCGAGAAAACGTGCAGCACCCTTAGGAATGAGAATTAAATAAGATCGGATTTTATAGGATGTGTAAGGTCATAGCCGTAACGCCTCACCTCCAAAGCTTTTGATGCATGACGCTGCGCTTTTCTGCTATGCCGGAACGGCTTTATACATCCTACGTAACGTGAGTTCGGGATAAGGAATCGCTAGAAGCCCTGATTTTCTGCGGCTTGCCACCACGCTCTCGGTCAAGTTCTTGTCAATAAGTCTCACAGTTGCAAATACTTGCAGTAGCAGGTCTTATTGAGAAAGGGTGACTGGCTGGCTACTTAACTCAAGCTATTCATAGTAGGGGTTTTAGCCTTCGGCTTAACCCGAACTCACGTTACGTAAATACTCGGTTTTATTAAATCCACAATCCTCAGTCGTTGTGAAACAGTAAATACTCCTGCATTGCGATGCATCAGCCACGATTACGGCAGATCGTTCTTGCCTGTCGTCGTTGCACTGGGTTAGCGTTTCGCTGGCGATCGAGTCTGGAGCACCAACGGAGAAGTGCGCCCTTTGCCTCAGCATAAATTGGTTGGTTTTGCGGTACTAATTGCGCTGACACGATCGCCGCATCATAACGTCCCTGTCTACCCCGTTCGCGTGCCATCAACAAAATTTGGCGGCTCCACGACGCGATCTCTTTCTGAGCCTGGGCATACTCTGGTTGACCTGGTTTCACCGTCTTAGCTTCTTGGATCGCAGACGAGTAGGATGATGCCTGACCTGTATTTGCCGCCGCCAGTGCTCTTGCTTTATTTAATGGAGATAGGGCTAATGGTTGGGCGATCGATGCTGCGCCCGTTGTCTGAGCAGGTTGCGCCTGTGTCGTGGCTTCCGGCTTGTTAGGCGAGATCGTTGTTGGAGACAGACGGCTTGCTCCTGAAGCGCCAAAGTCTTGAGCCGTTGCGATGGACTGAGATGGCATCGCTTTCGTCGCAGAGGCTGTAGGGGTTGGAACGGGTAAGCTTGTTTTAGCAGATGGCGATGGCGTTGTCAGCGATGCTACGTCTGGTTGCCCTGTACCAGACGGTGATGAACGCAAGGCAGCAGTACCCGGTTGCTGTCCAGTTGCTGGTGCTTTAGGTGTAAAGGCTGCACAATTGCGTAACAGCACGCCCGCAATCAGCACAACGACAGCCACCCCACCCCACCGCAGCACAGGTCGCCAGAAAAGAGCATCAGGGATTTCGTTCGCGTCCTCGGGATGGTCAGAATACGGCTGTGGCACGGTAGGCACTGGAGGGGGTTGGGCAACTCTATTGTCATGATTTTGGGCAACACTGTCGATAGGCAGCGCTGCATGAATGCTAGGCGCTGACATCCTGCCATTTGTCTGAGGCGAGACGGCGGTCAAATTATTTGGATGGTGTGCGGAGCCATTCGTCGAGACATTGCCATTGCCATTAGATGCAGCAGTAGCATAAGGGGGTAAGTATCCTGATGCCGCGATCGCACTGTCCTTCGTGTCGAGCGATTGCCCATTTGTTGCAACCGACTGCCAACCACTACCATTGGCAGCACCGCCAGACGTTATAGAAGGTATACCTCCATCAGGTAGCGTTCTGGCGGTAGTAGAAAGGGAACCATTCACAGCTACCGCAGAACCACTCTGTAAAGCGGTCTGTGCAGGAGCGTAGCGATCGCCGTTCTGCTGAGTCGCTGCCCCAGGAGCCAGGGGTAGTAGAGGCTGTTGTCGTTTTTCGTCTGGACAAATTGTGACAGCTTGCTGGATCGGTCGCCAATAGTGCTCACTCAACTCTGGCAGGCGATCGTTCAAATACTGCTCCACTGCCGCTAGCGTGGTAGAGCGGTTGTCTCGCAAGCTTTCTAGCAGCGCTGCGGTGAAAAACCCATGTCTCAACGCTGACGTTTCACGCGAGAACTGACCTGACTGGCAGGACAGTATGGTAGGGATGCCTGTGATGCTTGCTAAATGCTCTGTATGGGTGCCGACTGTTTCATACGAACTGCTTTCGTTGCGGTTGATATCTAGCAGCACTAAAACGGTCGCCTCTGCCACCTGCCTCAAGCTGCGAAAAATCGCTTCAAGCGGTATGGCGGTTGTAGCGATCGCCGTTGGGTTGCCTTCGATCGGCATCAAATAATCTTGCCCCTGCTGGCATACGCCATACCCACTAAAAAAGCACCACAGCACATCGCCTGGTTGTATATACCGCTGAATAAGCAGATCAAGCCAGCTTTGAATCGTCTCGCGATCGGGATAGGTCGATTTGCCCCATTGGGGTGGCGAGGTTTCTGTTAGCAGAAGGCATTGTTCAGCCGGAACGCCCCCCGCCTCAACCAAAAATCGGTGGATCGCCTGAGCATCATGCTGGGCATAGCTCAAAGGCTGCAAGAACTCATACTGATTGATGCCAATGCTGATTGCCCAGTGTCTCATGCCAGCCGTCCCAGATATCTCTTGACATAGCATTCCCAGTCATGTCTATCATGACACGCTCACCTCAGAAGGCAAAATACTATTCGCTCAACATCGATCCAGCATGGATTTAATGAGGAAAACTGGCGTAACCGAGACCCAGCCTATCATTTGCACCCGCCAAAAAGCTGTGCCTCTTAATCAGAAGCACAGCCGTTAATAAGGTAGAGGTAGAATCAGTGCTTGAGAAACACGGCTGAACTTAAACTTCGACAGCCTATTTAGCCGCTTGCGCCTTACGCTTCCGCAACACACTTATGCTCAAACCAATCAGCCCTGGCAGCAGTGCAGGAGTGGGAACAGCCGTAGAGCCTGACCTGAACCTTGCATTAGAGGCCTCGACAAGGTTTGTGTCAGTTCCCTGATTATTCCTGGTATTAAGTCGAGCATACTCGCTGTTGAAGAGTATGCCGGGTAAGCTGCCAAATTCTTCCGATTGATTGTAGGCTCTAAAGAAGTTATATCCCTGAGCCGTGTTATCCAACCCAAACACACCAAAAAACTTAGAGGTATAAGAGGCGTTGTAAAAGTCAGGGTCTCTAATGTAATCCTCGAAGCGGACTTCACCACGACCGTTTGAGAAATCAAAGGTGTGACTGTAGCTGCCGCTATTGACAACCAAGCTCATTAAGGAGCCGTATAACCCAGAATACCGGACGCCACCAGGGATGGAAGCGCTGTAAGGCGTAAGGAGAGCATCATCGTAGCTATAAGTCGCTGTATACGAGTCCCCAATACTGACATTGGTTCCCTGAACGTAGCTATAGTCCCAAGTTCCAGTGACGCTGCCTTTAACAATGGCAGCTTGAGTAGGATCGCAACTAAGGATACCGAAGGACAGTAGTGTTGCAACGGCTGCGAAAGAAGTGGATATTCGTTTCCCAAGTGTCATGAAATTCAAGACTCCACACGTTAGAAGGTAATTGGTAGGAGTACCCTGAGAGCGAGACTAGAGGAATGCTCCTCTTTCAAATGTCATTTATTCTTTGCAAATTTGGCTCCCTAGACAGCATCAAAATGCGAGTCGGGTAGTGCGTGGGGAGTGGTTGATGCTACAAAGTCTGAAAAAGGCACCCTAGCGGTGAATCATTGAGGAATTGCTGGCTCATCCAACTTAAATGCCGCTGCTGTAAGATTCTAGCCTGAGCCGTTTTACATGGACATGAATTTCTGCTGAACTTCATCTAGGCAGCGCATTAGGAGATGTAGATTGTACGGAGTGGAAATCACTCTCAGTCACTGCGAGGCTTGCGAATGATTGCACTACACGTTAGCAAGTTGAATTTTGGGCACGCTGAATCATAATGAGGCATCGCATTCTGCAAGTCCCACGCTTCATTGCAACTAGGAGTAATTATGTCGCCCTTCGTGTCACCCCAACTAAATCTTCTCCCGTTGGTCACTGCTCCAGTGGTACGCCAGTTTCGCTACTGGTTGAAACGGCAGACATCAGTGACAAACATGGCAGTGACGCTGGGGCTTGCCGGAGGTTTGATTGCTATTCAAACGATCGCACCCTCTGCCGTTCACGCTTATACAGGGACGGTGAATGTGACGATCGACGTGCAGCCCAGCGAAACCTATGACACGCTAGTACGTCGGGCGGAAGCGATTGCCAGAGCCGCTACACAACGCAGCTTCGATCGTGACATTTTGATGACGGATGTCGCGATCGTTGTGATTGCTCAAAGCGCGACCTCTACTGTGCCAGTGCTGTCACTTACCACAACCCGCTCTCAGTGGCGTGGTCAGCCAGATGCACGTCGTTGGGCAACCTATTACAGCACTGCTAAAGCGCTCTTGGGTATGAACACAGCACCCTCTGGCGCAGGAACAACCGCTCAGCCAACGATTACAACCTCGGCTCCGGCTGCAACTTCCACAGCACCGCAACCGCGATCGACTCCTGCCAATACTTCCACGGCACCCGCAGCGGCTCGTGGTGGCGCAACAACTGGTGCAACGACTGGTAGAACTCAAACACCAACCCCGACCCGCAGCCCTATTCTGCCGCAGCGTATTCCCACTCCAGCAAATATTGGAAAGTAGCAGATAAAAAGCAGGGGAGGCAGGGGAAGCTGAGGAGGCGAGGAAGTGGTTGCAAAGCTCTCCTTCTTCCCGTCTCTTCCTATGCTCCCAATTCTGCCTTGTCTCCTTCTCCCGGTCCCAGGTTTGTTAAGCTCTGTTTCAACTTGGCGGGATCTGCTCCAACTCACGGGTGTCTGTTAAAGCTCCGTGATACCATGCATCCTGTAGCTTCTAGCGATTTTAGGAGAAAACCTTTGGCACTACGGGTTGCGGTTGTCGGTGGCGGTCCAGCAGGCTCCTCTGCGGCGGAAGTTTTGGCAAAAGCGGGTATTGAAACCTATTTGATTGAGCGTAAGTTAAACAACGTGAAGCCTTGCGGTGGAGCTATTCCGCTGTGTATGGTGAGCGAATTTGACCTGCCGCCAGAAATTATCGATCGCCGTGTTCGCAAGATGAAAATGATCTCGCCCTCAAACGTGGAGGTCAACATTGGCGGCACACTGAAGGATGATGAGTACATTGGGATGTGCCGTCGGGAAGTGCTAGATGGCTTTATGCGCGATCGTGCCGAAAAGCTTGGCACTAAGGTCATCAACGGTACGATGCACAAGCTGGAAATTCCCGGCAATGACAAAGATCCCTACACGCTGCACTACGCGGATCACTCCAATGGCAGCCTGGAAGGAACACCCAAGACACTGCAAGTCGATTTGGTGATTGGTGCGGATGGTGCTAATTCGCGGGTAGCGAAAGCGATTGATGCCGGTGACTACAATTATGCGATCGCCTTCCAGGAGCGGATTCGTCTTCCCGAAGACAAGATGGCGTATTACAACGAACTGGCAGAAATGTATGTCGGTGATGATGTTTCGCCCGACTTTTACGCCTGGGTGTTTCCTAAATACGACCACGTAGCAGTCGGTACAGGCACCATGAAGCCCAACCAGGCAAAGATCAAGCAACTGCAAGCAGGCATTCGCGCTCGTGCAGCAGAGAAACTACGAGGCGGCAAAATCATTCGGGTTGAAGCACACCCCATTCCCGAACATCCCAGACCTCGCCGCGTGGTAGGTCGGGTCGCACTGGTGGGTGATGCGGCTGGAACGGTTACAAAGTCCTCCGGTGAAGGCATTTACTTTGCAGCGAAGTCGGCACGGATGTGTGCTGAAGCCATTGTGGAATTTTCTGGCAAGGGCGATCGCGTTCCCACTGAAGCCGATCTTAAGGTTTACATCAAGCGTTGGGACAAGCAATATGGCTTGACCTACAAGGTGCTAGATATTCTGCAAACCGTCTTCTACCGCTCAGATGCGACTCGCGAGGCGTTTGTTGAAATGTGCTCTGACCTTGATGTGCAAAAGCTCACCTTCGACAGCTACCTGTACAAAACAGTTGTGCCAGCGAATCCACTAACGCAGCTTAAGATCACAGCGAAGACGATCGGTAGCTTGATTCGTGGCAATGCGCTTGCACCCTAGAGTCTGAAACGTGGTTGATTGCTAGTTATTCGGTTGCTATTGCGCCATCAACCCATCATTGACGCCTTGGATTCAACCAGCATTAAGGAGTATCTTTAATGCTGGTTGTTTGTGGCTATTTTCCAGCACCGTCCTCTAATACTGATTCTCTGTAGCCAGCACTTTTTGCAAATGCCATGTCTCTAAGATCACCGCTGGGGAACGGTTGGACAGGACTGCAACGGCTCTTTGGCAAAGTCTTCGAGCTGAACCGACTGCAATAGCCGTGACCAACTGTCAACCAAGCGTGGATCTTGAGGATTGGCACGGCGTTGCTGCGCTAGAGTAGCGATCGCATCCTGCCAGATACCTGCGGTAGCGTAAAGAGCAGGGCGATCGCGCACACTTGCTTTTTTAAGTTGGCTGGCTAAGGCAGCAGACGGTTTTATGCGCTGCACCACACCTTCGACAAACGGGTTAACCGATGGTTGGCTAGGATCGCAGAGAAGCGAAAGCTGCCAGTGAAAATCTTTGCCAACCGTCAAAACAGACGTGGTAACGTTGGTCGGTAAGTTGAAACTCACGATGCCTGGTGTGTTTGGCAGCTTAATGACAGTTTTGTAAAGCGTTTGATCATTGCTATCTAACAGTGCGAACTCGGCTGTCTGCGCTTCCGTTCTGGGCACGTACCAGAAAAAGGTGGGACTGCTGGACACAGTGGCACTGAAGTTATTGATCGGAATTAATGGCATGAGTAGTTTTGGTCCCCGCAGGCAAGTACCGCGTGTGCCTGCACCTTCACGTCGTGCAGGGGTGCCGCGCTGAGGTGGGCGATACTCTTGCGCGATCGCCAACAGTGGCGCACTACACATAGCCACGCTTAAAACACTAGATAGGCAGGCAAGCATCAGTTTTCGCTTGTTTTGAAGGCGCATATTTAAGCCGCTTTAACCGTTAAAACCGTTGTTTGGGAGAGGAACTGTAAGACTGACAGCAGGTATAACTACTGACTCGGCATACAGGCTTACGGAAAATTGTGCTGGAGCTTCAGCAGCTAGACAGATATGTTCAGCTTCTCTATCAAACTATGACTGACAATTTGATGTTCTTATTCATACACTCGTTCTAAGCAAAGGTTAAACTTGCTCAACGCTTCAGCTTGCTTAGTTATTAGGTTAGTTGCACCTTGACCAACAACGCTAATCCTTCGACGCACGGGCACGACCTAGCACCCGATAGACATCAACCATTTGCTGTTTGCCTTTGAGGGCAAGTAGCCCCCACGGTTCAACCACAAATTTGTTTTGTAAATGCACGAGGGTTTCTTGGGCAATTAGAATGCGGCACGTTTCTGTCTGACGGTGTTTTTCGTAGCTTTCCAGACGAGAGGCAATGTTAACGCTGTCGCCAATAACGGCATATTCCAACCGCTCTTTACCACCCAAACTACCAGCCACGATCGGTCCAGTAAAAATACCGACTCGCATTTGGGCAAGAGGCTGATTGCGCGTCTGCCAGTCTTGATTAAGCTGATCCAGGCGATCGCCCATGGCAAGCGCACACTCAACTGCAAGGCAGGCATCTTGCGACACTTCGATCGGCGTACGCCGGTTCATGGGTACCCCAAAAACGGCAAGCAAGCCATCGCCTGTGAATTTGTTGATGATGCCCTGATTGGCTTTCACCTCCTCGGTAATGGCACTGAGATACTCGTTTAGCCATTCCAGCAAGTCTTCGGGCAGCAATTGTTCTGAAAGGACGCTGAAGTTGCGAATGTCGGTAAACAGCATGGTTGCAGTCAGCCGTTGCCCTGGTAGTTTGCCAGCCTTAAGCAGGCGATCGCGGCTTTGCCATAGCGCTGTAGCAATTTCTGGCGATGTGTTTTGCCCCAGCAGTTTCATCATCATCATCTGCTGACGCTGCGCTCGCTGTGCCCGGTAGGAGACAACCAGCATGACAACAGTGAGAACACCCACTACAGGCAGAGCAATAGGCACCCAAAGTTGATGCAGAAACAGGGTATAGCAGGTTGCCAGCAGCGTTGTCATTGTAGTGAGCATTGCTAGTGCTAGCCCTAGCGGGTGACGCACAAACCAGGCAAGGCTAGCCCCAATCAGAACCCAAACCCCTAGCCAAAGCATTTCTACCCAATCAGCCCAGTATTCAAAAAGCGATATCTCGTTTGAGGCAGCACTCAGCAACTGACTCACCAGTTGAGCATGAATTACCACTCCGGGCATCAGGGGGTTTTGTGGTTCAGCAGCACTGTAGGGCGTAAGAAACAAATCTTTGGCGCTGCGGGCTGTGGTGCCAATCAGCACAATTTTGCCCTTGACCCAACTAGGATCGATCGCGCCGTTCAATACCTGAGTTAGGGTTACCTGACGTGCCAGCTTGTGACGTGCCCGATAGTTGAGCAAAATTTGATAGCCCCCAGCATCCACCGTTTGGTACGCGCCAGTAGTAGCTTCTAAAGGGATAAATTCGGCAGCACCCAGGCGTAGATGGTTGGTATCACGTCCCGCCTGTGGTGTGATGCCCTGCTGCTTAAGGTGGGCGATCGCCAACCGTAGCGAAAAGGCGTAGAGCGTTGTTGCATCAGTATCAACAAACAGCAGCCCACGACGAATGACACCATCCGGGTCGCTAGCAATGTCGTTAAAACCAACTCGCTCGTTAGGCACACTGGGCGGCGGCTTGACCCCAATATCATCCGCATCTGGAACTTTGGTAATGGCAATGACGTTTGACTGTTGCAGTTGCTTGGCGAGGGCAGCAGTACCTGGCTCCTGGGGCAGATCACGATACAGGTCTAAGCCAATAACGCTGGGCTGTTGCTGCTGCAAGTTTTTTAGGGCTGTTGCGATCGTCAAATCTGAGAGGGGCCACCGCTTTTGTGCTTTGATGTCTGCCTCGGTAATAGTCACAAGCAGCAAGCGTGGGTCAACACCTTGATCGGGGCGCAAACGCACCATCAGATCATAGCTAGCAAGTTCCAGCGGTTGCAGCCAACCCACCTGTCGCATACCTAGTAAAACCCCGGTTACGGACGCACTTGTAGCCACGATCGCTAGCTGCACCATAACGATCGCTGGCAGATGCGTCAACTTTATCCACCCATTGCGGCATCGTTTCAATTTAGCAATCACGGGTACTCTCAGCTTCGCTTCACCACATTGAATATTGAACTGAAGCTGCTGAACGGTGGCTTAACCCCATTTAGTATGGCGTGTATTCTGAGCCGCTCAAAGCGTACCGTTCGTTCTTAACAGTTCAAGCAAGGCAAGCAATGCACCTGGATTGTTCAGAAAATGCAGCAGCCCTTTAAGGCTATACATCCCTTACAGCACAATATCCTGACAACCAGAAAATTTAGCTGTTAACGACTCTCATGCCGATTTCCCTTTCGAGATTACAAGTCCTACTGCACTGCTTGTCTCAATTCAAACAGTGATGGCTATAGATTCTCCCAATGATTCCTCTCAATCCCCCTTCGTAAGGAAGTGCAGGCAGGGGGATCTTGCTTTGTAGGGTGTAAGGGAATTAGTATGACGTGCCGTCTCCACTTATAAGTAGGAGAGTTAGATTAAACATTACTGAGAGACTGGGTTTCGGCTGCGCTCAACCCGCCTACAACCGAACTTAGAGCATTTCGGCTTCGCATTCGACTGAGCGCTCACATCGAAGTCTCAATGCCTCTTATCAATAATTGCGCCAGCTACTCAATAGCTACGCTTATCAACCCTTTGACTGTTTCACTCCGCCTTCTTCAGCGTACGTTCCAAAATTCCTTTAGCAGGCTCGACGATCGCCCAAGTACCGTTTGGCTGCTTGCGTAATGCTGCAAATAAAAGTAACCTGCCACTGCCGATCGCATCGCCCTGACTAACAGCACCGAGACGCGGTTTGTTTAACCCACAGAGGCGAAAGAGATAGGCTGGTACGTCAGGGCTAGAAAAAATCAGGCAACGATTGCTATCAAGCTGGGCGCGACCATCAAAGGGTGCTTAAACAGGGTTACCATCAAGCGCCACAGCAATATCGCCAAGCCCACCGAGAACTTTGCGATCGCCGATCGTATCACCCGGTTGCAGTTCCCAGTTTTGATACAGCTTGATTTTAAGTAGTGCCTCATCACTGGGAGACTTAGCGCAGCCCAACGGTAAAAGCAGCGTTGCGACCAGCAAGCTCATGCTGAGCAGGGCAATCTCCGACCTAGCGAATATTGAAACGATAGCCAGCATATTGCTCACCTTCATAAAGAACGACCAGCCACGTCTGCGGTTCAAACTCTAGCTGGTAAGCCTCCCGCTGCGCTGTTGCACCGACACGCACCTGAAGATCAACGAGTTTGCAATACGGATCTTTCAAAATCTCCTGCACTTTTTGCTTCTTATCGCCCTCTGGCACCGTAAGTAAGCGTGCTAACTGTTGCCTCGACAGCTTCGTTTGTGATTGCACAACTTCCTGGCACAGTTCGCCAGAAGTTTTTTTGCTAAGAAAAGACGGCAGGCTATGCAGGTCTAGCAAAAGCCCAAATGACAGCAACACTACTCCGCCAGCCATTAGCTGCCTTGAATTAAACCGTTCAGACTTTGGGTATTGCATTCGTTCTCCTCATCGATCGCTGTTAGCTAAAAATCCAGCCATCGCTCGGCAGACCAACCAACGCCTTTTAGGTGCTGGAGTCTACCGTCGGGCTGCCTGAAGTACTGACTGATGCGCTGACTATTGGTTAACTAAAATCTGCCACCCAGCAGTAGCCCCAGCATGATAAGAAACAGGCGGTAAATGGAAACGAACCCAGCTTTTGGCACACACATTGCTAGGTATACAGCCGCCGCTGCAGGCGCAAACATCAGCATTAATAACACTGGCGCAAGTGCTGGAACCTGCATGAGTAAAAGTCGCGCTCCCACTCGGATGGCAGCAGCAAGCACAATCCACAAGGCAGCATCCTTCACTCGATCAAGCGAGGTGTGTGGCATCTGGAGAAACCGCCGCAGCTTTAACGCATAACGCCGGATGGTCAAAACATTTGCGGACGAGGAACTGGCAGACGATCGCGGTTCGTGTGAGCGTCCTGTAGGGCGGCGCGGCTCTTGCCGAGGAGTAGCGATCGCAGGTTCCAACGTGTCTCGGCTTGCCAGATAGCGGAGCGCTTGAGCTGTTTCAGCCGCCTCTTGCTGTGCTTTGTGGTCAGTCGCTCCGATGATTGTTGGCTTTTGGCTACCTGTTGGCAGTGTATCGGCACTATAGCGGTAGGTACTGGAGTTAAACGGTTCTACACCAGAAGATGGAACTGACACTTTCATCTCAGGATTAGCAGGCTCAACGGGGTCTTCAATGCTGCTGTGGTGTGCGATCGACCCATCAGGCGGCAGTGTCTCGCCCTCTGCTATAGCGGTTTCTAGTGCTTGCAGTAACTCCTTAATCCGTGCTGCCTGAGCTTCTAACGCTTCTGTGTCGTCATCTGGTGCTGGCATCGGCGGAACCTCTCGCTGAGGCGATCGTGCTGCTGGTCTAGAGGCTTGTCTAGCACTTTTTGAAGCCTTCTTTTTGGGAGACGGTTTATCTGCCTCAAGAAGCGAATCATGGTTCGTAAGGGCTTCGGGCTGTCCAGCACGTGCTTGCTTTCGCTTGCGATCGGCAAGCAGTTGATTAATCCGTTCTGCCTGTGCCTCCAAGCGCTTTAACTCGTCGATATAGGGCTGTCGATGCCCATCCCGCATTTGTCGAAAAGAAAGTGCTTTAGGGTTTGCCACTACTGGCTTACGCTTGGCAGCAGTTTGCTTCCGCTTTGCTGTGGAGCGCTGCGTTTGCGATGGCGGCTCAGAAGGTTGCGGTGCAAAGGCTTCGTACGTTTGACGATGGGGCATCTCTACCACATTTGCCTCTCCTTGCCTTAGAGCAGTATCCGAATCGTCAAACTCTGGATAGGGCTGCTTGGCAAGGTTTATTTCTGTTGGCGATGATCGAAAAGATCTAACGCGTGCGTGAAGTTCGTCCATGGTCGGGGAATAACCAGCTTCTTTAGCCAAACGTCTCTCAACAAAAAGAAACGAATGGCTAGGTCATTGATATTAGTACGATAGTACTACAGAAGCATGGGTAGTGATCATTTTTTTTGCACGACACCTTAAACCGACGCTAGGGAATCGGTGTAGCGTTTAGTAGTCGATCGACGATCACCCGTGCCCTTCGCCCTCCAATTGGAATCATGCGATGAGCGAGTACGTGCGGCGCAAGAAACTTTACATCATCTGGGATAACATAATCGCGATCGTCTAAAAACGCTATTGCCTGGGCGGCACGATATAGAGCAACCGTACCTCTGGGGCTGACTCCCAGTGTGATTTCTTCATCATGCCGGGTTACCCGTACTAAGTTGAGGATGTACTGTTGCAACGATTGATCCACATTTACTAAGGCAGCGCGTCGGCGTAGTTCTTGTACGTCTGCAATCGACAAGCAGGGTTGCAGTTCCTCCAATGCTCCTCTGTTTTGCAAGCGTTGCAGCATTTGCAGTTCTTCTGCTTCTGTAGGGTAGCCCAGCGAGAGCGACAGCATAAACCGATCCATCTGCGCTTCTGGAAGGGGAAAGGTGCCCTGGTACTCTACAGGGTTCTGGGTGGCAATGACAAAAAATGGATTCGGCACCTGACGCGACACACCATCAACTGTCACCTGCTGTTCTTCCATCACTTCCAGTAGCGCGGACTGGGTTCGTGGAGTAGCGCGGTTGATCTCATCTGTTAGCAAAATATTGGCAAATACGGGACCCGGCAGAAACTCAAACGTGCCTTTGCTAGGGTTCCAGATATTTGTCCCGGTGACGTCGCTGGGCAACAGGTCAGGTGTGCATTGAATACGTTGAAATTTGCCATCGATCGATCGCGCGAGTGATTTTGCCAGCAGGGTTTTGCCAACGCCCGGAACGTCTTCTAAGAGAGTATGTCCGCCTGAGATTAGCGCTACCAGCACCAGTCGAATCGCGTCATGTTTGCCGACGATTGTTCGACCCAAATTTTCTGTCAGTGTTTGAATGCGTTCTCTCATGCTGATGCAAGTTCCAAGGGGGCAGTGGAGTGTGAGTAGTTCAGTATGCCCAACTAACACTATCAAGCTAGCGTCGAGACCGCAAATAGGGGTTGCATTATGGCGGCTAGCTTCAAGCTGTGGCGCAGTGTTTTCCAGAGTTTAGGAATCGTTCCGTGCTCTTTCAGGTTGGAAGTGACTACACTGCGAGGAAGGAAACGCGCTATTCCTCTCTGCCAAAGTTCTACCGATGTCATTGGTATCGGCTAGGTACTCCCCCACAGCGCAAACATTGGAAGCGTTAGGCATGCGACGGGTTACAGGAAAATGACCTTGATTACGGGCGATCGCCACTGGCGTCTAACGCTCTAAACATGACTCAAAGGCTCGATCAACTACACCCGTTTCTTCCAGAACAGCACGTTTAGAAGCTTGCATCTCATACCAAGCGTTTCTTTGAGTGCAGCAAGAGGCGATGGCAACAGTATGCCGATCATTATTATGAGCAGATGGAAGCATCGATCGCACCTGCGCATGGTGTGTATAGAGCATCTGACGTTCTTGCAAAATCACCTGCTCCTCAGAGACTGCAATCTAGTACAGACCGATCCGCAAGCGGTGTTGCCATCAACGTCATAGGCAAAATCAATAAATTTTAAGCTATTAACTATCAGTGATCAGCCTGATTTTTCAAGCTGATCATTGACCGCTAATAGCTTAATTAAGTTTAAATTAAGTGCTGCAATTTGCTTACTTTTAGGGTGCGCCGTAGCTGACGGAACTCGCACCTTTTCGCGTTGCACCAGCGGTCGGTTGCTGTACAGAGTGTGAGCGATCGCCATGCCAGGGCTGTTCTTCTGGTTGCCCATTGCCTGCGTTATCTAGAGCTACTTGTTTGTCTTCCCATAATGGGTCAACCGATAGTTCTAGGAGATCTACGACACTGCCCTGCATGGTTCGTTCAGGGCAGCCATCTAAATCGCTGGCTTGGTCTATTGAACAAGCTGAAGTGGCTAATGATGGGTTCATGCCGCTTTTCTGTGCGTTCTGAACACATTCCTCATACCGTCGTCGCTGTAGAGTACATTGACGAGCATATTCTGCTAAGTCTGTTTTAAAAAGTACTGACATAGGTTTGTCCTCCTGAAGATCTTAATTAGTTGCCGAACCAAAAGAAAAGTTAATTTGAGACACATTTTTTAAGGCGCTGATACTCTTTACAAAAGGCAATAGAAAGTGGTTTTTCTATACCATCTGTAGTAGCTGACTTACAATTTCTTAGGTACAGCTTAAACAGTGCCTCAACTTACTTTTAGTACCCAAAAACAAACTATTACTCGCACCTTTAATATGACTCTTTCTTATCTGGTTTTCCATTCTGCGACGAGTGCTAGTCAATTTTTGCGATTGACAAGACTGGGATCGCCCATTGGCTCTGTCTTAGCCGCAAGTTAAGATCTAAGACTAATGATTGCGTTATATAAAGCTCTTTTAAGTTACGCTCGTACAATTGTCGGCAATGGCATCCGCATGGATTTTTAGAATAATTTTTAGATGCTTTTTAAGCGTGCAATCATCTTCCTTATACTCATTGCCAGTTAATTGCCTGTGTGGCTCTACATTCTTAAACGTTTGCTTGGACTAATACCCGTTTTAGTTGGTATCACTTGGCTAGTATCTAGTTTTCTGTATTTCATCCCTGGTGATCCAGCGGTTGTTATTCTGGGCGATCGGGCAACACCGGAGCAGATCGCTGCCCTGAGAGAGCAACTTGGGTTGAATCGATCGCTGCTGGCGCAGTACTTTGCGTTTCTCAATCAACTGCTCCATTTGGATCTGGGTGTCAGCATCATTAGCGGTATCCCTGTGGCTGACGAAATTCGCAGTCGGTTTCCCGCTACCCTTGAGCTGTCGGTGGCTGCGATGGCGATCGCCTTGGTGGTAGGCGTGCCTGCTGGCATTCTTGCTGCGATTCGCAAAAATAGCTGGCTCGATAACCTGGCGATGACTGGTTCGCTGTTAGGTGTTTCGTTGCCCGTCTATTGGTTAGGGTTGCTGTTGGTCTACCTGTTTGCCATCAACTTGCATTGGCTGCCGCCCAGCGGACGGATCAGCGTTGAAGCGGGCTTTAACTTCCAGCCTCTTACAGGCTTTTACGTTCTGGATGCACTCCTTAGGCTCGATAGTGTTGCTCTTAAAGATGTGTTGGCGCATCTCATCTTGCCAGCCGTTGCCCTGGGTACAATTCCCCTGGCGATCGTCGCTCGCATTACCCGCAGCGCCATGCTAGAAACTCTGTCTCAGGACTATATCCGCACAGCTCGCGCTAAGGGAGTGCCAGAACGCTGGGTTATTTTGCGACACGCGCTCAAGAATGCACTCTTGCCGATCACAACGATCGCGGGCTTACAGTTTGGGGCGTTGCTGACAGGCGCAATTTTGACGGAAACTATTTTCTCCTGGTCTGGTATCGGTTCCTGGATTTATGAAGGTATTCTGGCGCGTGATTATCCTGTGGTGCAGGGTGGTGTCATGTTGGTTTCCATCGCCTTCGTCCTTGTCAACTTACTGGTCGATCTTTCCTACGCTTTGTTTGATCCTAGGATTCAAATTCGGTGAGGAAGAAATACAAGAGAGTTTCGAGTTTTGAGTTGCAAGCTTTAGACGTTGGGAGTTATGGCTACACTTTCTTACCGTTGGTCTTCTGTCTACTTCTAAACCCCAACAATGTCCTCTGCGGCTTTTTCCCATGCCATATCTGACACAACGAGCTTTTCAGCGCTTTTGGCAGTCTCCGGCTGGCAAGATTGGGCTGGTTTTGACGATCGCCCTGAGCGCTTTAGCGTTGCTGGCTCCGGTGTTGCATCCGTATGATCCGACTACCGATCGTGATTATCTGGCGCGGCTGTTACCACCGACAGCAGCACACTGGTTTGGTACAGATGCCTTGGGGCGGGATGTGATGACGCTAGTTTGGTATGGCATCCGGATATCACTTAGCATCAGCCTTGTCTCAGTGGGCATTGGGCTGTTGATTGGCTTAGTGTTGGGACTGCTAGCTGGCTATTTTCGAGGCATTATTGAAGTCGCCATTGGTTGGCTCACAGACATTTTGCTGGCGTTTCCATCAATTTTGTTGGCGATCGCGATCGTTACTGTCACGCGTCCCAGCATCCAAAGTGTAGTGATTGCAGTTGGTCTGGCACAAATTCCGCTGTTTACGCGGCTTACCCGTGCCATGGTGCTTTCTCTACGAGAGCAAGAATTTGTCGAGGCAGCGCGGGCTTTGGGGGCAACGCCCGATCGCATTATCATCCACCACATTCTGCCAGCTAGCCTTGCTCCTATTGTGGTGCAAACAACGCTGTCGATCGGCACGGCAACCTTAGAAGCGGCTGGGCTAGGTTTTCTTGGGCTAGGCGCACAACCACCAACACCAGAACTAGGCGCAATGCTGTCGGATGCGTTTAAAGGAGGATATTCGCTCTCTTCACCCTGGACAACTCTCTTTCCTGGCTTATTCATTACGTTGATGGTGCTTGCGTTTAACCTCTTAGGCGATGGCTTGCGCGATGGACTTGACCCGCGATCGGTCAGCATGAACTGAGCCATACATCAGGGCTAGGGAAGGGGTGTAGGGTGTAGGGTAGAAGGAAGCCTCACGCTTGGCTCCCCATCCTCTCTCCCTCTTACTCTCTCCCTCATGCTTGGATCTGATCAATGGACTCAATGGCTTAAGATTCGGTTAACGCTGCCGTTTATTGTCCTCAACGGTTGGGTCTTACTCCAGCTCGTGCAGTACTTTGAGCCACTGTTCACGATTTTAATCTTGTCTGCTGTTCTGGCTTACGTCCTCAATTACCCAGTGCAGTTTTTGTATCGGAGTGGTCTTCGACGCCGTTACGCCGTTTTGCTGGTGTTGGTGGTGAGCCTGGTGATATTGATTACGCTGGGGGTGACGCTGTTTCCAACTGTGGTGACGCAGTTAAACGAGATCGTCACACTGCTGCCCGATTGGATTGCAGCCTTAAGCCAAAAGCTAGAGGTGCTACAGGCATGGGCGTTGAGCCGTCGGCTACCTATACATTTGAATCGCTTGATTGCACAATTCTCTGATCGGTTGCCAGGTGAGCTACAAGCACTTGCTGACCAGAGCGTAACATTGACGCTTGATGCGATCGGTAGCCTGTCAGAAGCGCTGCTTGTAATTGTTCTAACGCTTTACCTGTTGCTTGATGGCAGGCGTGTTTGGGATGGTTTTTTTCAGTGGGTGCCGCAAAAGTACCGCGATCGCTCAGCTCAACAGTTAGAAAGCAACTTCAACCGTTATTTCATTGGTCAGGCGACAATGGGGCTGATTATGGGCACCGCTTTGACGCTGGCTTTCTTTTTTCTCAACGTACCATACAGCTTACTCCTTGGGCTTTTAGTAGGGTTGATGACCCTTATTCCGTTTGGGGATGTCCTTAGTTTTGGGTTGATTAGTTTGCTGGTTGCCGCACAAGATTTGGGGCTGGGTGTAAAAACGCTTGCTGTTGCTGCCACCATCGATCAAATTGTCGATCAGGCGATCGCACCCCGTGTCTTGGGAGGCTTCACTGGTCTCAGACCAATTTGGGTCATTATTTCGCTCCTAATCGGTACTAAAATTGCTGGCTTACCAGGATTGCTCACGGCTGTCCCTGTAGCCGGATTCATTCAAGATCTGATCGAAGATCGGCAACATTCTGCTGTTGAGTCAGTTACGCCTGAAAGCCCTTCTGAAAGTGCGATCGTCAATCAGGCATCTCACTCAACTGTTAGCCAAGACCCTATTCAATCCGTTGCAGAAAGTCCGTCCTAGAGCTTTACACCCTCTTAAGAGAAGCAAGTTATCCTGCCTTCACGTGTAGGGATTAGTCGTGAGCCTTACTGCCTAACCTAATCGCTGCAATTGCGGCTGAGACAATGAAAGGCTAATTGCCTGGACGAGCTTTCTGGCTTCTTTAACAGACAGAAAGCTGCACCTTAAACGTTAACTCCTGCTAAAGAAAGCTCGCTAAAACTTATTAGGCTTTGGTCTAGTTAATCGCTCTAGCAATTCAAACCCATAGCATTTTTTGTAAGCATAATCGCGACGTTTTGAGTGCACTGTGCCTGACAACTTTGTCGTAGCTGAGAAAATTTGTATGATACTGGGCGAGTCATTCAGCAGCTTCTAATACAAATAGGCGTCTTAAAACATCATCTGAACCAATAATTATTTTAGGCTTAACCCTTTGTTTACTTAGCGTTAACTCGTCGTAAACAATGAATCTTTATTCTGTTGCTTTACCGCTTAGATCTCTATCTTCGTTAAGGCTGCTTTTGCAGTTGGGTTATAGCTAACTGTTTCTAAGCGCTAGCTTTTCTTTGCTGTTTTTTAAGGAAGCAAGAGCGCCTTAAACAGTACGTAATGGCATTTAGACGATCGAAGGCAAGCACTGAAATTTTAGCCCGTAATCATTGAATGTTTGAAACCGCACAATTTACTGCCAGTATGCGATCGCCTGGAGTGACAAAGCCACCTGAGGACTCTCAGCCATTTCTAGTAGTTGTAGAGGATGAGTCTCTCATTCGTGAAACTATCACTATGGCGCTCACAGATGAAGGCTACCAAGTATTAGCTGTTGAGGACGGTCGCCAAGCTCTAGAGGTGGTACGTGCCTCTTGCACTAGTGAGGGCGGAAACATTCCAGCGATCGATCTGCTCATCCTGGATTTGATGTTGCCCTACATTAATGGACTAGATTTATGTCGTCTGTTGCGACAAGAAGGCATGACAACCCCAATTCTGATGCTGAGTGCAAAAGGCACTGAAACTGACATTGTTGTTGGGTTAGAAATTGGAGCCGATGACTATTTGGCAAAGCCCTTTGGGATGCGAGAGTTGATTGCCCGCTGTCGATCGCTCCTCCGCCGAGCCAATCGGCAGCCCCAGCCTCAAGAGCAGTTGGTTATCCAGTTTCAGGAAATTGTGCTTTATCCTCAAGAATGTCGGGTTACGGTGCGCGATAAAGCTGTAAGCCTATCTCCCAAAGAATTTACGCTGCTAGAGTTATTTATGAACAATCCACGGCGAGTGTTCTCTCGTGATCAGCTTTTGGAGAAAGTTTGGGGTATTGACTTCATGGGCGACTCTAAAACTGTGGATGTTCATATCCGCTGGTTAAGAGAAAAACTAGAGCTAGACCCCAGCAGCCCGCAATACCTGATTACAGTCCGTGGCTTTGGCTACCGCTTAGGCTAGGGGTCTAGCTAGCATTAGTTTATGGGTTGAAAACCATACAACCGATTGAGAACACTGGCATTAAAACTGTTGCCGCAGTGCTCTAATCTCTCATTGCGGCTAGTGGCACGCCCAGCCAACCCAGGAAGTTTTGCTCCTGACGAGGAGTTGGCTGCTTGGCTGGCACAATCTGAAAACGGCTGAGTCGTGGTTTTGCCAGTGTCACTATGCGAGAGTGCAATTCATCCTGATGGAAAAACGAAAGTTGCACGCGATCGCCTGGTTGAAAATCTCGCAAGCGATCGTTAAGTTGGTCAGCAGTGACTCGTAACCCATTCATTGCCAGCAGCTCATCACCCGCTGCCATACCTGCTTTCTGGGCTGGCGAAGCTGTTTCAACAAATTTAATCACATCACGCCCATGTTCAGTTTTTACCACCAGTCCAAGATCAGGGACACCCTCATCAGCCCCAGCATCAGCTACTAAACGCAGCCCAAATGGGTTCAAGTAGTCGTCAAATGGTAGTTCCTCAAGACCGTGTAGATAGCGCTCAAAAAAGTCCGTCAGATCAATTTCGGCAACGGTTTCAATCACCTGCTGGAGTTGCTCTGGCGTAAAACCAACGTCGGGCTTGCCAAACTGTTCCCACATTTGCCGCATGACATCGTCTAACGATCGTCGATTGCGATGTCGTTCACGAATCAGCAAATCGAGCAGCAGTGACACCATTTCTCCCTTCAGGTAGTAAGACATTTGGGAGTTGGGACTATTGGCATCTGAGCGATAGAGCTTAATCCAGGCATCAAAGCTCGATTCACTTAAGGGCTGTACTTTCCGCCCTGGTGTCATGAGGAAGCGGGTAATTTCACGGTTCAGCGCCATGAAGTAAGCCCGTACATCATAAATCTTTGCCCGGTAGGGAAGCACCAGATCATAAAAGCTCGTTGTACCTTCACTAAACCAGAGTGAGGGCGTGTAGTTCTCTTGCTCGTAGTTAAAGACTTCTAGCGCTTTAGGGCGAATACGCTTTACGTTCCAGAGGTGAAAGAATTCGTGCGCTACCAGTTGAATAAAGCGATCGTACTTGTCCTTTTGCCGAAAGCCAAAGCGTTGATAAATCAAAGAGCAGGATGATTGATGCTCTAGCCCACCAAAGCCTTGTGATGATAGGTGAAGCAAGAAGAGGTAGCGATCATAGGGCAAGCCGCCAAACAGATCCGCTTCAACCTGAATAATTTTTTGGATATCTGGAATCAAACGCTCTGGTTCCAGGTTGCCATCACCCCAAACTGCTAGCTGATGTGGTTTACCCAGCGCTTCAAAGGCATAGACGGCATGGCGACCAATTTCAAAGGGGCTATCCACCAGCGTGTCAAAATTGGGTGCTGCAAACGTGTGGCTTTGTCCTTCTAAAGGTTGAAGGGGTGTAGCTACTTGCCAACCGTCAGGAGGCACGATCGTAATCGTCAACGGCTGCCGCTCATGCCCTGGAATATAGAAAAACAACGCTGCCCCATTGAAGTAGCCGTGCGTACCATCGAGATGATTCGTCCGCACCGAAAGCTCATCGGCATACATCTGATAGCGAACCGTCAAAGACTCCTGTCCCTGAGGATCGATCTGCCAATGATTCTTGCTGATCTTGCACCAGGGTAGCGGTGTGGTGCGATCGCCTCCAACCGCCACAAAATTCTGTAAGTGCCTTGCATATTCCCGCACGAGATACGAGCCAGGTGTCCAAACGGGCATCTTTAGATCCAGCAAGGACATAGCATTGGGCTGCAAACCTTTAATCTGAAGGCTTACCTCAAACAGATGGGTTTCTGGCTCTGGCATTGCCACTTGATAGTGGAGTTGAAGCGTTGTTAAGGGCGCAGAAACGGGTGAATGGGTTGGCTCTTGACTCAAGCCAGCCTCTCTAGGCTGGAACAGCTCAACCTGAGAATCTAGCTCTAAGTCTTCTCGATTCATGCTTAATCTTGCTCCTGTATTGTATAAACTGTGTGCTGCAAGCAGCATCACTATACAGCAGTCCTTCTTTAGATAAGGTACACCTTGCACCCTCTGCCTTACCTCATCCACAAGCCACACGTCACCTGATGACAGCTCTGTGTTACCGCCACCAACTGAAAGCTTTTTAGCTCTCTAAGAGCTTGAAGAAGTTAGTAATCTCAGTGGTCGATGTTTGCTACTCAGTGCAATTTAGCTCTACGTGCTTTTACCCTATATCTTGCCTGCTAAATGTGTCAGTTGCTTCAGGTTGATTAATAAAACTGTTTGTCCCACAGTATCAATCTTAATCCAGCCCTTACTATCCAGCTTTTCCATAATTTTGGCTGTTTCTTCCACGCCAATATCAGTGACATCTGCCAGATCTTTAAACGGAATATTAAAGACCTCGATGCCATGCTGCACTTCTTGCCCGTAATTTTCCCCTAGAGAGACCAGGGTATTTGCTAGCTTGACAGCGGGTGGTTGATGACGTAACTGAAAGCGGAGATTAGTTTGTCGCAAACGTCGCACCATTAATTGCAACATCCGATGGTGCAGTTGCGGATCTTTGAACAAGGTTTGAATAAACCGCTGTGCTGAAATGCTAATGAGCCTGACTGCCGAAAGAGCAATAACATCAGTTGATCGCGGTGATTCATCCAAAATCGCCATTTCGCCGAAAAAGTCTCCCCGTCCCAATACAGCTAAGGTCACAACATCTTCACCCGAACCAGACAAACGCCGCACCTTAACCCAACCAGAGACAATAAAGTAGACGGCATTGCCCCACGCATCTTCCATTAACACTGCCCGGTTCGCAGGGTACTCGTGTTCGACAGCAACTGACAGCAACCACTCCAGAGTTTCTGGGTTAGCTGCCATTAAAAGGGGGAAGAGTTCACTAAACGCTTCGATCTGCATGAAAATCTGTAGAATTCTGTGGGATAGAGCTGAGGCTGAACAGCGATCGCAAGAGTACAGGAGACAAGGACTGCCACTAATCTATACTCACACCATCATGGCAGGGTTTCTGACGCTTGTTAGAGGGAGAATTTACGGATTCTTGGGCTGGGCGCTTAATCTTATACCGTATGTCAAAAATAGTAGCAAGCTTTGAACCGCACTTGTGGGCTATTGATGTGTCAGTATGCAAAGGCAATGAAACACAGGTGGTTTTCGATCACAGTGAACGCCACAAACGTACTAACTACCTCTGGTCATGTGCCTGCTTTCGTTTTTTGCCTAAAACGCTGTCCCTATAGTGAGGCATTAGCTTGTTTGTGTATGCGCTCCGTAAGAACTGAAATAGTTGAGCCACGACGTTAAGCGTTGCATCACCATTCGCTATATTTCCCAAGCGGCAATAGTCATAGGGGCACGCTTAGTTATAGGTGAGACGGGCGTTGTCCCTTTGCACCTATAGTTGCGAGTTTTGAGCAACCGCTTCGACCGCTGCTTTAAGTTTTGGTCGCAATAATTCAACATACTGAGACCAACCCACTAAAATCGGTTGTGTGTGCGCCAACGTCTCTCCATGCACATCATCAGGTGAGAAACCGAGCGATCGACCATCCAAATCACAGCAGACGAGTCCAGCCGCTTTTGCTAGGGCTAAGGGGCCTGCCGTATCCCACAACTTGACCCGACCATTAAAGTAGAGGTAGAGACCCGCTCGTCCTAAAACGACGTCGACCACCTTTAAGCCAAAGCTGCCAAGCGAGTAAAATTGAGCCTCTGGAATCAACTGAGCGATCGCACTACCAAACTGCGCCTGATCGCGATGACCAATCAGCACAGGGCAAAACCCAGCTGTTGGTGGCGCAGGTTCAGTCGCTATTAAAGTCTCCGGCTGTGCATCGGCTGTTGCCTGAAACAATCCCCAGCCTGGTCCGCCATAATAAAGCTGGTCATAAGCAGGTGCATAAAGCCAACCTGCGATCGGCTGCTGGTCTTGCAGTAATCCCACCATGACAGCATAATCGCGCTTGCGGTGAATGAAATCTTCTGTGCCGTCGATCGGGTCAATGCACCACAATCGCCTGTAGCCAGCATGAAACTTTTGGCGCGACTGTGCATCCTCTTCAGTAATTACCCCGTCTTCAGGAAACATCGTGGCGAATGCCGCTGCCAGTTTTTGATCTAGCGCCGCATCAATACTGGTGACGTAATCCTCTGGTCCCTTCTCAAAAACCTCAAACGGACTGGCAGCCATTTGCTTTGCATATTGACCGCAGCTACGCAATAAGTGCCTGATCGATCGATCGAGATCGGGAGAAATTGGGTTCATAGCAAACGTACTGCGATTAAAAACAAACTCTAGCCTGCCAATGGCTACAAAACAACACTTTTACTTTCATCTTAAGCTCGATCGCTTTAGTGTAGCGATCGCTAAAAAACTCTAGATATAAGGATTAAGAAAAAGCGCCAACAAAAAACGGGCTAACCAGGGAAGGGTTAACCCGCTAGTTTGGGAACGCGAAAAAGAACTACTTTTGTAGTACCAGTTTGACGTTTGCGTTTTGCAGACCAGGACGCTTGACTTCAGAAAGAGTCTTGTTCACAGCATACTTTTGGTTGATCGAATTGATCAGCTCAGTCTGGTTATGCTTCTTAGCAACACCCCAGAGGTCAGCAATCAGGTCAAACGAACCGTCGGTGTTGCGAGACCAGCCCAGATCATATTCGCCTTCTAGAATGGCAACGATGTCTGAACGAACCCGCTGACCATTGTAGCCACGAACATCAGCATCTGTTTTCACAGAAATACCTAGATCACGGAGAGAAGCCTTCAGGATTTCGGCATCAGTAATCTTGGTACGCAGAGTGCTAAAATGAGACATTTGAGTTTCCTCCTGTGGGGATTTGAGAACAACGTTTGATGGTCAGGAAGCTAACAGCGATCGCTCTTAGCTGTTTGTGGGTCAACTGCTAGCAAAGTGCTAGCCTTTCCTCCTGTTGGGAGCAGGAGAAAGCTTTTAGGACTCAAGTCGCTGATACTCAGCCACTGAGAACGCCGCAGGTCGCGCTCGCTGCCTTGCCCAATCTCTGAGGGCAGTTACCTGTTCGGTCATTGTTTTAGAAAGCGGCAACGTTGACTTGATAGCAGCAATAATGTCCAGTTGAGTAAATTCTCGATCCTGGGCAAAAGCCTCATACATTGCTGCTACCAGTGCTTGTTCAATTTCAGCACCTGAGAAACCGTCGCACACATTCGCTAACTGGTCCAAATCAAACCGTGCAATCTCGCGGCGACGCTTAGAGAGATGAATCTGAAAAATCTCTTTCCGCTCTTCACTATTCGGCAAGTCAACAAAAAAGATTTCGTCAAATCTTCCTTTCCGCAAAAACTCTCCGGGCAAACGCTCCACACGGTTAGCAGTTGCCATCACAAACACAGGAGACGTTTTTTCTTGCATCCAGGTGAGGAAAGAGCCAAAAATCCGGCTAGATGTACCACCATCAGAATCCGCTGAACCGGATGTGCCAGCGAACGCTTTATCCATCTCATCAATGAACAAGATAGCGGGGGAAATCGACTCTGCTGTCTTCAAAGCACCACGTAGATTTGCTTCAGACCGACCCACCATAGAGCCATCATAGACACGTCCCATGTCAAGGCGTAGCAAGGGCAAACCCCAAAGGCGTGAGGTTGTTTTGGCTATCAGTGATTTGCCACAACCTGGTACACCTAGAATTAGCATCCCTTTTGGCTGAGGCAAGCCATACTCTCTAGCACGCTCTGTAAACGCATTGGAACGCTGCTTTAACCAACGCTTGAGTTCTTCTAAGCCGCCGACAGAATCGATCGTTTCGTCTTCTTCAACGTACTCCAGAATACCGTTGCGTCGAATTAGCTGCTTCTTCTCAGAAAGAACAACGTCAACTTCTTCCTCCGTCAAGCGACCAGCAGTAACCTGAGCTTTACGATAAACCTTTTCTGCTTCATCGCGCGTCAGCCCTAAGGCTGCTTTTAACAACTTCTCACGCGCTTCAGTCGTAATACGTCTAGTGCGAACTTGCTCAAGCTGCTGCGAAAGAACGTGGTTAAGCTCTCCCATATTCGGCATTGGAAAATCCAAAACCGCTACTTCTTTTTCTAGCTCAATGGGAATCTCTTGTACCGGCGACATCAAAATAATCGTTTTTTGAGTGCCTTTGAAGCTAGAGATTGCATCTCTCAACCAACGTATAACAGGAGCCGAATAAAATGGATGAAGATCCTTGAAAACAAAAATACCTGGCTCTTTCTGCCGAGTTACCCACTCAATAGCAGCCTCAGGCGAAACTGTATTGTGCTGAGTCACACTACGAGGCTGACCGTACTCAACAATGCCGTGCGTTACAGTCCAGACAAAGACCCGACGCTGAGGTTTATTCTGGGAAACCGCCACAATGGTCTGTTCAGCCCTTTCTTCCTCTGATGTCACCATATAGATGAGAGGATACTGAGCCTGTATCAGAATACTGAGTTCTTCCTGCATAGCATCGACCCATGAGAGACAGTGCAACCGCCTAGATTAAAGAAACCTTTACGTCTGACCTTAAAACCTACTTAGAGGCAATATTCAGAACGCAAGCTTTCTACTAAAACACCCGCTTGGAACTAGCAGGGAACCAAACTTCCTTCACCTTGAGCTTCAGCACTAATAGAGCTAGCACCCTTGACCCGTACAGATGGAAGCTTTTCCTCAACTAACGCACCAGATTGAGCGCGTAGAGAAACCAATTCACCATCTTTCAAAATGGAAGGAGAGGAACATTCGTTACACGTATAGATCTGATAAGCCTTTCCGTGCGCTGCACCTTCATAACCGTCAACCAGCTCACTATGAGACAAGTAGAACGCGATGGCGCGTTGAGCAATATCCGTCATTGTCTCAGAATCAAGTGCTGCCCGAATTTTGATTTGACGGTGCAGCTCTGGCGGGAGATATAACGTAACTTTCTGCTTGTCTTGCATAGAACTCTCAGTTGTGTACCCGGGTATGTAATGAAGAATATCGACTGAACAGCTTGCTGTCAAGACACCATGCCGTCATGACGGCAACATCGTTACATCTAGTTACAATTGTCTGGTGTTGACATAGCGTATTACTAGCAGATGTAAGGACAGTAAAACCTAATGTAGGCAGTGCTTTTAGTGCTTTAGTTTTTGAAGACGGACTTTTAAGGCTAAGCAACTAACACTTGGATCTAGAGCCTGTACCAATTAAGCCAGATAGCGGTGGCCGCCAGAGAAACTGCCTCTAGAAAACTCTTTGAGTGCTTGTCATAGGAGATCCGCCTAGTAACGACATAGCACCGTATTGACAAGCAGTCGTTTGTTCTTGACGTTGGCTCCTATATCACCTTCGCGTCTAGGCAGTAAGTCTTTGGTTCGTTTCCATTGCTTATCTCGTAGAGCGTATCGTCGTGGTGTCAGCTATTCTGCTTGAGTGTATCTGTACCTCTGTTTTATCTAGATTCATGGCACGTTCTAGAACAGCGCTAGCACAACGAAGAACTAAGAATGAAAACACCTGCCAACGTCGCAATCTGTTAAGGCAGCAAAATCATGCCCCTATAGGAAAAATTCGACTTTATTCAATTTGTCTCCCTTTCATTTGTCGCGTTCAAAGGAAAACTGCACTTCATGTCTGGCTACTTCCCGCTTGAGGTAGAGCGGATGTTTGGGTTGTCCTAGCTTCGTGGTGCCCAAACAATAAATCGGCTGATTACCCAGCAACGCCATTACACACCGATCGCGCCCTTGCAAGCGACCACCATTTCCTCAGGCTAGAATAATCTGGTCTACTCGCTGCCCCAGGTCTGCTAGGTAGCGATCGTTCTCAGCCCCAATCGGATCGGCAACACAGCGTAGCTCTGTTGGATAAGCCGTACAGTAAGCAAAAAGATTCACGACTTCTAGCGCACCAAACCCCCATACTCGTGCGAAATCTAGACAGCGCCGAATGGTCGGATCGTCAACAACTGCATCTGCCTGACTGGGGTTCAGCATCACAAAGCCAACTTTTGCCGCTCTTGTATCCCACGATCGCCAAAGCAAATAGCGATAGTATCCAGTGGCATCAAAGGTCGCGCCAGATTGCATAGAGGGTAAGGGGCACTGGGAAACAAGGGGTGCTGAGGAAGCAAGGGAAGTCTAAGGAAGGCTAGCGTTTGATTGACTGCCGTTTTGCCCTTTGCCTTGCCTCACTTCGCCAATTCGGTTGTCACTTCATTCACCTGACGGCGTTTAAGGACAGTGCTCTCTGATCGTGGCAGTAGGTCAAACAATTCGCGCAACTTCGCATCGATCGTCTCAAACGGAACAATACCGTTTTCGTTCAGCACGACCTTACCAGAAGCATCAAAGAGCACGACTTGCGGCACCACGCCTGCGTAGTAGTAACCTGGCTCTGTATTTGTATAAGAGGGCTTTGAAGGAATCGAATCAACTCGAATTGGCAACAAATCCGCTGCCTTGCCATAAAAGGCTTGTAGTTGAGAAATCACTGCCGTGTATGCCTTACAGTCCTTGCTATCATCAACATAGAAATATAGCAACGCAGGACGATCGCGCTTTAATGCCTCTGCTAACGTAAACTTCGGCGGTACCAGCGACCCATTGCCCGCATAGAGCGTAAAAATTTCCCCATCGTAGCGGTCGTCCGTCAACCCTGCTAGCGCTGGTGGCATACTTAGCACCCCTAGTCCAATAGCCATAGCTAGGCACAGCCATAAACCACGCTGAAACGTTCTTCGTCCCCAATCAACACATGCACCCGCGATCGGTAACTCTAACCAGCGCAACTGCAAAACTCTCATAAACCCGAATACTTTCGTAACGTCTCCCTTCTCATTCTCTAGCAATCGAGGACAGAAGCAAAGGCAAAAGCAGAGGACAGAAGGCAAGAAGTAAAAGTAGCAAAGCGCTAGCCTTCCCCAAACGTCCCTTACTCCTCCTGCCCCCTGCCTCTTAACCCCTTACCCTAAAGCAAAGTTGTAGCGAGTTTAGGTTAGCCTGTGATAGAACTGTATGTAAGTAGCAACGCCTACAATTATCAGCTTGAGCTGAAAAAGCTTGAGTAGCAGCAAAATCTGGCGCGATGTAGGCAGCTAGGTTGTATCAGTGAGTCGAGAGCGTCCAGTATGCAAAACAATGTAGCAGCGGAAAAACCAATTCGATCGCTTGAAGATGCCCTTGATCGCTGTCAGGCGTTAGGCATGAGGTTGAGCCGTCAACGACGATTCATTCTTGAGTTGTTATGGCAAGAAGAAGAGCATTTAGCTGCGAGAGAAATTTATAATCGCCTCAACCGTCAGGGCAAAGAAATCGGTCATACATCAGTTTACCAAAACCTTGAAGCGCTCTCTGAGCAAGGCATTATCGAGTGCGTTGAGCGTTCTGATGGCAGACTGTATGGCAACATTAGCGATTCTCATAGCCACGTCAATTGTCTAGACACCAACCAAATTTTGGACGTTCACATTGAGCTGCCAGAAGCAATCTTGCAACAGATTGAGCAGCAGACAGGCGTTCGCATTACTGACTACCACATTGATTTCTACGGTTATCGCAAGCCTCAAGATCAGTAGAAATTTAAGTATTGAGGCGCTCCCGTCGGAACACCTCAATTTTATTTAACGAACCCCCAGGTATCGTTAGGCAACCAGGTATTGCTGCACGACAGCTACCAATGTTTCGGTCCAGTACGTTACGAGATCGGCAGTAGCAGCCTCTACCATGACGCGAATAAGGGGTTCTGTGCCTGAAGCCCGCACCAGAACACGTCCTCGATCGCCCATATCGGCTTCTGCTTGAGCGATCGCCTGTTGCAGCGGATCGCAGTTTTGCCAGTGCAGCCGACGATCGCGGTCTTCTACCCGCACATTTTGCAGCCGTTGAGGATAAGTTTGAAAGCTCTGATCGACCAGCGTCGTTAACGAAACGCCCGACTGCTGCACCAGCGAGGCTAGATGGAGTGCTGTTAGCAAACCATCACCGCTCACACCATAATGGCTACAGAGAATGTGACCTGACTGTTCACCACCTAGCACCGAGCCGTGGCGCAACATCTCAGCATGGACGTATTGATCGCCAACCGCAGCACGAATCAGCGTACCACCCTGTTTTTCCCAAGCACGTTCAAAGCCCAGGTTGGACATAACAGTTGCAACGATCGTATTGCCAGGTAGCTGCTCTGACTGCCGCAGGGTTTGCCCCCACAGGTAAAGAATGTAATCACCATCTACCACGCGACCACTAGCATCCACTGCCAAAACGCGATCGGCATCGCCATCAAAGGCAAACCCCATATCGGCATGATGCATTTTCACAGCCGCCTGAAGTGCCCCTAAATGTGTTGAACCACAGTTCACATTGATACGACTACCATCTGGCTGGTCATGGAGGCAAATGACTGATGCACCAAGCGAGCGAAACGCCTCTGGTGCCAAATGCACGGCTGCGCCCCACGCCAGATCCAGGACAATACGCATTCCTTGCAGCGGTAATGCTGCTTTTGATAGAGGCTGCTGAATGGCAGTGAGATAGTCGTTGAGCAACTCTGAGCGATAATAATGCTGCCCATAGCGACCGTTATCATTAATCGCTAGAGTGCTTTTACCACGTAAAGCTGCCTCAATTTGCTCTTGAAGTGCTAGCGCTAGCTTGCTGCCGTTAGAGCCAAAAAACTTGATGCCATTATCGTCCGGTGGATTATGGCTGGCAGAAACCATCACACCCCCGATCGCCTCAGACGCATTGGTCAGATAAGCAACGCCTGGAGTTGGGCACAAACCCAAATTCCACACATCTAAACCCGCTGCGTTTAACCCGGCTGAGAGTGCCATCGCCAGCATATTGCCAGACTGACGTGAATCCTGCCCAATCACGACCGGACCCAGCGCCGCTGCTTGCGATCGCCCCGTTGGAACCATCTGTGACCGCAAAATATGTCCTGCCCAAAACCCAATTTGTAAAGCTAGCGGCGCGGTAAGCAAATCCCCAGCGCGTCCACGAATGCCATCGGTACCAAACAGGCGACTGGTCGGTAGGTTTAACCCGCCCCAACCTGTGTTAGCAGTTGCCAAGTTAGTCGTTTCTTTACTAACTAATGGCGGTGCTATAAAGGACGATCGCCCTAATTCTGTCGATCGTAAAGACGACGCAATGCCGATATCATCAGACTCTTGCGTCCTGACTGGAGATTGAACCATACACTAAAGAACCCCACACAACACACTCATTGTGGAGGATAACACTTTCTTTAGAAAACCGACGCTGGACAGAACCAGTAAGTTAAGCGTCTTCTCTATGCGCCTCTATACGCCCGCTGCCTCAAGGACTGGTTGTATGGTTCCCCAGGTTAATCCCTGCTGGATGTAGCGCGGTTCATTAGGGTCATAAGGACTATGGAGCCGATCGATCGCTTGGATGATGGCATGATCGGGCAGCACTGGCAGATCAGGATCAAACGCAGTCGATCGTACTAGAGAGCTAGAGAAACCCCGAAAGATAGCAACCTGATCAACGACACCATCTACCTCAGCCATCACAAGCAGCACTTCTTGCGGACGCTTTTCGGTATAGCGTTCCAAGCGAGTTCCTGCTGTCGGCGTCAAATCAACCATGACATCTATTGCCCTGTCGCCGATCGACCCTGCCGACCTAAGCGAACGACCACAAAGTAGCCCAAATAGAGCACATAAACTGCCAATGCCACCAATGCTAAAAAGCCTAGAAAAAACGGCTTTGTTGTAGCATGGATGGCTTCTCTAAGCGCCCAAGGTGGCTCAAGCCAGAGACGGCAAAACGGATCTCCTAACAGCGTATTGGCACCCAAAAAGGCACAGCGTAGAACTGGTATTTGAGCCAGCGCACCTAAGCCGCAATAAATCGAGACCGCCCAGCGCCAGGATGTAAAAGCCAGTTTTAAGCGACTAGACGGCTGCTCTGAAATTTCTTCGTTCAAATCTGCCCAAAACCAGAGCGATACTGGAATCAAAAGCCGTGCCAGCCAGCCAGCTACAAAGCCAACAGGCAACGCCCCAATCAATAAATAGACCGTAATGGCTAGCAAGCTCGAAACACGCCAGTAAATAGCCAGAAGGCTCTGCATCGCTTCTGCTTTGGCAATAAATGTCCATAGCAGCAGTGCCAGCGGGAACAACACTGTGAAAAGAAGCGCCAATCGGTAGTCTGTCCAGACAAGGGATGGCAACCAGGAAGGAAACGGCATAAGAATACGGTCAACGGCAAAGATAATAACCAGTAAACATGAAAATTGACGAGTAGCCTCAACGCCAACTAGGCATTCTGGGTACTCGTCAAGATTCGCGCATCCAGTATACCTAAGGGCTACAGGAGGCGGGAGATAGGAACTTCAAGCTAACGGGCTTTAGTCCTCGTAAATCCGACATTCAGCCGCTTCAGGATTGTCGTCGCAGTAGATCTCAAGGGAGTTTTTCTTTGGTTTAGCTTGCCGTTGGTGAGCCGCTTCAGATTGCAGTTCTTCGACGGCATCCCAGGCTGCGGCACACTCAGGCGAGTTGCTGCCGCTAACATCACAAGCAGCACGGGCTTGCTTCAACTCATCTTCAATTTTTTCTTGAATATCACTCATGGATTCTTCGCTGGTAATAATTCTCATCGAGTATTGGGGCAACGCAGATAAATTACTGCTTCGTAAGTTACGGTTGCCGTCCCAAACATCAGCACTTTGTCGATCGCCCGATCAATGTATGCTTACATCCATCGCTTTAGCCGTTTCTGCCTGGGTGAAGCAGAAAGCGATCGCACTTCAGTAAAGCTTGCCTCATCGCTAACGATTTTGGCTAACCTCAAAGAAGAGGCTAATTAGGCTATGCTCTACCTTTACTTATCGTAACGCTAACTCCACCTTACCAGATCCATTGATCGCCATGGCGAAGCTTGAGAATTGTTGAGGTGGTTCTAAGAATTGCTCGTAATCGTTGAGACGATCGAAACATTTCCAGCTACGCTGAGAAGCATCCTTTGCCTCAAGGGGGAACGCATGACAGGAGGAGACAGCGCGAATGCAATGCAGTGGGTCAGCACCTTATCAACTCGTCCGTCCTTAGAAGCCGCCGTTGATGACGTGGTGCAAAAAGCACAAGCGCTACTAAACAATGCACCCACTGTTGGCTTTGTTTTTATTGCCGCTGCGTTTGCCAGTGAATATTCTCGGTTGCTGCCGCTGCTACGGGAGCGGTTGCCAGACATCCCACTGATTGGGTGTGGTGGTAATGGAGTCGTAGGGTCGAAGGGCACAGAACAGCCCCAGGAAGTAGAAGATGAACCCGCGATCGCGCTCACCTTGGCAACCTTGCCAGACGTTAATGTGCGATCGTTTCATATCACGGCAGAACAGTTGCCCGACTTAGACAGTGCGCCTGATGCCTGGGTGAAGTTAATCGATGTGCCTATTGACGAGCAACCCCAGTTTGTTTTGCTGGCTGATCAGTCATTTCCCAAAATTAACGACCTCCTGCAAGGACTTGATTTTGCGTACCCTGGCTCAGTTAAGGTGGGCGGCGTTGCCAGTGCAGCCACCCCAAACGGCAGTAGCGGCTTATTTTGTAATGCTCATCTACATCGTGATGGAGTCGTTGGCATTGCACTCAGTGGCAACGTTGTCTTGGAGACGATCGTCGCGCAGGGTTGCCGACCGATTGGGCAACCGTATTGGGTAACAGAAGGTGAGCGAAACATTCTGCTAGGGTTGGAAGAACAGGCAGATACTAGCCCCGTACCCCACGGCGGCGGTGCGCTAGTGTCACAAAAGCGTACGCCGCTAGAGGTCTTGCAGGATCTCATTCAAACGCTGGACGCAGATGACCAAATGCTGGCGCAGAATTCGCTGTTTGTTGGTGTAGCGCAGAATGAATTCAAGCAAGATCTGGAACAGGGAGACTTTTTGATTCGGTATTTGCTCGGTGTCGACCCAAGAGTGGGCGCGATTGCAATCGGCGATCGTATCCGCCCCGGTCAGCGCATTCAGTTTCATCTGCGCGATGCCCAGACCTCAGCCGAAGATCTGGAAATGCTGCTAGAACGTTACCAACAGACTAAACCAGCCTCTGCGATCGGAGCGCTCATGTTTGCTTGTGTCGGACGAGGCAATCGGCTGTATGACGAACCTAATTTTGACTCCCAGCTTTTTAGCCGCTACTTACCAGATGTGCCCCTCAGTGGCTTCTTTTGCAGTGGTGAAATTGGTCCTGTTGGTGACAGTACGTTTCTGCATGGGTTTACGTCTGTCTTCGGTATCGTACGCCAGCCATAAGCGTAGCGTTTGAGTGTAAGTGCTAAGTCTGTATGAGCCTTCAGCAGTCAGCGATCAGCTAAAGACTTCCATCAACTTTAGGACAACAATAGCGTGGTGTTGTTATCGATGCACTGCAGCTGACCGTTAGCGTCGATCGCGCTAAATCGCTCGAAGTAACGACGAGCGGATGCGGGAAACGTAGGGAAAGCAAACCTTGCATCACCATTGGCGAGATCTGCCCAAAAGGAGTGTAGATGGGGAGCCAATTCCGCTGCTTCTGCCTGAGACAGCTTTAACGGGGGCTGCATCAAAAGTTGAAGCATGAACGGCTGGGATCGCTCGCCCATGAAGTCACGCGACGTTTGCTGTAACGTCTCCCAACCGGGTACTGATTCAACCCGTCCAGAGGCAATGTGCAGTAATCGCTGCCCACGATCGTCCGTTCGCAACTCCAGCACACGATAGGGATGCGGATAGCTCACTAGCGATCCCGTCGTGATGTCATAAACGCCCTCAGAGCAGGCAATATCCTGCACGTGCAAATGCCCTGTAAATACGAGCTGTACCTTTGCTTCTCGCAGCATTTTTAACAATGTCGGCGCATTGTCTAACATATAGCGCTGCCCTATTGGGTTCCGCGACTGCCCCGGCAAATGCTCCACAACATTGTGGTGAATCATCACTAGAATCAAATCGTCCTGATGCTCTGCCAAAACGGTTTGCAGCCAGCTTAATTGTGCATCATCCAGGCAGCCAAGCTGTTTACCATGACGATCGAACTGATTAGAATTCAACCCAATCAACCGTACTCCTGGCAGCAGTTGGCAGGTGTAATAAAGTTGCTCTGGATTGTCATAGCCGTACGAACGGTAGTAATGTGGAAAGTCCGCCAGCCCGATCGCGTTACCATCAGATTCCAACGTCGGTACATCATGATTACCAGGCACCACATACGCTGGGTAGGGCAGTTGTGCTAATCGTTCTGCCAGCCAGGTATGGTTTGCTGGTTCGCCATGCTGGGTCAAATCACCTGGCAGCAACAGGAAATCTAGCTTGAGAGTGCTTAGGCGATCGAGAATGCTTTCTAAAACAGGAATGCTCACTTCAACCAAGTGAAAGCGGCTGGGATGATTCCAAATGGTGTGGGGTAAAGCGATATGTAGATCGCTAATGACGGCGAAGCGAAAATTAAGACTCATACGATCGATCCTAAGCGATGTGCGAAGCAATCAGCTAGAAGGGAAAGGCTAAAGGGGAAAGGCTAAAGTTAGAAAGCCATCATCAGTGTTGACTAAAACGTATCCCCTTTCACCCTTCTACCCCTTCACCTTTTTACCCTCCACCCTTCATCCCTTATCCTTTCTCTAAGAGGCTCTTCTCACTTGTCTATTGTCCGAGTGCGCGAACACGTTAATCCGCTTAGCAAAAAGTATCAAACTCCCATCAGCCCACCGGATTGGAGCCGTCTTTACCATGACCTCGATCGCCCACTTCACTTAGATATTGGTTGTGGCAAGGGTCGGTTCCTGCTGCAAATGGCACAAGTGCAGCCAGAGTGGAATTTCTTAGGGCTAGAAATTCGGGAGCCACTGGTAGAGCAAGCTAATGGCTGGAAAGCGGAGTTGGGCTTGACTAATTTGCACTATTTATTTTGCAACGCCAACAACTCCCTGCGACCGTTACTGAGGTCACTGCCTGTCGGACGGCTTCAGCAGGCGACCATCCAGTTTCCCGATCCGTGGTTTAAGCGCAAACACCAAAAGCGCCGCGTGGTACAGCCAGACTTAATTGAGGCGCTAGCAGAAGCACTTACGCCCGGTGGTAAGGTCTTTATCCAGTCTGATGTCGAAGAAGTCGCGGTGGAGATGCGCGATCGCTTCGCTGCCCATCCTGCCTTCGTTTGCGAACATTATGACTGGCTAGACTCCAATCCCCTCCCCATTCCCACTGAACGTGAAACGTCAACGATGGAACGGGGAGAAGCTGTGTATCGATCGCTGTTTGCCAAAAAATAAGTTGAGTTCCCTACCCTTCCACGCTTCCACGCCTTCATTCCTTATACCCACGACGGTAGCCACATCCGTTGTTGAAAGCCTTCGGTCGAGAGGGGTAACCCTAAATAAACGGGTAGCCAGAAGATAAATGCCAGCACGATCGCTACGATCGCCAGCACACCCATCGTGCGGAGATTTGACTTGCTGCTGTGGAGCCAGCGATCAACTAACCAGGCGATCGCCATCGAGGCAAACACTGACGCGCCCATGTAGTGATACAAAAACGTGCAGCGCGTGACCTTCACCCAGGGCAACAGATTGGCAGCGTAGTTGATGCCTAGAAAAAGCGCGAGCCAGAATTCAGTTGCGTTTAAAGGAGGTCGGCGGGTAGACGGCTGTCCTTCAACATACGACGGTTCTTCAAGCTGAGGCGGCGACAGCCAGTGGAGAAGCTGCTGCACCAGGACGATAAAGACAAGGACGATCGCCAGCGTCGATAGCCACCAAAGTATAGGGTTGCCAATCGCATGGACATCGTAAATTACGGTGTTGCCTGCTGGTACAGCCGGATCGGTGGACAACAGCGGACCACCCTGCGCCTCCACTTTGTAGTAATACGCTAACGGACGCAGCATCAAAATCCACGTATACCACTCAGCGCAGTAAGGATGCACTTGCGTACCACTGCCTACCCGCTCGTGGTAGTTCAGTATTTGCTTTTGCAAATCCAAAAAACCGACGGCTGTGTTGAATTTCAGATGAGGAATCCAGATCAGGTAATAGAACGTGGCTGGCACACAGCCCAAATTCAACGCGATTTGCCACGGTGTTAACTGAGCCAACCGTTGTAACGGACTTTGTACTGTGCGATCGTTTTGCCTAGGTTCCGCCCCATCAGCCAAAAGCAAACCAGGCTGAATAGTGGGGAATCGAGCCTGAAGCCAACGGAGCAACCAGGCAGCCACCCACAGCCCGTAGGCACCAAAGAGAAACCATAGTCCATTCCACTTGATCGAGGCTGAAGCCCCAAAAAACACGCCAGAGGCAATTAAGTAGAGACTGCGCGGGGTCAATCGCACCTCTAACGCTAGCAAAAGACACCACAAGCCCAGCAGCCCAAAGATGACCAGGTAAACGTTATTGAGTGCATAGCGTGATTCCACCAGAAACAAGCCATCTAATGCGGCAAATAGCCCAGCAAGGAAGGCATAGCTGCGGCGATGGCTCAACTGATACGCAATGCCTGCCACCACCAGCGGAATAAACGCACCCGTCAGCGCATTTAGCCAACGATAGCTCCATGTGCTGTAGGGCGCACCCGCAAGACTGTTGACGGTGTCACGCCCGATCGGCATCTGATTACCAAGCCAGATACCGATCGCAATTAAATACTTACTAAGCGGTGGATGCCCATCAAAAAACGGTGTTTGGGTCAGGTAGTTGTGGGCAAATTTGACATAATAAACTTCGTCAAAGACCAAACTGTTAAACCGCCCCAAGCCCCAAAAGCGTAGAGCAAGAGACAGCACCAGTAACCCCACCATACCTGGTGCAAACCAGGAGGCAGACCCGCCCGATGGTTTCTTTAACAAGGTCATAACTCACGTTCAGTCTACTGTATGCGTTCCTACTTTCGCATGGGGACGCGCATCAGCCATAGCCCTTAAGTGGCAAAGTTGAGCTGTCACCCCTCTTACCGCTTGCATCGATCGCAGCTCCTGTAGAATGAATCAGACTTGCTGGGTGAGCGATCGCTAAACCGGAACTGCCATAACCACACAATAGTTAGACACCATCGGTCATCGCCTTGAAATCACCACCGAGCATCGGTCGGCTCACCGAAAGCACAATCGAATTTAGAGCCGACATGGCAGAAATCAAGAAGACGGTTAGAGAACAGTCTAAAACGAGCCAGCAACAGCCTAACAGGTGGCACCGCTGTCTCGGTGAAACTCTTTGCACTCCCTTTTTTCTAGCTTATGAACCCTACAGCCGTTGTGTTACTTTCAGGCGGGCTTGACTCTGCAACGGTGGCAGCGCAGGCGATCGCCGATGGCAACACGGTGATTGCTTTATCCTTCAACTACGGTCAGAGTCACGCTCGTGAACTCCTTGCTGCCAAGCAGATAGCCGCGCATCTAGGTATCCAAGACCATTTTATTATGGACGTTAACCTAGCGAAGTGGGGCGGTTCAGCACTGACTGATACAGCAGTAGCAATGCCCTTAAATGGCGTGCAGTCCAATGTTATTCCTGTTACCTATGTGCCGGGGCGCAATACTGTGTTTATTGCGATCGCGCTTTCGCTGGCAGAAGCCAAAAATGCCGTTGCTATCTATCTGGGCATCAACGCTGTAGATTACTCTGGTTATCCCGATTGCCGTCCCGACTATTTAGAGGCATATCAGCAGCTTGCAAGGCTCTCATCTAAAGCAGGACTCGAAGGCAACGCGCCTACCCTTGTTGCGCCGCTAGTAAACGATAGCAAGGCAGATATTGTGAGACGGGCTGTGCAACTGGGAGTGCCGATCGCCCAAACTTGGTCGTGCTATCAGGGGGATGCAGTACCATGCGGCTTGTGTGATTCGTGTCGCATTCGCGATCGTGCCCTTATCGAAGCAGGGTTCGCTGATCTAGCCACACTGATCGGTAAACAACTTTACAACGCCCGCTTTGAACCTTAGCCTGACCGATCTCCGACTGTGAAGTAGCCGGAGATCTAGTGATAGCGATGCGCTACTCTTCCTCTTCTTCGTAACCAGTTTCTTCCTCTTCTTCCTCGTAACTAGCTTCGCTGCCTTCCTCTTCCTCTTCCTCTTCCTCTTCTTCCTCGTAACTAGCTTCGCTGTCTTCCTCCTCCTCTTCTTCCTCCTCGTAACTAGCTTCGCTGTCCTCCTCCTCTTCTTCTTCCTCTTCCTCCTCGTAGCTGGCTTCGCTAACTTCCTCTTCTTCCCCTTCCTCTACGTCCTCCTCATAGCTGGCCTCGCTTTCGTCGTCCTCTTCAGACTCTTCTTCATAAACGTCTTCAGAATCCTCTTCTTCAGAGTCTTCGTACTCCTCTTCGTAATCGGCGTAGTAGAGCGCTTCCGCCTGGTCGTAGTCAAAAAGTGCAACGTACTGTCCATCGACATAGACCGACTGTTCGGTATATTCAACGGTGTAGTTATCGCTGTACTCTGCCAGGTTGCCAACGCCAGCAGTCTGGATAGCATGGGCGATCGCGGCAGTGGCGCTATCAAACAACGAAGCTTGTTCAGTTTGAATATCTTGGCTTAGATCAACATCAACATCAGCAACATGGCGAATCGCCCACAGGTCGCCGTTTAAGTCGGGGTTGGTCATGTAGTCGTAGGGGATGTAGCAATAGCCACGATCGCCCCAGCCTTCGCCCCAGGAATTGCGAACAATAAAGACCTTATCGCTATCGGAATAACCAACGCAGAGCATTGCGTGTCCACCGTCGTGTTGCTCATTGTCCGGCTCAGGCATGGGCACTAAGCCTTTTGAACCAGCCTTTTGAAACGACGAGAAGAGATGTAGCCCAAAAGTAAAGGGATAGCCATCTGCCAAACATTGCCGCATTGCGTCGAGATCGATGTCCACCCGGTAGGCATCTTCAATCAAGAAGTTAGTAGCTTCGGTGTAGGCACTTTCATGGGGTGGTTCAAAAATGCGCTCTAGATCAAAAGGCCAGGTCGCTTCAGCACAGGTGCCATATTTCTTTAGCACCTTGATACAACTCCGGAGATAGGTGCCCTCATCCGCATCAATGGCACCATCTAACTCACGGGCATTGTAGTAAATAAATAAACGGCTCACGTCATGTGCAGACCCTTTAATGCGCTTTGCCAGGTATTCGTAAGCGCCTGCCATAGCATTTGCGGTACAGCTATTAGAGTTGCCCTGGTTCTCCACCGGAGTCATGTAGGGACGCAAATCGACGTTAGATGGTAAATCGTCCGTTGAGTGGCTAGATTTATAGGTTTTGTCTTTAGGATTTTTTTTATCGGGACGATAGGTGCCTAATTTGATCTGTCCACCATCAGGCGTTTTAACGATGCTTGTCTTACGGACATGACGAAAATGCTTGGTTGGCATCGGGAAACCTCGAGGAGTGATAAAGCGGTGTGCTTATTACTACAGGTTTCCCAATGTCACAACTGGGCTAACGAAGTCGAAAGGCTAGAAAAAGAGACCGCGTCTCAGCGCAGAGATCGCCCTTAAGGAGCGTCTACAAGTAGGCTAGAGAAAGTAGCGATCGATCAATTCACTTAAGGTGTGAGATGCGTATTAGTGTTGAAATAATAAATCGCTGCTACTAGCAGACCAGTTAGTACGACGCCGATGGTACTAAAGATTAGGGTAAATGACGCTTTCTTACCAGCAGTCTTTTCGGGTTGGTTTAATTGAGAAGACGATCGGGAGCCTTGATCAGTAGTTTTCATACAAGCAGTCCTAAAGAGGTTTATGCCCCATCTTTGTTCGAGAGTCTAAAGGCTGCATCTAACTTTCGGATTAATCGAGTCGATTGCTACCGTATCTTGTAAAAATAGCCACTAACCAACTGTGCTGCCAGCACAATCTACTGCATTCGATCGATAGTGCGATACTGAACAGCCTCAGCAACATGATGCGTTTGCAGGTTCTCGTCGCCTGTCAAATCGGCGATCGTTCGTGCCACTTTAAGGATGCGATCGCTTGCCCTGACTGACAAGCCTAATTTACGAATCGCGGCTTCTAGCAAGTTACGAGTTGGGTCATCCAATTGGCACCATTGCCTCAAGTGACGGCTTTGCATTTCAGCATTACAGCGCAAGGTTGTGTCTTTGAAGCGAGTGGAGGCGTGAGCGCGGGCAACCTGGACACGATCGCGCACTGACGCGGATTCCTCGCCTTTTGGCTGCTGGGTGATTTCCTCTGGCTTCAGGCGATTCACCGCTACTTGTAGATCAATGCGATCCATAAGCGGTCCCGATAGCCGTGCCCAGTATTGTTCTCTAGCTCTAGGCGTGCAAGTGCAAGGCTGTACCGTATCAGCGAAATAGCCACAGGGGCAGGGATTAGCACTGGCAACAAGCGTAAACTGAGCCGGAAAAGTGACCGATTGGCGTGTGCGAGAAATGCTGACATAGCCATCTTCTAAAGGCTGGCGCAAAAACTCTAAAACATCGCGCTTAAATTCTGTAAGTTCATCAAGAAACAAGACGCCTCGATGCGATAGAGAAATCTCGCCCGGTCTAGGAAAGCTACCGCCACCCACTAGCGAGGGTCCCGACGCAGAATGATGGGGACTGCGAAACGGACGGGTTGCTACCAGCGAACCTTTGTTTTTGAGCAACCCAGCAACCGAGTGAATTTGGGTAACTTCAAGTGCTTCGTCAAAGGTCAGCGGTGGTAAGATGCCAGGGAGCCTGCGGGCAAGCATTGTCTTTCCACTTCCTGGCGGTCCCACGAACACAAGATTATGCCCACCTGCTGCGGCAATTTCGAGGGCACGTCGAGCGTGTGCCTGTCCTTTGACATCCTTGAGATCGGGTCCGCTAAGTTGAGCCTGTTCTAGCTCTTCCAGGCCATTGACTTGTGTTGGCACGTATTGCTCTGGCGCGCAGAGAAAGTTAGCAACATCAGATAAATGCTTGAAGCCGAAGACTGACAGACCTCTAACGACAGCGGCTTCACGAGCATTGTCGGCAGGTACGACTAAGCCTGAAATACCCAGACGTTTGGCAGCGGCAGCGATCGCCAACACACCTGCAACTGGGCGTAAGCTGCCATCCAGGGAGACTTCTCCTAAAAAAAGATAGTCATCTAGTAGATCAGTCTTCACTTGCTCTGATGCTGCCAACACGCCCACGCTGATTGGCAAGTCAAAGCTGGGACCTTCCTTCCGTAGGTCGGCTGGAGTCAAGTTGACAACAATTTTCCGCATAGGAAAGGCATAGCCTGCATTCTTCAGCGCGGCTCTGACTCGTTCTTTAGATTCCTGCACTTCCTGGCTGGGCAACCCAACAACAATAATGCCCGGTAAGCCGCCCGCAATATCAACTTCTACGCCAACTTTCACTGCGTCAATGCCAACCAGTGATGCACTCCAGACTCTAGCAAGCATACTTTCCTGCGATCGTTGCTTTGCCAGCATACCCAGAATGACTCATTCGGCAACACAGCGATCGCCTGCACAGTCAGAGCAACAGTCTTTCTCACGAAGAATGCAGGAAGATAGAAGTTTTGCGCCAGAGCCATCTCCAGATCGATCGGTGCCCCCTACTGCTTCACTCCTCTACCCTTCACCTTACTAGGGTTTACTTACAGTTTTTACCGTCAAAACCTGAGGCGGAGTAGAATCGGGCGGATAGAGAAAGTCAAGCTGTACGAGGCGACGATCGCCCTTTGGCATACTCAGCGAAATCAACGGCTCACCCTCTTGTCCCCGCTGCATCGTCAGGTGAGTGTAGCGGGTTTGAGGCGCACCTTTATCATCCGTATAGCGCACACGCACGGGACCACGAAAGAAAACGCGCTCTTCTGGGGGTGTAAAAAACAGCAACCCACCTTTGATTCGATCTTCCTTGACAGGCGTTTGAAGGGCTAATGTCACCGTTTGGGGTTGTCCAGTGGTGTTGTGAAGCGGCAACGTTAGGCTGTACTGAATACCGTAGTTGCCATGAGCCCGGTAGGCTGTATCGTCATAGCGAGCCACCAAGGGAGCACTTTGCACTTGCCCTGTGCCAAAGGTGCCCCGCTCAAGCATACTAAGCCCGTAAGAGAAAGCACGTCCCCGTTTTGGAATGCTGAGAGCATCAGACTTCGGGCTGTCTGTTAAGTTTGCCTTCCACTCAGACCCCATTGCTACGCCTGCCACGCGTCCATAAATGACGGTTGCATAATCCTTCAAGCGGCTAATCGGCGTTGGCGGAATATCACGTGGTCCTGCCAATCCGCTGTTAAGCAGTAGGTTTTGCCATTCTTCAGACGAGGGGCTGCGCTCTGTTTTATCAGGATTCAGAGGCGCAAACATGGCTAGACTCGCCATGTAAATGGGTCCGCTGCTTCGTAGTCGCAATAGGGTTGAACGACCGTTGGAGGATGGTGTGACGGTGCCCACTGGGATAGGCAGGTTCATAAGCATCCAGCTTTGGCGGGGCGGAATGACTGTGACAGCAGGCCAATTTCCCTGCCGCCGTCCGCGCAAGACATCGTTGACTGCACGACTACCGGGTCCTGCATACACTCGACCGATCGGATCATCCACGTAGGACGGTAGGTTGATAAACAGCGCATCTGGGCGGGTGAGGTAGCTTGCGCCTTGCAAAATATCAACTGTGACAGGCTCATAGGTTGGGTTATAGAGTAACACTCCCTGGAATAGGGTGCGCGTCTCGCTAGCATCTTTCGCTTTCGCGATATGGTGCGAAAAGATGTCAAACCGACCCTGGAAGGGAAAATTGAGATGAGCGGCGGGCACTGCTTTCCCGTCGGGTGGAAAGGTAGAGAGCAAAATCCCTTCAGTTTGCACCAGCTCTGGACTGTTACTATTGAAAACCGGCACGTTATCAAGCTGACCAGGTAAGGGGCGGAGTTCTTGCGGTGCAAAGACCTCTTGACGCTGCAATGGTTCTAGGGGTGGTAAGCGTTGCTCCTGCGATGGCACAATCTCTTGCGGGGGCGGCACCCTGGACGGTTGCGGCGCGGGGAAGCTTGGAGGTGATGGTAAGGGAACGGGAGCAGCGATCGTCTGCGCGAGAGTGAAGAACGAGAACAATGACAACATCAGCAAACCCGAAAGAATCCTACAACAAAGGCATTAACAGGCAGCAACGCAAAAAGGAGAGGAGTAAACCTTGTTCGCGGCGATCGCTGCCAGTTTTCACAACAGCACTTGAGCCAAACGTAAAGCCTGAGACAGACAAAGAGAGAAAAACAGATGGCATGAGCATGATAGCTGCTGCAACATCAAGCTTTTTATACCCACAACATCAACGAGGACAAGTATAAATCCAGAGTTGGAGTCAACATCATTACCGATGCTTACACTAGCTAGAGACCATCATCAGGAGCTTTAACAGTTTCTCGTTAAGCGTTCATCCTGACAAGCGAACGTTTACCCTGAACAGAATACGTATCTTAGCTGATTCGATAGCGTAACCTGCTACATCAAGGCAACAATCTGCACTGCTTCATCATGGAGAGAATTTTGCTTAAACCGCTTTCATTCCGCTCTCTAGGGCTGATGTTATGGACTTCAATCAGTATCACCAGTGCTGGTTATGGCTATGAGGCCCTTTTCACCCCAGCGATCGCCCAAGCGTCTGACTCTGATGGCTACTGCAAGGGGCGAGGGAGCGAGGGCTTAATCAACGGTAAAGGCGTTTGTACCTTTCCAAGTGGCAATCGCTATGAGGGTGAACTCCGTGATAGCCAACGCCAGGGTAGAGGCACATTCATTTTTACCAATGGCACCCGTTGCGAGGGAAACTTTCAAGATAATTTGTTGAATGGTAAAGGCATCTGCATCTTTCCCAGTGGTAGCCGCTATGAAGGCAACTTCCGCAATAATCAGCGTGAAGGTAGAGGGATTGTCACCTTAGCTGATGGCACTCGTTGCGAGGGTGAGTTTCGAAACAATTTGCTAAATGGTGCTGGTGCCTGCGCCTTTCCGGGTGGCAATCGGTATGAGGGTTTGTTTCAAGACAGTCGTCGGCAAGGCAGAGGTACGTTCACTTTTGCTAACGGCACCCGCTGCGAGGGCGATTTTCAGAATGAAGTGCTGAACGGGTTTGGCATTTGTACCTTTCCCAGTGGGAATCGGTATGAGGGAGAGTTTCGCAATGGCAGGCAAAACGGCAAAGGTACCTACATTTTTGCAGACGGCGTTCGCCTGGAAGGCGTTTGGAGAGACGGCAGCTATCTCAGCAATGCTAAAACGGGGCGATCGTAAAAACGAGAGTAACGATTACCGTTTGTCTTTTTCAGAAGTTTTTAGTTTTCTTAAGCGCAGTACTTAAATTATTGCTCTTTGTAAGGATTGCTGTCTCTCAGAACACATCATCCTTTAGGCTGAAGATTCGTTCTGAATTTTAAGCACTTAGGTCACAAGGATATGCCACAGCTTTCCTGGCACGATTATTTAATGGTCTTCTCCTTTTTCGCTGCGATCGCGGGTATTGGTCTTCTTTTTAGCAGTAGCCAAGCATCTGAGAGCGATTGGGAAATTACTGATCGGGTACTCATGTTAATGACGTTTACCTATTGGCTGGTTTATTGCGCTGCCGCTGGCTTACAGCGCTTTATTTTGCCCGAGTGGGAAATGTTGCTATGGAGCGTGAAATTGACAGGTGTCCTTTCCTATCTGCTTACGGCAGCGTGTGTCTTGAGCTTGCCGCTGCATCGAGTCTCAGTGCGTCAGCCGGAGTAGTGTCTCTTCTTATGTGAATCGGCAAAAACGTTGGTTGGATTGAGCCTCTGAAACCCAGTAGAGTAAGACGTTCAGTTTCACGCTGTTCGATCCAGCCGACGTTTAGCAATTATATCTTCTACAAAAAGAATTGGTTTCAGTTGTCCTCTCATGCTTTTTGTAGCGGCATAAAACTAGGCATTCCCTATACTCTTCCTTGCTTCTAGCGCAGCATTATAATGGCGCGGTTAAGGCAACAGGTGAGAGTTGAATCATATGCCTTTTTAATCTTAGAAAACTGGCGCTAAAGGCTGGTTGTAAGCAACGGTTTGCTTGTGAAACTAACAACGAATCGTCCAACGACGTGTTGCCAAAAACAACCTATAGCAGTTGAAGAGAGAGTGAGGATAGATTCGGGTTCCTAGTTTTGCTTCTGGTAAGAGTTCTACTTAATCCTTTAGCCTTTTGCAATATCAAGGCTCTTGTTCATTGAGTTCTGCCAGTAATTCGATCGTGCTTAAGCGGAACCCGCAGGACTGGAACAAGCGTCGTGCATCGTCGTTGGCGATCGCTGTATCAAGCCGAATCTGCTGGATCTTTTTGTGCCGAAACTCTTGTAGCGTGCGCTCGACTAGTTGCCGTCCGAATCCTAATTGACGGTAATCAGGCTCAACCCAGAGATCGTGAATGAAACCAAACTCCTTGAGGCGATAGATCGGAATTTCCGTTTCGATCGTGGCAATTACGAAGGCAACGAGCTGTTCAACCTGATCTACAGAGGCTCTATGTGTGGCAACCAGGAAGACACTGCGATCGTTCGCTGTTTGTTTTGCTAACCAACGCTCATACCGCTGAGCAGGATTGGGCAAAAAGCCATACTTAGCAGAGTCCCACGCTTCATGTAAGGCGCAAATCTTTGCCACCATCGGCAGTACGGCAGGCACATCAGCAAGCGTAGCGGGGCGGATTTGCATCACAATGGCTAGCGGCGTTTGATGACAAAGGCGATTGCTGCTTCAAGTTGCTCCTGTGGCAAGAGCGTCAAAATAAAAACTTCTTGTACTGTTTTACCCTGACGTGCGATGACCTTGAAGCCCCCGCGAATGGGCACCGATATCTTTAGCACCAGCTTGGGGGCATGAGAACGTACAGGACCAATAACGCCAGGGGTAATAGTTTGAATGCCTGTTTGACGGGTTAGCCGCTCTAAAACCGGAATCAGCCCAGGAATATGAGTGGAATGGTTGAGGACAAGTCTGCCGTCTGGGGAACTGCTCATGAGAAGGGTGCGCTTTGAGATAGTTAAATGAAATCTTTTTGAACAACGCTCTGCCTCCCTACTCCTGGCAGCTACAGCCATCACAACTTGTTTCTTACGCCGCTTCTAGAGGAGCCATCGTCAATCCTTCCATACCAAGCTGCATATGGTAAAGCTCTGCCTGCTCCTGCGGTCCCACCCAGACGATCGCCTGTCCATCAAAGTGAATCTGGTTAGTCAGTTCCCAGGCGCGATCGACGGTCATACCGGGAATATGTTCTAACAAACTTTCAGAAACGTGCTGAAAGGTGTTGAAATCATCATTTAGTACAATGATTTTGAAGTTTGGGTAATGCTGGCGAGTCGTCTGGCTAGACCGCGAAGGGGCTATAGTTGGCGCAGCGGTCATTACAGAGGAAACTAGCGGAAGTGTCGTCGCCATAGAGTAAGGGATTCCAAAAGCACTAGGGGAACAACGCCGCTAGCCTTTTGTGCTAACGACTTAGTTTTTAATCGTAGCTTACTGTTCTACTTCAAGTAGAAGGAATCGCTGGAGTTTGTTTGAAACGTGTCTGGCGGTTCAAACCGCGGCTACATAAATATCGTTAGATAAATATCGTTAGTGTGTTGCAAACATCGCTCAGCTTCTAAGTGAACGTCTTTGAAAGAGTACGGTGATCGCCCCCAGTACTAGCAAGGATGGTGTCAACCAGTCTCCCCAGCGAACATACAGAGTCTGTGTCTCACGACGAAAAATAGTGGCTGCATGAGTTTGGTAAGTGCGGGGTTGCGATCGCCACTCTATATGCCCGTGTGGATCAACAATGCTGGAGTAACCTGTGTTGGTCGCACGCACTGCCCAGCGATCGGTCTCAATGGCTCGCATAATGTCCTGCGCCTGGTGTTGCGCCATCAACACTTCACTGTACGGGTCGAGATTTGAGGCTGTGAGAATGAACTGTCCGCCTGCTGCTGCTTGTGTCCGAAACACTTCAGGAAATGCTGAATCGTAGCAAATGCTGGCGATCGCTCGTCCAAAGGGCGTATCAAACTGTTGATGGAAGGCTCCTGGCTGCCCATTTTCGGTAATGGGAGAAAGCAGGTTAATAATGCCACCAAGAGCGGCTTGAAAGGGAATGTATTCACCCAGTGGCACAAGCTTGATCTTGTCATAGCGGCTGGTTGTTGCGCCATTAGGAGTGATCGTCAGCAGACTGCGGGCAATGCCGCCCTTTTGTGCCGTAAAAGTGCCCAACCAAAGCACCGCACCCTTCTCTAAAACTGCCTGATAAAGCGGGCTGCGAAGCTTATTCGGCTCGTTCCACAAAAACGGCAATGCCCCCTCTGGTGTCAGCACTGCATCCACACCCTGAGCTGCAAGTGCTAGATAGCCGTTGGTGTAGCCTTCCATAGCACGGCGAATGCCGTCGCTCCCCAGTTTAATGCGCGTTGGCACATTGCCTTGAATAATCCCGACCTTGAGTGCTGTTGTATTGGACGGGGCGATCGGCTGTAGCCAAAGCACTGCACCAAGCAGATGAACAGCGATGAAAAGAATAGTGGCAGAGACTAGCAGTGCAATAGTTTTGAGTTTTGAGTTTTGAGTTTTGAGCTGTTGACTGCTGACTGCTGACCGCTGACGACTGACCGCTAACTGTTGCCCATTCATCCACGCTTCTGCTAGCAGCCCATTGACCGCTACGATCGCCGCTGTTACCCCAGTCGCCCCAGAGATTTGCCCAAAATGCAGCACCGCTAGATTCCCCGGACTTTGGGTATAGGCTAGCGCCGTCCAATCTAGTGGTCCCAGACTCCAGAGCCATTCCAACCCACACCAGAGAGCGGTGCCAAGAAGAACGCGGCGGAGCGATCGCAGCAATGGCTCCAAATGATGCCAAGGGGTTGAGGCATGAACTGAGAGCAGTGCTGCATCGTCCTCACCCTTGCCTTTCACCCCGACACTTTCAAGGCGGTGCATCAGCCAAGCCCACAGTGCCACCAGCACAGCACCCCAAACAGTAATAAACCCCCAGCAAAAGAGAACGATCGCCACGCTGGCAAGCCAGGGTACGCCCAGCCAGGTCAGCGGATGTAGCCCCGTGATCCATGACAACGCCAAGCCGTGATAGCCCACGCCCCAGACAAAACTAATGCCAAAGGAAAAAGAAAAAAGGAAAAAGGGGCGCTTGGATTCATTTTTTTCGCCTTGAGCCTTTGCCTTTGAGGGCGTAAAAAGTAGCACCCAAAGTGGAGCCAAGGCGACCCAAGCCAGCGGAAAAAAATTGAGCGGTGCAGGAGCGAACCCCATTAAAATGCCGCTGCTAAAGGCGATCGTTACAGGCAGCAGTGTGATGGGGCGAAAGGGGCGATCGTTCTGCAAAGAGTGCCACCGTTTAGTCATAATTCAGCCAGTTTCATTTGCCGTAAACACACCCTACATCTGTACTGATGGAAGCGCAGCCAAGGCGGGTGAGCTAGCCCCTTAATATGGTCACTCCCTCAGCAAGCCGCCAATTTGATGCTTGATCTTATGCCATTAGACAATTCTTCAGGATTAATGCCCTAGAATAGGAAAGCTGTAAAAACAAATCCACTGCAATGGCTGTTCCTAAGAAGAAAACCTCTAACTCCAAGCGCGACAAGCGTAAAGCAACCTGGAAGCGCAAGGCAACCCTGCAAGCGCAAAAGGCTCTCTCGATGGGCAAATCAATCCTGACTGGGCGTGCGGAAGGCTTTATCTACCCACAACCAGACGCTGAAGACGAAGAAGAGTCATAGTACAACCGTCATTAATCTAATTCGCCATGCTGGGAAAGTTTTTTCAAAAGCCCCCTCCAGAGCTACAAGACCGTGTGCCTCCTGGTCAGCATCTTGCTAAAGGCTTTCCAGTTTTGACGTACGGTGATACGCCAATTGTCGATCGTAGCAATTGGCAACTGCGCGTCTGGGGGCTTGCTACAGCAATCACCTTTAGCTGGGACGATATCATGGCGATGCCGCAAAGCAGCTTCACTGCTGACTTTCACTGTGTCACCACCTGGTCAAAGCTAGATGTGCAGTGGTCAGGCGTAAAGGTTACTGACTTGATGCGCCAGATTGAACTTGATCCAAGAGCAGTGCACCTGATGGAGCATTGCTATGGTGGCTATACGACCAACCTGGCGATCGACGACTTCCTGCGGGAGGAAAACTTCTTCGCGCACACGCTCTTTGGTGAGCCGCTCCCGGCAGAACACGGCGGACCCTTACGTCTAGTCGTGCCTCATCTCTATGCCTGGAAAAGCGCCAAATGGCTCAACGGGTTAGAATTTCTCGACCACGAAGCGCTAGGCTTCTGGGAACGGAACGGCTATCACCGTCGCGGCGAGCCCTTTGCCGAAGAGCGCTATAGCAATTAACCATTCTTCGGCGCTTAGGCTTGTAATTTTAATTGAATTAAATGCTTGTGTAGAGTGCTGATAGCCTGTGTCGCCCTTTAAAGAACGCAGGCTAAGAGAAAAGGGTGGTGTTATGCATCGCTTTTCAGAATCAATGCGCGATCGCTCTTGCCTGACAAGTCCGAACAAGGCTGAGCGCTGTTCTTATGCAAAATCGAAGCTAATCGCTTTAACGCAACCAAATTAAGCGCTTCTTTGCTTTTTCCAAATCATCTTGATAATTTGCTGATAGTGAACATTACCTCAATACTCACTACCAAGTTGGATGAAAAGCAATGTTTTAGCCGTTAACACCAATTACTACAAACTAAAAGCTGGTTTTGTTATCCTTGCACTGGTAGTCGCACCGTGAAGACGCTGCCTTTGCCAACTTCTGATTGCACATTAATTTGACCCTGGTGTGCCTCGACAATCTGGCGTGAGAGGTGAAGCCCTAAACCACTTCCCGAACGTCGATGGCTACCAGTAATAAAGCTTTCAAACAGCTTAGGCTGATCCGCGATCGGTATTCCAGGACCCGTATCTTTGATCTCTAAGACGACTGTATCCCCTTTTTGCTCCTCCATTGGTTGCCTGGTGAGCCGCACTACAACCGAGCCTGTATCCGTAAACTTAATGGCGTTGCCAAGCAGATTGGTAATCACCCGTCGTAGCTCAAGGCGATCGCCCAGAATCGTTCCCACAGGCTGAGTATGCTCAGGATCGACCTCAAGTAACAGCGCCAATTTTTTCTCGGCTGCGAGGGGCTGCAATTCAGCGATCACAGCTTGCACCAGTTCTAGTAGATCGACTGACGTAAAGTTTAGTGTTTTGCGACCCGCTTCGTAACGGTAAACCTCCAGCAGCAAGTTCACCATCGTCAGCAAATTTTGGTTGCTGCGAATCATCGTGCCAAGCGCCTCCCCCATTGTGGGCGGCACTTCACCCAACGCGCCCTCTTGAAACAGGTTCAACATGCGATCAGCAGCAACCAGTGGTGTCCGCAAATCATGCGTTAGGCGGGAGACAAAATCTTCACGTTGACGAGCAATTAAATCACGCTCGTCAACACTATGCTTCAGACGCAGCAACGATCGTACCCGCGCAACTAGCTCATCTAGCTCAATCGGTTTACGAATAAACTCATCGGCACCAATATCCAAGCCACGCGCAACGCTAGGCTGACCATGAGCCGTAATTAACAAAATAGGCAGAAACGGAAGCGCTGTATTTTGGCGAATGCGTCGTGTCACCTCGTACCCGTCCATGCCTGGCATCATGACATCCAGCAGCAGCAAATCGGGTGGAGAGTTTTCAATGTACGTAAGAGCCTCGCTGCCACTGTAAGCGATGTCAATATGGTAGCCCTGCTGCTGGAGGAGTGTTTGAGTTAAAAAGCAGTTATCAGGAATATCATCAACAACCAATATGCGATCGACTTTTGCGGGTCGCGTCATGAGTGATTGGCTCATATTGCCTGCTCGGAGAGAGGAAATGGACACATCGGTTAAAGGCATTTTGCGGCAGTTGACATTGTAGCAGTCGGTAGGTACGCCTTTCATGCGGCTACATTGCTGTGTCACTTTATACGCTTAGAGCCGTTAACGCTTCACTCCTAAGAAGGATCTTCAAGGCATTGCTTCAATAACGACGAAGCAAAACAAATCAGTTAGGACTTATGCAAAAGCTATTGTGAGAGACGGCTTTTTGAGTTGCTGACAGCGGTCATCATCAAGTAAGTCATGTTTAAGTTGAGCCATTGTCTGCTTGGCTAAGTTGGCAAGAGCATGGAGCCAGACCCATATGAGGACGGCACAGCCAAAATGATTGCGTTGAATCCGTGCTTTGCGGCAGTAACATGCCTCTCAACCCCTCACTGGCTTGTCTTCGCGGTGCCGTTTCGAGCTTCTTACGGAAGCCACACGCTCTATGGTGTCGCCTTGGTCGCCCGTTGCTCCCAAGCGTTCGTGACAACAACATCTGTACCTATACTCTTGAGAGGACGGACTCGCTCAAATGAGATCAGCGCCTTCCTAAATGCAGAAGGGGATGTACTCAAGCTAAGCAACAGTGTCTTCGAGCTTTAAGTCACGATTCTTCTTCCCAATGGTAAATCACTGGTAGAGAGGAATCTGCGCTTAGAATTAGGGAGTGCCACAACTCAGGGTTCGCCCACTTTAGAAGGTACAAGTGCTGTTGCCTTCAAGCTGATTGATTTAGTGGCGACTCATGATAGTGCTGCACTAGCTCGGCGGGATCATCATAGATGGCGATCGCCCCTGCTAATTTTTCATCGCTAAAACCGCCTGTGCGGAAAGCAATGACACTAACCCCTGCTTTGCTTGCCGCTTCAATATCGTAGGGAGCATCACCCAGCATGATGACCCGGTCAGGAGCAAGCTGTGCCTTACTCAACGCTGCTTCGATAATGTCTGGCTGTGGTTTAGAGGCTTCAGCATCATTAGAAGTTGTGGCTTCATGCACCAAATCATCGATTTGAGCCACTTTCAGCAAAAGCTCTAACTCTTCTGAGGTTGCAGAACTGGCAACCATAAGATGCAATCCATGCTCCTTTAGCTTCTGCACCAGTTCGCGTGCACCTGGTGCTGGAGCAAGATGAGAGCCAAACTTTGTCAGAATTAATTTTTTCCGGTGATCGGCGATCTGCTTTCCAGTCCCTTCTTTATCGTTCAGCTCTGGTGCAAAGCGGGGAATAATTTGATCCCCACCCATACCAATGAGAGGACGGACTTGCTCAAATGAGATCTTGTAGTCATAAGCTGTAAAAGCCTCAACCCACGCCTGAGCATGAGCATCATTACTCAGTACAAAAGTTCCGTCAATGTCTAGCAATACGCCATCAAGAATCACACGATCGTCCTCTAGCAATTCCTTGACGGTCGCATAAAGCGTATTAAAAAGCGTCTTCCTGAATGCAGAAGGGGATGTACTTTAGCTAAGCAACAGTGTCTTCAAGCTTTAAGTCGCGATCTTTCTTCCCAACGGTGGATCACTGATAGAGAGGAATCTGCGTTTAGAATAGGGAGTGCCATAACTCAGGGTTCGCCCGCTTTTTCTATGACTGTTCGCGTTCGCATTGCTCCCAGCCCGACTGGAAATCTCCACATTGGTACAGCCCGTACAGCCGTCTTTAATTGGCTCTATGCCCGTCATACTGGCGGTACGTTTGTGCTGCGGATTGAGGATACTGACCAGGAACGATCGCGCCCTGAATATACGCAAAATATTCTTGATGGCTTGACCTGGCTTGGTTTGACCTGGGACGAAGGACCGTTGTACCAGAGCAAACGCCTGGATTTGTATCAGCAGAAGGTACAAGTGCTGTTGGACAAAGGCTTGGCATATCGTGCCTATGATACGCCAGAAGAACTAGATGCCATGCGAGAGGCGCAAAAAGCGAAAGGTGAAGCGCCTCGCTATGATAACCGTCATCGTAACCTGACTCAGGAGCAACGGGCTGCCTACGAAGCAGAAGGGCGATCGTCCGTTATTCGGTTCATTATTGAGGACGATCGCGAGATTGTTTGGAACGACCTTGTGCGCGGCACCGTTAGCTGGAAAGGTCGCGATTTGGGCGGCGATGTGGTGATTGCCCGTGCTGCGTCTGGTACTGATTTTGGTCAACCCCTCTACAACTTTGTTGTCGTTATCGATGACATTGACATGAACATCACCCATATCATTCGCGGCGAAGACCATATCGGCAATACGCCGAAGCAAATTCTGCTCTATGAAGCGCTGGGAGCCGAACTTCCTACGTTTGGGCATACACCGTTGATCCTGAATGAGGCTGGGGCAAAACTTTCCAAACGCGATGGTGTCACGTCGATTTCAGACTTTCAGCGCATGGGTTACGTTCCAGAGGCATTGGTCAATTACATGACGCTGTTAGGCTGGTCGCCACCGGAAGGCGTCAATGAAATTTTCTCTTTAGAAACTGCTGCCCAACAGTTTGGGTTTGAACGGGTCAATAAAGCTGGTGCGAAGTTTGACTGGGACAAGCTCAATTGGCTCAACAGTCAGTATTTGCATGAGATGCCCGCTGACAAACTTACTCCTTTGCTAATTCCTTACTGGCAGGCAGCGGGCTTTGAGGCTGACTGGAACGATCGCCCCTGGTTAGAACGCTTGACCGGGATGATTGGCGCAAGCTTGGCACGTTTGGATGAAGCGGTGCCGATGAGTGAATATCTTTTCACTCCTACTGTAAATTTCACAGAGGAAGCAATCGCTCAACTACGGCAAGATGGTTCGACTACAGCCGTTGAAGCAGTTTCTGCCGCGATCACTAACTATTCACCTTTGACCGAAGCTACAATCCAGGACTTGCTTAAACAAGTTGTCAAAGAGCAGAATTTGAAAAAAGGCTTGGTGATGCGAACGCTCCGCGCTGCCCTCACAGGAGCCATGCATGGTCCTGACCTGGTGCAGTCCTGGCTGCTGCTACACCAGCGTGGGCTCGATCAATCTCGCCTTCAGCAAGCGCTAGAAGCAGCACGATCGAAGTAGCTAATTGTTAGACGACGATTATTGGCAAGCAGCGGGCAACGATCAGGCAACTGTTAGTCAGTTAGTAGCCAGAATTAATTCAAAACTTCCTCACTCCTTACTCCTCCCATCTCATCGTGTCAGGAACTCTACCTACGTCTACACGTCGTTGTGAGTCCAACCGTCACCTTTCCTGGCTACCTTACATGAACTATCGAGGCTTACAGGCTAGCGCAAGACTACTCGCTCCGATCGCGCCCGTTTCGTTCCTGGTGACTGCCTTTCTATTGGCTAGCTACACCTCAATTACACCTGTGCAAGCTCAATCGCCTCAAAACCTTAGTGTTATTACTATTGGTCAGCGCTTCTCGCCCAACCCGTTAGAGGTAAAGGGCGTTGCAGGGGGTGATACGCCTGTTAAAGATGTGGTAAAGGTTGCTAAAACGCCAACAGGTGAATGTGTTGGAAATGCCAATGTCAAGCCAAATCATACGGTTGAACTGACCGACTTTTTTGAGTCGTTGAGACTTGTTGTGCAAAGTGCAGATGACACCGCCCTTACCATTCAAGGTCCCGGTGGCATTTGGTGCAACGACGACTATCAAGGCAAAAATCCTGGTGTTACTGGCGAGTGGTTACCCGGCACATATAAAATCTGGGTCAGCTCCTATGCTAAGGGTCGTGCTCCTGCATACGTGCTTCGCATCACTGAGAAACGTTAACAGAGCAATATGTAGCAGTTAAGCGGTTCAACTGTAGGAGCAAAGAGCCTTTTGGTTCATAGAGTTTGCCGCGGCTAGTCAAGCATGACAGAGCAAAAAACGCAGCGTCGAAAAAGAGCACTGGCAGAAGTCAGTTGCTCTGATCCTGCTAAATACGTTAAATTTAGTTAACAATTGTTCTCATACATGATTGCTTGTTGATGCAAGTTTGCGATCGCTACTTGCAGAGCGAGCCTTTCGGTTTCTAGAAAAGGATATTCATTCGTAGTCGGTTGAATGAAATTAATGAGATATCGCAGGTGCCTTCATCCTGATTGCACTGACACCAAACTGTTTTAACTGTATTAAGAGGGCGTTAGCGTATGAAATTCTCTTGGCGAACTGTCCTACTGTGGACTCTGCCAGCCGTAATCATTGGGTTTTTCTTGTGGCAGGGCTCTTCACTTAGCACGACTGCTAACGTGGGTAGCAATGCTGCCAGCACCCGGATGACCTATGGTCGTTTCCTAGAGTACCTGGATGCTCATCGCGTCACGAGCGTTGATTTTTATGAGAATGGTCGGACAGCGATCGTTGAAGCGGTTGACCCTGAACTTGATAATCGTCTGCAACGCTTGCGCGTAGACCTTCCCGGAAACGCCCCTGAAGTAATCACTCGGCTTAGAACTGACAAGATTAGCTTTGATTCGCATCCCGCTCGTAACGACGGTGCAATCTGGGGGTTGCTGGGTAACTTGATCTTCCCAGTGCTGCTGTTAGGGGGGCTGTTTTTCCTGTTCCGCCGTTCTGGCAATGTGCCTGGTGGCCCTGGACAGGCAATGAGCTTTGGTAAATCCCGCGCTCGCTTCCAGATGGAAGCCAAAACAGGCGTGATGTTTGACGATGTGGCGGGCATTGAAGAAGCCAAAGAAGAACTCCAAGAAGTCGTCACCTTCCTAAAGAAGCCCGAACGCTTTACCGCTGTTGGGGCACGGATTCCTAAGGGCGTATTGCTGGTTGGCGCACCGGGTACAGGTAAAACCTTGTTGGCAAAGGCGATCGCGGGCGAAGCAGGCGTGCCCTTCTTCAGCATCTCTGGCTCTGAGTTTGTCGAAATGTTTGTGGGTGTGGGTGCGTCTCGCGTCCGTGACCTGTTCAAGAAAGCGAAAGAGAATGCCCCTTGTATCATCTTCATTGATGAAATTGATGCGGTGGGACGGCAACGTGGAGCTGGTATCGGTGGTGGCAACGACGAGCGAGAACAAACGCTGAACCAGTTGCTGACCGAGATGGATGGCTTTGAAGGCAACACCGGTATCATCATCATCGCTGCGACGAACCGTCCCGATGTGTTGGATTCCGCGCTGCTACGTCCGGGTCGCTTTGACCGTCAGGTGACAGTTGATGCGCCTGATATGAAGGGTCGCTTGGAAGTGCTTCAGGTACATGCTCGCAACAAGAAGCTGAGTCCAGAAGTGTCGCTAGAAGTAATTGCGCGTCGTACTCCCGGCTTCACTGGCGCTGATTTAGCAAACTTACTGAACGAAGCAGCGATTCTTACAGCACGTCGTCGGAAAGAAGCGATGACGATGCTAGAGGTAGATGATGCGGTCGATCGCGTAGTTGCCGGCATGGAAGGTACGCCTTTAGTGGACAGCAAGAGCAAGCGACTGATTGCGTATCACGAAATTGGTCATGCCATCATTGGCACGCTAATTAAGGATCATGACCCGGTGCAGAAGGTAACGCTGATCCCACGGGGTCAAGCGCAAGGTCTAACCTGGTTTACACCAGGAGAGGATCAAACGTTGATTTCACGATCGCAAATTCTGGCTCGCATTGCTGGTGCCTTGGGCGGTCGCGCGGCTGAAATCGTTATTTTCGGCGATGCTGAAGTAACCACTGGTGCTGGCAACGACATTCAGCAAGTTGCTAACATGGCGCGTCAAATGGTCACCCGCTTTGGGATGTCTGATTTGGGTCCACTCTCGCTGGAAAGCCAACAGGGTGAGGTCTTTTTGGGGCGGGATTGGATGACACGCTCAGAATATTCTGAGGAAATTGCGTCTCGTATTGATGCTCAAGTCCGCACTATTGTTGAGCATTGCTATGATGATGCCCGACGTATCATTCGTGAAAACCGCACTGTGATCGATCGCCTAGTTGATTTGCTGATTGAGAAAGAAACCATTGATGGAGACGAGTTTCGGCAAATCGTTTCTGAGTATACAAACATACCTGAAAAGGAACAGTATGCTGCTCGTATCTAATCTCGAAACTCTCAGTAAGTAGTTGAGCGGGAGCGATTGAATAATCGCTCCCGCTTTTGTTTTGTTGCTCTTTAACTAGCTGAATGCTTTTGTTAAAGTCTGCAAGTTAAAGTTAGGCTATCACAACTGTTGTGACGGCAAACATTGAGTCGATCGCCTGTACTGGCTGAAGGGCGTTCGTACTACAAAGTCTTCGCGTCGTAAGATTTGGTTGTCAGCACCTAAGACACGCAACTCGCAAACACCAGTTGCGCCAGCTGAAAAGAGAGCAAAGACCCCGTTGTGGCTCACATCACGAATTGTTTTTCCGTTGTTAAAGGTCGCCTCAACTGCAACAACCTGGGGCTTGAGCGCCCGACCATACAAGAGCGTATAGGGTTCATCGTTTTTAGCAGCAGTGTTCGTAGGGGGTTGAGCTGAAGCATGACTGATCCCATACTCTACCAGTCGCGCTGATGGTGCCGACTCATTCTCTGCGCCATAGCTACCGCTACCGCTCACTTGCCATATCATTCCGTTTCGTTTAACAACCTTGTGCCCAAACACCTGCTGTGCACCATCGCTCGTGGGGCAAAAAGCGCTGTAAAGCACAATCACACCTTGAGACGATCGCTGCGTACTTAAAACCTTGAAGCGTTCTGCCTTTGGTTTTGCATTTGTAGGACAGCTTACTGCCTGCTCAACTACGCTTTTGGGCATGATCGTTAAGAAGGAGAGGGCATAGCCTGACGTTGTTAACGCTACAAGCCCAAGGGCGCTAATAAGCAACCGTTTCATCGTCTGTTATGAGTGATTAGAAGAGCGCAATTGCACAGCAGACGATCGCCCATCTTTGCAAGTGCTCGATCGCTGCAAAGGCTTTAGCTTAAAGTTTGCCCTTGATTAGAGGGGTGTTACCTCTCTCTGAAGGTAGTTTGTATTGCCCATAGAGTTGTTTATGACAAGTCTTTTGTTGTCAGCCGTCTTGCGTTTGCAGCCGTAAAAAGGCAACGTTAAGTAACGGGCGTAACACTGTGTCAGACGGGTCAGCGTTGGGTTATCGTGATCAATAGTGTTTCAACTTGCCTCACATCATGACCGTAGCGCCCTCTCATAAAAAGGCGAAAGCTCTCAACCCTTCTAGTCGTCGCCCTGCCAAAGCGTTGTGCAGCGAATGCGGACTGTGTGACACCTATTACATTCACTATGTCAAAGAAGCGTGTGCCTTCCTACATCAGCAGATTGCTGAACTGGAAGCAGACATTCACGATCGCAGCCGTAATTTAGACAACCCTGATGAGTGGTACTTTGGGGTTAGTCAATCAATGATGGCAGCGCGCAAGACGGAGCCACTGCCGGGCGCACAGTGGACAGGCATTGTTAGCACGATCGCCATTGAAATGCTGACTCGTGGCATGGTTGAAGGCGTTGTTTGCGTGCAGAACACAGACGACGATCGCTTTCAGCCCAAACCTGTGCTAGCTCGCACACCAGATGAGATCTTGGCAGCAAAAGTAAATAAGCCGACGCTGTCGCCGAACCTATCAGTGCTAGAAGAAATTGAACAGTCGGGCATGAAGCGGCTGTTGGTCATTGGTGTTGGTTGTCAGATTCAGGCGCTTCGGGCAGTAGAGAAACAGTTGGGCTTAGAAAAACTCTACGTCCTGGGAACGCCCTGCGTGGATAACGTGACCCGCGCTGGCTTACAGAAATTTCTTGATACTACCAGCCGATCGCCCTCTACCGTCGTGCATTACGAATTTATGCAAGACTTCCGCGTTCACTTCAAGCACGAAGACGGTTCTAGCGAAACGGTGCCCTTCTTTGGCTTAAAAACAAACCAGCTCAAAGATGTATTTGCGCCCTCGTGCATGAGCTGTTTTGACTACGTTAACTCCCTGGCTGATCTGGTAGTGGGTTACATGGGTGCACCCTTTGGCTGGCAGTGGATTGTGGTGCGCAACGATCGCGGTCAAGAAATGCTCGATCTCGTGCAGGATCAGATCGAAACTCAGCCTGTGATGTCGCAAGGCGATCGTCATAGTGCTGTGCAGCAAAGCATTCCTGCCTATGATAAGGGCGTAACTTTGCCGATGTGGGCAGCAAAGCTTATGGGTGTTGTCATTGAAAAGATTGGTCCTAAAGGGTTAGAGTACGCCCGTTTTTCGATCGACTCTCACTTCACCCGCAATTACCTCTACGTCAAGCGCCACTACCCCGAAAAGTTGGAGGCTCATGTGCCAGAGTATGCGAAGCGCATTGTAGCGCAATACAAACTGCCAGAATAAGGCTAAGGGATGAAGGCTAAAAGGGATGAGGGATGAAGGCTAAAAGAGACGTTTTTTTTATACTTTAGCCTTTAGCCCTTATCCTTCTGGTTTCCGCCCCTTGCTAAACACTCCCTGAAAAGCGGTGGCTTCAGCAACATTTTTGCCTTCATTCAACAGATAGTCGAAGAAGGTGCGAGCAATCACGGATAGCTGCTTACCAGAGGGATAAATGACATACCAATAGTGTTCGATCGGAAAGCCGTCTACATCCAGAATGGTTAACTGACTATTAGGTCCTTCCAGCGCCAGCGTATGCAACGACAGTACCGAAATGCCCAGCCCACCAGCGATTGCCTGCTTAATTGCTTCGTTACTGCCCAAATCTAGTTTTACCTTAAGCTCTAAACCCTGCTCATCAAACCGCTTTTGCACCGCTTTGCGCGTTCCCGAACCAGGCTCCCGCATAATGAACGGTTCTTCTGCCAACCGTTTAAGGGGAATATTGCGCTCCTGCGCCAGGGGATGATGACGTTGAGCCAGCACTACCAAAGGGTTTTCGAGAAAGGGATGCACTTTTACATCAATGTCTTCAGGTAGCTGGCTCAGAATGTACAGATCATTGCGATTGTCTGCCAGACTTTCTAACACCCACGCATGGTTATTCACCGTTAATGAAACATCAATACCCGGATAGCGTTGACAAAAGGGTCCTAGCAAGCGGGGAATGACGTACTTTGCAGTCGTCACCACTGCCAACCGCAATGCGCCTTGTTTGAGCCCTTTGAGATCAGCGATCGCAATCTCAAACTGCAACAAGCGATCAAAGAGTTCTCGGCAAGTTGTGTACAGCTCCTTGCCAGCACTAGTGAGATAGAGCCGTTTGCCGACCTGCTCAAATAACGGCAAACCAACTGATTTTGACAGTTGTTTCACCTGCATCGACACGGTTGGTTGCGTCAGAAAGAGTTCTTCCGCAGCGCGAGTAAAGCTGTTGTGGCGCGCAACTGCCTCAAACACTTTCAACTGATGGAGCGTTGCATTCTTCAAGCAGGGTTCCTCAAGGCTCTTCCATAAACCAGAATCTATGATTCTAGAGGAATAGTGTGATTTCTGTTTATGGATTTCAACAGTATCATCGTTGGTATGAGTCCAAACTCCCTTCTCACTAGCGTTGCACACGCTTCACTGTTAGCGACATCTCAGAGCATCCGTCTTGCCTGACTCACAAGCCGATAGGTCTGAAAAGCGATGGTGCTGTGCCACTGTGCAACGCTTCCCTTTTTGCCTTTGCGATCGCCTACCGTTGAGCCAATAGTTGAACGCACTATATCAAATTATACAAAGAGATTATCCCTTCATCATCAATCAGGTTTGGCAGGGCAATAGTTAGATAAAAGTGGTAGCGATCGCACGGAGTGTTGCTCCTCTAAACAACGCCAAAACTGCAAAAGTTGTTCTCCCACTGCTTCTGGATAGAAGTAGTGAAAAAAGTGACGACCATCGGGACACTGCCAGAGTGCATCGTCTGACTTAAAGCACTCTAGCCATTCTTGCAGCGCTGGCGGATGGACGACCGGATCGGTCTTGCTGCCGCACACCATTAAGGGCATTGTGACGCCACCTCTTGGTAAGTGAGCCAGCCTAAACAGGGAATGTGGTGAAGGCGCCTCTTCTAAATCGCGCTCTAGAGACGTAACTAACGCTTTGATGCCATAGGGAAGTTGTTGCCCAAACAGACTACGAATAACGCACGCCAAAAGCTGCTGACGACTACATGCAATGAGTTGGCGCTGTACATAATAGTGCGCTTGCCATGTAATACCAGGCTGTGCCGCTACTGACAGGAGCGTCAGCGATTGTACTTGCTCTGGATACAGACGGGCATAAGTCAAACCTAAGACTCCACTCAGACCATGACCTGCTAGATGAACAGGATGCTGACGGCATTGCAGAAAGTCATGTAGTAACTCAACGGCTGTCTCCAGTGAGCTGGCTTCATCGTCCGCTTGGCTATACTCCCATCGTGCCACTGTAAGATGCTCTGACAGGTAACGTAAAAGCGGTTGATCAAAACGCTTCAAACTAGGGCTAGCGTTGAGCCAAAGGACGTCAAAGGAGAGGGACATGAAAACTCCAAGTGGTAAGGGGTAAGGAGTGAGGAAAGTTTTAAGTTCTGAGTTCGTTTTGCCAGTTGACAGCTAACAACTTCTTCCGGCTGCTAGCTTCAAACAGACAGCTGCCACAAACTTATTGCATTAAAGTCTCAATAAGAAACTGGGCACATCCTATCATGACTATTGCGACTATATAGCAATAGCAAGCTGCAAATAAGTGTAAATTTAGATGTTGAGTGAAACTCTCAGCCTTGAAGACCTGCTTTTCAGCGTTAAAGTAGCTTGGGACGATTCCTTCTAGAAGTAGGACGGCAAAAGCTATTGCCATTTAGTTTCAATAGCTTTGTGCTACAGTTGCCTCTGTGACAAGTGCTTGTCCAAGACTGTTATCCCCATCATTTAGCAGCTTTATGCTTCTCGCTTCCAATGCTTAAGGACTGGTGGCGGCAAGTATTCAAGCTGTTTTTGTTCCTGAACAAACATGATTGGGCTACGTATGGCACTGCTCCTTCAAGTAAGGCTGGCACTCGTGACAGTTAGAGTCAGCTTTTTAGATGGCTTACCAGTAGCTACTAAGAGTATCCAGTAAGAAGATACGCTCTAGTTTTAGCGTGATTGTGTAGGGCAAGGCTGCGTCTATTTTTTAGACTTCCTTTAGTTGGAAGCGAAGTTGGCTGAAGGGTAAAATTACGGGTCACAAATCTTGGCGATCGTAGCAAAATAGGCTAGGGTTGCCTGAAAGCCCGGCTATAAGGCTGATTTCCGACGGAAGATGAGAACGCCTGCTTTCTACTTCAGTAAGCATCCTGGCATTAGTCACTATCTTGAAATAGTTGGTTTCTGCGCGGCATTTAGTCTTTCAAGCCCGCTGCCTAGGGCCTATATAGTGAGTTTACGGTTGGAGGAAAAAGTGGTGTTGCGTCATGTTTCTGTGTCGTTCTTGACGGTCATAGCCTTGCTACCTGGTTATGCCGTTGCTCATGCTGCTCCTGTGCCGCAACTATCGCCACCTACCGTCACTACTGTGCTGCCAGCCAATACTCCAGGCATAGTGCTAGTAAATGCTAAACCAACTGCATGGGCAGCGCTCGATCGCTTCAATCCCTTACCAGAATCGCTTCGCATTCCTTTCAGCGTGCCGTTTTTACCCGGCGCGATCAACTTTACTCAGGATATTCAGCCCTGGCTTGGCGACCAAGTAGCAGTGGCGTTAGTGCCAACAGCAGGATCGATCGCAGGTACAGTCCTACAAACCCTGGACGCAAGTGCAGTGTTAGTGGCACCCATCAAAGATCGCGATCGCTTCGATCGTTTTCTCAGTAAGCTCAAAGCAACACGAGGCAACCCAGACATTGAGCGGGAATATAAAGGGGTCACGCTGCTGCAATGGTCTGCATCGGCTGAGGAAACCTCCCCTGCTACAGAAGAACCAGATGCAACAACTCAACGTAGCATTCCGTGGCGTGGGTTTGTCCAGCCGACTCGTGCCTTGCTAGGGCAGCCCGTGAAGCAGCTAGTGGCGCAGCTAGAGACAATACCACCTGCTTCAGAACCAGAGGAGCCGTCAAGCTCAGACGAGTCAACAGACCCGGACGAGACACCAAAACCAGATAAACCATCAGATTTTGATGCGTCAGAGTTGTTAAAGCCAAAAGGTATGGCGATCGCTTTACTACCAGGCAATGTTGCTGTGGCTGTACAGGCGCAGACTCTAGAAGACTTGATTGATGCCCGTGCTGAAAAAGAACCACTGACGCAGAACCCTTTGTTTCGACGCACGTTGCAACATCCTCATGCAGAACGATCGCTCCTGACTAGCTACGGCAATGTTGCAGCAATTAGTAAGTTTATCTTAGCGATCGTCAAAGCCTCGCCAGCATCAACGTTTGGCTTAGGCTTACCAACTCTGTATGAAAGCCAACTTTCTGCCCTGACGAAGCTTTATAGCACGGCTGATAGCCATATCTGGCTACAACCAGAGGGCATTCACAGTCAGGTCAATATCTACTACACAACACCGCGACCCGATCTGGCAACACGGGCAACGTCCGATGCAAACCAAATGGTGACTCGTCTACCTGCTGCGACCTTCCTCTCTGCTAGCAGTCGCAACTTTAAGGAGCAGTGGCAAACCTCGCTCAAAGAGTCCCAGAAAGATCCAAATACTCAGCTTGCCCTGACAGGCTTTCGCGAATCACTGCGTGCTGTGGGGCTAGATCCTGAAAAAGACGTATTTCCTTGGATGGACGGTGAGTATGCGTTTTTCCTCTTTCCAGCCAGGGGTGGTCTTTTTAACTCCATTAACTCCAAGCTTGACTTGGGGGTGGGTTTGATAATTCAAACCAGCGATCGCGCTGCTGCGGAACTTGCCCTCAAAAAGCTGGATCAGTTTGTTAAAAAAGAGGCGAAGGGTGAAGTGGCAATTGTGCCCAAACGACTGAAAGGGCAGTCGATCGTTAGTTGGGAAGCCAAGGATAGGGGCAAAACGCTGAGCTTTCTTTCACATGGCTGGGTTGATGCCAACACACTCGTCATTACAACAGGGGTGACACCAATGGCTGCACTCAACCCCAAACCTTATTTGCCCCTGCACTTGAACCACACCTTTCAAACTGCCACCGCTAGTTTTCCTATCCCTAACGATGGCTACTTCTACGTCAATATGGGCGCAACGCTTTCTTTCCTTTACAACCTAATCTTGCCCCCTGTATCTACCAGTGATTCGCTGTTTGTACAGGAATTTCAACGGATAGCAGGCACCGTTCGCAGTGTTAGCACGTCAAACTCTGCAACTGCCGACGCACAACGATTGGACTCGCTTTGGGTACTGGCTCCAGTAAAGCAGCCGCAGTAGAATGACTCGCTGTGACTGCATTGCTACGGCTAGCTCAATGCATTTTCTTTGCCATAACTTTATGTGTGCGAGAGAAGGGCTATTCGCTCACATAAAGTTATGGCTTACCAGACGGTCGATCGACCCTTTCGTACTAATTGAAGCTAGAACTCTACAGGCTTGACAGTACAGTCCGAGCGGCTTCGAGGGTATGGTCAATATCCTCATCTGTATGAGCCAGCGAGGTAAAACCAGCCTCAAACTGCGAAGGAGCTAGATAAACGCCGTGCTCCAACATTCCGCGATGGAAACGGCTAAATTTGCTCAGGTCGGACAGTTTGGCATCCTCGTAGTTATGGACAGGTCCAGCAGTGAAGAAGAAACCAAACATACCGCTAATTTGTCCGCCACAGGAGGCGTGCCCAGTCTCTTTCGCAATTTGCAGCAGCCCGGTTGCAAGGCGCTTCGTGATGCGATCGAGTTGCTCGTAGGTGCCTGGTTGCCGCAGTAGCTCCAGCGTCTTAATACCCGCTGTCATCGCTAGAGGATTACCAGACAGGGTACCTGCCTGGTACATAGGACCGGCTGGAGCAACCATTGCCATAATGTCGCGTCGTCCGCCATACGCACCCACTGGCAAACCACCGCCAATGATCTTACCGAGGGTTGTTAGGTCAGGAGTAATGCCAAACTTCTCTTGGGCACCACCATAGGCAATGCGGAAGCCAGTCATCACTTCATCAAAGACTAGCAGCGCGCCGTATTCACGGGTTAGTTCCTGTAGCCCTGGCAAGAAGCCTGCATCAGGTGGAATAAAACCCGCGTTACCAACGATCGGCTCCAAAATGACGCCAGCGATCGCATCAGGATTAGCTTCAAACAACGCTTTCACAGCTTCTAAATCGTTGAATGGAGCCGTCAGCGTATTGTCAGTTGTCGATTTTGGCACTCCTGGGGAATCAGGCAACCCTAGCGTTGCTACACCCGACCCAGCTTTCACTAGAAACATATCAGCGTGCCCGTGATAGCAGCCTTCAAATTTGATGATTTTTTCCCGCCCGGTGAAGGCACGCATCAGGCGCAGCACCGACATACACGCTTCTGTACCTGAATTGACGAAGCGCACCATTTCGATACTGGGCACCGCATCAATAACCATTTCAGCCAGAACATTCTCCAGGCTAGAGGGTGCGCCAAAGCTAGTACCTTTTTCTAGCGCTTCATGTAGTGCTTTCAGTACGTCGGGATGAGCATGACCACAGATAGCAGGTCCCCAGGTGCCGATGTAGTCAATGTAGCGGTTGCCATCGACATCCCAGGCATAGGCTCCTTTAACATGGTCGAACACAATCGGCTGCCCGCCGACTGATTTGAATGCACGGACAGGCGAGCTAACGCCTCCTGGCATCAGCTTTTGAGCAGCGGCAAAAATTTCTTCTGATTTGGTTGTATTCAAGCTTGTGGTAATCAAAGTTGTCTCCTTAACGTTCGGTAGGTTGAATAGCTTCGATCAAAGGAATTCAGCCTAAAGAGGGTGTGCAGTTTTTTGCAGCGTTTTACTATGTCATTATCCCATTTGCCATTGCAGGAGTTGATTGCTATGTCTTACTTAAACAATCAAGATTTGCCTGTTAGTATTCGTACCCGCCTCTCAGAAGCAGCACAAAACTTTTACCGAGTTGCGTTTAACTCAGCGATCCAATGGTATGGCGAAGAGTCAAAAGCACATCAGATTGCCTGGAGTGCGGTGAGAAACCAGATGTGTAGTCCCAACAGTGCTATCCTTCGCTAGTCTAAAACGATCAGCGGTTTGCTTTAACCTTATCCTTGAGATGATTCTGCCTGCAAATCATTAATCAGTTGTGCAAGTTCCTCACTGGTGGCTCGGTAGACGTTACCGCAAAAGTCGCAGATTGCTTCGGCTCCATGATCGCGATCAATCATATCTTGTAGCTCCGCCGTACTAAATAGTTTGAGCGCACGAAGGGCACGATCGAACGAACAGCGGCAATGAAACCGTACTAGCTGCACTTCTGGCAAAATTTCTAGCCCCAAATCACCTAGCAGCAGCTCAAAAATATCGGGCAGTGTTTTGCCCTCTTGCAACAGTGGTGTAAAGCCAGATAGGGAGGAAAGGCGCGACTCTAATAGCTCAACTAACGTTTCATCGCTGGCAGCTTTAGGTAAGACCTGAATCAGCAAGCCTCCTGCTGCCGTCACACCACTTGCTTCGACAAACACGCCCAAAACAAGCGCTGAAGGCGTTTGCTCAGAAGTGACGAGGTAATGCGTCAAGTCGTCGCCGATTTCACCTGAAACCAGTTCCACCGTGCTGGAGTAGGGGTAGCCATAGCCAACATCTCGAACCACATATACATAGCCATCTTGCCCAACTGCACCACCTACGTCTAGTTTGCCTTTAGCACTCGGCGGTAATTCGATCGTGGGGTTATCCACATAGCCACGTACTGTCCCATCCAGTCCGGCATCAATCAAGATGCCACCCAGAGGACCATTGCCCCGTATGCGAATGTTGATCCTTGACTCAGCCCGCTTCATGCTGGATACGAGCAGTAGTCCGGCTGTCATTGTCCGACCCAACGCTGCTGTCGCAACATACGAAAGATTGTGCCGCTGTCTGGCTTCTTCGGTCAAGCGGGTTGTGATCACTCCCACAGCCCGGATGCCTCCCTCAGCTGCGGTAGCGCGAATTAGCTGATCAGCCATGAAAATTCCTTACGTTTCTTAACCATCCTATCCTTCTATTCTAAAGTGTTGGAGAACAGTCAGAAGGACGGAAACAGGTTAAAGACGTTTCATTTAAGGGCTCGCTCCACCACTTTCCACTTTTGGCTTTTTGGCGTTTCTCCTACATTTGGCATACTGAAGGAGTTGTCTCTATCATTGTCATGCTTGGCATCTTTCAGCAAAGTAGTCTCCGCATTGAAATTGCTGCTTCAGAAGCAGATTTACGGCAGAGTTTAACTGACTCAGGTAAGCTGCAACAGTGGCTATCACCGCTGCGGCTTGAGCGGGGCTTACCCGAACAATTACAGCCAGGGTTGACGTTTACTAGTTGGGCAGGTCCGATCGCCATTCAGCAGACTGTGGATCAAGTACAGCCAAACAGCCTGCGTCTACTCTTGAGCCAGGGTGTTGATGGTTTTCACGAATGGTACTGGGGTGATGGTTGGGTACAGTCTCGGTTAGAAGGTGTTTCGCTATTGCCCCTAAACTTGGCGCAGACGGCAAGCCTGCTGCAACTCCGACGGTTTCTTGCTAGCAAATAAATTAACGAATGAAAACACTTCACGCTTTGGTTCTAGCAGGCGCGTTAGTCAGTACAGGTTTGGCGCTTGCAGTCGGCATTGTACGCTCGGATGCAATCGCTCCTTCATTCTTCGGTTCTAAGGAAGGGACAACGATCGCTCAACCGACCGTCGCTCCAATCACAGTGGCTCAATCTGAATCTACAGCTGCTCCGGTTAGCACTCTTCCGCCTATCACTACAACGTCTAGTACTGCGGCGATCGCACTAGCAAAGCACCTCAAACGTGTAGGAGCAAAGATGTATGGAGCCTATTGGTGCCCTCACTGTCATGAGCAACTGCAATTGTTTGGGCAGAAAGCTGTCGCCCAGCTTCCTTATATCGAGTGCGTTAATGATGGGAAAAACTCACGCCCTAACCTTTGCGAAGCAGAAAAAATTGAGGGCTATCCTACTTGGAAAATTAGGGGCAAAACCTACATGGGCACTCAATCGCTTGACGAGCTTGCAACGGCATCAGGCTATAAAGGCTCGCGCAGTTTCTAGCTATCTGGTATGCAGTACTCTTCCGGGTTGCCCCTGCCCTGTTACGGCTCTGGGCTAGGGTTACCGCGTACACGTAAGCGAACTGATTCGCCATGAGAGTGTAGACCTTCTGCTATTGTCAGCGCATCGATCGCGCCCGCTACTTTTTGCAGCGCTGTCTGGGAGTACTGCACCAAGCTGGAGTGCTTTAAGAAGGTCTCCACACTGAGCGCCGAGGCATAGCGAGCAGAGCCAGACGTGGGCAAGGTATGGTTTGGACCAGCTAAATAATCGCCCACCGCTTCTGGCGTAGAGCAGCCAAGGAAAATTGCTCCAGCGTGGCGAATCTTGTCCAGTAAACCCCAGGGATCAGCAATTTCGAGTTCTAAATGTTCAGGAGCAAATTCGTTCGATAAGTCAGCCGCATCGTCCAATGACTCGACGACTACGACCAAGCCATAGTGCGCGATCGCTTTCTCCGTCAGCAAACGACGGGGGTGATCCATCAACTGTCGTGCTACTTCGTCTACTACCTTGCGTGCTAACACAGAGTCATCAGTCAGCAAAATTGCGGCTGCCATCTGATCGTGCTCTGCTTGCGCCAGCATATCCGCAGCAACGTGGACGGGATTCGCTACTTTATCCGCAATGATCAGCACTTCTGATGGACCTGCTAGCGAATCAATACCCACCGTGCCATAAACCAGTTTCTTTGCCAGCGTGACATAGATGTTGCCGGGTCCAGTAATCACATCAACTTTAGGGATCGTTTCGGTGCCATAGGCAAGCGCTGCGATCGCCTGTGCCCCACCCACTCGATAAATCTCTTCAACCCCTGCTTCTTGAGCTGCTACTAGCACGGCTGGATGGATCGTTTTCCCCGCACCTGGAGGCGTCACCATGACAATACGGGGCACATTCGCGACTTTAGCAGGCACAGCATTCATTAGCACCGTGCTGGGATACGACGCTTGTCCACCAGGAACGTATAGCCCTGCACGATCAACTGGCGTGTAGCGTTTACCCAGCACAACCTCATCTTCAGCAAACTGCACCCAGCTTTTTGGCACGCGCTGACGATGAAAGGCTTCAATTTGCCGACAGGCAAGGCGAATCGCATTCAGCAGTTCCTTCGATACTTGTTGGTATGCAGCATCCAGTTCAGAACCGCTCACGCGCAACTCTTCCGGCTTAAGGGTAAGCCGATCAAATTCGGTGGTGTAGTGCAGGACGGCTCGGTCTCCCTGACGCTTTACAGCCTGAAGCACTTCCCGTACCGTTGCTTCTTTATGGACAACCTGCTCATCGTGAGTACGATCGCAGATCCGTCGCAATTCAGTTCGCGCATCAGCCCGCTGAGTAATAATTCGCAGCATGGAGTAGGAATGCCAAGTCTTAGGAGTTGTCCCAGTGAAAACAGAGTCGCGGTGCCTCCTGGAAACCCTGAGCACCAGAGATATCTGTAATCGCTACTCTAGCTTAACCTGGATTTTTTGGGGATCACGTTATCATTGGAAGGAGATGCTATAGTTATTTACCTGACGTATAGCGCGTCTGCTCAAATAATGTTCAATAGAAAGGTCTCCGGGATTTACTGTGGCTAATATTAAGTCTGCTATTAAGCGCGTTGATATCGCCGAACGCAATCGTCTACGCAACAAGAGCTATAAGTCCGCTGTAAAGACGTTAACAAAGAAATACCTTGCAGCAGTAAGTAGTTATGCGGCAAGCCCAAGTCCTGAGTTGGAGCAAGCTGTTAAGCTGACCCAGGCTGCTGCATATAGCAAAATTGATAAAGCCGTTAAGCGAGGCGCTTTGCACCCTAATACAGGTGCGCGGAAAAAGTCCCTAATTGCTCGTACGTTGAAAAAGCATGAAGCACCTAGATCAGCTTCCTGAAGACTAAGTTTAGTGCCATCCTACGGTTGCAGACTCAAGACTGCTCATCTTCTGACCGTTAGCCCTTAATCTTTGTTTTCATGCAGTTGATTGATACTCATGTCCATATTAACTTTGATTCATTCCAGGCTGATCTGGACACAATCGCTGTAAGGTGGCGTGACTCTGGTATTACTCGTCTTGTTCACTCTTGTGTCTCTCCCGACGAGTTTCCAGTCATTAAATCTTTAGCGGATCGATTTCCAGAGCTTTTTTTTGCTGTGGGATTGCATCCTCTGGATGTTGAGACAAAGTGGACGGACACCTCTGCCAACGAGATTTTGACGCTAGCTCAGTCTGATACGCGAGTAGTGGCGATCGGTGAAACAGGCTTGGACTTTTTCAAGGCGAGCAATCGGGAGCAGCAGGAAGCAGCCTTTGAAGCGCAATTGCGAATTGCCCAGCAGCTTGATCGTCCTGTGATTATTCATTGTCGTGAGGCTGCGGAGTCAATGGCAGCGATGCTCCGGACATTCTGGCAGCAACACGGTGCCGTTAAGGGGGTCATGCACTGCTGGGGCGGCACTCCTGAGGAAACGCAGTGGTTTCTAGATCTAGGTTTATTTGTCAGTTTCAGTGGAACAGTGACGTTTCCTAAAGCAACGCAAATCCATGAGTCGGCTCAGATGGTTCCTAGCGATCGTCTGCTCATTGAAACGGATTGCCCCTTTCTGGCTCCAGTTCCAAAACGGGGTCAACGTAATGAGCCTGCCTATGTCCGGTTCGTGGCGGAACAGGTTGCCCGGTTACGGCAGATGCCTCTAAGCGATTTGGCGCTGCAAACAACTCAAAATGCTTGCCGATTGTTCAGCTTACCCATACCTGTTCCTTTGCTGCCTGCAACTGAATTGGATCTGTCTGCTGACTGATGATGGGAACTGCTACCAGCACTGTTGACTGAGCCGCCGATTTTTGGTATTGGTTAATCCGCCAAATTAGCATTTCTACGTCATAATGAATGGAAGTATGGATATTCAGTTACTCAACGCCACGATCGATTACAGGGTGGCTGCTGCCTTTGTGCTTCAGGCACCTAATAGGACATAAAGACGCTTTCTCTCCTATTTTCATAGAGAGATGTGATGAAGCAGTACACGCTCTGAACCTGACATTAATGCCTTGGAGATAGCCCTGAACTGTCAAACGTCTACTTAAACTGAATCATTTGTTTCTTGGGTTCTCGCTAGAACCCAGGCTTTTTGTATTGACATTTTCGCACAGACCACATAAAATCTGGGACTCGCGCTGGGCGTGACCCCTTCGAGGAGACGCATGACTGAGCAGACATATACCCCACCCGCCTTTACACTACCGGATCTAGTTGAGATTCAGCGGGCTAGCTTTCGCTGGTTTCTCGAAGAAGGGCTAATTGAAGAGCTGGATAGCTTTTCCCCCATTACTGACTATACGGGAAAGCTAGAGCTACACTTCTTGGGCAAAGATTACAAGCTCAAGCGACCAAAGTACGATGTAGACGAAGCTAAGCGGCGGGACAGTACCTATGCGGTGCAGATGTATGTACCCACTCGCTTGATCAATAAAGAAACGGGCGAAATCAAAGAGCAAGAAGTTTTTATCGGCGATTTGCCGCTGATGACCGATCGCGGCACGTTCATCATTAACGGAGCCGAGCGCGTGATCGTTAATCAGATCGTACGTAGCCCTGGTGTCTACTACAAATCCGAAACTGATAAAAACGGTCGCCGCACCTACAATGCTAGCTTGATCCCCAACCGGGGCGCGTGGCTCAAGTTTGAAACTGATAAGAATGATTTGGTTTGGGTGCGGATTGACAAGACTCGCAAACTCTCGGCGCAGGTCTTGCTAAAAGCGCTGGGCTTAAGTGATGGCGAAATTTTTGATGCGCTACGCCACCCTGAGTACTTTCAGAAGACGATCGAAAAAGAAGGGCAATTCGGCGAAGAAGAAGCGCTGATGGAGTTGTATCGCAAGCTGCGTCCAGGTGAGCCACCAACCGTTTCTGGTGGTCAACAGTTGCTCGATTCTCGCTTCTTTGATCCCAAGCGCTATGACTTAGGCAAAGTTGGTCGCTACAAGCTAAACAAGAAGCTGCGGCTAAACGTGCCTGAGCCAACCCGCGTGTTGACAGCGCAGGATATTCTGGCTGCGATCGACTATCTGATCAACCTAGAATTCGACATTGGTAGCATTGATGATATTGACCATCTTGGCAATCGTCGCGTGCGATCAGTCGGTGAACTGCTTCAAAACCAGGTGCGTGTTGGACTCAACCGTTTGGAACGCATCATTCGAGAGCGCATGACTGTTTCGGATGCCGAATCTCTTACGCCAGCGTCTCTGGTTAATCCCAAGCCTCTGGTTGCTGCAATCAAAGAGTTCTTCGGGTCCTCTCAGCTCTCTCAGTTTATGGACCAAACGAATCCTCTGGCAGAGCTAACCCACAAGCGCCGTCTCAGTGCGTTAGGACCAGGTGGTCTCACTCGGGAACGGGCTGGCTTTGCGGTGCGGGATATTCACCCCTCTCACTACGGTCGTATCTGCCCCATTGAAACGCCTGAAGGTCCGAATGCAGGATTGATTGGCTCTTTGGCAACCCATGCGCGGGTTAATGCTTACGGTTTTATTGAAACGCCCTTCTACCCTGTAGAAGCAGGACGAGTCATTAAAGAACGTCCTCCTGTCTATATGACAGCAGATGAAGAAGACGATCTACGGGTCGCGGCAGGTGATGTCACGATGGATGAAGCTGGAAACATCCTGGGTGAAACGGTGCCAGTGCGTTATCGGCAAGAGTTTACGACTACGACACGGGACGAGGTGGACTATGTAGCGGTTTCACCTGTGCAGATTATTTCTGTAGCAACATCGCTAATTCCCTTCCTGGAACATGACGATGCGAACCGAGCGTTGATGGGATCAAACATGCAACGTCAAGCAGTGCCGTTACTGCGCCCAGAACGTCCGTTGGTCGGTACTGGTCTGGAAGCGCAGGCAGCGCGTGACTCTGGGATGGTTATCGTGAGCCGTACGGACGGGGAGGTGACCTATGTCTCTGCCGATCGCTTACGGGTAACCAGTTCTGATGGAAGTGAAATTGAGTACCAACTGCAAAAGTACCAGCGTTCTAACCAGGACACCTGTTTAAATCAGCGTCCGATTGTCTTCGTTGGTGACAAAGTAGTTACAGGTCAAGTGCTGGCTGATGGCTCTGCAACTGAAAAAGGTGAACTGGCGCTTGGGCAGAACATCCTGGTCGCTTATATGCCCTGGGAAGGCTACAACTACGAGGATGCCATCCTCATTTGCGAACGTCTTGTTTCTAATGACACCTATACCTCTATCCACATTGAGAAATTTGAGATTGAGGCGCGGCAGACCAAACTTGGACCAGAAGAAATCACTCGCGAAATTCCTAACGTGGGTGAAGATTCTCTACGTCAGCTCGATGAGACGGGTATTATCCGTATTGGTGCTTGGGTAGAAGCTGGCGACATTTTAGTTGGTAAAGTAACCCCCAAAGGTGAGTCAGACCAACCGCCTGAAGAAAAGCTGCTGCGTGCCATCTTTGGTGAAAAAGCGAGAGATGTACGTGACAACTCTTTGCGTGTGCCAAACGGTGAGAAAGGTCGGGTTGTTGACGTGCGCGTCTTTACTCGGGAGCAAGGAGACGAACTGCCGCCCGGAGCCAATATGGTCGTACGGGTCTATGTCGCCCAAAAGCGGAAGATTCAAGTCGGCGACAAGATGGCGGGTCGTCATGGCAATAAAGGCATTATTTCCCGCATTCTGCCGGTGGAAGATATGCCTTATTTGCCCGATGGTACACCGGTAGATATTGTGCTTAACCCTCTAGGTGTGCCTTCTCGGATGAACGTGGGGCAGGTTTACGAGTGCTTGTTGGGCTGGGCTGGTGAAAACCTGGATGTCCGGTTCAAAGTAGTACCCTTTGACGAAATGCACGGTGAAGAAAAGTCCCGTGAGACGGTTCACGGTAAGCTGACTGAGGCAAGTGAAATTCTGGCAAAGGACTGGTTGTTTGATCCTGAAAATGCTGGCAAAACGCAAGTGTTTGATGGACGGACAGGTGAGGCGTTTGATCGCCCCATCACCGTTGGCAAGGCATATATGCTGAAGCTGGTTCACCTGGTGGACGACAAAATCCATGCTCGTTCAACAGGTCCTTACTCGCTTGTTACCCAGCAACCTCTGGGCGGTAAAGCGCAGCAAGGTGGACAGCGGTTTGGTGAAATGGAAGTTTGGGCACTGGAAGCGTTTGGTGCTGCCTACACCTTGCAAGAGCTGCTCACTGTCAAATCAGATGATATGCAGGGCCGGAACGAAGCGCTAAACGCGATCGTGAAGGGCAAGGCAATTCCCCGACCTGGCACGCCTGAATCGTTTAAGGTGCTGATGCGTGAGCTGCAATCGCTCTGCCTTGATGTAGCGGTGCATAAGCTAGATACCCGAGAAGATGGCACTAGCCGCGACAGTGAAGTTGACCTTATGGCGGATGTTAGCAGCCGCCGCGCACCCTCCCGACCAACCTACGAATCTATTTCAAGAGATGAGATAGACGAGAGTGACGAATAGCTAGGGAAAGAAGCTGAGGGAGAAGGGTTCAAAAAAGCTATTTAGTTTTCTGTGCCCTTCCCCTTAGCCACTTGGTCCTACCGTATAAGATTTTTGTCGCCACAGTAAAGAAGGAAAGACACGATGCCAAAGCTAGAGCAGCGGTTTGACTATGTGAAGATTGGTCTGGCGTCGCCAGAGCGGATTCGCCAGTGGGGAGAGCGCACCTTACCAAATGGGCAGGTTGTAGGCGAAGTCACAAAACCAGAAACAATTAACTATCGGACGCTCAAGCCCGAAATGGACGGGCTGTTCTGTGAGCGCATCTTTGGTCCCGCGAAGGATTGGGAGTGTCACTGCGGCAAGTACAAGCGCGTGCGCCATCGGGGTATTGTGTGCGAACGCTGTGGCGTAGAAGTGACCGAATCGCGTGTCCGTCGTCACCGCATGGGTTATATCAAGCTGGCAGCTCCGGTTGCTCATGTTTGGTATCTCAAGGGCATCCCCAGCTACATGGCAATCTTGTTAGATATGCCCCTACGGGATGTCGAGCAAATTGTTTACTTTAACGCGTATGTAGTGCTGTCTCCTGGTAATGCAGAGAACCTTACTTACAAGCAACTGCTGACGGAAGATCAGTGGATTGAGATTGAAGATGAACTCTACAGTGAAGATTCTAAACTGTCGGGCATTGAGGTTGGTATTGGTGCGGAAGCACTGCAACGTCTACTGCAAGACATTGAGTTAGAAAAAGAAGCTGAGCAACTCCGCGAAGAGATTGCTACGTCTAAAGGGCAGAAACGAGCAAAGCTAATCAAGCGCCTGCGGGTCATTGATAACTTTATTGCAACTGGTTCACAGCCTGACTGGATGGTTCTATCAGTCATTCCTGTGATCCCGCCTGACTTGCGCCCTATGGTGCAGCTAGACGGTGGACGTTTTGCAACCTCTGACTTGAATGACCTCTATCGCCGGGTTATCAACCGGAATAATCGTCTGGCGCGCTTGCAGGAAATTCTAGCGCCTGAAATCATTGTCCGTAATGAAAAACGGATGCTGCAAGAAGCCGTTGATGCCCTGATTGATAATGGTCGTCGTGGGCGTACGGTGGTTGGTGCCAATAACCGTCCACTCAAATCTCTATCCGACATTATTGAAGGGAAGCAAGGACGTTTCCGTCAAAACTTACTAGGTAAGCGAGTTGACTACTCTGGACGATCGGTCATTGTGGTCGGTCCCAAGCTGAAAATTCATCAGTGTGGGCTGCCAAGGGAAATGGCGATCGAGCTATTCCAACCGTTTGTGATTCATCGGTTGATTCGGCAAGGCTTGGTCAACAACATCAAAGCTGCGAAGAAGCTCATTCAGCGCAACGATCCAACAGTATGGGATGTTCTGGAAGAGGTGATTGACGGACATCCTGTGATGCTCAACCGGGCACCCACGCTGCACCGTTTAGGTATTCAGGCGTTTGAGCCGATTTTGGTAGACGGACGGGCGATTCAGCTTCATCCATTGGTTTGTCCAGCCTTTAACGCTGACTTTGATGGTGACCAAATGGCGGTACACGTACCGCTGTCGATCGAATCTCAGGCAGAAGCACGGCTATTAATGTTGGCATCCAACAATATCCTGTCGCCTGCTACGGGTCGCCCGATTATCACTCCTAGCCAGGATATGGTGCTTGGTTGCTATTACTTGACAGCAGAGAACCCGGATGCTGATAGCAGTCGTGAGCGCTATTTCTCTAGCCTGGAGGATGCCATCACGGCTTACGAGCAGCAGCAAGTAGACCTCCATGCTCATGTGTGGGTACGTTTTGACGGCGAAGTTGAGACGGATGAGCCAGACCATGACGTAGTAGAAGAGCTAACGTCGAGCGACGGAGTGGTTACCCGCATCTACAAGTTTCGGCGATCGCGGCATGATGCTGACGGCAAGCTGATTTCGCAATATATCCAGACGACTCCAGGACGGATTATCTACAACAAAGCCATCCAAGATGCGTTGGCGGTCTAGGCAATCTTAGCTTCAGGCTTTTAGCGTTTTGTCTTTGAGAGTAAGACCAAACGTTAAAAGCCAAAATTGACATTCATTCATGGGACAAGCGGGACAACTCATGGTAGAGCAGCAACAGAACCAACCAGTTTTTCGTAACCGCGTGGTAGACAAAGGGCAGCTTCGGAAGTTGATCTCTTGGGCTTTTACTACCCACGGTTCAGCTCGCACAGCCCAGATGGCAGATCAGCTTAAAGAGCTGGGCTTCCGCTACGCGACTCGAGCAGGTGTTTCAATTAGTGTGGACGATCTGCAAATCCCCCCGACTAAGCGAAAATTGCTGGATGCCGCTGAAGAAACAATCCGGGTGACGGAAGAACGTTATACGCGGGGCGAGATCACTGAAGTAGAGCGCTTCCAAAAAGTAATTGATACCTGGAACGGTGCAAGTGAAGAGTTAAAAGATGAGGTGGTACGCCACTTTAGAGCGAATAACCCCCTTAACTCGGTTTATATGATGGCCTTTTCTGGCGCACGGGGAAACATCTCGCAGGTGCGGCAGTTGGTTGGTATGCGAGGTTTGATGGCAGATCCGCAGGGCGAAATTATTGACTTGCCGATTAAGACTAACTTTCGTGAAGGGCTGACCGTTACTGAGTACATCATCTCATCCTATGGTGCGCGCAAAGGGTTGGTAGATACGGCACTTCGTACTGCCGACTCTGGCTACCTCACCCGCCGTCTGGTCGATGTCTCTCAAGATGTGATCATTCGGGAACTAGACTGCGGCACCCAACGCGGCATTCCGGTTCAAAGCATGATGGATGGCGATCGCGTCCTCATTCCGCTGAAAAATCGCTTGCTGGGTCGTGTTGCGGCTGAGCCAATGGTTGATCCCGAAACAGGTGAAGTCATTGTGGCTCGCAATCAGTCCATTACGGACGAAATGGCAGATCACATCGGCAGAGCAAAGCTACAAGAAGTAATTGTGCGATCGCCCCTTACCTGCGAAGCCACTCGATCTGTCTGTCAGCATTGCTATGGCTGGAGTCTGGCACACGCTCACATGGTTGATATTGGTGAAGCAGTAGGGATCATTGCTGCCCAATCCATTGGTGAACCTGGTACACAGCTCACGATGCGAACCTTTCACACAGGTGGTGTGTTCACAGGTGAAATGGCGCGTCAAGAAAAGGCACAGTTCGATGGCACTCTGAAATTCCCCAAGAAACTGCGTACCCGCCCGTATCGCACCCGCCATGGTGAAGATGCCTACACGGTCGAATCGGTGGAAGCGAGTTCTAAGTTGACTCTGGAAAACAAGGACGGACGGCAGCAAACCTTCTCTGTTCTACAGGGTGCAACGCTGCTGGTTAAAGATGGTCAAAAGGTCAAAGAAGGTCAAATCTTAGCAGAAGTGCCTTTGACGGGGCGCGCACGCAAAACGACTGAAAAAGCGGCGAAAGACGTTGCCTCTGACATGGCAGGCGAAGTCCAATTCGCTGATCTTGTACCTGAAGAGAAAAAAGACCGTCAGGGCAATACAACCCGCATTGCACAGCGGGGTGGTCTGGTCTGGATTCGATCGGGTGAGGTGTATAACTTACCGCCAGGTGCCGAGCCGACCGTCAAGAACGGCGATCGTATTGATGTCGAAAGTGTCATTGCCGAAACCAAGCTGGTCACCGAGCATGGCGGGGTCGTTCGCTTGCCCCAAGAAACAGAGGGTAAAGGCGGACGAGAAGTGGAAATCATCACCGCTTCCGTCTTCTTAGATGAAGCGAAAGTACGAGCAGAGAGCTATCAAGGGCGCGATCATTATCTGGTTGAAACTAACTACAACCAGCTCTTCTCGCTTAAAGCGACTCCAGGGACTAAAGTCACCAATAATCAGGTTGTCGCTGAACTGATTGATGATCACTACCGGACGCAGACAGGCGGCATCATCAAGTACTCAGGCGTTGAAGTTGCCAAACGTGGCAAAGCAAAGCAAGGGTACGAAGTCGTTAAAGGCGGTACCTTGTTGTGGATTCCTGAAGAAGCACACGAAGTCAACAAAGACATTTCGCTTCTGCTGGTCGAAGATGGTCAGTATGTCGAAGCGGGAACCGAAGTGGTGAAAGACATCTTTTGCCAAAGTAATGGTGTCATCGAAGTCACGCAGAAAAATGACATTTTGCGCGAAATCGTGATTAAACCAGGCGATCTACACATGATTGATAGTTTGGACGACATCATCACCAAAGAAAGCGTGCTGGTGAATCCTGGTCAAACGGTCATGCCAGGATTGGTCTCTGAAGAATTACGCTATGCCGAGTACGTTGAAACGCCTGAAGGTCCAGCCATGTTGCTGCGTCCTGTGACGGAATTTGCTGTGCCTGATGAGCCTTCTGTACCCAGCCAAGAATCGACGAACGAGGAATCGGGACGCGCTATTCGTCTGCGGGCAGTGCAGCGTTTACCGTACAAAGATGGTGAGCGTGTCAAATCGGTTGAAGGTCTGGAACTCCTGAAGATTCAGCTTGTGCTGGAAATCGGTCAGGATGCTCCCCAGCTTGCGGCTGACATTGAATTGGTGCCAGATGAAACCGATGCAGACACCATGCGCCTCCAACTCGTGATTCTAGAGTCGCTGGTGATCCGTCGCGATATTGCCGCTGATCCAACCCAGGGTCCCACAAGAACACGTGTGCTAGTTAAAGATGGCGACCAAATTGCCCCTGGCGCTGTGGTTGCTCGCACTGAAATTCTGTGTAAAGAAGCAGGGGAAGTGCAAGGGATTCGCGAGGCGGCTGAAGCTATTCGCCGGATTCTGGTTGTACGTCCTGCCGATATGGTGACAGTGCCAACGAAAGGCAAGCCCCCGACCGTCAAAGTAGGTGATCTCCTAGTGGCAGGTTCTGACTTGGCTCCAGGTGTTCCTCTACAAGAGTCGGGGCAGGTCGTTAGCGTTGGGGAGGCTGAGGTAACGCTGAGGTATGCTCGCCCTTACCGCGTTTCGCCGGGAGCCGTTCTGCACATTGACGATGGTGATCTGGTGCAACGGGGTGACAACCTGGTGATTCTAGTGTTTGAGCGCACGAAGACAGGGGACATTATCCAGGGTTTGCCCCGGATTGAAGAACTGTTGGAAGCGCGGAAACCTAAAGAGGCGTGTGTGTTGGCAGCACGACCGGGGGTCGCACAGGTTGTATACGGTGATGACGACTCGGTGAAGGTGAAGGTGATTGAAAACGATGGTGTGATTGCCGAATACCTCATCGGTCCTGGACAAAACGTCATTGTTTCGGATGGGCAAGAAGTCCTTGCAGCCGAACCGCTTACCGATGGACCGGCTAACCCTCACGAAATTTTGGAAGTCTTCTTCAAATATCGTCGAGAAAGTGATGGTGTCCATGATGCGGCACTGGTGAGTTTGCAGATGGTGCAGACATTCCTGGTGAACGAGGTGCAGTCGGTGTATCAATCTCAAGGGGTTGATATTTCAGACAAGCACATCGAGGTTGTGGTACGTCAGATGACCTCCAAAGCACGTGTGGACGACGGTGGTGACACGACTATGCTGCCCGGTGAGCTTGTAGAGCTTTACCAGGTAGAGCAGGTCAACGAAGCCATGGCGATAACAGGTGGTGCACCCGCAGAGTATACTCCGGTGCTGCTGGGCATCACGAAAGCCTCGCTAAATACCGACAGCTTTATCTCGGCAGCTAGCTTCCAGGAAACCACACGGGTGTTGACGGAAGCCGCGATCGAAGGTAAGTCTGACTGGCTGCGCGGCTTGAAGGAAAACGTGATCATTGGACGCTTGATTCCTGCGGGAACAGGGTTTAATGCGTACGAGGAGCAGGGTAGCCCTGATGTGGATCTCTCCTACGACGGCATCGGTGTCTTTGACGATGATGCTGATCTTAAGGATGTGGTGCTAGACGATCGCACCGCTCGTTCCTATGGGTTAGACAGTTTCGATGAGCGTCCTAGCTATACCTTCGACAACTTCGGTGTAGTTGGTGCGGCGGCTGAAGTCGAACCGTTGTCGCCCATTCTGGAAGATGACGATTTAATCAGCGATGATGTTGACGATATAGACGTTGACGTTGACGTGGATGTCGATGTTGATCTTGACGACGAGTAACATCTAAGGGGTATAAAGCTCTGTTGATAGAGGGGTGCGGCAATCGCGCCCCTTTTTCATTTAAATTGGTTTACAGCAATTTTTATTTATGTATGCCATACGAATTGTCTGGTTTGCCTTAATCCAGAGGCGTTACTTGTGTAGCACTCGTCTAAAGATCGCTGTAAGACTAATCAGCGCAAGACCAACTGGCTCAAAACCAACGGGCTTAAGACAGTATCACTAGGTGGAGTAAGGCTTGATGATCAGTCCTGACGATGAGGTGGTAATCCTACTGCACGATGGTGTTTGTGGGACACAGGGCAAAACAGGCTTGACTCTCTTGCGTTACAGCGAAGCCAACATTGTGGCAGTGATCGATCGTGCGACTGCTGGTGGCTCTTTACCTGAATTAACAGGCATTCCGCGATCGGTGCCCATTGTCGCTTCGATAGAGGAGTCACTCACGTACAAACCGAATGTGCTGGTCATCGGTATCGCACTGCTGGGGGGCATTTTGCCTGAGGATTGGTATCAAGACATACGGCAAGCGATCATGGCTGGACTATCGATCGTCAATGGGTTGCATACACCCTTAAACCGTGATCCAGCACTTCAGGCGCTCCTTAAACCGGGACAATGGATCTGGGACGTGCGGCAAGAACCACTTGGCTTAAGCGTGGGTACTGGGCAAGCTCGCGCACTCTCCTGTTTACGGATTCTGACGGTGGGCACTGATATGAGCGTCGGCAAAATGTCTACCAGTCTAGAACTCCATCGTGCTTCTCTACAACGAGGACTGCGATCGCACTTTCTTGCCTCTGGGCAGACGGGGATGATGATTGCTGGCAGCGGTATACCTCTGGATGCTATTCGGGTTGATTTTGCGGCGGGTGCGGTCGAACAACTGGTGATGAAGGCAGGCAGCGATCGCGACATTTTGCACATCGAAGGGCAGGGTTCTTTGCTGCATCCATCCTCTACGGCGACGCTTCCCTTGCTCCGAGGCAGCCAGCCTACTCATTTGATCTTGGTGCATCGAGCTGGACAGACTCATATTCGCAATGCTCCCCATGTGCATATTCCACCCTTGCCTGAAGTCGTGCGGCTTTACGAAGCAGTGGCAGCGGCAGCAGGAGCATTTGCTTCAACACGGGTAGCCGCGATCGCCCTCAACACAGCGCACTTATCTGATCAAGAGGCTCAACAGGCGATCGAGCGGGTACAGCACGAAACCAACTTACCCTGCACTGACCCTGTACGTCTAGGCGCGAAACTACTATTAGATGCTGTTCTGACGTGATGCGATCGCACCATTTCTCGGCTATTTTGACAATAACAGACGCGATTGCCAGCAGCACCGCGCCTACGCTGTTGCAGTTGCTTCAAACTACTGTCCAGACTGCTGGCTTAACCGCTGTAGCAGAAGCAACGGCAACTTTTTTCCCTCAGGGCGTTTCGGTAGTGCTGCTGCTAGAAGAATCTCACGTTGCGCTCCATGTTTGGACTGAATACTGCAAAGCAACCGTCGATATTCACGTCTGCGATTATCAGCAAGACAACTACGCCAAAGCACAAAAATTAGCGGTGTTATTAGCAAGCGCCCTCACAGATAGCGATCGTGCCCAATGGCATTACTTAGAAATAACGGATTAGAGACAGGCTAAAAGTAAAGTTTTGCGTGCTCAGAGCTGAGTTTTGGATGTAGCAATTTAATTTAGAGTTCAGGCTTTCAGGACAATACTCTCTTTAAGTAATATCTCATGACAGCAGGGCTAACCGAAACCCAATTGCGGCAATTACGGGAAGGCAGTCGTCTGAAATATCATGGTGTTCAGTGGGAGATTCAAGACTACAGCACCTATACAGATGACAATGGCTACAAAACAGAAGAATGGCTGCTCCGATCGAGCAGTGGCAAAGAGTATTACTTAATGCGCGAGATCGATCCGCAGCATGCCCAAGCACAAGTTCATTGGTATCTTGCCGAAGAGCTACGGTATCCTACGCTGATCGACCCACAAACGTCCCGCGATCGACTAACAACGATCGGTGGAGATATGCGATCACACGTCTCTCCTTACCCAGAACTGCAACTATTCAATCGCGTTTATGCCTTTGAATCTCAAACCGAGGGCGATTACGAATCGGACGGAGAAACCCGCCATCGGATTACTTGGGACTACTGGGATGCCGCCCATCTCTGGAATTTGGCGCTAGAAGCCTGGAGCGATGGCACGTTAGTTGTCTACTCCACCCGTGAAGTGCAGCCCAGCGACTTTACTGAAATGCAGTCAAGTAACCGTGCAGCGCTTGCCCCAGGACAAAGCTTTAGCTCTTCTCTGACCTCTGATAACCGTAAGGCACGCAGCCGCGAATTTGTGATTGCCTGGATCATCACGATCGTCGGCTTCCTTTTAATGATTTCTGGCATTTAACCATCGTGTTTAGGTGTTGAATTGATTCAGCGTTTAACCCTGAGCCTTTTAACCCCTTACTTCACTGCCTAGCAGCGGTGAGCTATGCACCTCACACTTTCCTCCTCACGCCTCACCCCTCTTTCCTCCCTTTTCCCTCACCGCTCCTAATGCCCACATCCCTCTTCATCGAACAGCACTCCAACGGTCTTGCCTTTTATATCAACGGCGACTTGCAGTTTGATACGGCAGATGAAGCCATTTATCACGAATATCTGGTGCTGCCAGCGATCACTCTTGCCGCTCAGCGCTTTCCGCAAACGCCCTTGCGTGTCTTAATCTGTGGTGGTGGTGATGGTTTAGCTGCACGGGATGCGCTACGGTTTTCGCAGGTTAGCGATGTGACGCTGGTGGACTACGACTCAGAGGTTTTGGCGTTCGGTCGCACAGTCTTTGTGCCCTACAACCAGGGTAGCTTGCTAGATGAGCCTAGTGCCGCATTGGGGGAAACCCGCCTGACAGTACATACTCAGGAAGCGTTTGAGTTTGTTTCTCGCTTGCCTGACGCTTGCTATCACGTGGTCATTTGCGACTTCACGTTTCCAACGCGAGCAGAAGACGCACAAATTTACAGCCGCGAATGGTTTCAGCAAGTAGAGCGCATACTTTGTCCAAACGGGGTCATGAGTACTAATGGCGTTTCGCCCGAACAACGCACATTGGGCTTTTGGTGTCTTTACCAAACATTATTAGCCGCTGGGCTACAGGCAAAACCCCTCCAGGTTGCTATTCCGTCGTTTCAAGCACATGGCTATGGCACTTGGGGTTTCTTGCTTGCGTCAGCAATGCCCATTACGCGATCGGAGGTCGAAGCGCTTTCCTTCCCTCCAGCTCTGAGCGCGTTACAGCCCCAGGATTGGATGGCTGCCTTTCAGCTTCCAACGACGATCGCCCAACATCGGCATACTGTCAACGTGCATACGCTGGCTTGTCCTCAGCTTTTTTATTACCTGCTCAATCCTCGGTTGCCATTAGAAACAACGGCGATCGCCCCCTCAGATGCAGAACTACAAACAACTGATTTTTTAGATCTTCAAGAAGCCGGAACAGGCTGCCTTGGTACGCGCGACTTGCTGCAATTAGACTCCATTGCTTCCGTCTGGCTAGAGGAGTTGTATCGATCGGACAACCTTCAAACGCCTCAAGCTCTCGATCAACTAATGCCTGTGCAGCATCGCTACCACAGCGCTCAAATGACGAGTGAATGGATGGGCTATCTCAAAGCGCTCTTAGAAGAAGTAAACCTCAATCAACTGATTGCTAGTCTATTGGAACGCGCTCAAGAATTACCCCCTCAACTCGTACGTGAACTCAAGCAATTAGCAGAAAAGATTCGTACAGGGCAACCGTTAACCTACGTTTCTGAGCATACGGCTGAAGTCATCACACTCCTTTCTGTAACGTTATTGATGGCAAACTTGACAAGTCCAGATGTTGTCTTTGCAAAAGGATATTCCAGTTCCTCAGGCGGTTCCAGCTATAGCGGCAATGGTAGCGAATCGGATCTTGGTATATTTGGCATGTGGACGATGATCATCGGTGGTTTCTGGCTTTGGAATTTGTATAGCAACCCCGATGATTAATGTGCTTTTCCTTAGCTTTCTCCACCTTGCGTGACCATGTTGACTAAACTGCTGGAATCAGTCAAACCATCCGGTCAGCTTACGATGCGTCTGCTGACACTAGACGATCGCACTCAATGGGATACGCTCATTCAAACATTACCCACTGGTTGCTTTATGCAGTCGTGGGCATGGGCAGACTTCAAAGTGTTAGAAGGCTATCAAGCCTTTCGTTATGGTCTTTTTGCCGAAAAAACATCTGCCGAGAACTCGTTAGCTGCAAAAAACTTAGCCGAGCAAGTCTTAGTGGGTGGCTGCTTTTTCTACTATTATCCGTGCGGATACACAGCCAATTTATTGTTCGCTCCTGGTGCTCCTTGCTTCATGCCAGGCTTTGAGCAGGAAGGGATGACACTGCTCCTGGAACAAGCAAGCGTTTTGGCAGAAAAGCTAGGGGCGATCGCTCTCCGAATCGAGCCATTGTTAGCACAAAAGCCGACGTATCTCGATCGCTTTGTTCCCGCACCAGTCGAGCTTTTGCCATCAGAAACGCTGCTGATTGATCTCCAGCCTCAAACAGCGGCAATTCTAGCGGCAATGAAGCCGAAAGGACGTTACAACATTCGTTTGAGCCAGCGCTATGGCGTGCAAACGCAATTTACAACAGATATGCAAGCGCTGCCGCTGTTCTACAATTTGTTTTGGGAAACCGTAAAACGGCAGCATTTCTTTGGTGAACCCTATCGCTTTTTCATCAACCTTTGCCAGACGCTCTTTGCCACTCAAATGGCAGAAATCGGCTTGGCAACCTGGCGCGGTGAAGTGTTAACAGCCGTTTTAGTCCTGTACTGGGGCGATCGGGCGACATACCTTTACGGTGGACGCAGCATTGATCATCCACACGTGATGGCAAGCTATGGGCTTCATTGGGCAGCCATGCAGCGTGCTAAAGCTAGAGGCTGCAAACACTACGATTTCTACGGTTATACCTGCAATCCAAACCATAACTATGCCAAGTTTTCGCAGTTCAAGCGCCAATTTGGTGGCACATCTGTAACCACGATCGGTGCTCACGATTATTTTTTCTACAATCAGCTAGCAGGTACATTGATTGGGTTACTAAAGCGAGTGAAAAGAGAGGGTGAGGGATGAAAGCTAAAAAAGAAAGTTTTAAGTTACTCCCTATTCTCCCTTCCCTACTCCCCATTCCCTACTCCCCATTCCCTACTCCCTATTCTTCGCTTCTAACAACCAACAACCAACAACTATATGAACCCTTTCTTTCTCGACGGCCTGACCCGCATTGGGTTTGTAATCACTGAGCTAGCGGTTGGCTTTGGTATTTTTTGGCTGGGACAGTTGGCGTATCAAAAGCTGTTCCGGCGCATGGATTTAAACCTGGAGTTGTTTGTGCGAGATAATCCGGCAGTGGCGATCGCGCTAGTCGGCTATAACTTCGGCATCATCCTAGCACTGGCGGGCGTATTGGACAAAGAAGGAGAAACATGGCTCGACCAGTTGCTTTACCTAGCAAGCTACGGTGCAGGAGTCATTTTACTGATGCTAGTGGGCGCATGGGTGGGCGATCGGCTCATTCTCCGCCGCTGTGACTGTGCCCGCGAAATAGTCGAGGAGCAAAACGTTGGTGCTGCCTCAGCCGAAGCGGGTGTACATATTGCCAACGGACTTGTTTTAAGCGCAGCACTTGGCGGGCAAAGTGGCACCTGGATTGTTGGGTTAGTTTGCTGGGCTGTGGGGTTAGGCGTCCTGGTGCTGGTGAGTGCCCTTTATCCTCGTGTGGTTCACTACAACGTCTTTCGTGAAATCTGCAAACGCAATAATCCGGCAACTGGCGTGGCGCTGGCTGGCTTATTGATTGCTACTGGTAACGTTGTACGAGTTGCGTTTACACCAGAGTTTCAAAATTGGACGGAGAGCTTTACCCAATATTTCATCGTGCTGGGCTTTTGCCTGCTTGCCCTAGCGTTGATCCGCTGGCTAGCTGACTTGGTTTTGGTGCCCGGTGTGAAAATTTCGGATGAAATTGTCAATCAGTCGATACCCAATCTCGGTGCAGGACTGATTGAAGCCTTTGCCTACATTGCAGGTTCCTTCCTGCTGACTTGGAGTGTGTGAGTGCGCTCTGACAACAACCTGCCCTTACAAGCCGTAATTTTTCTGTAGAAAGTTCTTCTAGACTTTGCTGAAGCGTCACGCTGCTTGAAATTGGGATGAGGCGGTATAGCAAAAGGATGAAAGATGAATAGAAGCCCTTGTTCAAAGGAAGTTTCAAGGTGTATGTCTGTCCTAACGCGCTCGTCGACTGCTATATCTAAGCCTTAGACTCTAAGTGCGAGACGGTTTAAACTGTCAGGTTTGCGATCGTGATGGTTGCCGTTACAATGCCACTATTTGCGACCTTTAGCCCAGTACCCAATTGAATGAGGAGAAACGGATATGCACAGCCAATATAATAACGAGATGCAAATTACCATTTACTATCTGAATGGACAGGTAGAGTCGTTTAAGTTTTCGCAACTAGCCGATCCGGCAGCGCTGGAACAGGAATTGCAGCAAGAAATTCGACGGATTCTTGATAAAGAATGGTGGTTCTTTCATCTAGCCGATCAAACGGTGTGCGTGAGCCGCGCTAACGTGCTGAAAATTGAACTGAAGCCCTCGATCGCACAAATTCATGGTGAAGGAGTGTTTGCCAATGCTCAACGTGTCACTGCTCTTAGCCGCGCTCACGAGTAACGGTTTCTCATAGAACTCTCTGTAATTTCAAAGCCAACTTTACCCTTGCTAGAACTTCTATGGACGTGCAGCCATCGGTTAGCTTGATTCGCGCTCAGTCGTACGATCTCGCTCAACTGCGTCAGTCGCTCGAATCGTTACTAGAGCCGTTGGGTGGTATGGCAGCCTTTGTCAAACCAGGCGATCGCGTCCTGCTGAAGCCCAATTTGCTAACGGGGTCGCGTCCCAGCAAAGAGTGTGTCACGCGACCTGAAGTGGTTTACTGCGTTGCTCAGATGGTGCAGGCAGCAGGCGGCAAGCCTTTTTTGGGTGATGGTCCGGCTTTTGGCAGCGCGAAGGGAGTCGCAAAAGCGAATGGTTATTTGCCGCTGATCGATGCACTGAACCTACCGATCGTAGAGTTTCACGGCAAGCGCTACGAAACGGTAAGCGCAGAGTTTAATCATTTGCTGCTTTCTAAGGAAGCGATCGATGCGGATGTTGTGATCAACCTGCCCAAGGTGAAGTCGCACGTCCAGCTAACCATGACGATGGGTGTGAAAAACCTGTTTGGCTGTGTTCCTGGCAAGATGAAAGCTTGGTGGCATATGGAAGCGGGCAAAGATTGCGATCGCTTTGGCACTATGCTGGTCGAAACAGCACGGGCGATTGCCCCTGACCTCACCATTCTGGATGGCATTCTTGGACATGAGGGTAACGGACCAAGCGGTGGCGAACCCCGTCGTCTGAATCTGCTCGCTGCCTCTAGCAATGTCTTTGCGCTGGATCGAGCGATCGTGGACATTCTCAATGTCGATCCTGCTTCTGTGCCGACTGTCGCAGCGTCGCAACGGTTGGGGCTATGTTCGACGGTAGAGGCGATTGACTTTCCCTTACTACAGCCGCAGGCACTCCACATCACAGACTGGAAACTGCCAGACGCTCTGATGCCGATCGACTTCGGGATGCCCCGCGTTATCAAATCAACCTTCCGTCATCTTTACATTCGCTGGATCAAAGAGCCGAGGCAAGTGTATGCCGGACGTTAAGTAAGAAGAATACGTTAAGTAAGAAGAACAATAGGACATTCGCACTCAGGTTTGAAGGTTTACCTCTCAGCCTTTGCGCTTAACCTTGTGTCTACATTTGGCAACTGAGGCGATCGCTTTATGAGTGCGAAGGTCAAGATATAAATCGGATGATGAAGCGACTTGTAACTCTTGTATCGTCTTATGTGATCCCACAACTGCTTCCGGTTGGTTCGCTATTGTGAGCGTAGACAGGGCTAACCAGAAGATCATGCGCTCACTCAGCCAAATGGCATCAACTTCTGAACAATACCTTTCTAGTCCTAATTTGGAAAAAGTTGTATGTCCCCATCCATGCTGCGTCAGCTTTGGTCCGTTGTGGAAACTAGCCAGTCTCAGCTGTTGCTCAATCTAGACGACAACAGCTTAGTGCAATGGTTGCTCAAGCAGCTTAAAACTCAGCGATCGCTCGACCACGACGAAGCCAACGCTTACACTCACTACATTCACTCTAAATTACCCCTCATCCGCGATTTGGCTGGCAGCCGAACGATGCTTCATCTTTAAGAGCTTCTGTGGCTTCATCCATGCGTTTACGCTAGCGCTGACGTACCAAAGTCAGGTGGAACATCCTGCCAACGACCCTGCCCCACTGCTCGTAATGCCTCTTGTAGCACAATGTCCCCGGTGTAAAGGGCACGACCGACGATCGCCCCGCTTACACCCAACGGTTCTAGTGCCAGCAAGCTCAACAAATCGGTCACAGTGCTCATACCACCGGATGCAATCACTGGCACCGTCACGCCATCTGCCAGTTCTCTGAGCGCTGCCAAATTGGGTCCTTGCAGTGTGCCATCACGATGAATGTCAGTGTAAATAATAGCAGCAGTGCCCAAGTCTGCCATCTGTTGCGCCAACTCAGTTGCCAGCACTTCAGATGTTTCTAGCCAACCTCTGGTCGCTACGCGCCCATTACGCGCATCGATCCCTACTACGATCTGATCGGGAAACTCCTGGCACAGTTCACGCACAAGGTCGGGCTGCTCAACTGCAACAGTGCCCAAAATCACTCGCTGCACGCCTAGCTTCAACAACGCTGCTGCATTGGCACGATCGCGCAAACCACCACCCACTTGAATCGGCACATCAACAGCCCGCACGATCGCCTCGATCGCTGCCACATTGACGGGATGCCCTGCTTTCGCCCCATCTAAATCGACAATGTGCAAGCGGGTTGCGCCCTGGTCTGCCCACTGCCGTGCCACAGCGACCGGATTTTCGTCAAATGTTTGCGCCTGCTCATAATCGCCCTGATACAGCCGCACACAGCGTCCTTCTAATAGGTCGATCGCCGGAATAACCTCCATCGTTGTAGCCTCATACCAATTAAACCAACCCACAGTAACGTATGACTCAGTGAAGATCAATGAACATCGCTTTAATTATTCTTGCTAAAGAAAAGGTTTGCGAATGAACTAGGCTAAAATCCGACAGGTTTCGCCGCCGATCGCCGTACAAACACTCCAGCCTTTTGTACTGGTTCAACCCTGTTACGGAGCGTTAGCACTGTCATTAAGAGCAGTAGTGGCACGCTGATCAATAGCTGGGTGCAATCAACCACGGCTGTTTCTAGCGGGTGTAGGGGGTAAAACCTTCTGGTGGCAAAGCCCCCTTTTTTACAAATAATTAGGGCTACCGATTAATTGGGTTTTGTAGTGAGGGTGCAGAATGGATCTTTGGGTTGATGAGTTTAGTCAAGGGCAACTGATTGAAGGGAAGCCGCAGCCGTTGCCTGGTTTTTTTGTGCGTAGCACGGCACCCATTGATATGGAAGAAGACGAATGCAAACCAGATGATCTTGTGCCAACCGTTAGTGATGTTGTTGAAAGTCTCTATCAAAACACGCGACAGAACGAAAGCTACACAGGGCTTGTCATTCAAATTCATGGTTACAACACAGGCATCGAAAAAATTACCCAAGGTGGGAAACAGGTTGAAGGTAGAGACTATGTGCGAGAAGGCTGGCAGAAGACCTGGGAGTATCTTAATCAACAAGATCTAGCCATTTCTAGTAAGCTTAATAGTTTTGTTTATCTGGGCTATCGCTGGCCGTCAGAAAGTGTTCCTTCTAACCTTAAGAATGCTGGTAAAGCTTTACCTGTAATTTTGACCCTGCTATTCCGGGGTGGAGTAATCTTGGCTGCGCTCGGATTGCTCTTATCTCCTTATTTTTCCAACGTCGATCGTTGATTTCCTTGCTGCCATACTTATCATTCTGGGTGTTGGAACAGCAATGCTCGTTGGCACCTTATTTATCTTGCGTATTATTGTTTATTTCCGAGACTCCTACCGCGCTACTAACTTTGGGGTCCCTGATTTAGTTGAATTTATTCGACAACTTGACTTGGGCTTGGTGAAGCGTCACATTAATGACTCACTTTTTGAAACAGTGATACAAGAAGTGAGTGAACGCTTTAAACTGCCACTTGATGTGCTGTCAAAAGCAGTCAGAAAAACTTGGGAAGCGATCGAGACTGAACCGAAGTATCTGAGCCAGTACCAGGATGACTTTTGTTCACTCTTACCAGCTCTGAAACAAGGTAGTCTATCAACAGTAGATGATGCCGTTTTTCTAGGCATCTATGACAGTTTAGTGCGTGCAAAGAAGCCAGCATATACCGCAGCAGAATTTCAAAGCGCAGCCAAATATTGGAATCGAGAAAAGCCACGTATCCGACTAACATTTATTGGTCATAGTATGGGCGGCTTTGTCACTGCACAAGTGATCCGTATCCTTTCTGATGTGTTTGATCCAGCAGCTATCGGTGACAGCCAAAGCTTAGAAAAACTGCCACCGTCTCATATTGGTCGCACTTTTTTATTAGGGCGTTTAATTCTGATTTCGCCCGATATTCCGCTCACAACCATTATTTCTGGTCGTACAAATTTTTTGCGTTCAGCCCTTCGGCGCTTTGAAGAAGCGTATCTTTTTAGCAGTGAAGGCGATCTGGCTTTACGCCTAGCTTCAACAACAGCTAACTATTTTTCGTTCCCCGCAAGCACCCGTTCTCATGGCTTTCGGTTAGGCAATGTAAGCGTGAATCTGCCTCAACAAAATGTCTACGGGATTGTTAACTTTAAACAGTTAATTAGTGGAAAGGTTGACCACCTTTTGAATTATATTAGCGTGCAAACCTTGGAACAGAACACTCGGAGCTTACAGCGAGACCCGTCCCGAAAGCGAGATGATAAGGTTAACGAAGAATCACTTGCTGCAACGAAACAAGATCCTGAATCAATCGCAGATTTGTTTACATATCTCGATTGCACCGAGTACCGAGATTTCACTACCTACGAAAAACGTCATCAGAAAGAAATTAATGTTTTAATCTGCGAAGGGCAGCGATCGCCCCTTAAGTTCTTCAATTACGCCAAACTGCTCAAAGCCTATGTTGATTTCTCTAGCGATCCTGGGAAAGGTGTTGGAGTAGATGTTCACGGTGGCTATTTCTACGGTCGTTTAAGCAATTTACTGATCTATCGCTTGGCGTTCCTGGGCTTTCAAGGCTTGCTTGATTCACTAGTGTTTCAGCCGTTGACTGAGTGGCATAGCGACAGCGATGCTGCACAAGTTGATTGGCAGACAAAATTGAAGCGAGCCGAAGCGCTCCCCAAGGCTGAACGCCGCGAAGAAGCATTGAAGTATTTTTCCTGGCTGTGCGAGCAGCGAAAGATTCAGGTCGCAGCATCTCCAGAACGCTACTACGTTGATGTGCTTGGGTGCAATCGCGCTAAGGTGAGAGCCGGCATTCTGACGCGAGAGCAACATTCTGACTCGTAAAACTGGCTTGTAGAAACTGGTGCAAGTTGAGCACCCGTACGAGTGCTCAACTTACAGTGGCTAAAAGTGCCTGCCCTAATAGCAGTAGACGAGACCTGCGATAATCGCTGATCTATCCGTTTAAACTTAATCAACCGTGACCCTACGCTTCACCTACACTTTGACCGGTGCTTGACTACTTTGCACACCGTAAGCGTTATCTTCCTCCGGCATAAGTTCACCCGTAATAATACGAGCGCCACGCTTGCGAGTGAAGTAATTCCAGCCCCATTGCAGCATAACAATGAGTTTATTATCGAACTCAATCAAGAAGTAGATGTGGGCAAAAATCCACAGCAACCAGGCTAATACCCCATCGAACCGCACAAAGCCCAGGTCAGCTACTGCCTCGTTTTGACCAATAACAGCCAGGCTGCCAAAGTCTTTGTAGACAAAAGGTGTTACCGTGTTGCCCAGCCAGCGCTGCTTGAGTAATTTGGCAACATACTCACCTTCTTGCATAGCAACGGGTGCGACACCCGGCAAGGGACGTTCGCCCTGGTGCGGAAAGTTTGCTAGATCGCCAATCACAAAAATATTGGGATGATTTGCCAGACTCAGATCAGGTTCAACCATGACCCGCCCCACGCGATCGAGTGCCGCACCCGCCCGATCGGCTAGCACTTGACCCATTGCAGATGCTTTGACCCCTGCTGCCCACAAGACGGTACGCGCCGGAATATATTCCTCCTGACCATCCCGCTTTACAGTAACAGTATTGTCCTGAATATTCGTCACAAGCACTTTCGTTTCTACCGTTACGCCCAGTTTCGTTAAGGACGCTTCTGCCTTCGCCGATAACTCTGGTGGATAAGGCGGCAAGACCCGATCCAAACCTTCTAGTAAAAGAACCTGTGCCTCGTTGGTATCAATGTTGCGAAAATCACGTTTCAGCGTTTTGAAAGCAAGTTCGGCGATCGCGCCTGCTAGTTCCACTCCGGTCGGACCGCCGCCAACAACAACGAATGTTAACCAGGCGCGTCGCTGCTCTGGATCAGTCTCTTTCTCAGCTGCTTCAAATGCCACAAAGATCCGCCGCCGCATTTCTAACGCATCCTCGATGGTCTTCAATCCAGGAGCCGTCTGCTTCCACTGGTCATTGCCAAAATAGTGATGACTGACTCCTGTCGCTACAATTAGCGTGTCATAAGAGAGCGACTCGCCCTGTTGTAAAACGATTTGTTGCTGGTGCGGGTCCAGATCGATGACCTCATCCATCAGCACCTGAGTATTTTTGCTGTCGCTCAGGATGCCACGCAGAGGTGAAGAAATGTCTGCTGGAGAGAGCGTTCCCGTTGCAACCTGATAGAGTAGCGGCTGAAACAAATGAAAGTTGCGCTTGTCAATCAGCGTTACATCTGCCGCCGTGCGACCTAATGCCTTTGCCGCATACAGCCCACCAAAGCCACCCCCAATGACAACCACTCGATGTGCGGCTGGCTGTTCAGTCGGATCTACCATGCTCTATCGCTCCCTCGTTTACTGTGAAAGTAAGTCGCTTCTAATCTACTGTACGCCCTGCAAAAATGGTGAAGATGTCAACCTCTAATTAAGCGGATTCTGTCGCCAAACTGTGCGAGTGGAAGGGCTTAGTTCGCTCTGCTCTTGCTTCTAAAAGTGCTTTATCCCTATTACCCTCTGGAAAGCTGGCGATTAGTGGCAACACTACTGCCCAATCGATTTCTCGCAGCTTTTTAAGCGCGATCGAGAGCGCAAGGAGAGGAGAGCAGAGCGAGGCACCGCGCATCAAGGATAGGTTAGTGAAAGCGCCAATGAAGATAGTGCGTTTCAAGCATAGTTGAGCAAAAAACGCTTCGGCATTGATACTAACGGCAAAGCGATTGGCAGCAATCCCTATCTCGTTAAAAAGTTTTGGCAACAGCCACGCGTTTCGCTCCACTGCATTTTCTCAAGTTTTAGTTTCTCGTTGCTAAAGTAAAAGCCTCTCCAAGGAGAGGCTCAATTATGGTGATTTGACTCTAGGACATCATTATCTTCATTGATCAACCCTCTAAAAAACTGTATCCCACGATCGCTTGCTGAAGGCAAAAGCCTTGCCTATAAAATTCGTTGTACAAATTATATTGCTTTTCTAACATTGCTAATGTTGTGCCAGTGAGGGCAGGGCTGTCTCAAACAAGATGTTGGTAAGAACCCTTTATGAAGATCTTTAACTATCTCCTGATGATGAGTTAGATCTTTGCAACGTCGGGAACATTAAAGCAGAAGCAGCTCTACAAATGATGCAGCAGCCTTTTGGGGTTATTGCTAACGACCTTTCTGCAAAAGTGATGCTGCATTTCTATCCCCCTGCTTGCCTTTCACATTCAGTGTTCGTTTTCCCACCCTGCATCGCTCTTTTGACTATTTGCGTGACTGCTTCAGACCCCTTAGATTTTGCCGAGAAAAGACCATGGTGATTGCAACGCCTCAAGAAAGCTCCATCAAATTGAGAAACCCCAAAAAGCACAATCACTATGGGTTTCGAGACTTCTTCCAGTTCGACCAAGAGAAGGGCACGATCGTCGATTGGAACGGCAGCAGAAATATGCTGACAACCGAGGATTTCATCATCGGTTTAGTAGAGGGCTTAGAAGAGGAAGTGGGTGACGCCTCAGCTGCAACCATGTACACGATTGGTTGTGAGTGGGGGCAAAAAGACGCTTTCTTCTTTGAAAAGTGGTTTGAAAAAGAATTCGATCGCAACCTGCGCCAGACCAACCTCCTGTTTTTGCTTGAAACCTGGTGGTGGCCCTTTACCTCGCAAGGCTGGGGGCGTTGGGAAGTAGACATGGGCGATCGCAAGCAAGGCTTCATGTTTATCAACGTGTTTGACTCTGCCGTTGCACGCACGTTAGGCGATGTCGGTAAACCCGTCTGTTATCTCTATGCCGGACTGTTCGCTGGCTTTTTCACCGAGATGGTTAAAAAACAGTTGAGCTGCATTGAGATTCAGTGCTACTCCATGGGCGAAACTTACTGTAAGTTTCTCTTAGGCGGTCAAGATCGGATTGATGCTGCCTCCTTCTGGCTCAATGAAGGGGCAACTGCCAGAGATATTGAGAAGCGTTTACGGACAGGAGATCTGTTGCGATGAGTACCCTTACCCTACCCCAGACCAATGGTGCCAAGGCACGTCCTGACGTTGCATCGTGGCAGCGAGACTCTGTAAAAGCGTTCTTTACGAGTGTGAACTGGGACGATCATCCGCCTGCAATGCAGGAAATGAAACTGAGTTCTTCTGCAGACAGTAACGCTCCTCTAAGTCTAAAAATGAGCGTTTGTCAGTTTTTCGCCACAGTCAACTGGGCAGACACCGCGATCGCAGCACCTACTGTTGTCCAAGCGCCTTCGCCGCCTGCTAATGATGAACTTACCCTGGATGACTTTTCTGGATTGTTCTAAAGGTTAGATTTTCAAGACTAAAAGCTCATCGCTCAATCAACTTATTCTTCATCCCTCGCCTTTTCTTCTCTAAAAGCATATGCACCCACAAATTGAAACGATCTTTGATGAAGCTGAACATCGTTACCTTAAATCTGAAGAGCTTGGGTTGATTAATCAGTACGTGCATTCCCTCCCAGAGCGGATCGATGTGTATCGGGCGCTGCGTGATCGCGAACTCGAAATCATGCAGCAGGTCGCAGATCAGTTGGAAGCAGCACTGCCCAACGAAACGGTAGAGAATTTGGAGCGGAGTCTTAAAAATGCGTTGCTGTTGTTGCGCTACTCAGCAATGGGAATGTTGCTTAATGATGAGATGTTTGTGCAGGAACGCTTACTGAATTGGCTCACAAAAACAATCAGTATTTACAACACCCAAGCGATCGATACAGCACTCTTCCGGCTACTTAACCAACGCTTGACACAAGCACTTAGCCCCAAGCAAATCAATCTAGTGGGTCCATATATCGCGAAAGTGCAGACGGCTATGCTGCAAGCACCAACACTTTCCAGTGCTGGACATTAGAACGAGTTCTGCCCCACTCCCTTTATTCTTTGCCCTCATCAACAGAGGCATTTCTAGTCCAATCTAAATCTCTGGTGTCGCTCTATGATTTCTGTTGCTGACCTATTAACAAATAACCGCGTTCCCGGTGACTACTTTGCGATCGATGCCTATGTGAAGGGCGATTTAGAGCTGGGCTTGTTAGAAAACCGCCGTGGCGATCGCCTGCTAGCACTGCCCGAAACGCTGATTCAAGCGATCTATAGTGGACTGCAAAAAGAAACGGGTCAAGCCTCGCGATTGGTGCTTTTCAACTGCGGTCGCTGGTGGGGCAAAAACTTTTATACACGCTTTCGTGAAGAGCTAACGGACTACTACGGCACAGCTTTAGCAGATATGCCAATGCTGGAGTTTCTTAACAGTTTGCAGTCTTGCTGGGTCGCTTATGGCTGGGGCAAAATTGAGTTAGATCAGTCCTACCAGCAGCGTGGCTTTTTGATCCTTAAAACATTGGGTTCGCCCTTTGCCCGTCAAGCACCTCAAGGCGAGTTGCCCGTCTGCTTCTTGGAGGCTGGTGTCTTGAGTTCGTTCTTTACCCAACTGACAGGTCGTGAGCTGCACTGTATCCAAACTGAGTGTGAGTCAATGGGCGCACAACAGAATCAGTTTGTTTTGGGGCTAGCTAATCGCTTACAGCCCGCTGAAGTAATGGTCGAAAGCCGTCTAGAGCATGACGTGATTATGCAAAAACTCTGCACTAAGTAGGCAGGTTTTCGTTGTTGGTTTTTAGACAGGAGACAACACCGTAGCTATCATGAATGAAATAGTGAGAGGTACTGTTTAAAGCAATAAGTAGGATGGTTAAATAAAGCACCATTGAGAGACCGGGTTTTGACTGCGCTCAACCCGCCGACACATAGGACTGAGAGCATTGAGACTTCGGCGTAGGCGCTCAGTTGACTGCGAAGTCGAAATGCATCTTATAAAACTACGCCTAGCTACTTAGCAAATACTAAGAGTGAACAAGGTTGCCTTCGCTCAGTAGTCTCTCAGCGATCACACAGCAATCAATAACTAACAATTAATAATTAACTACACTTGCCGATGTGTCGTACCTCCTTGCAAAAGAGCTAAAGCGCTCTAAATATCGACTATTGGGCTTAGTGGGTCAGGGGCAGTTTGGACAGGTGTACTGTGCCAGTCATCGAAAAACGGGTCGCCTTGTTGCCTTAAAAGAGCTGGATAAAAAACGGTTTCCAACCCACAAATTCTTACGCGAATTGCGGTTTCTGCTGAGTTTGCAACATGACAACATCGTGACGTGCCATGCGTTGGAGCATACTTCCACTGGGCGTTATCTGGTGATGGACTACTGCGAAGGAGGCACCTTGCGCGGTTTGATGGAAGATGATGTGCGCCTGCATCCAAGCCAGTGTTTGAAGCTGGTGATCGATATATTGGCTGGACTTGATCATGCCCATCATCGAGGCATTGTGCATTGCGACATCAAACCAGAAAATATTCTGCTGACGCTGCAAGCAGATGGCTGGAGGGCGCGTATCTCTGATTTTGGCATTGCCCGTCTGCATCAAGACATCATTAGCGATGGGAGCGGCAATACTGGATCGCCTGCTTATATGGCTCCGGAGCGGTTTTATGGGCAGTACTCGATTACATCGGATCTATATGCTGTAGGAGTGCTGCTGTTTGAATTACTGGTAGGCTACCGACCGTTTTCTGGTGTGCCGATCGAGATGATGTCAGCGCATCTGAACCGTCCTGTAAGTATCCCAAATACAGTGCCAGCAGCATTGCAAACAGTCATTTTGACGGCATTGCAAAAGCTACCAGCACGACGCTTTCAGTCTGCTACAGAAATGCTGAAAGCCGTGCAGACGGCAGCGATGAGTGTTGAATTTGATCGCGCTTGGGCAGATACAAGATTGTTACGAGCTTCTGGTGTGCAACCTGTCACTGAGTGCCACTATGTGCAGCAGGAAACCCTACGATCGAGGGTGCAGCAGCTAGTAACAGTGGCAGGAGATGCATCATCACAGGGTGATCTCAATGGAACTGCTATAGCAAAGACTGTAGTTAATTCTCCGTTTGACGCTACAGGTGATCGAGTCTATCAGATTCACAAAAACGACATTAGCTGCCGGAGTTATGCAGGAGGGCTTTTGGCTGGGAATGCGGTAAGCCCAGTTGAGGTTGACGGGCGATCGCTGTTTTCCTGTGTACGGTTGCCCCAAGCGGTGAAAGAATTGCTGGTGCGCCCACAAGGTTGCTTTGCAATCATGCAGCGCTCAATTTATCGTGTCCCCGTTGAGCTTTTTCAAACTGGCGTTGCCCTGTCCAGCCAAAAGCCGTTGCCACCTATAGTTAGTACCAGCGGCTCTCTAGTACATTTGTTACCTGAACTGGTAGCTGAATTTAGTGGAGACTTTTTGGCTGCGATCGAGACAAAAGGTCGCTGGATGGCAGTAGCCGCAGTAGAAGCAAACAAAGTAACTAGCCTTTTAGACGTTTGGTCGTTGTCACCCATCCAGTCGTCTAAATCCATCCGTTGTAACGGTGCTACTAGTGCTGCCCCTCGTTTAGCTGGCAATCTGTTTCACCTAACGATGGTTGATTCGCGCTATGTTGTTACTTTTTCCCACCTTTTAGACAAGGGTACGCATTCTTCCATTACTGGCGTGCTGCTAGAAATTTTCACTCGCCGCGGGCATCCAGTGATTACTCTGAGTCTACCTGTGCCGTTGCGTCATCTTTCGGAGAGCGCTATGCCTTACCGCATGATCGCGCTGGAGCCAGGGCAGCCTCATTCCGTCTTGCTGATTGATTTGAAACCTCTTAAACTGCTGCGTGTAGGGGTAGACATTGTGCCGATCCTGATAGCATCTGCTTCTTGGGGCGACATTTTGATGGCGGCGGATGGAAACATTGTGGTGCTAGACCGCTATGGTCTGGTTGTTGGACGTATGGTAGGACCGGCTAACCCAACAGCGCTCGCAGTACTTGAACCACATGGGTTACTGGTTGCAACGTGGGCAGAAGGGCAGGGCACCTTAGTGACGATCGATTTAAAGCAAGCTAGTACAGGCATTCTGTTTTGATGGGCTGCACGTAGTTAACTAACGGGCAAGTGGTAGGCAACAGAGGGTAATTTTTTATCTCCGTGTAACTGATCCTTCCTACTTTTTTCTTCACCCTCACATCCTCTGCTCATTGAGTAGAATAATTGCAGCTAATCAAATTTATGGATGGGGAGGAACAAGGGGTGAATGAACTGAGAGCCGCGTTGGAGTTGGCAACAGAAGAAGAGTTGCAAGATTTGACGGAAATTCTATTTCGCCCCAAGTTTAACCCGCTTGACTATGTAAATGCTGCTGACCCGATCGCGGTGCAAAGCCAAAATCGCGCTGACTGGCTCAGTGCTTTGGAAGAACGATTTCAGTTTCTTGCTGCTGATGGTATGACGGTACTGAGTCGCAAAACGCAGCGGCTGACCTACCGCCAAATCTTAATTCAGGTCTGTCGGCATCTTAAACTGCCATATCAAGAATCAATGTCTACGGTGGATTTGGAAGCAGAGGTTTTTCTTTCACTGCTGTCGCGGGCCTGGAAGCAGTTACCTGCTACCGAACGAGGTGCATTAACGATTCAGCTACAGCGATCGCTGACCCACTCTCAACTGCTGCCCCAACTCCCTCTAGCTTTGCAGCAAGACCCACTGAGCTTGCTGATGAAAGGTAGTAGCGCGATCGCGGTTAGCTCAGTGTTGCGCCCGCTTTTGCTACAGCAGATTGCACGCCAGTTTGCGCTTCATTTTGCGACTTATCAGGTCGCGCAGCAGGCAGTGTCGGCGGGTGGGGCTATAGCGGCGACACAGTTTCAAAATTACCTGGCAGTACAAACCGCTCGTCGTGGGATGGCGTTAAGTGCAGCACGCTTGACTGCCGTTCGCAGCGTGTTTGCAGTTGTAGGTCCAGCGATGTGGGCTTGGTTTCTGGCAGACCTGGGATGGCGGACGATCGCCACGAATTACGGTCGCATTATTCCCACCATTTATGCCCTTGCTCAGATTCGCCTTACCCGTGCTGAATGCCTTGAACTCGCATAACGACGAGCGCCACAATCCCTTGCAACGAGGCGGTCACGTGCTTCAGGCTAGGCAATTATGACTTTCAAGCACCAGTTAAACGCTTGGGTGCCGTTCCGACCTGGCTTCAAACCCCGACTTCCCCTCTGGACTCTTACCCAATTAGCGGTGCTGTTGCTGCCGTTCAGTTCTCTCCTAAGTAGTCTGGGCATTTTACTGGTGGCACTTGGTCTCTGGCTACAGCGCTTTCCCAGCCTTGTACGTCGTCCCGTTAACTGGGGCTTTGCAGTGCTGAGTGTGCTTATGTTGATCAGCACTGCTCTAGCGTTTAACCGGATGGATGCGCTGCTCGGTCTGTTTAACTTTCTGCCGTTCTTTTTTGTGTTTGCAGGGTTAAGCGAGTGGTTCCAAACGCCTGCTAAACTGCGGCGAATAGCGTGGCTGTTGGTGATTGGCTCGGTGCCTGTCGTGGCGATCGGGCTGGGGCAACAGTTTTTCGGGTTGTCAGGGCAGATGCAAATACTGTGGATTGTCGCTGACTGGTCGATCGCTCCCACTGGTAATCCTCCCGGCCGTATGGCGTCAATCTTTTCTTACGCTAACGTGCTGGCAAGCTATCTGTCCGTGACGCTGACGTTGAGTCTCGGTCTATGGCTTGAGACATTTTTGAGTGATCAGCAGTTAGTGGTCAGTGATCAGTGGTCTGCGGATGGCGGTCAGTGGTCAGTGACTATTGGTCAGGAGGATGTAGAGGGCGAAGCCTTTGCTCAAAACTCCCCACGCCCCCAGATCTTCCTGATGGTTGCTGTGCTGGGTAACGCGATCGCCTTGGTGCTAACCAACTCTCGCAATGCTTGGGCGATCGCAGTCTTTGCGTGTCTTGCCTATGCGCTTTATTTGGGCTGGCGTTGGCTGTTAGTCGGTGTTGGCGTTGTTGTAAGTAGTACGCTTGGTGCCGCGTTTGCTCCTGCTCCAGGACGCGACTGGCTACGGGTAGTTGTGCCTGAGTTCTTTTGGGCACGGTTGACCGATCAGCGTTATACCGATCGTCCCCTTGCTCAACTCCGCAGTACACAATGGCGTTTTGCCTGGTCGCTGGCTCAACAGCACCCACTGAATGGATGGGGCTTACGTAACTTCACTCCCCTTTACCAGGCAGAGATGCAATACTTCATTGGGCATCCTCATAATTTGTTGCTGATGCTGGCATCAGAAACTGGCATACCTGCTGCCCTATTGTTTTTTGGTTTAGTTGGCTGGATCGTGGCACAGGGCAGTTGGATGCTGTATGCCAAAATGCCTTTAAGCGATGCAGAGGGGCGAACTGAAACCCACGATCGCCTGCTTTACTTCAGCTATCTCGTTGCTTTCGTTGGCTGTGGCCTCTTTAGCTTTCTGGATGTCACGCTGTTTGATGTCCGCATTAATTTACTCGGCTGGCTCTTGTTGTCAGCCATTGCGGGAATCGTCTACCGAGGGCAAGCAGTCGGAGTGGCAAGTAGGAAGTAAGGTCGATCGTTTCCTCCTGTTGACTGCTTATTGTCACCCTGGCTCTGAATCTACCAACCCAGTTACAATAGGCGGAAGCTAATTAAGTCAGACATTTAAGAGAGCAGGATTCTCGCGTGACTCATGATCGGGCGACTCCACACGGTAATGAAGAAAAGGCATCACAGCAACAAGTGGTGTCTGCAAGTTATTACGGCTTGCTGGGGTTACATCCTTCAGCATCAGTGCGTGAAATTCGTCAGTCATATCGAGATTTGAGTAAGCTTTACCATCCCGATACGACTGCGCTGTCAGCCGCGATCGCAACTGCTAAGTTCCAACAACTCAACGAAGCGTATGCAACGCTTAGTAGCCCAGAGCGGCGCAGTGCTTACGATCGCAAGATTGGTTATTCAAATGTACCTGTGATTCAGCCCTCGCCGGCTTTTGCGCAGCCAAAGGTGTCAGCCCGTACTGTGCAATCGTCATCGGCTTATCTTGATGCAACCAATCGTCCGTTGTCACCGGGAGAAATCTTTGCCTTATTCATCTTAGGGTTGACCTTTGTGGGTTGTCTGGTGCTGGCGATCACGATTGGTATCACCAGAGGCGAAGCTGTTTTACAGCCAAGTGCTGTCCATCCTGATATCTTGCCGCAGGAAATTAGGACGGTTGAAACCACCAACACGGGCAGCCAACCTCCAATAAGCCAGCCTTCGACAAAACAGTTGGAAAAGCCTGTTATTGATTCTGCCTTAGAGCCATCCAGTGCGAAACTGGGTACCTGACCCTATACTGCTTCAACACAGGCGATACTAGAGATTCTTCATCCCTCGAAATTCTTCAATGCCACTTCCTTCTGCTGATACTCCCCTTTACAATCATCCCCTTCCTGACATTGAGCAATGGCTTATTGCTAAGGGGTGCGAACAAGACCGAGCTGAGCGGCACTGCTGGTATGTGCAGCACTCGGATTGGAAAGCAGAACTGTGCCTGGAGATTGACCAACTGACAGTCCGCTATCGTCAGCCGCCTGAGAGTGATTATGCTGTTCAGCGATCGTTCAAATACTCCCTGAGTCGGCAGGATATTGAAGATGCGGTGTTTGCGGGTCCGTAAAGGCACACGTCCCTGATGTTCACGCAGTGCTGTGTTCGCATTGCCGCACTTCTTACACGCCGCTAGTTGAGTCTACCGTTCAGTCATCTGGGTAAAGATGGTGTTGGATATAGCTGGCAAAATCTCCGCGTTCTGGCTATAGGCTTCATCAGTCCCAAAGACAGCGAGAATGTATGAAACTTTGCCATCTGGAGATGCAACGAAAGCGACTTCGTGACGCGCTTTGCTCGTCATGCCAACTTTAGAAGCAAAGCGCACGTCTGCTGGCAGTGCTGCGCCCAGAAAGCCAGCGATCGGATTATTGGGTTGTTTTTTCCACTTTTCCGGCTGCAAGTCTCGCGTTAACAGCGTCATCATTTCTTGACTGCGGCTGGTTGATACTGCCTTGCCGGCGTAAAGCTCATACATCAGTCTGGCGGCTTGATCGGTAGTTGTCAGGCTACGAATTGGCTGCTGCTGTTCGTCGAGCATCTGTAGCTCTCGTCCATCCGGCGCTTCAAGTTGAAGCGAATGGATAGGATAGTTCTTTTGGCTGATGCTAAGACCGTTATAGCTCGCTGCCTGAAAGAAGCGGTTTAATTGCAAGCGACGCTTCAGCCAGGTTTCGTACTCAGTCCCGCTAAGTGTTGCGCCAGAGGTTGTTTGCGTAATGCGATCGAAAATGCGGCTGGCAGCATCATTGTCGGAGTGGACGATCATAGCGGTCAGATCGCTAGTCAATTCAGAATCAGGCTGTAGGAGACCTTGCTCTAGCATCGCTTCGCAAGCAACCAGCCAGAACAGCTTGACGACGCTAGCCGGATAGCGGGGTGTCTGGTTTTGGTAGCCTGCTGTCTGGTTCGTTTTGAGATCGATCAGTGTGATCGATAGTGGCTCTGTGGGTAAGCCTTTGCTGGCGGCAAGGGCAGTGGCTCCATCCACGATCGCCTGTAGTGCTTCGCTAGGCACTAGCTGCGGTGGCTGGGGAACGTTATAAACTAATTCAGCGAATGTCTGTGGCTTTGGAGCCACCACCGCTGGGGTTGGCTGGCTTGGTGGTAGCTCGACTCGCGCAACACTACGCTGACGGGTGTGCTGCAAGCTAAACAGCGCTGCCACTGTCAGCCCAGCGATGGCTAAAAGAGCGACATCTAAGCGCTTTCGTAACAGCAGACGTACAAAAGGCGAACGATGCTCAGGCACCTGGTAGCGACGGGATTGGCGCTGTGCAAACGTAGCCTGACGTGTAGTCTGGGTAGTCGTGCTGGCTAACACGCTAGGTTCCTGTCTTGCCGATCGCGATCGCTGTGCTGCCCTAGGTCGTCGCTCTATTTGAGGTGGTACGGGCGATCGTTGCCTCTCTGCAATCTGTGCCCGAAGCTGTGACGCTTCTGCTCTAAGCTGTGCAACCAGGCGCTCGGCTCTAGCAAGCTTCGCCTTTAGCTCGACATTCTGCCGTTGTATTGTTTCTGGTTTCAGTTTCAGTAATTGGCGCACAGGTAATGCTTGCTCTTAAGTGACCCACAACTGGATACTGGTATACAGCAAGTTTTGGGTATTGACGAAACTTTTTTACAGGCGGCTTTGGCAACGGCGATTCTACAGATAGTAGCGAATTGCCACTGAGGATTTTGTAGCAAGCAACATTTACTGAGTTGTAGCTTCTAGAATAGTTGGAAGTGCGTTGCAACTGTAGCAACCGCGAAATCACCGTTTTATTGGAAGTTTGGTATGTCAGTTTTGGCTGCGATCGCCGTTTTAGCAATCCTCATTGTGGTTCACGAACTGGGGCACTTTACGGCTGCCCGCGCTCAGGGCATTTATGCCAACCGCTTCTCCATTGGGTTTGGTCCGATTCTGTGGAAGTATCAAGGTCCCGAGACGGAGTATGCACTGCGGGCATTTCCCCTCGGCGGTTTTGTCGGCTTCCCTGATGATGACCCCGAGAGCACGATTCCACAGAATGACCCTAATTTGCTGAAGAATCGCCCTGTGCTGGATCGGGCGATCGTGATTAGTGCTGGGGTCATTGCAAATCTGGTCTTTGCTTACTTCCTGCTTGTGACGCAAATTGGCATCGCTGGCACACAAGACGTGAACTTTCAGTCAGGCGTTTTAGTGCCCGATGTAAAAACGGAGATTAGTTCAGCGGCTGCCAAAGCAGGCATGAAGCCAGGCGATATTGTGCTGGCAGTAGACGGGAAGGAGCTAGGAGCTTCTAGAGAATCCATTAAGACGTTGATGGAGGCGATTCAAAACCGTCCGAATCAGCCGGTTGCGCTAACCGTACAGCGAGAAGGTAAGGTGCTTCCAACACCACTCGTTGTTACGCCCGATGCGAATGCCAAAATTGGTGTCCAGCTTGCGCCTAACGTCACGATCGAGCGTCGTCGCCTCAGCAACCCGATTGAAGTTTTCACGCTAGCAGCCAGCGAGTTTCAGCGCATTACAGTCCTCACTGTGCAGGGCTTTGGTCAACTCATCACCAATTTTGGACAAGTTGCCGACCAGATTTCGGGACCCGTGCGAATTGTTGATGAAGGGGCGAAACTGGCGCGCTTAGATGCCTTCAATCTCTTTACCTTCGGTGCCCTTATCAGCATCAACCTGGCAATTATTAACATCCTGCCTTTACCGGCGCTAGATGGCGGTCATCTAGCGTTCTTATTAGTGGAAGGCTTGCGCGGTAAGCCTTTACCATCCAAGCTGCAAGATGGCGTGATGCAAACAGGTCTAATGCTGTTGCTGGGATTGGGCATTTTTCTGATTGTCCGCGATACCACCCAGCTAGAGTCGGTGCAGAAGCTGTTTCGGTAGAGCATGAAGGCTAAAGGACAAAAGGATAAAGGCTGAAGGATGAATTTTGAGCTAATTCAAACCCGCTTCCTTCTCCTGTCTCTGCTTCCCTTGCGTTTCTATTGCCTCTATGCCGTCTGTCTTCTAGCTCTTATTCCCGCCGTTCTTATCCTTTACCCTTCATCCCTTATCCTTCTCAATGTGCGCCTCTCGCAAATTGCCAGCCAAGCAGCAACGGGCGATCGAAATTCTGCTGCGTTTGAAGCGCTTCTACCCAGACGCAACTTGTTCGCTGGACTATGAAACCCCGATGCAGCTTTTGGTAGCGACCATTCTGTCTGCCCAATGTACTGATGTGCGAGTCAATATGGTGACGCCAGAACTCTTTCGGCGCTTTCCTGATGCGGCAGCAATGGCAGGTGCAGAAGTGTCGGAAATTGAGGCACTGGTGCGATCGACAGGCTTCTACCGGAACAAGGCAAAGAATATCCAGGCTGCCTGTCGGATGATTATGACGGAGTTTGGTGGTGACGTGCCGCAAGTAATGGAAGACTTGCTGAAGCTGCCAGGTGTAGCGCGAAAGACCGCAAACGTGGTGCTGGCAAATGCGTTTGGCATCAATATGGGCGTGACGGTTGATACGCATGTCAAACGGTTGAGCTATCGACTGGGCTTGACAAAGCACACCGATCCGATTCGTGTTGAGCGCGACCTGATGAAGCTGTTGCCGCAGCCCGATTGGGAAAACTGGTCAATCCGGCTGATCTATCATGGTCGTGCGGTCTGTATGGCGCGTAAACCCCAGTGCGATCGCTGCGAGCTTGCTGACCTCTGCCCGTCTGCTAGCCTACCTCTAAAGCCGCTGTCAACGCCTGAACCGGATGATCTGGCAATCACACCTGAGCATCCGACGCCTGCCATCTGAGAAGCTAGGGTTCTTCAAAAGAAACGGTTGTCTTATCGCACCATCGGCTTAGAACCCTAACTTCTGCACAAACTTCTATTTCAACAATTTTAATTGCGTTGACAAATAGCCTGCTTAATTCAGTACAATGGTAAGCTGTGTCTTAACTTAAAGAGCATCGGAATGACTCATGGCTAAAAAGAGCATGATTGAGCGCGAAAAGAAGCGCAAGAGAATGGTGGAACAGTATGCTGAGAAGCGTGCAACTTTGCAAGAGCAGTTTGCAGCAGCAACATCACAGCAGCAAAAACTAATTATCCACCGTCAGATTCAGCAGCTTCCCCGCAATAGCGCTCCCACCCGCATTCGCAATCGTTGTTGGGTCACTGGTCGCTCTAGAGGGTTCTACGGTGACTTTGGTTTGTCTCGTCACGTCCTGCGCGAAATGGCGCACCAAGGGTTATTGCCTGGTGTGGTGAAATCAAGCTGGTAACTAGAGTTGTTAGTTTTTGGTTGTTAGTTGAAGCCGCTTGATCCGTCTAAAAAACTAACCACTAAAAACTAATGACTATTTCACTGTCCGCAGCAGCGATCAATGCCCAAGCTGTCGAGCAATAGATCGCTGACGGCGTTGGCAACGGTGAATTCGCCAAAGAAACTGTTAGAAAAATCAAACGATTCCATTTCGGTGACGATCGCCATTACGAGCGAACCGAGATCGTTTTCTCCTTCCATGCGCTGCCGGACAAAGATCTGGGCAGCGCGTTTTGCTATTTGCTGGTTAGCGTCTTCTGGAATGAACTCTTGATTGAGCCATGCCAGCAAGGCTAGTCGCAGCCATTCACCTTCCTGCTCTGGGTTTTGGGCAGGCGGTAAAGTAATCGGTGGAATTGGGTCAGCCATCAGCGCAGTCGGGTTCACACGGTTGCTGCTACCTAGTGTAAGCCTGCGAGGGGCTTTGAGTACAAGGCTTGTCCAGTTCGCAGTCGCCACCAGTATCTCGTCAGTAACCGTCAAGCGATAGAACCGTTGGCTTTATCCTTTCAGCGATCGTGTACTGTGCCAAGCAAGGGCTGTGAGGTCAGTTGAGAAAGAAAATATTGAGTCGTTAGGGTTGGCTGGTCAGCATGCATGATGGCTCGCACGATCGCGACCCGTTTAACGTTAGCAGCGAGAACGTCAGGCAGATTGCTGGTATCAATGCCCCCGATCGCAAACCAGGGAACTGTCGCATGGGCAGCCGCATAGCGCACGTAGTCAAACCCAGCGGCAGGTCTACCGACTTTAGTCGGTGTTTCGTAAACGGGACCGACACCAATGTAGTCCGCTCCTTCATCAATGGCGCGATGGAGATCTTTGGGGCAGTGGGTCGAGCGCCCAATCAGTCGCTGAGAACCTAGCAGTTGTCTAGCAAGGGCGATCGGGATATCCTGCTGACCCAGATGCACGCCATCTGCATCCACCGCGATCGCCAGATCGACGCGATCGTTCACAATAAACAGCGCACCATAATGCCGACAGAGCTGAGAGAGTTTTTGAGCATTGCTTAGTCGAACCTCATCATCAGCGGTTTTATCCCGATACTGTACTAGCGTCAGTCCGCCTTTGAGTGCTGCTTCCACCGTAGCAAACAGGTTTTCAGTAGGGGATGTAACGAGGTAAAGGGACGATCGTTCTAAACGTTGATGCCGCTGATCTGCCGTCAACTGGCTTTCCAACGTGTATACCCGATAGCGCATTTGCTTGCACGCGGCTCCCATCTCTGGACTGTAAACTTTGCCGTATTCTTCTAGCACTCGCAGTGCTTCCTGAACACGACACAGATTGGCTTGCAGCACCGCCTGAACGCTCGATCGCTCTGCCTCCTTCGGATGTGTGAGCACTGTTCCAGCATCACCCGGTGTATCGCGCGCCACTCGTAAAGCAGGTGTATGCCAATGTGCCAGTTCTTGCCGTAGCTGTTTGCACTCATCCGTTAACAGCGCATTATCCAGCCCAAAGCGGCACCATTCTTCGATCGTTCTCAAGCCTTCACGGGCACGGTCTAAGTTGGCATCTAAAATGCGGCAGAGTGCAAGCTGCACAAACCGAGCTTGACTGTCTGTATTGCCCATAGGAAGTACCGATCGATTGCTCTGTCTAGGCTATCGAGTTACGGGACAGGAAGCCAACTTTAATAAATTTCCAACAGCCTCAAGAAGCTGGAAATTGTAAACAAAACTATGTGTTTCAAAGTTGGATGTATGGAGTAAAGTTGACCAGAGTTCATTACAGCTTCCCTTCAAGCTCAACAATCATCGGTTGTTTGGGCTGAGTTTTTGTTGTTATCAATCGCTGTGTCTAGAACGAGACACCTTTTCGTTCTCGTTTCTACTGGGCGATCGCTCCTTTGCTTGCTGCTACCAAAATTTGCTGCTACGAACATGGTTTACTCGCTTCCCCAACATCGGCTCTGGCAACGGTGTTCCTGCTTCTGTCTTTCTACGTTGGTTGGCTATGCGCTTTTAGCCAGTCTTGACCGTGGGCACGCTCAAGTTGCCGCGCAGGTACCTGTGGCATCCGCACCAATAATGAGTGCTACAGCGGTTACTCTTCTAGTTAATCCAACGAGTGGTGATGATGCGGTGGCAGATGGGAGCGATCGGGCACCATTCAAAACCATTACACGGGCGCTGCAAGTGGCTCCAAGCGGAACCGTCATTCTTTTGACATCGGGAACCTACAGCCAGGAGACGGGCGAAACCTTTCCGTTGCGCCTGAAGCCGGATGTGGCAATCCAGGGCAATACAGAAACGCGCGGTCAGGATATTGTGATTCAGGGCAACGGCTTTTTTCTCAGTCCAACCTTTGCGCGGCAGAAGGTGGCGATCGTCGGTGCCGATCGCGCCATCCTCGCTGGAGTAACAGTTAAAAACCCAGATCCACAGGGCTATGGTGTGTGGATTGAGTCTACCAGCCCAGCCGTGATCGACAGCACTTTTACTGAGAGCGGGCATGACGGCATTTCGGTAACGGGCAATGGGTCGCCGTTAATTCGCAACAACTTTTTCTACCAAAATGGTGCGAATGGCATTACCATCTATGGCACCTCGCGGGCAGAAGTGCGGGAGAACATTTTTGAGCAGACTGGTTTTGCCATCAATGTGAACCAGAAAGCGGCTCCACTGCTAGTTGGCAACCGCATTACCCAAAATAAAGATGGGATTGTGGTGCAGGCAAAAGCGCAGCCCATCCTACGAAACAACTCGGTGGAGGGTAATACGCGCGATGGATTGGTGGCGATCGCCCAGTCACGCCCCGATTTGGGAACGGCAACCGAACCGGGTGGTAACTCGTTTCGTAGTAATGGTCAGCTTGATGTGAATGCGAAACAGTCTGACCAACAGATTCCCGCCTTTGGCAATGATTTAGATAAAACTAGCGGCACGCTCGATTTGGCTGGCACCAGTGCGGTAGCGTCTACTCCCGCTGGGTCGCCCATGCCGTGGTCAAACTCGTCAGCATCGGGAAGCCCTACCCTAGTGTCAGCGACCGCATTGCGATCGTCTAGCAACGCTGACAACGCCACTGCTGGGAATAAAGCCACAGCGCGTAACCAAAAGCCAGTCTTTGCCCCGAGGCGGTCGATCGCCGCCACTGATACGAATACGATTCCGTTTGGTCAGCGTTTAGGTAGCGACCGACCTGCTAGAGCTGAACAGCCAGCGTCTTCATCCTTGCAGTCTCCCGCGCCAACGTTAGAGAAAGGAGCCACGGGTGGCATTTCAGCCTCATCCTTTCCAGTACCGCAAACTTCGGTGGTAGCGAAGCGTCCGGCGTTGCCACTGATAGCTCCTGCCAACACTGTCGCACAGCCGACCTTTCCTAAACCCTCAGCATCCTCTGGAGCCGCAACACAGGCATCAACGCCTCGCCCTATTCCAGTTGTGAGGCTTGCCACTGCCCCACAAATTGCGCCACAAGTGCCGTTGAAAGAGCCATTAGAGCCAAGTAGTAGAGCCTTGCCAACGGTGGTAGTGCGTCCATCGCGGCAGCAGCTTAGTTCGCCATCGATCGTGTCGGTTGCTAGCCCCACCAGCGTCATTACTAGCCCCACTAAACTTGCTCCACCACCAGTTGCACAACCGAGCGCAATTCCACGTACAGGCTCGATCGAAATTCCCGTCCCAGCACCAGAACGGCGATCGACTCCCTCTCCTGTGCGAGCTGTGGCATCAGAACGTGCGCTCGCGAGTGCCTCCACCCCGTTAACGAGTCCAGGCTTGCTGCCAGTACCCAGCCCGAACGCACCCATTGGCAATGTGGGCAACGCATCGATCGTTTACCGTACTCAGCAAACTGCATCTAGCGAGGGCTTTGCCTCTCGTGCTGCATCGGGCTTGCGCTATCGTGTGGTGGTTGCACCTGCGGACGATAGCCAGCAAGCGCTGCTACGGACTACCTTTCCCAATGCCTTTCGCACCTTTGTGAAGGGACGGGCTTTAATGCAGGTGGGTGCCTTTGGCGATCGCACTAAAGCCGATCAGTTGATGCAAACGCTCAGTAGTCAGGGCGTTCAGGCAATGGTTGAAACGTTGGAGTGAGATTGTTAGTTGCTAGCTTCTTTCGCTCAGGCTAAGTAGCTGGGCGTGATCATTTATAAGCGTTCGTTGGCTTCTGCAAAGCGTTCTGGTTCAGCAAGCTGGAGACTGAGTGAGCGATCGCCTGATACAGTGCGAAACAGGTAACTTAGGGTAGGATACGTGTCATTGCTTCCTATCGCGTCTCCTAACTGCTTGTGAACGATCGCGCTCGTTGGCTTTTGCCTGTTTTATCGCCGTTTTTGGCGATCGCTGCCGCCTTGCTGGTTGGTTCAGGGCTAATTGCGATCGCGGGCGTCAGTCCCCTCAAAGCCTACTCTGTTCTTTTTACAGAATCCCTCGCCAACTACTACGGTTTTAGCAATACACTCACTAAAACGGCACCACTTTTGCTGACGAGCTTGGGCATTTTGGTTGCTCTCAAAGCGGGACAGTTCAACATTGGTGGGGAAGGTCAAATCTACATGGGTGGCTTGGGCAGCGCTCTAGTCGGGTTGTATGTGCATGATTTGCCCCTTGTCCTTCACGTACCGCTAGCACTGCTGGGCGGCTTTTGCTTAGGCGGTTTATGGGGTCTTATCCCTGGCTACTTGAAGGCAATACGGGGTGTGAATGAGGTGATCACGACTCTCTTGCTTAACTACATTGCACAAAATCTGGTGAGTTATCTGGTGAGTGGTCCCATGAAAGACCCAGATGCCCCTACACCCTACAGCGCTCTGATTGATGCGTCTGCCCAGTTACCAGTGATTCTGCCGCAAACGCAGACCCATGCTGGAATTTTACTGGGAGTGCTGGCAACCATCATTCTGTGGGTTGTCTTTGCCCGATCGCCCGTCGGCTACCAGATCGAAACCGTGGGGCAAAATCCGATTGCTGCTCGCTATGCCGGTATCTCGGTGGAACGCACCATTATGCTAGTCATGGCACTGTCTGGAGGCTTGGCAGGTTTGGCTGGTTCTGGTGAAGTCATGGGTTTGAAATATCGTCTGTTTGAGAACTTTTCGCCCGGTTACGGGTTTGACGCGATCGCGATCGCCTTTCTCAGTCGGGGCAACCTGGCAGGCGTATTGCTTACATCGCTCTTTTTTGGAGCCTTACGCGGGGGTGCTAATGTAATGCAGCGCAGTGCTGGCGTACCTGTCACCGTTGTTTATGCCATTCAAGGTCTGACCGTTCTCTTTATTGCTATCAGTCTGGTTTTGGAGCGGAAAGTGGTTGCACCGCCACAGCCTCCTGCCCCACTTGCTGCTACCACAACTGAAACCTAACGTTGGTTCTCAAGATCGCGCAAGTGAAGATCAAGGGCATCGATCGAAACCTGAATCTCACGTACCGAAAGCGCAAGGGAGCAAATCATCAACAGCAAACTCACCCCAAAAAGTATGCTGCCAAGCCAAACCTGCCCTACAAATAAAACAGACATACAGACCACACAAAGCAGAAAGCTGCTCACGCCTAAAAACTGCATATCACGCACTAAGCGCACGCGATAACGAAGGCTAAGAATTTCGACCAGAGTAAGCGGATTCGGTGTGACCTTGTACTCAGAGTGCAAACTGCGGATCAGCGTTGCCAAGGTCAGAAAGCGATTAGTGTAAGCCAGCAGCAGCAGCGAAATAGCAGGAAACAGCAGAGCAGGCGTTGTTAACGTAAGTTCCATGGTGAACAGAAGTGAAGGATGCTTTGACAGTAAATTAAAGGAGCATAAAGGCAGAAGGCTAAAGGCAGAAGGCTGAACTCAAAACTCAAAGCTCAAAACTCAAAACTTTCTCTCACTCCTCACTTTCTCCATGAACGATTTTGCCTTCCTGTCTGATTACCTGTCTGCCAGTCTGCGGCTAACAATGCCATTGGCGTTTGCGGCGCTAGGTGGGCTGTGGTCTGAGCGATCGGGTGTACTTAACATCGGGTTAGAAGGAATGTTGCTGACGGGCGCTTTTGTTGGAGCGGCAGCAACGTTTTATAGCAATCAGAATGTCTGGCTGGGCATTTTTGCAGCGGTCCTTAGCGGTGGGCTGGTAGGGCTACTCCATGCCTACCTGTGTGTCACCTTGAAGGTCAATCAGTTGGTGTCGGGCTTGGCAATTAATTTATCAGCAGCAGGGCTAACGGCGTTTATGTCGCGGCTTGTGTTCAACAGCACCACCACTCAAACCTTGCCAGGGTTGCCGACGATCGCCCTTCCCGGCTTGACCCAGATTCCGATCGTGGGTTCGCTTCTGTTTAATCAAGATCCTCTGGTCTACCTACTGTTGTTTTTGTTGCCATTGAGCACGTATATCCTCTTTCACACCAGCCTTGGCTTGACCCTGCGAGCAGTGGGAGAATATCCCCGTGCTGCTGATACAGCAGGCATTCGAGTGTCTCAGGTTCGTTATCTCAGTGTGGTGTTAAGTGGCTGTTTGGCAGCGTTGGGAGGTGCCTATTTAGTGCTGGTACACGTCAAATTTTTTACAGAGGATATTAGTGCAGGTAAGGGCTTTATTGCGCTGGCAGCATTGATCTTTGGGCGTTGGCATCCTGTATATACGGTGCTAGCTTGCCTGCTCTTTGGTGCGACGGAGGCGTTGCAACTGCGGATTCAAGCGTTTAATCTCAATATTCCCTATCAGTTTTTGGTGATGCTGCCCTATGTCATTGCGCTGCTAGCGATGGTAGGTCTGGCAGGCAAAACAACTCCTCCGGCAGCACTGGGCGTTCCCTATAGCAAGGAAAGTACAGGGAGTTAACTTTACATTTCTTAAAACGACGCGATCGAACCAGTTAGCGTTTTGTCAGGAGAAGGGAGCAATTCAAACAGTTGGGTGATGGCGTATCTACGAAAATGTGCCAATGTGTTTTGTATCCGTTACTGAAGGTTCTACTGACAGATTTTTTGCTCATTGTGACTGGCTCACTCTTTTAGGCAAGCTATTGCTGTTTGAGGTGAGCTTCTACGTTAGATAAGCTTTTTTGTCAACCGTAAGCGTAAAGTCAGGAACAAAGCTGTTGGCAAAATGTCATTCAAGCTAGCGTAAAAGCGCACGATCGAAACCCTTTGTTATCAGGCATCTACGGTATCTTTGACGTTTCATAAAACCTAGTGAAAGGATCGTTCGGCTGCTTTTTTGTTTGTCCTACTCGTTGTCTCAAAGCCTTGCTTTGAAACAGCATCAGTAGATGTTTTAGACATGCGTTCCTAGCGCTTATTAAGGCACTCTTATCGTCATGCTGCCTTATGTCTTGAAAACTTGAGCATTGCCCAGATCACTTCTAAGTAAAAATTAAGTTTTTTGCTATATATTTAGAGCGAACTCGGTGTGGTGGTTAGAGGAGTAAAAGAATGGAGTTACGTAAAAGCGCTTTAGAGGTTTTGCAGGAAACTAGTCGGACATTTTATATCCCGATTATCCGCTTGCCGTCGGGGCTTCAAGAAGCAGTCAGTTCTGCCTATCTCTGTATGCGGGCGATCGACCAAATCGAAGATCACCCTGATCTGGATAATGCACTGAAGGTCAGGCTCCTGCAAACGATTAGTCTCGCGTTTCAGGCAGCCACCGATACGATCGATGCAGAAGCACTAGCGGCAGAACTGTGTCAGCAGACGAGCCTGTTAGAAGAAGTAAGCATCCGTATTGGTGAGTGGGCCATGCTGGCACCTGGCGCGATCGCACCACGGGTGTGGGATGCATCTGCAGCAATGGCAGACCGGATGGCATACTGGGTCGATCGCAACTGGGCGATTGAAACGACCGCAGATCTCGATCGCTATACGTTTAGCGTGGCAGGCACCGTAGGGCTATTGCTGTCTGACTTGTGGGCTTGGCATGATGGCACTACAACCAATCGGACTCATGCGATCGGCTTTGGACGCGGTTTACAGGCTGTCAACATTTTACGCAACCAGGCTGAAGACCTGGAGCGTGGTGTCAGCTTTTTCCCCGAAGGTTGGGATTACGAAAGAATGTATGCTTACGCGCAGGGCAATCTGTCGCTTGCCGATGCCTATACCCATGCCCTGCCGCTAGGTCCAGCACTCGATTTCTGTCAGATTCCCCTGGCTCTGGCGCACGCCACACTGGATGCGATGGCTCATGGCGAAGCTAAACTCAGCCGCACGAAAGTCATCGCGCTGGTTGAGCAGTTGACTAGCAGTTAAGTAGGGCAAACTCTTTCTTGTCTAGCGTTACTCTTGCTGTCGTTAACTTAGGGGCACGGCAATTGCTCACGCCCCTATAAGGTTAGTCGCCTTGACGCTGATTGCAACCCGTAAACGCTCTAGTTAAGAGCGTATTAATCGATCGCGGCTAACAACTCATACAGCGTCACCAAGGCAGCATTGTCCAGGTCGCCTTTACCTTGAGCGAGCAAGGCATCCATCATGCTTGTCACCTGGGCAGAGCCAAACAGCGGCACACCCGTTTCTCGTCCCGTTTGCAAAACAATATTCATGTCTTTGCGGTGGAGAACGAGCTTAAAGCCCGGTTGAAAATCGCCTTCCAGGATACGTTTGCCGTGAACGTCTAAAACACGGCTTTGGGCAAACCCACCCATCAGCGCTTCACGGACTCTGGCGACATCCACACCTGACTTCTTTGCCAACGTGAGCGCTTCTGCAACGGCTTGAACGGTCAGCGCAACAACGATCTGGTTACAGGCTTTCGTCACCTGCCCGGCTCCGGCTTCCCCAATGTAGACAATGTTTTTGCCCATTGCTTGCAAGATTGGCAGCGATCGCTGAAATGCAGGTTCATCCCCACCGACCATAATCGACAGCGTTCCCTGCTGTGCCCCAATGTCCCCCCCTGAAACTGGAGCATCCAGTGCATCAACTCCTTTCACCTTCAGTGCTGTGTAGACTTGGCGGGCGGTTGCAGGGGCGATCGTAGACATATCGACATACAGCAAACCTGGTTTTGCTCCCTCGATGATGCCGTTGCTGCCCAGCGCTACTGCTTCCACGTCGGGTGAATCCGACACGCAGCTAATCACTACATCCACCTGTTCGGCAACCGCTTTGGGTGAATCTGCCAGCACTGCCCCTTCTGCCGCTAGCGCTTCCATCGCAGGACGACTACGGTTATAAACCACTAGCGGATAGCCCGCTTTGAGTAAGTTTCGCGCCATCGGCTTGCCCATGATGCCGAGTCCGATAAAGCCAATGGGTTGCATAAGAAGTAAGGGGTAAGGAGTGAGGGGCAGGGGGAGTGGAGGGAGAAGAGAGGCGTTTTGAATGTCTGCTCCAGCTTAGCCACTGCATGAACGCGCCGCGTTGCTAGTGAGTTTTGGGTTGCAAGAGAGCGGTGAGGACTTAATTGTCAAAGATACAAGTCTGTTTCTACTTTGCAGTCGATGAGGAGGAGACACAACATTACTGGTCGTGTCTCCTCAAGCGCTGATAGACCGTTGCTAGGGCATTGGCGTCACCCACGTTGCCAGGGAAGAGAACGACGGGCAAATCGGGAAACTGGGGGTGATTGGAGGGGGTTCGTACCATGGAAACACCTGCAAGCACTTGCCCTAATAAACGAGCCGTCCTTAGTGCTAGACCGTTGCTGAGTGTGTCGTTGGAAGTGATGCCGCCTTTGCTGATAAGAAAGCCGATGTCGTTGGGTAGGTGACGAATGATGTCCATAAGCAAGGCAGAAACAGCTTCACCAAAGTCTAACCGGGTCTGTGTATCGTCAAAGGTGAGTTCTTGACGACTGGTGTAAACAACAGGGCTTTTGCCTGCAGCCTGAGCGGTGTTGATCTGCTGCATCGCTTCGGCAAGGAGGGACGATTTCGCCTCCTCCGTTTTCTCTAACAACCGAGCCACTTCTAGCTCGACACCGACGATCCCCCGTTGCGCCAAAAGCTGTTCTAGTTGCTCAGTCGTCTTCTTAACGTGAGAGCCAACAATGATGGCTCCTGGCTTCCCGTGACGGACGTAGTTTGCCATCGCTTCTGAGGCGATCGGCTGGGGTGGTAAGGCTGCTAATGCCGTCAACAGGCTTGCCGCACTGCGAAAGAGAAACCGTTTGCCCTGGGATGCTGCGGTGAGAACATCGGCAGCAAAACGATTCAGGTCATCCTGGGTTTCTGCATCTACCACGCCGCACTGATTGTCGTGGAGTTGCAGCAAGCGATCGAGTACGCCAGCGCGAAGGTCTTCGAGCAAAAAACGCTCTACGCGATCAGCAGCCACCTTGCCGCTAGTTTTCTCCTCGACATAGGCAGGCAAATAGCTGTGGTGATAGCCAAACACCGAGTCACGCGCAAACTCGGTTTCATGCACGGGTGTATCGATCCCGTTGACCTTGAGGTAATGGATGCTGTCTTTCGTGGTGCGTCCACCTTCAAAAAAAGCAGGCGTGAGGAAATGGGCATCGAAGGGACCCAGTTCCTCGGCAATGACATCTGTTTCAATCGGGTAGTGTCCGCGCAGAGTCGAGTCCGATCGACTCACGACTAGAAAATCATGAATAGCTTCAAGTTCGATCGCTGCCTTCAAGTTCTGGCAAACCTCTCGCGTTACTGCTGCCGCTTTTTCTGGTGTCAGTGCCCGCGTATTCGTCAACACGAAAAAAATAGGAGCGTCGTCTGCCAAGCCCAACCGGAGTGTTTCCACATCCCACTGCATCAGCAACAGACAACTGTGAACCGTTTGCGATCCTGTGGGATCGTCGTCTAGAACAATGATTCTGGGTTGGGTCGTCATAGGTGGCGTGGCGGAATTTGCTGTTAGCTCATTATCACGCGAGATGGGTGAAGGAAATAGTGTGAGGAGTGTAGGGTGTAGAGGAAAAAGCTAAAAGCTGAAGCTGGGGGCTAACAATGACGATCGGCGTTTGGGTTTTGGGTGATCAGCTTTGGGCGGAGCAGGCAGCGTTGCAAAGCTGTTTTGATCAGCAAAAATCAACTCCGGTCATCTTTATTGAGTCGCTAGATCATGTGCAAGAGCGACCGTACCATTTGCAAAAGCTAGTGCTGGTGTGGTCAGCAATGCGTCACTTTGCTGAGGCTCTGCGGCAGGCGGGTTGGTTAGTCGCGTATGAGCAAGCGGATGATTTTCTAACGCCGCTCAAGGCATGGATTGAGGCTCATCAGATTACAGAACTGCGGGTGATGAGGCCGAACGATCGCCCCTTTGCCCGCCTCATTCAATCACTACCCCTGCCTTGCACTGTCACTCTGGTTTCTAATAATCACTTTATTTGGAGCGAAGCCGACTTTAGGGAGTGGGCGGGCGATCGCAAACGACTGGTGATGGAAGACTTCTACCGCGAAGGTCGTCGTCGCTGCAACATCCTCATGGCAGGGAAGCAGCCTTTCGGTGGTCGCTGGAACTTTGACCAGGACAATCGCAAGCCGCCCAAAGGCAAACTGACGCTGCCCGAAGCCCTCTGGTTTGCACCGGATGCAATCACGCAGGATGTGATTGCTTGGGTTAAGCAGGATGACCGCTTCAAAGCCAGTCAGCAGTATTGGCAAAGTGAGCCGTTTCAATGGGCAGTCACTCGTGATCAGGCGCTCCAGGTGCTGCACTTTTTCCTGACGATGCGCCTTTCTGATTTTGGTCCCTATCAGGATGCAATGGTGACGGGCGAAATAACCATGTGGCACGCTATGTTGTCGCCTTATCTCAACCTCGGACTCCTGCATCCGCTGGAAGTTGTGGAGGCAGCCGAGCAGGCATATCTTGACCATCAAGACACCTGGAGCCTTAGCAGCGTTGAAGGCTTTATCCGCCAGGTTTTAGGCTGGCGCGAATATATGCACGGCGTTTACAACTTCATGAGTGATGACTACCCAGACCGCAATTGGTTCAACCACACTCAGCCGCTCCCCAACCTTTACTGGACAGGCGAAACATCAATGAATTGTCTGCATCAGATCCTCACACAAGTGAAGGAAACTGGCTATGCACACCACATTCAACGCCTGATGGTGCTGAATAACTTTGCGCTGATTGCCGGTATTTCTCCCCAAGCCATTGAAATCTGGTTCCATGCTGCGTTTGTCGATGCCTATGATTGGGTCATGCAAACCAATGTCATCGGTATGGGGCAATTTGCCGATGGTGGCGTGCTAGCATCCAAACCCTACGCTGCTTCTGCCAACTACATCAACAAGATGAGTGACTACTGCGGCAAGTGTACCTACAACCCCAAAGCCCGCACAGGTGAAAAGGCTTGTCCCTTCAATTTCTTTTACTGGGATTTTCTCGATCGCCACCGCGCCAAACTTACCTCTCAGGGACGCATGAGCTTTATTCTCCAAAACTTGGGCAAAATAGCACCGGAGGAGTTGCAGGCAATCAGGGAGGAAGCGATCGCCTGGCACAGCAATAATGTCCAAGACGATCGCCAAGCTCAAGCAGGCATGAACATAGACAAGAAGCAAACGCTTAAATAACCCAAAGGGTACTACTAGCTTTTTGATTTTGAAACAGAATAAAGGTGATCTAAGCAGATCATCTAGCGTTCCGACTTGAAATTTGAAAGCATACTGAGACTAGAAACCTCTCCTAGTGGCACTCCTATATCGGAATCTCCTCAAAAAATAACCGAATTCTTGTAGAAAACCCTGGTAACTAGGTACAGGGTGTTTGAGCTTAGAAATTTTCCAGCCAAAAAATAGAGGATTTTGATGACTTCTCACCAAGAAGAGACCGTGCAACAAAACCAGACCACTGCTTCTGATTATCAAAATAACAGCCGTCCAGAGCTTAAGGTCACCGTTCTTCCGGCAGTACATACTCAAAAATTTGTTTTAGAAAATATTAAGCAACTAAGAGAACGGATTGCTAAAGACATTAGAGATTTTGATCAGAAAAACTTACCTGAGGACTTACAAACCGAAATCCCCAAGCTTGCTGTCCTGCTGCAAAGAATTGAACGCTTAGCGTTAAACACTAATCAAGCCAAAAAGTTAGGCGCGCTGAACAGCTTGGTCTGCTCACTTGAAGTTGCACTCTCGTCTTTATTTCAGAAGAAACTCACTAAAGAATTCACTCGGCAAATTCGGCTTGATGTTGAACAAGAGGTGATTGGATACGAACAGCCACCCGTCTTAAGATTGTTCGTTAGCCATTTCTCATACATCTGGCACACAAAGTCAGTCCGCCTTAGTGTCATTTATGGACTTTTTTGGTCGTTTGTCATTATGTTTGGGGGGCTTTTTTCACTAGCTCTCATTCAATATACAATCTATAGCTCCAAGGCAAACGCTGAAATTGCAAAGAAGAGTACAGATGGAAAAACAGATGGAAATGATGAGAAGAATAAAATTTTAGAGAATCTCTACGCCCAGCTAGCGGAAGCCAACTCGGACGTTGAAAAATTTGATGATCAAATTGATAAGCAGAATAAGAAGGTAGAGGAGCTCAGTACCGAACTATATCAAGTCGTGACAAGTGCACCCTTTGCTAAAGACGTAAAGAATGAAAAGATCGCTGAGCTTAAGAAAAACGACAAGATCGCTGAGCTTAAGAAAAACATTGCACAAACGAATAAAAGTTTAACTCAACTTGAAGAAAGGCAAAAAATCGCTTTGATAAGGGGACAAAACTCATTTTTACAAATCACTAGCGTCGATAGTTTTTCAAAAACACTAAATCAAATACTGTGGGTCGCAGCAGCAGGAACACTAGGCAGTATTGTGAGTATTCTGATTCGTGTGATTGGGAAATCTTATGATCAAGAGGCATATTACGATCGACTCACGCCCATCTTCATTGGCTTCTTCAAACCTGTCATTGGCGCATCGTTTGGTGTTCTGTTTCTAGCCTTTATTAAGGCTGGGGTGGTAAGCACACCGCTCATCCCTGATATGAGTAAACCTGCTAGTTCAGAGTTGACTGTAAGAACGTCTGACAATCCAGAAACAAAGGCTGGCTTCTTTCTTTTCTCGGTTGGGTTTATCGTTGGGTTTAGCGAACGGTTAGCAAAAGACACGATTAGTAAATTAGAGGGCAGTAGTAGTGCCAGCAAGGAAGAGGGCAAAGGGTAACAGCACTCGTTTGATCGCCGTTCGCCACTCAGGATGACAGTTTTACCTCTTAAGCTATCCTCTAAGCTTCTGACAGTCATAATCCAGGCTCTCCACCTTAAACGCTATGCATCACGTTTCAATTCGGACGGCACATATTTTTCGAGCGATCGCCTTTTACGAACAGCTCGGCTTTCAAGTGCAAGAGCGCTTCACCACAGGTTACACATTGGCTTGCTGGATGGAGGGCTTAGGCGGACGAATTGAACTCATTCAAATCCCTCAACCAAAACCAGCACCCGATGCCTTTGGTGACGAGCATTATGTCGGTTACTACCATCTCTCGTTTGACTTGACTGCCGTTACAGACGATTTGACGCAATGGCTAGATGCCTTGAGCGATCGCGTTGCACAAGCTGCCGAGGCGCAACCCGACCAGTTTCAACCGCTGAACGTGCTGCTGAAGCCAGAACAACAAATGATTGGCGATCGGGTTTACGAAGTCGCGTTTATTGCTGATACAGATGGGCTACCGCTGGAGTTTTTGAGAGAAATGCAGAGGGAAGGGCTGAAGGCTTAAAGGCTGAACGCTCAAAAGTGGAGTCAACCGTGAACAGCCCATTCACAACACCCCTGCTTCCCTAGCTCTCTCTGCTTCCCTAACTCCTTACCTGCCCACCTCACTTGTGACTGAAACGCTGGGAGGAATTTTCTCAAGGCTAATGATTGCTCCCATCACGGCTTTGACTATAGGCGCAGCGACGGTCGAGCCAAACGCATCGCCACCTTTAGGTTCATCGACCACCGCAAGGACAACATAGCGCGGTGACTCAATGGGAAAAACCCCTACAAAGCTGGTGATTTTAGCGCGATCGAGGTAGCCGCCATTGGGATTAGCTTTTTGTGCTGTACCAGTCTTACCACCAATGCGGTAGCCAGGAATCTGAGCACTTTTACCTGTACCTTTGCTGACCACGGCTTCCATCATCGCCATCACAGTTTGGGACGTTGCTTTGGAGAAAACAGGACGCTTCGTGGGAAAATTGGGCTGCCAATAGGGTTGCCCTTTGCTGTCAAACAGTCCCCGAACGATATGAGGCGTGACCAACCTGCCGCCATTTGCCAGCACCGCGTGCATTTGAACCAGGTGAATGGGGGTCAGTGAAAAGCCTTGACCAAAGGAAGTTGTTGCTCGTTCGATCGGGGATTCTAAAAAGGTTTTTTTGTCTTTGAATTGTCCTGCTGTCTCGGATGGTAAGTCGATGCCAACAAGTTCGCCCATCCCAAGACGCTTCAGCCAGGTGTAATACACGCTGGGTTTAATCTGCTGTACAACGTGAACCATACCAACGTTGCTGGAGTATTCCAGAATTTCCGAGAGGGTAATGTTTCCCCTGCCGCCTGAGCTTGAGTAATCAAAGTTTTGGATGGGCCAACCGCTGACCTGAATCTGCCCCTCGTCATAAAAGGGGGTGTCAGGTTTGACAGAGCCAGTTTCTAGTGCAATCGCCACATTAATCGGCTTAAAGGTTGATCCCGGTTCGTACAGGTCAGAAAGCGCCCAATTCTTGAAGCGATCCAGGGGATATTTAAAGTATTGGTTGGGGTCATAGGACGGAGTTGATGCCAGCGTCAGAAGTGAGCCATCGCGTACATCCATCACGATGACGGTGCCGCGTTTAGCATCAAACTTTGTCACCTGCTGCTGTAACGCTGCAATCGCCACTCGTTGTAGTCGGCTATCTAATGTAAGTTGCAGTTGCCAATCATCCACATTTAGAAACCCACCGGGCACTTGGTCGGGCATCAGCGACCCGTCACCCATACGCCGTAGCCGCACCGGACTAACGATGCGTTCTAGCAAGCGTTGTTGGCTCAACTCTAGCCCTGCTTGCCCTTTATGCTCATCGTTGACATAGCCCAGCACGTCGGCTGCCATGTCTTTGTGAGGATAGAGCCGCTGTTGGCTTTGCAGTAGCTCCAATCCATCAGCTTTTAGGTTCGCAACCTGATCCGCCACACTTTCAGAAAGGGCATATTCTACCCGAATGCCTGTTTCACCTTGATCAAGCTTTTTTGTCAGGTCAGTCGTCGATTTTTGTAAAAGGGGAGCCAGTTTCTCAGCGATCGCCTGTTTGGATTCCTTAAAGAGTTTGGGATGGGCAAACAAGGTATAGACCGGACGATCTAACGCTAAAACTGTCCCGGTGCGATCGATGATCTGACGACGTGGCACGAAGGGGCGCATATAAAGCATCTGCTGCTCTTGTGCCAGCTTTTGCAATGCAGGAGCCTCCGCAATTTGAAGGCGACCCAGGTTCAGCAGTAGCAGTCCGCATCCTACCGTTAGCGCACCCCAAACTAGCACCAACCGAAACGTTGGCTGATTTACTAACGCTGTGCGATCGATCCGTTTAGGGCGGCTGCCAACGGGTAAGCGACGCACACGCTGCGGTGACAGAGAACGGGGAGGATTACTCATAGAGCCTTGCTTGATCAAGTAGAGGTGTTGCTTGTGAAGGCAGGATGTAGGTATAGGATATACCGCATCCAAATGAGAATCGCCATGTAAACTTTTTTAGGCACTGGCGGTATAGCCTGTGAAGCCAGCGCGTAGGACTTCGGTGTATGTTTGCTAGGTGAGAACCGCCACAACAGCACCAACTAATATCCCAAAGGCGTTTTTGGAACTGCTTCTGCTTGCGGTAGGTTAGTGCTCGGACTGGATGCTGAGCGTTGCAGAGCGGGCTGCAGAAAAATTGTGCTGTCAGGGGTTTGTGGTACTAAACCTGAACCTGGTTGCCCTGCCTGGAGCGCTAATTGATTCTTCAAACTTTCGTTCGTTGCAATCATCTCTCGTTCGTTCCGCGTCAGTGTCTTGAGCTTGCGATACTCCTTGCTCCAGAGCTGCTGAGTATAAACGGTGCTGCTGTAGACAAACAGCGTTGCTGTTACCAGTACAAACGCAACGACCACAGAACTACGCTGCGCCTGAATCAGCAAGCGCAGCCACAATGGCATAGTCTCTGTTGCCGGAAACCGTTTGACCGCTGACATTCCCGATTCCGGAGCGGAGACTGCTCTCAGGGGTGATCTAGAGGCTGGAGGGGCGCTATGCAACGAGCGTTGCTGAAGGCTAGGCTTACCAACACTTTTTTTGCCAAGGTTTTGCTTTGCTGTCATTGGATAAAGAGGCGATCGACGAGTCGAAGGGGGTCGTCGAGTTTGGGGGGCAGATCGAAACGCAGTAGACATCAGCTCTTCATCACTCCTTTAACACACGTACAGCTTATCCTCGTTGCGAGCCACGCTGTACTACTCAACGTACCCAGATTAAGGTTGAGGTTCCCCATCCTTTGTGCAGAGACAACCTTTGAGCATAATGCGTCGATCGCAGCCCATTTCGTTATCGCTAGTGCTTCTAGAGTCACGATCTGCACCAAGAATACCAGCCAGTCTACTCCAACCGTTCGATTTTCAAACAAAAATAAAGTGGGCTAAGACGAACACGTTGAGCTTGACGGTTAAATTTCTTAAGCGTTATTGAATAGCAGGCTGAAGCAAGCCGGGACAGGAGCATCCCAAAACTTGAGCTAGGGCAGCAGCACTTGAACCGCATCTTTCAATATTTCCCTGAGCTTGGAGTCACACAAAGTTTTGTGATGTATGCGCACGAGTGCTACGACCAGGTTTTTCACTTCCATATCTGCCACGTTAGAGGCAAGCAGGGTGCGGCGTCGGGTCAATGGAGGTATCTTCAAGTCCACGTCTTGCTAGCCGCAGACTATTGAGATGGCGATCAGTCAACGTAAGAGTAATTCTAAGTCAACGTGGCTTTTCAGTACTTATACCGCTACGCCTTGGTCATCTATTGGCAAAGCATCACTACCAAGCACCAATGCATGATATAGAGAACTGTTGAAAAACCAGTACAGAGTACTTCTAAAATCGCAATGCCGCTTCTCGCTATTTCCACTAACGTATGCTTTCTGCCCTTGCTTAGATGAACAGTATGTAAAAATACGGTAAAATTTTTCCTTTTTGAGATATTAAGTACAACTTTGCTTTATTGTGTATAGAGAAGAAATTTACAAAAGAAATAAGTCAGGTTGTCTCGTTTCTTTAATGAAAGCCGGTCTGTATACACTGTTATGAGGAGAGGGTGAAAATACTACCTTCATACGTACTCGCGACGTAAATTTTCAATTGTAGTTCTATTGCGTCTGCAAAGCCTGTTATTTAGCTAGGAAAGTGAAATTCTAGCTGGATGGATTTGGTGTAAATATTGAAAGCTGTTTCGATAGCAAATCTTGAGATTAATAGAGTATGTCTATAACCTTTGGACCGGAGCTTATAAGCCTGTTCTATAGAGATTAATTGCGTTCTGATAGCAGGCAGCTTTCAAAGCTTTGATGAAACAGCCAAACCCTATGAAAAATATTTACTGTTGAATCCAGTGCACCGAAATTCATTCCTATCAGAAAGCAAGGGCAACAGAAAAGCATCTGCAATTAAATTGCCAATTTCCAAAACTCATACGGATTTTTGGGTCGCCTATGGAGTCGTTCTACTCAGCGAACGATAGCGAACCGTCGGCAAAGAAACAGGCAAAACTAGCTAGATTTATCGCTTCAACAATACATTGAGGCAACAAGTATCTCGCTCAGTCCGCAAAACTTTTTTCTCAAAATCAGCAGAGATCATATTGGTGCCATTGGGTCTTTCATCTATCGCTACAAAGCATCATTACTTTTGTATCACTATCAGGTTTAACTATACTTATACCTAATCGAAACTCTACAATACTAGACTGCCTATTTAGGTTTATTTTTATTAGTCTAAGTAATATCACTGGATACCTAGGTTACTTCAGCTGCGTATAACCACTATGTTTTGCAGGTTGCTCAAAAACTGAAAAATAGTCTGTAAAGAATACCCAATTGCCTCGCCAAAATAGTTCTACAAGATTAGTTAATGCCTAAGCTTTTCGTACCTCATTACCAAGCTAAGATACTGTGACCTTTGGCATCGCCTCAGGTACGTACTTTCCCTAGCTACATTAGGTCCTTCATAAAGTTATATTTCTAAATATGCCACTTCCACCGCAGAAGAGAGATGAAGCTAAAAAAGCTCTGATGAAGCTGATAAAGCTCTAGCGAAATTAATATGAAGTTGGTGGCTAGTAAGTATAGTAACTTTCTCCTAGAGGGTAATCTATAGAAGATAAGCAAATAAGCAGAAGAGGCATTTGTATAAATGTCGTCAGTCTTAAAGCCAATGCTGCTTTGATATTTCCGTAAAGCAGCTTTTTACTCTTGAGGCATCAATAGTATGAGTGCTCGATTGCACTATCCACAGTCTCCTAACTGCCTTAGCATCGAAAACTATTACTTTTAGCGTAAACGAGTGGCAACTGCTTCATCCTAATAACGGTTTGTGTGAGCATTGCAAACCAATGTCCATTCATCTTGTAGAGGTTACAGTGAAAACAATTGATATGGCAGCATACGTTGATGATAGCGAGACTATAAGCAATCCTTTGCCTATGGATAACCTTGCTCTCAAAGATGGCTTAAACAACATTCCATTTAGTAAGCTCTATACAACTGAGCATGAGTTGGAGTACATTGCTCAAGCGATTGCTAGTAGACAAATTGCTGGTGATGGAGCTTTTACCAAAAAGTGTCAGCACTGGTTACAGCAAGTACTGGGCAGTCAAAAGGTTCTATTGACGCATTCATGCACCGCTGCCCTAGAGATGGCAGTCATCCTAGCTGATATTCAGCCTGGTGATGAAGTGATTATGCCATCCTATACGTTTGTCTCAACGGCTAATGCTGTTGTTTTACGAGGTGGTATTCCAGTTTTCGTTGATATCCGTCCAGACACTCTTAACTTAGATGAAACACTGATAGAAGCCGCAATCACGTCTAAAACTAAAGCGATTATGCCTGTGCACTATGCTGGCATCAGTTGTGAGATGAGTGCCATTCAGGCATTAGCGACAAAATATGGTCTCGCTATTATTGAAGATGCAGCTCAGGGCTTTGGCTCTATGTATAAAAGTCAGCCTTTAGGTAGTTTAGGGAAGATGGCAGCTTTTAGCTTTCACGCTACCAAAAACATCGTCTCTGGTGAAGGTGGAGCGCTTGCCATCAATGATCCTGCAATTATGGAACGAGCCGAAATTATTTGGGAAAAAGGCACAAACCGGAGCCAGTTTTTTAGAGGAGCGGTAGATAAATATACTTGGGTTGATGTGGGGTCATCCTATCTGCCAAGCGATTTACTGGCAGCTTTCCTATGGGCGCAGTTAGGGCAAGCAGATGAGATTAAACAGCAACGTCTAGGGCTTTGGCAGCGCTACGACAGAGCATTCGCTCCACTAGAGCTACAGGGTAAAGTGCGTCGTCCAACAGTGCCTTTAGAATGCCAACATAATGCTCATATCTACTACCTACTAGTCGATAACCTCGAAACACGAACACAGGTATTGGCTGCGCTCAAACAGTATGGTGTTCAAGCAACCTTTCACTATGTACCTCTCCATAGTGCTCCTGCAGGACGCAAGTATGGTCGAGCGCAAGGTGAACTTAGCGTTACGGACGATATCTGTGATCGCATTGTGAGGCTACCGCTTAGTGCGGCACTGACCACGAGTGAAGTCGATCACGTAATTGCTTTAGTCTTGCAAGCATTAGCTGTCCGAGATACGGCTCTGTCTTTTGCGCCCCTAAGTTGATTGGTTTATAAAAACAATGCGTGTAATTATTACTGCTCCGAACGTTTCACAGCGCATGAGTGGCGAGTCGGTCTTGCCACTATATTATTTCAACCGTTTGCGGGAGCGTGGTGTACAGGTTTGGGTTGTCACTCATGCCCGCTGCCGCGAGGAAGTTCGGAGCATTTTTCCTAATGATGACGATTTCCAGAAATTTCACTTTATTGAAGATACGCGATCGCAACGTTTGACCTATAAATTGGGTAGTTTTTTTCCGTATCGCATTGAAGACTTGATTTTTGGGCAAATGATCAATCTGCTGTCGCAACGCCATGCAAGAGCGGTAGTACAGCAACTAGTGAAAGAACACGACATTGATCTGGTCTTTGAGCCCACTCCCATTACGCCAAAAGGGCTCAGTTGTATGTATGGTCTAGGCGTGCCGGTTGTGATCGGACCAATGTGTGGTGGCTTAGAGTTTCCACCAGCTTTTCGCTACATGGATTCACCAAGTACTCGCTTATCAATCCAAGTGGGACGCGCTTTATCTCAGCTTGGTCATCTGCTGGTACCAGGTAAGCTGCAGGCGAATGCGTTGATTGTTGGCAACGATTTGACGGCAGCAGCCTTGCCAAAAGGCTATCGAGGCAAAGTCTATAGAGTGGAAGAAAGCGGAGTTGATTTATCGCTTTGCCAACCCGTCACACAAACTGATCTTGCGCCTGACCAACCCGTACGCTTTGTTTTCTTTGCCCGTTTCGTGGATTGGAAAGGGGTACAGTTTTTAGTGGAAGCTTTTAAGCAAGTTGCGCCCAAAGCCAATGCGGTGCTGGAGTTGATTGGTGATGGAGTGCTGTTAGAGGCAACGAAAGCGCAAGTAGCAGCACTTGGGTTGCAAGATAAAGTTAACTTTCATGGACGCTTAACGCTAGAAGATAGCATTAAGTTAATTAGTAACTGCCAGGTCTACGTAGTTCCATCTCTGCGCGAGTGTGGTGGGAACGCCATTTTAGAAGTCATGGCAATGGGGTTGCCGCTTATCGCAACGAACTGGGCAGGTCCGGGGCTGTTTGTGAATGACTCCTGTGGTCTTTTAGTTGAACCCAGTTCACGTCAGGGGTTTGTTGATGGTTTAGCTGAGGCAATGCTGCGGTTGGCTGAATCACCGGAACTCAGGCACAAGCTTGGAAGAGGCAGTGCAAAACGGGTGACAGAAAGCTATTTCGATTGGGATTCTAAAACCGATCGCATTCTTGAGATTATGCGTGAGACGATGCAGCAGCCTAAACCATCTGTTGCAGTAACCAATAACCTGAAACAAGGCACTACATGAATGATTTGCAGATAGTAGGAGATTTGTAGATCAGATAAGACATTCAGGTAGTGTTCAAAATGTAGCGATAGGAAGGTAGCATTTTTGCTGTCGATCGCTCTGTATGCTGCTACCGCAGTAGAATGATTACCACGCTGTTATCTCAAGATGGCGATCGCTTTGCACGTTAAGACTTGCTTACCCAATCACCTGCAACCCGCTTATGGCTCAACCGCAAAAAGATCAGCAGCACCCCCAATGGAGCGGCGATCGCCAGATCGTTAACACCTTGCTTTCTGAAGCGCCTACTGACTATAACCTGGCAGAACTCGCTCGCCTGCGGCTTCGTTATTGTAGTTTTCCGGGCGCGCGCGATATTCAGGCAGATCTGGAGAAGGTGCTGCAACAATGGAACCTGACTGACGATGCCCTCAATGCTAAAACTCGTCAAATTCATGCTGCTGCTCAAGTGTACAAAGGGCGGGGGAGTAAGCGGGATGATTGGAGTTAAGTATGAGTGTCTGTCTTAGTGCTGCGACGGATACGCATAGCGTTTGTGCGCTGTCTGCTGCTCGCTGCTCGCTCACCCTTATGATTTCCGTTACTTGCGTGTTTGTCTGGTAGGACTGACCGCTAGTTGCTCAATGCTTCTTTGCTTAACGGCTCTTGGCGTGACAACTCTTTGGTAATCGCTGCTTTCTGTGTAGCAGGAAGACTTGGTTCTACCGAGTGGCTAGGACTGTTGGTCAGGTTAGTGGGGGGTGAGTTGCTACTGTCAGCAGTGGCTTGAGCGATCGGCGTCAGGATTTGTGCCAACTGAGCCTGTTGCTGAAGCTGTTGCGATGATGATACTAGACCGCTCAGGTTATTAACCAGATTCCGCAAGTTGAGGCGAAATGCTGGATCACCTGTCAATTCATCCATGTCAGACGTGATTTTTTGCACGTTTTGGAATGTAGCTCTGGCAGAGTCGAGCGTTTGTTGAAGCACCGTCAGATTTGAGGGACTGTTGAGAGCCGTAGACACATCGCGAAGATTTGCAGAAGCTTGAGCCGAATTAGCAGACAGGATTTCTAGATTTCGCAATAGCTGCCCCTGCTGAACCTGGGTAACGATCGGATCTAGATTAGTCACTGTTGTCCGAAGCTGCGTTGTAATCACGTTAATGTTATCCAACGTGCTGACTAGATTTGAGCGGTTAGTTGACAGCAGCCCATTGACCTGATCAGCAGTGAGACCCAGTTTTGTCACTGTGCGATCGACGTTGCGCGTCGAAGTTGATAGTGTAGATACCTGCTGCTTCACCACTGTCGCAACTCCCTTAAACTCGCGGCTCAAGGCGGCAATTTCGGCGGCGGCTCGGGCGCTGTTTCTGGTGACAGCTTGCACATCTGCCACAAACGCAGGATTACTGTAAGCGTTGGCAAACATCATCGAGGAGCGAATCAATTCATCGACGCTGACTCCTACTCGACCCGATAAACGAGTGTCGTCGCAGAGAATCAGAGCGTTATTACATTGAGCATCCAACGGTTTTGCGTCCACCTCAGCAGTCAATTGCCTACGGGGTGTAATGTCGATAGCCGTACTGCCTAATAAACCAGACTGGTTTGCCTCGACCGTCACATCACTGGGAATGAGTAGATCCGCCGGAGAAATCTCCACTTCAACTTCGACCCCATTGGGTCCAGGTCGCGTTTTACTGATCTTGCCCACCGTTACGCCACGATAGCGAACAACTGTGCCCACTTCCATCCCAGCAACATTGGCAAAGTCAATGACTACCTTATAGCCACGATTGCCTACGCTGATACCCCGTATCCAGAAGATTAAGCCAACAAAGAGCCCTAATCCTGCAAGGATAAATAAGCCAACAGAGCCTTCCCGAACGGTTCGCGATCGCATGATGAGTCCTCACTAAGTAGGGAAACATTGGAGAAAGAGTGACTTTAGACCGAGCCTACAGCCTGCAAAAGCTAGCTCAACCAATCATTTTCCCTTTCTCCTTTTCCTTTTGCCTTCTACCTTCTGCCTTTTGCCTTCTATTACCCGGTTACCTGTATCGGTCCATCTATACTGCCACTAAAAAACTGACGAATGAGAGGATTGTCGGTTGTACTCACAGCTTGCACAGTGCCCTGCCATTGCACTCTGCCGTGATACAAAAAGACAACCCGATCAGCGGTGCGACGAATGGTACTCTCCTGGTGAGTCACCATAACATACGTGCCACAGCCCCCTTCTACACACTGAAGCTGCCGCACCAAATCTTCAATTACGGTAGAAGCAACTGGATCAAGCCCTGCGGTGGGTTCGTCATATAGCAGTACTTCTGGTGAATCTCTGGGGTTATCTGGGTTTGCCATGATGGCTCGCGCAAAACTGACCCGTTTTCGCATTCCGCCGGAAAGCTCGGACGGGTAGCGATCGCTGACGTTTGCCAAACCCACCATCTCCAGCCGCTTGATGACCAACTCTCGAATCCGCCGTCGAGAGAGGCGAGAATGCTCGTACAGTAAAAACCCGACATTTTGATCCACCGTCAGCGAATCGAAAAGCGCCGCCTGTTGAAACACCATCCCAATGCCGATCGGGTCTTGTGCATCTTCAATCAACCCTTTACGTAGCTGCCCCTGCACATAAATTTCGCCGGCATCTGGCGCGAGCAGACCAGCAATCAAGCGCAGAATAGTCGATTTGCCCGTTCCTGAAGGACCAATAATGGCTACGGCTTCGCCACGATAAATCGTTAGATCGACCGCATCCAGCACGACATTTTTGCCAAATGCCTTTGAAACTTGTTTTAGCTCAATCAGTGGTTCAGCCATTAGGATGTGCGCCAGACAATCCTTGGCAATCTAAGGCTGTAAATTGCTGATGCCCCATTAGTATCGGTGAAAGCTGAATCAGTCCAGATTAAGTAAGACATTCGACTTTAGCGCAGTCCAGGTAATTCAGATTGTTCAGAGCACTGCTTTTAAGACTTTATCAGACAAGACTTGTTGCCGGAGAGTAATCAATAAAGTATTGGCTATTATGTTAGCGCGTTGGTTAACCCTACGGCTTTGGTGCTTGCAGAGGCAGCTACAGGGAGTGAAGAGTGGTTCGTGTGGCATGGAGAGCGATCGCACTCACCCAGACGATGCTAAACAGATGGAACCGTCAAGCAAAACGAAGAGTCCATAACAGTCCATAGAAGGTAATGAAGTTACGCTATTCTGCTGCTAGGCACAGTGCCGCTTTCGCTTCATCGACCTGTTTTTTCTTTCCCATGCGTAATCTGCCATGACCTTTGGTTTACTCAAACAGGCGCTCCATGTGCTGCGGCACGAATCACGTCACCGTACGCCCAACCGTGTGAACCAATGGTTTAAATGGTTGGCTCCTGGTTTATTTGTGAAGCGCTGGTTGCTGTTAAGCGCAAGCGGCGTACTGCTAACAACCCTGGGGTTTGCGGTCTGGCTCAAGTTAACGCCAGTTTTTTATACAACTCAGATTTTAGGGCAAATTCTTGACGAAATCACTGATGTGATTCCCAGCTACATTAGTGGTCCGCTGGCGATGCTGTTGGGCTTTTTGCTGGTCTGGTGGGGGCAGACACGCACACTTGGGTCGATTACCGAAGTGCTGATGCCTGACGGTGACGAGGAGTTGATTGATGTCCTACTAACGCACCGACGCTTGCATCGTGGTCCGCGCATTGTCGTGGTTGGCGGTGGCACTGGGTTATCGAATTTACTGCGGGGCTTGAAGCGCTACAGCGCTAACATCACGGCGATTGTGACTGTGGCGGATGATGGTGGTTCGTCTGGGCGGCTACGGCGCGAAATTGGCGTGCTGCCTCCAGGCGACATTCGTAACTGTCTGGCAGCGCTAGCAGACGAAGAAAAGCTGCTGACTGAGCTTTTTCAGTACCGCTTTAAGGCGGGTGATGGGCTGATGGGACATAGCTTCGGCAATCTATTCCTGACAGCAATGAGTGAGGTAACAGGTGATCTAGAACAGGCGATCGCCGCGAGTTCTCGTGTGTTGGCAGTGCGTGGACAAGTACTGCCTGCTACCTTAAGCGATGTGCGGCTGTGGGCAGAGTTAGCAGATGGTCGCTACATTGAGGGCGAATCGAGCATTACCGAAGCAAATGGCGCGATCGTCAAAATCGGCTGTATACCTGCGAATCCACCCGCGTTGCCCAAAGCGCTGAGAGCCATTGAGGAAGCCGATTACATTATTATTGGTCCGGGTAGTTTGTACACCAGCATCATTCCCAACCTGTTAGTGCCAGAGATTACTGCCGCGATCGCTCAGCGCGATGTGCCTCGCATCTATGTCTGCAATATCATGACTCAGGAAGGCGAAACCCAGGGCTACAGCGTCGGTGACCATATTCGAGCGATCGATCAGGCGTGTGGTCGATCCTTGTTTGGAGCCGTACTGGTGCAAAAGAAGATTCCTTCCGCAAGGGCACACATTCGTTATGCTCAAGAAAACTCCAATCCTGTGCCTCTCGATCGTGATGTCATTGTCCGCATGGGGCGTCGGATCGTACTGGCAAATGTGATGGACGAAGACGAACAAACGGGACTCATCCGCCATGATCCCCAACAACTAGCCCGGGTGCTGCTGCGCTGGTACAGTCGGGTGGAGGGGCTTTAGAAGGCAGGAGACGGAGGGCAGAAGGCAGAAGGCAGGGGACGTAAGGGAAGCAATTCAAAACTCAAAACTCAAAAACCCCAACTTTCAACTATGCAGGATCAAGCGACCACTATTTTTCTGTCAGATGCAGCGGCGACGCGATCGCTGGGCGTTGAGCTGGGACAGACGTTGCCAGCAGGAAGTGTGTTGTTGCTAGAGGGTGAACTGGGCAGCGGTAAAACGACGTTGGTGCAGGGCCTTGGGGAAGGGTTGGGCATTCAAGACACGATCGACAGCCCCACCTTTACGCTGATTAATGAATACTTCGAGGGACGTTTACCGCTCTACCATCTCGATTTGTATCGTTTGAACAAAACGGCAACGGCTGAACTTTCTCTAGAAACCTATTGGGATGGCACCGAGGCTGAACTAGGCATCGTAGCGATCGAATGGGCAGAACGCTTACCCTATAAGCCTGCCAACTATTTGGCGATCCACCTGATTTATGATGTGAATAGGGGTCGTCACCTAACAATACGTGCGATCAGTCAGGGCAATAGCGGTCAGGATGATCATGGTCAAGACAATCACGGTCAATGGGATGCTGTTTTAGCTGCGACTGGTGTTTTGGGAGACGACGATCGCCCGTCCACTGTTTATCTGTAAATCCGTACCAAGCCTTCGTCTACAATTTACATCGCAACACTTTACAATTAGAAATGGCGCTGTGAGCGTAGAAAAGGATTCCTTACGGTTCCGAGTGATTGAGATCCAGCTCATACTGGCTACGACAACACCGATTTTCTTAAGTAACGCTTGCAGGTGGTCACCATTAGCGTGTCGCATTTAATTTAGAGAGTAACCATGAAAGACCTCACTCGTTATCGCAATATTGGCATTTTCGCTCACGTTGATGCTGGTAAAACGACCACAACTGAACGCATCCTGAAACTGACAGGCAAGATCCACAAAATTGGTGAAGTACATGAAGGTGCGGCAACGACAGACTTCATGGAACAAGAACAAGAGCGTGGTATCACCATTCAGTCTGCTGCAACAAGCTGCTTTTGGAACGACCACCAACTGAACATCATCGATACTCCTGGACACGTTGACTTCACTATTGAAGTTTATCGATCGCTCAAGGTGTTGGATGGTGGTGTTGGCGTGTTTTGTGGATCAGGTGGAGTCGAGCCGCAGTCTGAAACGAACTGGCGCTATGCAAACGACTCCGAAGTCGCCCGCATTATCTACATCAATAAGCTCGATCGCACGGGTGCCGATTTCTTCCGTGTTGTTAAGCAAGTGAATGACGTTCTGGCTGCCAAACCGCTGGTTATGGTGCTGCCAGTTGGCGTGGAAGAGAAGTTCTCGGGCGTAGTCGATCTGCTGACCCGCAAAGCCTGGATCTGGGATGAATCCGGCGATCCAATGAACTACGTGATCAAAGATGTACCTGCGGATATGGTCGATCAGGTCGAAATGTATCGCGAACAGCTCATTGAGCTTGCTGTTGAGCAAGACGATGAGGTCATGGAAAAGTACTTGGAAGGGGAAGAACCTGACATTGATACCTTGAAGCGCTGTATCCGTAAGGGCACCCGCGATCGAGCGTTCTTCCCCACCTACTGCGGCTCGTCCTTTAAGAATAAGGGCGTGCAGTTGGTGCTAGACGCTGTTGTGGACTATCTGCCTAACCCAATGGAAGTCAAGCCGCAGCCTGAAGTCGATCTAGAAGGTAATGAAACAGGCACGTTTGCTGTTGTCGATCCAGAGAAGCCGCTGCGCGCACTTGCGTTCAAAATCATGGACGATCGCTTTGGTGCCCTGACCTTCACGCGGCTCTACTCCGGCAAGATCACCAAGGGTGACACTATCCTCAATACCTTTACGGGTAAAACCGAGCGGGTTAGCCGACTGGTGGAGATGCACGCTAATTCGCGTGAAGAAATCGACTCGGCTCAAGCAGGCGACATTATTGCGATCGTCGGTATGAAGAATGTCCAAACTGGGCACACTCTCTGCGATCCCAAAAATCCTGCGACTTTAGAGCCAATGGTCTTCCCTGAACCTGTGATTTCGATCGCGGTCAAACCTAAGACCAAAGGTGGCGAAGAAAAAATGGGGATTGCCCTCAGCAAGATGGTGCAGGAAGATCCTTCGTTCCACATGATGACGGATGAAGAAAGCGGCGAAACCATCCTTAAAGGCATGGGTGAACTGCATTTAGACATCAAAGTTGACATTCTTAAGCGCACTCATGGCGTTGAAGTCGAAGTGGGTAAACCACAGGTTGCCTACCGCGAGTCGATCACCAAGCGCCTCGAAGATGGCTACATCCACAAGAAGCAATCTGGTGGTTCAGGTCAGTATGCCAAGATCAACTACATCATTGAACCTGGCGAACCGGGCAGTGGCTTCCAGTTTGAGTCAAAGGTGACAGGAGGCAGCGTTCCAAGAGAATACTGGCCCGCTGTCGAAAAAGGCTTTGAAAGCTGTATCGAAAAAGGTGTTCTGGCTGGCTTCCCCTGCCTGGACTTGAAGTTCACGCTGACAGAAGGCGGGTTCCACCCAGTTGACTCGTCAGCAATGGCGTTTGAAATCGCTGCCAAAGCTGCGTATCGGCAATCTATTCCTAAGGCTGCCCCGCAGTTGCTTGAGCCGATTATGAATGTGGATGTGTTTACGCCAGATACCTACATGGGTGATGTCATCGGCGATCTCAATCGTCGTCGTGGCATGATGAAATCGCAGGAAACTGGCGCAACGGGTGCCCGTATTAAAGCAGATGTGCCGTTGAGCGAAATGTTTGGCTACATTGGCGACCTGCGTACGATGACCTCTGGGCGGGGTCAGTTCTCTATGTCGTTCTCTCATTACTCTCCATGCCCAAGCAACATTGCTGAAGTGGTCATTAAGGAGGCAAAAGAACGTCAAGCTGCTGCTTCGTAGTGTTGACGGTATACCTTTGATGTAAGAGGGATAAGCAGGAGTCAGAAGCTAGAAATCAGGATGATTGAGCCTGTCTAGCTTCTGGTTCCTTAATGCTGTTTTTGTTTTAACCGGGTGCGTCTAGAGTCTTGTGCGCCGTTTGCGCGACCGCATGTACCAGTAGCCTTAATCCATTCTCTCAGTATTACTTCCCCCGTTCGTTCGCTCTAAATCAGGGTGATGAAGACGGGGGATAGTCTTGCAACGCTTTCAATTTACTCTACCTAGCAGTTTTGCTATCAGCCCGACATCGCGCAGGACTTTTTAGTGTGTGATGATCCAATTTTTCGGCAGTTTGTCGCTATAGGTTTGCTATGGGTTTGTCTTCTCTGCCCACAGAAGTTATTTTGAGCCACTCCTGCTCAACGCTGGGGCATTTGTATTTAGACTATAATCCCCAACCCGGAGCCTGTCTGGAGTGGGAGGGGCAGACCTACTTGATCCTAGAGCGTAGACATCGCTATCAACTTCAGTCGGGGCGCTACCATCTGCATAAAATCGCGCTTTATGTCCAGACGTTTGAGGCATTAGCAGAGGAAAGCTTTAACGATGGGCAAGGGGGGATCGGCGATCGCTCTTGTCGGTATAACGCTCACTCGGCACTGCTTCGGTGTGCTGTTAAGCCTAGTGGACCGTGCGATGGCTGCACTGATTATCAACCCGTTGCGATGTCATAAGCAGTAAAGGCTGTTAATGACATCCAAGCTTGGCTCGTTCTTAGTGTGCAGTTGTTGCGCCCAAGTAGAGTTCGCCAACTTTCGGGTCATTCAGCAGGTCGATGCCGCGTCCCTCAAAGCGATCGCGCCCTGCTTCTAAAACGTAGCCCCGGTCTGCCATCTCCAACGCCTTACGGGCATTTTGCTCTACAAGGACGATTGCAGTGCCGCTCTGATTAATACGTTTAATCTGCTCAAAGACACTGTTAACCAGAATCGGTGACAATGCTGCCGATGGTTCATCCAGCAACAGCAGGCTTGGTTTGAGCATGAGCGCTTTGCCCATTGCTAGCATTTGCCGTTCACCACCTGAAAGCGTGCCTGCCCGCTGACGACGACGACTTGCCAGCGCTGGAAACGTGGTGAAAATTTCATCTTTGAGGGTTTGCAGCGGCACCTTATGTACAAAAGCCCCCATTTCCAGGTTTTCTTCTACCGTGAGCGATCGAAACACGTTGGCAATCTGGGGAATGTAGCCCATGCCAAGCTGCACAATCTGGTCAGGCTTCAGCCCTGCAATGCTTTTGCCTTTGAAGATCAAGCTACCCGTATGCGGAGCCAGTAGCCCAAAAATCGTTTTTGCCAGAGTCGATTTGCCTGCGCCATTCGGACCAATGACAGCGACCAATTCACCAGGATAAAGCTTGAAATTTACCCCTTGCAGGATGTCCAGATCTTTGATGTAGCCAGCAAAGACATTTTGAACTTCGAGCAAGGGATGGGGGGCAGGCATGAGAGGGTGAGGGAGGCGTAGGGGAAGCAGGGGGAGTAGGGGAAGCAGGGGAAGAAAGTTTTGGCTATTGACCGTAACTCAAAACTTTATTCTGGTGTTTCTTGCAAGCTAGGGCGTTCTTCGGGGACGATCGCTCCCTCCACAGGACAGACCTGCAAACAAATGCCGCAATCAATGCAGGTTGCAAAGTCAATCCAGTACCAATCAGTGCCTTTAGTATTTTTACCAGGACCAGGATGGATGCAGGCAACAGGGCAGGCATCCACGCAGTCGGCAACGCCCTCGCAGATATTTGTAACGATCGTATGCGACACAGTGTTCTCTCTAAAAGTTGGGGGTTTTCGGTCGTTGATTGTGGGAAAGAAAGACATTCACAACCAATGGTTAGTCACTCTGCAATTGCTGGCTAACGGTTTCAATCACAGTTTTGCCATCGGGCTTCACCCAGGCAACCTGAGCAATGCGACGACGACGGGCATACTCGTGAATAGCAGCGGCATCGCGACCGCCCAGGTCTAATTCGACGGTCGGAGCAGTGGGAGAGTCGCGCAACGTTTGAGCATGGGCGAGAGCCGCCGTGTAAGCCTGTGGGCTATCGGGCACAATGAGCCAGTCACTGGTGGTAGTTTGCTGGGGTAACTGCCCTGTCGGCAACAGAACTTGATGCAGATGCTCAATCTGTAGGGCAAAACCAATACCAGGATGAGTCTGTCCTTCAGGATGATACAGACCCAAAAGCTGATCGTAGCGACCGCCTTGCCCTAGCACTTGTTGTCCTGTTGTGCTGGTGCTGACAACTTCAAAGACAACGCCTGTGTAATAGTCCAGGGTACGGATGAGGCTGAGGTCGAGGATAAGGTTGTCGGCTGGGGGAACGGCGGGATCAGGCCGATCGCTCGTTTGGAGCAAGTCCACCAATGATTTTAAGTTGTTGACGGCTTCCTGTTGGGAGGCATCCAAATCGATCGTAGCGAGGCGTTGCAGCACGTCAGAGGGTCGTCCACGCAGGTCAAGCAGCAGCATTGCCCGTTCGCGCAGGGCTGGCGACATGGGGAGTGCTTCCAGCATGAGTCGATCGAGCCTGGCAATTGCCTGTCTAACTTTGTCGCGTAGGGCAGTAGGAAAGATTGAAAGGAGCGATCGGGTGAGTCCGGCTTCGCCCAGAATCACTGACCACTGCTGCAAGCCTAAGTTGCGAAGACAGTCCAGCACTAGCAGCAACACTTCTGCATCTGCCAGCAGCCCACCCGCACCAACCAGCTCTACACCTGCCTGATAAAACTCCTGCTGCCGACTATAGCCGCCTTCTGACGCTCGTCGAAACACGTTGGCATTGTAGTAGAGCCGCAGGGGATGGGTAGAGCCTGCCATCCGGGTAACGGCGGTACGGGCGATCGATGCCGTCAGCTCTGGACGCAGACCGAGCTGCTCATCGTCTGCCTCTTGGAGTTGGAGAACGGTCGATCGTTGGATAGCTCCGCCTGCCATGAGAGTATCCAGCCGTTCTAACGTCGAAGTGATGATGCGGTGATAGCCCCAGCGCTGAAACACCTGCTGGAGGCGGTCTTCAATCCAACGCTTTTGAGCTACATCCAGAGGTAGTAAATCTCTGGCACCCGCTGGGGGTTGATATACCATTACTTTTTCTTCCCGCCAAACAGACCAAATAGACCACCACCTGACTTGTCATCCTTCTTTGCTGACGTTGCTTTTGGTGGAGATGCCTTAGCCTTTGCAGCCGTGCCAGCTCCTTTGCTAGCCGGATTTTGAGCACCCTCTAACTGCTGTTTGCCTTGCTGCGCCATTGGATCTTCCGGGTCGAGCTGCAATGCTTTATTGAAGTGAATCTTTGCCATTGTCCCTTGATTTTGCTTCAGGTAAATCATACCCATTAAGCTATGACAACGACTGTTATTAGGGTCAGCTTGAAGCGCATCGCGTAATTCCAGGGTTGCCTGAGCGAAATTACTCTTGGCAACATATGACTCGGCGCGACGATAGTATTGGTCAGCCTGCGATTCGCGCGGTGGTGGTGGGGCAGGGGCAGAAGCCTGCGACGATCGTACTCCCACACCGGAATCAGGGATATTGCTGCCTGTGTACAGTACTTTTTTCTCCCCTGTTTTGAGTTCACCTGTTGACTCTTTACGCATCAGATAAACCAGATTTAACTCGCTCAACTGAGCCGTTATTTCCAGCATCTGGTCTAATTCCTCATACTGCCTGGATGCCAGATCTTTAAGTGATGTTGCATAGAAGTGATCAGGGTTGGCAGTGGTAGAGAGCTGTTTCGCCAGGTTGCCGAGTTCTAGCTCACTTTGCTGTCTTAGCCCTTGCTGCCCTTTGAGCTTCAGCATGATCATGTATTCACTGCGATCGCGCTCCTGCGAAAGTTTTTCCCAGGCAGGGTTGACCAGCTTCGACAACAGCTCACTTGCCTGCTGCCGTGCTGCTTCCGTTTCAGAAGCCGCACTGTCTGGGTGTAGTCGTCGAGCAATTTTGAGGTATCGCTTACGAATGTCTTTAATTTCGGCATCCACAGCTACTCCCAAGATGGCGTGATTGTCTGTGAAGTCTAGAAGAAATAGTCCGCGCTCTATTTGGAAAGACATGGTGCAACCCGCTTGCCTGCCGTGAGAAATTCCTTCTAGTGTAATACTCACTGGGCAAGCTGAATGCTAGCGTAGCGTACCAAACTGACGAGAAAGAAAAGCTAGGTCTGCTGTTTTGATACCAATTTAATTTTTTGTTTATAAAAAATATGGTGGGCGGTAAAACCCATTCCTGCTCCCTACTACCTACTCCCTACTCTCCACGCTGCTAACGGCGGCACATCCTGCAATGCCTGGCTCAAACTGATATGAAGCGGTCCGTTGGTTGCCAGGATACGTCCAGAACTAATGTTAAGCGGGCTGCGATCGTATGCTGTCACGGTGCCCCCGGCTTCTTCGACCAGCACGATCCCGGCTGCCATATCCCAGGGCGATAGACCACGTTCCCAGTAGCCATCGAGGCGACCGCAGGCGACGTATGCCAAATCCAGGGCAGCGGAACCGCTGCGCCGTACGCCCTGGGTGAGATGGGTTAAGTGGCAAAATTCAGCGTAGTTGTTGTCAGTAGTTTGGCGACGATCGTAGGCAAAGCCCGTGACCAACAAACTTTTTTCCAGTGCAGCCGTGTCTGACACGCGGATGGGACGACGGTTGCGTGTGGCTCCCAGCCCTTTGGCAGCGCGAAACAACTCCTCCCGAAACGGATCAAAGATTGCCCCTACTTGCGGTATGCCGTCAATGAGCAGTCCGACCGAAACGGCTGAAGCAGGGTACTGGTGAGCATAGTTAGTGGTGCCATCGAGCGGGTCGATCGCCCACAGATAAGCACTCTCTTGATTGCCCAACGAGCCTGATTCTTCCGCCAGGATTTTGTGATCAGGTACATGACGATGCAAAATCTGCAAAATCGCGGCTTCGGCTGCTTTATCTGCTTCTGTCACTAGATCGCCGGGGCGACCCTTCTCTTCGATCGCCTCCAGGTTCCCCCAGTAATCTTGCAAAATGGCACCCGCTGCCAGCGCGGCTTCTGTAGCAACATCAAGAAAAATTTGGAGCTGATTAGAATCAGAAATCATATGGCAGATGAGGAGTAGAGGGTTACGTTCATTCGGCTTTCAGCTTTTTTCCAACTGCCTACTGCTTATTGTCTCTTTTCGTAACCAATAAAGATGCTTTAGCTTCTCACTTTCTCACTCTTCTCCGCTACCGCCGCCGCTGGCTGCGAAACTCTGCTGGGCTGATTCGCATGGGCTGATCGGCATTCCAGATGCCCAAACCTAAAACTCTAGCGCGCTCTTGGGCACGGGCAAGCCGTTGATCATACTTACTATTGGGCAGATGCGGTGTCGCTAACGCGTAGCCATCCGCGACTAACGCTTCGTTGAGTAGTACGCTGCCTTGCCAAACGTAAGCCAGTCGACGCCCGATCGCATCACGTGGTTCAGCATCGGTTTCTAACCGCACTGTCTGGTGAAGCAGGCGTTTTTCTAACTGAGCTTTTGCTGCTGTGCCCCAGGGTTGTTGCCCAACATCAGGCACATCGATTCCTTCTAACCGAATGCGCTCGGTCAGGTCAGGTTGGGTCGGTACGCCTGTCACTTCAAACTCTCGTCCATTCAAGATTTGCTTGACTTCAGCATGAAAACCTTGTGACGAAGCCGCAGGCTGGCAGCTAGTAAGGAAGATTAAAACGGCAAGCTTAAAAATTAAACTTTTCCAGTGTGCCCAAGCAACCCCTTTTGCATTGTCCATACTCTAGTCTTCATCTAGCGGCAGTCCTGCTTTTATTTTGCCCTTGCCAAAGTAGCGACCAAACTGAAGCTCGTAAACTTCATCTTCATCTTGAGTTTCGACCTCAAGGTCAGAGCGAGCATAGCTGACACACAGCAGCGCATAGCCTTGTTTCTGGAGCTTGGGCGATAACCCCATTGCTTCTGGCTGATAAAGCTCTCCAGTGATGACGCGTACTGCGCAGGTAGTGCAGGCACCGTTGCGGCAGGCAAAGGGCAGTTCTACACCTTGTGCTTCCGCTGTGTGCAAAATGTAGCGATCGTCCGGTACCTGCACGCTGTGGAGTTGATTGGTGCGACGATCGCGAATACGGACAGTGTAGAAATGCGCCATAGCTTAAGCGTTAAAATTGCTGCTGATCAATGATTGGTCTTAGAAGCCGAGTGAACGCACGTTAGCTTGCAGCTTTGACTCGACTTTTTTGGAGAAGCAAGCCATAGCTTTGAACGTTCCCCTTCTCTTACCAATCCCATGTCTAAAGTTTACCTGGTTCTGCTAGGATAATAATTCTGTGACTGATGACACAGCACAGCGATGTGGAGAGATGGCCGAGTGGTTGAAGGCGCAGCACTGGAAATGCTGTTTAGGGCAACTTAACGAGGGTTCGAATCCCTCTCTCTCCGTTCTTGAAATTTATACACAGAGGTGGTTTCAGCTTTTTCGGAAAGTTGATATACCTACTAAACAAGGCTTCACGCCCTCAATACTTTTTGATCATGCGTCCGTTGATTGCAGTTGAGGCTTCTTAGCTGTCTGTCTATCACATATCAATTGGCGCAGCAGCAATGAGAAGGACAGCTTATGCTAGGGGCGATCGCAGGCGACATCATCGGTTCCATTTACGAATTTGCGAACGTCAAGACAAAGGACTTTCCGCTGTTTAGCGATCGCAGCGCCTTTACAGATGATTCCATTCTGACGGTGGCGATCGCAGATGCCATCCTGCACAACGGCGATTATCGTCAGACCTTGCAAGCATACGTCCGCCGCTACCCCAATCCGATGGGCAGCTATGGCGGCAGATTTTCTGCCTGGGCAACCTCGGCTGCCTTAGAACCCTATAACAGTTGGGGCAATGGTTCTGCGATGCGAGTCAGCCCCGTTGGCTTTGCCTTCAATGATTTGGAAACCGTGTTGCAAGTGGCAAAAGACACGGCTGAAGTGACCCACAACCACCCGGAGGGCATCAAAGGGGCACAGGCAACGGCAGCCGCGATCTTTTTGGGTCGTACTGGACATGGCAAAGCGGGCATCAAAGCCTATATTGAGACGCAGTTTGGCTATGACCTGGATCGAACGGTCGATACGATTCGCCCAACGTATCGCTTCAATGAGTCTTGCCAGGAAACCGTACCAGAAGCGATCGTTGCCTTTCTAGACTCTACTGATTTTGAGGACGCGATTCGCAATGCAGTGTCTTTGGGGGGCGATACCGATACACTCACCTGCATTACGGGCGGCATCGCTGAAGCCTTTTATGGCAATGTCCCAGCGGCGATCGCGCAGGAAACGATCGCTCGACTCGATCGACATTTGAACGACATTGTCGAAAAGTTCGCGACGCAGTATGGCAAAAACCTTTAGCAGGCAAATAGACTAGTAGACGGCTAGAGTAGAAAGAATTGCAGGTAAAGTGCTAGTTGAACAGGACCGCTGGCGGTAAACAGGCTTTCCTACACTAGCCTACACTGCCGCGCAGATCTTGACCTACACGAAACCTAAGTACAATGACCAACTCACAACTTGTAAACTTTTACTTAGGGCAGTGTCCTGATATAGAAGGGCGCAAAATCGAGAGCATTTGGGCGTGGGATGATATGTGGCTGGAACACGAGCATACCTATATTCAGTGGCTCTTCCCGCTTACTGAAAAGAGCCGCTTTAATCCAGACGCTCCTGTGCTAACTAAGGTCGATATTGAGACATTTAACGCGAGTGACGACCTCAAAAACCGTTTGCTCAAGTCATTCAAGCATCTATTGCGGTTTTACGGCTTGCAGTATGCTGAAGACAATGGTGCAATTAGCGTTACAACGGCTGAAACGTTTCCAGCGCGACGAGAGAACTGGTTGAACTGGGGCAACCACAATCATCTTCGCATCACTAGAATTTTGACTAGCTTACGACTGCTAGGGTTGGACGCTTACGCGCAAGCCTTTTTCCAATGTCTCACTCAGATTTACAAGACTGCACCTGATGCAATCGATTCGCGTAGCTACGCCTACTGGAAAGATGCCGTCAGCAAAGTGCTGTAGTGCTTCAAGGTTGCGTTAAGTGGTATGGAGTCTCTAAGCACAGACATAGACCTGAATTTGGTCGTGCTTCGTTCTGTTGATCTAGAAAGAGCACTCCGTTTCTATGCAGCATTGGGGATAGCGTTGTCTCGTGAGCAGCATGGCTCTGGACCAGAACATCTAGCCGCTACGATCGGTACGCTTGTGCTAGAAATTTATCCACAGGGTAGTGCAAACAAAACGGTAGGAGTTCGTCTTGGCTTTCGGGTCAAATCTTTGGTGACGACGATCGCACGTTTGCAGGCGATTAACGGCGTGATTGTATCGCCAATGCAGGAGAGCCAGTGGGGGTTACGGGCTGTGGTCTCTGATCCAGATGGACATCAGCTAGAGTTGGTTGAAGGGAACCGCTAGCTACTTTACTAAACTGTTAGCGATCAACCGTCAAATATGTCTGTAACTGCTGATTGCGTTGATTGGTGAGTCGCGTTAAGCATTGATTACGTGCTGCGTTGCCACCGCCGCTTGCCTCAAAGCCACAGGCAGAGTCACGAAAAGCAATCCAGGCAAATTGGGCGGTTGCTAGTTTGCGTTTGCGATCGGGTTCTAACCCTTGCCTGAGTTTTTGGTAAAGCTGATTAAGCTGACGATCGGCTATTTTATAGCTGACACCACTCGTACGCTGCCGTCCGGACAGATAGGCTTTCAAATCAGTGGTGCGCTGTTGTGTCACATGCCCTTTACAGCCTGAGACGATCATGGGTTGCATCGAGCCGCCTTCTACCAGACTACCCACAAAGGTGCATTCCATATCGCGAAATTTAATCCAGCGCAGTTGAGCATCGGTCAGCTTTTGGCGGCGCATGGCGGAAAGATTAGGCATTAGCGCTTGATAAGCGCGATTTAAGGCGCGATCGGCTGCTTCATATCTCAAGTCAGTACAGAGGTTCATCACTGTCTGGGTTGAAGGGTTGTTGCAATCGGGTTGTTGGGCAATAAGCGATTCTCCCTCAAAGAGGCTCTGCCAAGGCGCTGATAGTAACGTGTTTGCAGCCAGTTGGGTTGCCTGACTGAGGACGGTAACACTAGCTAGACCAGCCAGAGCGGTGTAAAGCCCAAAGCGATTGATAGACGTTGACATAGACGTTGGCAGAATGATGACACTGTGTGGTGGCAACAGGCTGCTTCAACAGGTGTCAGAGCAATTCCCGACGCAGGCAGAGCGCGATCGCGTAAAGAGATATGTGCAGGTGGCAGTTCTAAGCATTCTGTGTCAAACCTGGTTTTAAATAGTAGTAGGGTTTTTGTGCCAGTTGGAGCCGTCCGCGACCAAACGCGGTTACACTCCAGTAAGCTTTAAACCGATCATTTTCTAGCTGCGATTTGAGTTGAGCCTATGAAGTCCTATCTGGCGGCTGCTGTGCAAATGACCAGCCTGCCTAATCTCGAAAAAAATCTAATTCAGGCAGAAGAATTAATTGACCTGGCGGTGCGTCGGGGCGCTGAACTGGTTGCTTTGCCAGAAAACTTCTCGTTTCTGGGTGACGAACACGAAAAACTGGCTCAAGCAGAGACGATCGCCGCTGCCAGCGAAAAATTTCTCAAAACGATGGCGCAGCGCTTTCAGGTGACGTTACTGGGCGGCGGTTTTCCAGTGCCCGTCGGTAACGGCAAGGTTTACAACACAGCGTTGCTCATTGACCCCAGCGGAGCAGAATTGGCGCGATACGAAAAAGTGCATCTGTTTGATGTCAACGTCCCCGACGGCAACACGTATCAGGAATCAGGCACCGTGCTGGCAGGTATACAACTACCACCTATGCATCCGTCTAAGGAACTCGGCAACCTGGGGCTATCAGTTTGTTACGATGTGCGCTTTCCAGAGCTTTATCGTCATCTCGCGCAAATGGGTGCAGAAGTGTTGTTTGTTCCTGCTGCCTTTACGGCGTTTACAGGCAAGGATCATTGGCAGGTGCTACTACAAGCACGGGCGATCGAAAACACGTGTTACGTCCTGGCTCCCGCTCAAACGGGACGACACTATGCCATGCGCCAAACCCACGGACATGCAATGGTGATCGACCCCTGGGGCATGGTGCTAGCCGATGCTGGGAATGAACCGGGCGTGGCAATCGCGGCGATCGAACCCTCCCGGTTAGAACAAGTCCGTCGTCAAATGCCCTCTTTGCAGCATCGGGTCTTCCTCTAGAGGTTAGCCGTGTTGCGGAAGATGTAAGCGTAAAACGCTTGTCTACTACCGTCCAGGCAACGGCTTACGAACTAAACAACGTCCCTTTCGCCACTTACACCACTTAACCTTCTGCCATAGAAACTGTACATTGGGAGGGAAAAATTATTTCCAGAGCCAATGGTAGATTGCATGACTTGGTTAATGGTTCCAGCCGCAACCGTCCAGGCTAGCTGGTTTGGCACACCGTTGCTGGCAGCAGCGGAGGCGGGTGCTGTTGCCAGCAAAGTGGAGGCGAGTAACGGCTCTCTGGTTTTAGCTGGAGTGCTGTTAAGCCTGGTTGTCATCTTTTTGGCAAGCAAAATCGGTGGGGAACTGTGCAACCGCATTGACCTGCCGCCTGTGCTGGGAGAGCTAGTAGGCGGTGTAGTGGTTGGGGTGTCGGTACTAAATCTGCTGGTGTTTCCAGAGGGGGGCGAAGACGGCAGCCACTCGCTGATTATGAGCCTGATGCAGATGACGGCACACCTCAGCCCAGCCGCATTAACGTCTGTGTTTGAGGCGCAGAGTGAGGTCATCTCCGTTCTGTCAGAAGTGGGGGTGATCATTCTGCTGTTCGAGATTGGCTTGCAGTCTGATTTGAAGGAATTGCTGCGGGTCGGACCCCAGGCAACCGTTGTGGCAGTCGTTGGCGTTACGGCTCCGTTTGCTCTAGGAACAGCCGGACTGATTGTGATTTTTGGCATTCCAACCGTGCCTGCCATTTTTGCTGGAGCCGCCTTGACAGCTACGAGCATCGGCATTACAGCCAAAGTGCTAGCAGAAATGCAGCGTCTAAGTACCCCCGAAGGTCAGATCATCATCGGTGCGGCAGTGATGGATGATGTGCTGGGCATCATTGTTTTAGCAGTGGTCGCCAGCCTTGCAAGAGATGGCAAGGTGGAGCCAGCCAATGTGGCTTACCTGATTTTTAGCGCGGGTGTCTTTTTAGTCGGCTCAATTTTAGTCGGTCGCTTCCTCAGCCCGTTTTTTGTGGCGTTAGTAAATGGGATGAAGACACGGGGGCATTTGTTACTGGTTTCCCTGATTTTTGCGTTCATCCTTGCGTATATTGCCGCAGTCATTCAGCTAGAAGCGATTTTAGGTGCCTTTGCAGCAGGACTGGTATTGGCGGAAACGGAGAAACAGCGAGAGCTAGAGGAAAAAGTTCTCCCGATCGCCGATATGCTAGTGCCCGTCTTTTTTGTTGTTGTTGGCGCTCGCACTGACTTGAGCGTACTGAATCCGCTGGTGCCCGAAAACCGCGCCGGGTTAATCATTGCTACCTTTTTGCTGGCGGTTGCCATTTTTGGGAAGGTGATCACGGGGTTCAGCGTTTTTGGGATGCCAGGCATCAATCGGTTGGCGATCGGCGTTGGCATGATTCCTCGTGGTGAAGTGGGTCTGGTGTTTGCCGCAGTAGGGTCTGAAAGCGGTGTCCTCTCCAAGCCCTTAGAAGCTGCCGTGATTGTGATGGTGATTTTGACTACCTTCATGGCTCCACCGTTGCTGCGTGTTGTGTTTAGCCAATCCGATCAGGCTACTGCTACAGCTCTAGGAGTGCAAACAAATCCGTCTGTCACCTTAAATCCAGGTTTGGTCGATTTAGAGAATGTAGAGCCAAAATCGGAGTAGCGTAGAAAATCCGATCGCACAATTCACACATCGGTTATATTCTTACAGACGTTTCGTGTCGTAGATGTTACCGCTACCCATCACTGACCGCTCAGAACGCTTAGTGATGACAGCTTTTCGCGCCCATAAGGCTAAATGCTGGCACTTTCGTTGACAAACTTAGATCACTGCCTTGAAACGCAACTGTTCATCGTGGAGCATTCAGAACGGAGGTTACGACTGGCGATCGTGTCACTGTGTGATGGCAACGCACTGTCATGGTATGCCTGGTGGATCTCAATAAATGGAAAAACCTCAGACATGAAACTAAATCGCTGCCGTCGCGTCAGGCATCTGTACGCGTCGCTTAGCCACTAACGGCAGTAAGGTGGTTCCACTTAAAAACAACCGGATTAGTTGTTTGGCATAGCGGAATGGTTGAATAGAAGGCTCTTAACATCAGCCACTGCTCGAGAACAGTGCTGATAGTCGTTGACTCTCATTGGGTAGAAATACTGTCACCTAATGCTAGGTCGCGACTGCTGGTTGTTCAGCCGCCTTGAAGGTGAGATCGGCACCCATTTAAGCGATCGTCCCGTGTGAGGAGAATTGGTTAGAAAAGAATCCTTGGCTGATGTTCAGCTCTTTGAGAAATTGACGATACACCGTGAAACATCTTCCCCATTTTCTGCTCACTGCTACTTCTCTCTTGCTCCTTGCGGCTCCAGCGCAAGCCTCGCGGCTAGAATCCTGGCGATTTGACTCGACCAACAATCAGTTAGAATTCACGACTGATGAAGATGTGCAGCCTAAAGCACAGCTAATTTCTGATCCTACCCGTCTGGTGATTGACTTGCCAGGGGTTATCCTCGGTCGTCCAGCCTCTACGCAGTCCTATGGCGGTGCTATTCGCTCGGTGCGTTTGGGGCAGTTCGATCGTAGTTCGGCACGGCTGGTAGTAGAACTGGCACCTGGTTATACGATCGACCCCAATCAGGTACGTTTTCGAGGTATTACAGCGCGTCAGTGGACAGTGCAGCTACCAGCGCCCCAACTGGTATCTACAGGCGTAGCCACTCCCCCAATTGGTCGCTTGCCTGGCAGTACTAACCAGACGGGCAGCACTCAAATACCGGGCAGCACTCAAATACAGAGTGTACGGGTCACGCAAGATGGTATTTTCGTGCGTACAAATGGTGGCTCACCAAAGCTGGATGTGCGCCGGAGCAGCGATCGCGGTCAAATTACAGTGGATGTAGAGGGCGCAACCATCGCCCTGGCTGCGACACGCGATTTGCTGGTCAACCGTCTGGGCGTTAACCGCATTACGCTTAACCAACAGCAAGCCTCACCGCCTGTTGCCCGCATTACGCTCAGTGTCGATCGCTCTAGCCCTGACTGGCAAGCGTCCGTCAGCAGTGCTGGTGGTGTAGTGCTGCTGCCGTCCGGTCCTGTTGCAGCCGGTGGCGTTAGTCGTCCGTCAACCAATCTTCCTGCTGCGGCTCGTCCGGGTACATTGGCAACGATCGAATCCGTCGCGCTAGAAAACAATGACACCCAGCTAATCGTCCGTGCTAACCAGCCGTTACGATACACCACCGGATGGGATCGAACCACGGGTGCGTATCGCGTCACGATTAATGCCGCCCAGCTAGCCAAAAATGTTAAGGGACCGCAGCTTCAAGCCTCTAGCCCTGTACTCCAACTGCGGCTGCGCCAGGAAACCGCGAATACGGCTGTTATTCTGATCACACCTGCGTCTGGCGTGCAGATTAGCGACCTGAATCAGCCGAGCCAGCAAACGTTAGCGCTACAACTTCAGCGTAATCGCCCGTCTGTTGCCCCATTGCCCAATCCCTCTACTGCCAGCATTCCTGTCCCTACGCCGCCCCGCACTAACCCCTTACCGCCCCGAACAAGTCCTCCTAATCCCGTCATTCCCAGAGCAACGAATGGGCGACCCGTTATCGTGATCGATCCGGGGCATGGGGGACCTGACCCAGGCGCGATCGGCGTGGGTGGGCTGCAAGAAAAAGGCGTTGTGCTAGATATTAGTCAGAAGGTCGCCACTATTCTTGAACAGCAGGGCGTACAAGTCGTCATGACACGCAGCGACGATCGCGATCTTGACCTGGAGCCTCGTGTGCAACTGGCGCAACGAGTTGATGCCACAGCGTTTGTCAGTATCCATGCCAATGCCATTAGCTTGAGTCGACCAGATGTTAACGGTCTGGAAACCTACTACTATCAGAGCGGTTTGGATCTAGCACGCTCGATCCACCAAAGCGTGTTGGAAGGCACAGGTGTCCCAGACCGGGGTGTGCGATCATCTCGCTTCTACGTGCTGCGCCGCACTTCGATGCCGTCTGTGTTGGTAGAAGTTGGCTTTGTCACCGGACGAAATGATGCTGCTAGACTGGCTGATCCAAACTTTCGCAACCAGATGGCAGGGGCGATCGCCCGTGGCATCTTGCGGTATCTGGGGCGTAGTTCCTAAACTTTGCAAAAAACAGAATTTGTGAGAATTTGGGGCTTGGCGCGTAATAAGTGACTGCTTTAGTAATTGGATTACCTCGCAGCCTTCGAGTAATAACTAAAAGCTAGCCAGCTTAGCCGCAATTAAAGTGTTTGTATGAGTAGGAGGTGTGTGGAGTGTCAAGTCAACGTTTCGCAGGTAGCCAAGCCAGCATAGGTCAAAGTTCTGCCCCTATCGGGTTGTTTGATAGCGGTGTCGGTGGTCTAACAGTGCTGCGCGAAGTGTATCGTCAGTTGCCCTCTGAGTCAGTCATTTACTTCGGCGATACAGCGCGGTTGCCTTATGGGAAGCGATCTCCCTCCGAAATCTTGCAGTACGTCCGGGAAATCCTGACCTGGATGGAGCAACAGGGCACCAAAATGGTCATTATGGCGTGCAACACCAGTTCTGCACTGGCGCTGGAAGCGGTGCGTTCTGAGTTTAGTGTCCCTGTGTTAGGGCTGATTTTGCCAGGGGCTAGAGCCGCCGTGCAACAGGGTTGCCGCATTGGTGTCATTGCTACCCCTGCCACTGCTGCCAGCCGAGCCTATAGCCGCGCCATTCTTGAAATCGACGCAGACACCGAGGTGTGGGAAGTAGGCTGCCCTGAATTTGTACCGTTGATCGAAGCTGATCGACTGCATGACCCGTATACGACTGCGATCGCCCAAGCGTACCTCGAACCACTCCTTCAGCAGCAAATTGACACTCTCGTCTACGGCTGTACCCACTATCCTTACTTAGCGCCCATCCTGCGTCAGCTCTTGCCAGCCAGCGTCAAACTAGTTGATCCTGCCGTTTCAGTCGTTGCTGCTGCTGCTCAAGAGCTAGATTTACTCGCGCTCAGAAATCTCCGCCTGCCGACACCCACTCGCTTTTGTGTCAGCGGTTCCCCACAGACATTTAGCCAACTGGCAGCACCCTGGTTAGGCTATACGCCGATCGTCGAATCAATCGTTCCGGCTCAGTGGATTGCTCAAGCGCCTATTTTAGAAGCCATTGATTAAACCCTTTGCGATCGCTGAATGAGCAACCTTCCGCGCCAATGCTAACTGCTTCAAAACAGCATCGGCAATGTGTTCAACCTCTACTAAGTGGGCGTGATAAGTGATCGTGCTGTGCAACCGTAAACCGCTTACCTGTCATCGCCTCGTTGTATTGGGAATGAGGCATAGCTTTCAAAGCAATCACACTCACTTCAAAAATGAGAGAACTACCCATGTTAGAGACAGCACTTCGAGTTTTTCTTCAGTGCAAGTAATCCAGAATGGAACTGAACGTTGGCTGAGCCGCACTGCTAAAAGCTTAATCTGCAAAATGCTTGTAACCCATGCTGGCACGATGTTGGACGCTCTGCACAAGCCCTTTGACAAATGGTTGCTTTTTGCGAGAGCAGCGTTTACGCATACTGACAAGCTTGCTCAAACGCGACAAAAAGGAAGTTTTATGTTCTAGAGGTCGGTAGTTTAGCTTAAGATAGATGGAGAATAGTTAAAGTTTCGTAATCTTATCATCTCGCCTGAGTCGGACATCCATGACCTCAGCTACTTCCTTATTTTCTCCTGTCGAAGCAGATTTGCAGGCGTTAACGGACAACCTCAAGAACCTCATCGGGGCACGCCATCCGGTTTTGTACGCCGCCGCCGAGCATCTCTTCGGAGCGAAGGGAAAGCGAGTCAGACCCGCGATCGTGTTTCTCGTTTCGCGTGCCACTATGCTCGACCAGGAGATTACGCTTCGCCATCGGCGGTTAGCTGAAATCACCGAGATGATCCACACAGCAAGCCTGGTTCATGATGATGTTGTAGATGAATCAGAACTGCGTCGCGGTGTGCCAACCGTTCATAGTAGCTTTGGCAACCGGATTGCTGTGCTAGCAGGCGATTTCTTATTTGCTCAATCATCCTGGTATCTGGCAAATCTGGACAACCTTGAAGTGGTCAAACTGCTGTCACAGGTCATTATGGATCTAGCAGAAGGTGAAATTCAGCAGGGACTGAATCGCTTTGCGACCAGCCTGTCAATCGATGAGTATTTGGAGAAAAGCTACTACAAAACGGCTAGTTTGCTTGCCAACAGCGCTAAAGCTGCTGCGACTTTGAGTGAGGCTCCCCCAGCGCTTGCAGAGGATTTATTTCACTATGGTCGCCATATTGGGCTAGCCTTTCAAATTATTGATGACATTCTGGACTTTACAGGTTCGACAGACGCGCTAGGCAAGCCAGCCGGCTCTGACCTGAAAAGCGGTAACTTAACAGCGCCCGTCCTTTATGCTCTTAAAGAGAAACCCTATTTAGAAGCCTTGATTGAGCGCGAATTTGCCCAAGCAGGTGACTTAGAGCAAGCGTTACTGCTGGTACGCGATAGTCAGGGTATTGAGCAATCGCGAGCGCTAGCAACTCAGCATACACGCAGCGCGATTGAGCATTTGTCTAACCTTCCACCATCCGAATCACGGCAGGTTTTGGTAAAACTGGCAGACTATGTTCTGAGTCGTCTCTACTAGCCCCTAGCCCGCACTGCTGCTAGTACAACTCTGAGAAAGTGCCGCCAGGAAAGGGTTGCTTGTAAATTTGTAAAATGCTGTGCCAGCCGCAATAAATTTGGGTGGCGGGGAAACCAAAGTGGTAGTGGTCTAAGCCGAAATGGTGCTCGTAGCACTGCTTTTTGTGGTTGCTCAAACAGGTACGCATTGTGTACGACTCCACGTCCGGACGCAATGGTCTCTACTGAGTTTTCTGGAAACGCCCCCCACGGCAAGGCACCCAGCGAAAAAATAACGCCAGACCAGACATTGACCCCAATCGCGCCATAGCGTAGTCGGTCGATCGCCGTCTCAACTTCAGTACTCCACTTCGCCTGCGTTTGCGAATCGACTAGCAGCGTGCAGGACAAATTGCCCCAGACCTGCTTATTCACAAAGTCAACTGCCTGCGTCAAGAAGACTCCTGTGTTGGCGGCATCCAGGCTTACGTCTGCCAGCACTCCACAAAACGCCTCTTGGGTAAGCGCATACTCCCCGGCATTAGCTGGTATCCCTGGAATGACCGTCCATGGAATAACAGCGTTGTCCATCGGCTCGTCCGAAGGCTTAAGCACGATCGCCTGCGGATACTGTGCTAAAAACGCTTGATAACGCTCTTGTGCACCGGGATAGTAAGCCACTCGTGTTGGCGTTTGAGCTAACTCTTGCCGCAACTGCGACCAAAAAGCGTCTCGTTGTGCCCAGCCGCTGGCTGTGATAACGACTTTTGCTGCAGCACAGTTGAAGCTAGCGTTGTGAGTCACCATACCGGCTATATGTCGGGTTTGAAACGTCAGATCTGCCTCTGACCAGGTACCCGGAACGACGATTACCGGAGTGACACAACCCAGTTCAGAGGTGATCGGTTTCGTCAGTAACGGTTGTTGTGCTGCCTTGCGCTGTGACTGCTCAACAGGTGTCGTGCCCCAGACGATCGCGTCATGGGTGTGGTGTGACCCTGTAATATGAATGGTTTGAACCAGCGGATGCTGACAAAGATGACGACCTAGCTCGGCTCCTCCATAAACAATTTCAAGGAAACCATCCTGCCGCAATGATTGAAACGCCGTTTCCAGAATGGCTCCCATGTACTCGTTCACAGGATTCATCTTGAGTAAGACGACAGCATCTTCAGCAAACAGCTTGTAAAGGGCATCAAGCGGCGCGATTGATGATACATTGCCTGCTCCCAGTACCAGCGCCAGGGTGCCAGCAATGGGCTTTTGCCGATACACTAATCCTTGTGTTGGCAGTTGTCCCGGTTGCAGCCATACCTCTCCCCTAAAGCCAAGCCACAGCAAACGATCGATCACATTGTCGGGAAAGACCTGCGCGACCCATTGCCCGTTTTGCAAGTGTTGCTGAACGGGTGGCGGTTGCCCGTTTGCCTTTAGAGCCGTCATCAGCGAGCGTAGATACGCCATCATTGCGATCGGTCCAACAAACCATTCTTCTCCAGCTAACATTGCTGCTGGATCAATACCTTTGGCACGGCACGCTGCTGCCGCCCACTCTGGTGCAACTGCCTTCACATCCTCCAGACAGCGTTGTAGACAGAGAATACGATCAGGAATACTAACGTGCAACCAGCGATCCTTACGCTCAGTGAGACGAGCAGCGATCGCATCTGCCTGCTCAAATGTTGTAGCGGTCACTGACATAATCTGCGCCTAGCGGGATTAGCAGTTACAGCGACGAAACCATTTAAAGCCTCGGGAGTAGAGAGTGAGGAATCGGGAGTAGGGTAAAACTCAACACGCCTCATTCTTCATCCTTTAGACCTCATCCTCACTTCTCTGTCATCATCCACGACCCATCCCACTCCTCTGGTGGCGGGTTTTTGAGCCAGTGCTGGCAGCGTTCCAGATGCAGGTTGGCAGATTTGTCGTCTTTGTCGATCTCCAGCACCATACCAAAGGCACCCATTGCCAGGGGGAATTTGCGATCGCGGTAGTGCTTTAGCCCAGTGCCGTAATACTCAATAATACGTTTTTTAGCGTCAGGGATAGGCTCTGATTGTAGCCCTACTAATTCGTAGACGGCGACAGGGCGATTTTTGCCTTTGACTTTGATGTAATCAAGTTCGCGCGTCCAGATGCGATCGGCACAGGGTTTGAATGTGTTCTCGCTAATTACAATATCAATGCCATATTGCTTACTGGCGCTTTCAAGCCGCGAGCCCAAGTTAACACCATCGCCGATCGCGGTGAACTCCATCCGCTTACTAGAGCCAATATTGCCACTGATGACGCTATCAGAATTGATACCAATGCCGATTTTGATCGGTGGTTGATTCTCAGCAATACGATCGGCATTGAAGAGTGTCAGGCGACGACGCATTTCGATCGCAGTTTGTACTGCCATCCAGGCATGGTCATCCAGCGGTAGCGGTGAGCCAAACACAGCCATAATGGCATCGCCAATGTATTTGTCGAGGGTACCCTTGTGTTGAAAGACTGCATCCACCATCGACTCGAAGTACTTGTTGAGCATTTCGACCACAGCTTCGGCTTCCAACGTTTCAGTCAGAGTGGTGTAGCTGCGGATGTCGGAAAAGAGGACAGTGACATCTTTGCGATCGCCGCCCATTTTTGCTGCATCAGGATTTTCGAGAAGCTGTTCGGCTAGCTCTTGAGTCATGTAGCGATACATCGTGCTTTTGAGCCGTTTTTCATCGCTAATGTCATCCATCACCACCAACGCACCCGATACCGTCGCCGCATCTTTGGCATCAGCGATCGTGTTGATCGAGATATTAATGCTGTGTTGCTCGTCACCCTTGTAAGGATGCAAAAGCTGGTCAGGGTAGTATTGCTGACGGCTCTTTTCGTCTTTGCCACTCAACCCCGTCGCAAACCATTTGGTAAAGTCAGCTTTATCGAGCTTAATAAGGTCACTAACGACTTTGCCTTCAAGGGTGTCGCCATCGCTGAGTCCAAGTAGTTTTTTGGCACTTTCATTCGCGGCGATAATGTTGCCCTTTTTGTCGGTCGAGATGACCCCGTTGCTGAGCGATCGCAGAATGTCTCGCTGCATCTGCTCTTGCTGCTTGACCGTCTCAAACAATTTGGCATTTTGCAGAGCGACACCCGCCTGGATGTTAAATGCCTGCATAAACTCCTGATCGTTACGGTTAAAGCTTGCTCGCCAGCAGTCTGGTGCTTCGGGGTAATTGGCAGGGTCATAGGCAGGATAGTCGCCCTGCTTTTTCTTGTTAATAAGCTGCGTTACGCCAATTAGTTCACTATTAGCGTTAAAGACGGGCATACAGAGGATACTGCACGTTCGGTAGCCTGTTTTTTTGTCAGTATCTTTCGACGTTTGGGAGTTGGGATCATCGTACAGGTCGAAGGGGATAATGACAGGCTCACCTGTAGTTGCCACCTGTCCAGCAAAACCTGCACCCATAGGAATACGGAGTTCCTGAAGCACACCGTTAATCGGGATTTTCGTCCAGAGCTGGTCACGATCGCGGTCTATGAGCCATAGAGTACTGCGGTCTGCCTGCATCAGCTCTTGCGCTTCATCCATCACCTTTTTCAAAGTTTCCTGCAGATCGAGACTGCTCTGGCTAAGAGATTTGGTTGCCTTCATTAAGGCGGAAGCTGCACGTTGTTGCTGTGTCGCTTTGTAGAACGAGCGCGATGATTCAATAATCAGCCGAATCGAAGGCGCAAATTCTTCAAACACCTGCTCGTCTTTGTAGGTAAAACCATCGCGATCGATTTTTTCATCCAACGATGCATAGGGATCAAGGTCTTGCTTCAGCTTGTTGATCAACTGCACGACCGCAACCAGCTTACCAGTCTCATCCAACAACGGCATTGCTAGCATTGTGTAGGTGCGGTAGTGGTTCTTTTCATCAAACCTCCGCGCTGCTTCAGAACGATGATCGTCGTAGAAGTCGTAGGGGATATTCACAACTTCCAACTTGGTGGCGACTTCACCAGCGATCCCTACTGTGGCAGGAAGTCGTAGCTCTAGATTGTTGCCCCGTTCGTCTTTTGCCACGATCGCCCAAAGCTCGTTTTTGTCTTCGTCGAGCAAATAAATCGTGGCGCGATCAGCGTTCAGTAGCTCACTCGTTTTGAGCGTAATAGAGCGCAGCATCTCCTCTAAAATCGCGTCAAACCCTTGTGCATCAAGCAAATTGTCCAGCATGGACAGGGTTTGATGTACGACCTGGAGCTTTTGCTCGACATCGTTAACTACTTCTTTAAATCTGTCCTTTGTCAGAGGAGCTAGAAAAGCACCAAAGCTACGCTTACCTGTGACAAGTGACCCTCCTGGTGAGTGTTTCTGTCCTGTTTCTAATAGCTCTAATGAATGGTTGCCACGATGCGGCGCAGGTTCGGCATACACTGATTCGACCTGAGCAGCTTCAACGCGGCTGCGATCGCTACCTGCTTGACGGCTAGTGACGCTTTTGTTAAGCGCATCGGGCGTCATTGAGACAATTTCCACCTCTCGGTGTGCAACGTCAATCGTGATGTCCCCAGGATTGGGATCAGGCAGATGCGGCGATCTAGCGTTCATAAGCACCAACTAAGGATTGAGAGTCAAAGCGTCTATACAAGTACAAGCCTCTAAAAGGACTATGTGCCAATGCCGCAGTCAAAGGGCTAATGTAGTGGTCACGCAGGTTGACCTTAAAACTACTTTAGCCTGCATAATCTGCACTCTAAATCTAGGATGATTCTGGCACTATGGCATAAGAATGTGTGTACTGACGCTTACCGTTATGCGTATTGCTTAACTAGCTCTTCTTGTCAGAATGCCCCATAGCAGCCATCTTTGATCACTAAAGCGCTCACAGGTTGCAGTTGAGGTAAGAGATAGAAAATAACGGTACAGACACAGTCACTTCGGTAATCTCATCTGTCTCAGTAGTGTTCTCACTAACTTCAGTGGACTTTAATCACTGTATATTGTCAATTGTAAGCAAATATCCTTTAGCGGGAGACGGTTAAGATGCAAAGTCCTGGAGTATTCGATCCCGATAAACGTAAGCTGCTGTCGGCTCTAAGTCATGGGTCAATTTTTCTAAGTGGCTTAGTGATCTCTATAGCCATCCCGATCGCTGTTTTGTTTGTCTCTGATGATCCTGTGGTGAAGGACAACGCTAAAGAAGCCATTAACTTTCACTTCAATGTGTGGTTGTATGGCTTGATTCTTGTGCCGCTCTCGTTTATTACCCTTGGTTTAGCTGGGGGCATTTGGTGGCTAGTGCATTGGGGTCTGACGCTCTGGGCAATCTCTCACAGCCTTAACAAGCCTGACCAAGCATTCCGTTATCCGTTCATTTTCCGGCTGCTTTAATGACTTTTACAGTTTTGGCTAGAACACTGAACGGGTAGCATCAACAAACAAAATTGCTGCAAAAAATAAATTGCCCCCCAGGTGTAGTGCTGAAGGGCAACGGAGACAGTTAAACGCTTATGGACAGTCTCAGGGGCTTTGAGGATGAGCATGAGATTGAATGTGACGGTTTCTACAGTGTCCCTCACATAATGCCCTCTCAAGTCATGCTGGTTCTTGAGGCGTTGCAAATACCGTAACTGCACTTGGCTTTGGGCTAAACCGCTTTACGATTGCTGTATCCTCATGCATTTCTTTAAGCAGCCAAACGGCTGCTTTTTTTATGCGTTAGCGCGACTTCAAATAGCTAAACGCATAACCCATCCAAGACCTAAACCCATGGATGAAAGAATTACGAGAATCCAGAAAGCTTGAGCTGTGCTGAACCCTAATGTTTGCAGGTCAATTCTTGCCAGCGCTTCACTTGCCAAAATCGTTGTAATGTGGAGAAAAAGCTTCAGCCAGAATAGAATAAGCGTTAGCATTCCTGCAATAACGCATAGAGACAAAAAAGCCACTGTATCGGATTTGAACCAGCGGACAATGAAACGGCTAAAGCTGGTTAACGGCGATCGAAACGCGATCGACGCAACAATAATCCAAGCAAACGCTAGTGCTGCCCCGAAAAGATTTTCCTTGACTATTAGACGGCAAATACTTCGCGGCTGCACTGTTGCCGACAGCGTACCCCTAGCAAGATCAAACGTTTGGTAGCAAGCTGAGGCTAGCCATGCTGGACTAGTCAGGTCTGGACTTGCTAATAACCAACCGAGCGAAGCATAGGCAACAAGCAGTAAGCCAAAGGAAACCCAGGGAAATTGTTTCTCCGATTCAGTATTCATGCAGTCTGACTAGAGCTGACGTTTTTCTAAGGTATCTTAAATTGACCTGTAACCGTTCTCTATCTTGATGTCAGAACGCTTGTTACCTGCCAAGGTTTCCTTAGTTTAGAAAAGATTTAAGCCACGGATTGTATCCTATGAAATCCTATGAAAAACTTGCTCCCGCTTTCAAAGCAGCGATCGCTAGTGGTCATTACTTGGATTCACAAATTACTTCTTAGCGCTACTCTTCTTGGCGCTACTTTTGGTTTTGCTACTTTTCACTTTGCGAGCTGAATCAGCACTGCGCGCACTATCCACTTTATTTGTGCTGCTGCGAATGGGTCGATCGCCACGAAGATCCTGTTCACGACGACGGCGATCGCGCCATTCTGCAAAAGTGAGATAACCAACACCACCACTGATAATGACCAGCAGCCCAAAGGTTATTAGAACGAGAACATTAAAAGCAGTAGTTTCCACGCTCGAGTTACCAACCTATCGTTCTGCCATACTAACAACGTCACACTAGAAGCCGTTGCGACCCCAGACGACGAGCGAGATAGAGAATGTAAATACTACCAACAAAGAAACCCAACCCAACGTCACAATATCCATGACCGTAGCACTACAAAACAACGTCAACGCTGATCATAGTGCAAAGGGGTACCTCTAGGCACGGTGTAGCAGAGACATATTAGCTGATGGGCAACAGACAGGGGTGGACGTTTCGCTTTAGAATCAAATTTCTGGAACTTGCAAAGCTGCCCCATGACTGCACGGATGGAACGCGATGAATTAACCGAAACAGCGATCGCGCCCTTAAGCGCCACTACCTCTGTGTCAACCGAAACTCCGCTGGCTGAACGGCTAGAATCGGTCAAAGCCGGACTGATAGGAGCGCTGACAGCTAGTGTGATTTTTGGTGCGCTGGTACTGGCGCAGGGGTGGTTGTCGCTCCGTTTTGCCCAGTTTGCAGCATGGTCGCCTAGCGCAGATAGCTTAAGGCTGCTGATTGGTGGCGCGATCGCGGCTCTCTCTGGCTTCCTCTTTGGTATTACCTACCGCTATATCATCCGACAAGACCAGAATCCACACCTCAAATCTGGTGCTGTGCTAGCGTTTGGGCTGGTGCGTGGACTGGCACTGATGGAAGGGACGCTGCATGAGTCGATCGCCCTTTTACCAAGTGCTCTGCTGCCGCTAGTTCTCCTGGGCGCAGAAAGCCTCTTACTGTTTGCAGGGACTCGTCTTGTGCTAGATAGCGCCCTTGCCGACGGGTGGCTGAAGCCCTTTGGGGCACTCAACTCCAACAAGCGATGAAGCAGATGAGTGCTCAATCTCTTACAGCGCAAAGTCTTCAAATTCTGGCTGACCAAACAGCATCGTACGATCGACGGCTGACAAAATCTTGTTGTTGGCGCGATCAGATGTGAGAGCACTAACAACAAGATGCGCGACATCCGTACGATGAATGGAGCCAGCAATATTAGGATTTTCGGTTAGCACCGCACTCCCTTTGGGTGGCTCCGATTTCAACCCACCGGGACGAATGATTGTATAAGTTAAGCCACTGGCAGTAAGGTGGTTTTCTGCCTGTTCTTTTTCTGCCAGGACAGCACCCAAGGTTTCGAGCGCCTGTGGTGGTAAGGCCGCAGCACTGTCGCCTGTGCCAATTGACGACACTAGAATAAACCGCTTCACGCCAGCCTTAACAGCGGCATCAATTAAATTGCGGTTGCCTTTAAAGTCAGCCCGCTCGCCGTCCGTTGGCTTGCCGCCCAAGGTGCTGATGATCGCATCAAAAGGCTGTTTAGCTACCAGAGACGCGATCGCGTCAGCATCCAGTGCATCGCCAATTGCCACGGTAATACTCAGTGCTTCCAAATCTGGACGGGCAGACTCTGATCGCAGCAGTGCAACAACATGGTTTCCTTGGGCGATAAGGCTTTTTGCAATTTCGCGCCCTACGCCTCGGCTTGCTCCTGCCAAAAAGATTTCCGTCATAGCTGGCTTCTATCCTTATAAACCGCACTTTCACCAAAGTTTACTCGATTACCCAGATCCCTGACTTTTTAACAAAGCCGGGGATCTAAGCAAACAAAGGAGGCATGGAAGTCCCTCAAACCTCAACAATCAAGGTTAAGGTGTCTTCTACACCAATGATTGTGACTGTCTGACCAGGTGTTAGCTGAATGACCTGCCCGACTGAGACCAGAAGCTTGAAACGCCAAGACGTACCGCCGTAGGCGACTCGCAATAGCCCTGTATCACAGACTTCCAGTCGGGCGGCAACTCGTTGTGGTAAATGTCGGATGGGTTTGGGTCGAAAGGCATCGAGATTCATGACCGTTGCTCTCCTAATCGATTTTTTTAAACCAAAAAAAGCCAGCAAGTGATCGTCACTTCGCTGACTGTGGACTTCAAGCCGCTTAGAGCCAGACGCAATGGTTGCGTAAATGGGTTGTTGTCTTTTAGCACGCAGGGGTTCTAGCCTGTATAATCGCGCCAGAAAGGGTTTTCTTAACTGCAAACACTGAGGGATGCTAGTGCGATCGCCAGTGCCCTAGTTGTCGTTCGATCTGTTGATAGAGTTGCTGTACCGCTTGTAATTCCGTATCGCTGAGACATTGCCGCTGGCAAACGTGTCCCCCTACCTCTACAAGCGTTTGAAACTTGCCCTTTCGGCTACTGGTTAAGAATTCGCCATGCTGGGTTACAGACAGCATTTCGATCAGACGGAAGGTTGTGTGAGAAAAAACAAACGGTAAGGCAACCAGCGTTGAGTGCGCGGTCGGTTTCGTTAGTGAGCGGCGATCGTTCTGTTCCGACGTTAGAGGCTGTGGCGCAAGTCCGACAAAGAGTTGAATTGCATCCGCGCCAGTCAAAAATTTTGCAATCGTTGGGGGCATAGCAGAGTCCTTAATGTCGATAGAGGGCAGAATCGAGTTAACTGGAGCAACCTCCACATTTGTGGTACGGCTCCTGACTTCAGACAAGTTTGAAACGGCATCGTCACTCTCACACAACGTTAACCAAGCTATAATAAAAAGATAAGAGTCCAGATTTCTCAGTTGCGAAAAGCCTTTCTCAGACTGAGATATTTTAGATTATGACTCATTTTTTTTTGCTATAACTTCATTCTCACAAACCTATAAAACTCATTTTGTAGTAAAAGTTACAAAGATCTTAAAGTGGCGCTGAAATTGTCCAGAAACTTCTTACGTGAGTGAGCAAGGCTGCTTTTATGTCTAATTTCTAGCAGTAAGCGTTTTTTAATCTATCTAGTTTTGTAAGCATCTATGCAGAATCGGCGTACCATGCAACCTATAAAGAAGCTTGACACGATTTACTTGTGTCAGTTTATAAAGATTGCAGTGCTGATTTTGAGAGAATGATAAAACCTTTTTGCCTCGGTATAAGTAACGTTAGCCCTCATGCTATAACGGGCATCTCACACAAAGATAGTTGACATCACATAGAGATAGCTGACAGGCAAGCGTGTGCCTTAGGAGTGTACGATTTCATGCTCACTCTCCCTGATACCTTTATTGCCGAGGTGGCAACCCGGCATGGAGTGACCCATACAGAGCTAGAGGCACTTGTGCTAGCGCTTGCTGATCACCCTGGTGCCGAGATTGCAAAAACTCTTGAAATTAGTGAAGCGGCAGTCCGCAAGCGCCTCGGAGAGAGCTACAAGAAATTTCGCATTGAAGTCGGTGGCAACAAGAAACTGACCCATCTCAAGCAAAAGCTACTGGTTGAGTACGAAGCGCAGCAACCTGCTCAGTCTGAAATTTATCAGGATTGGGGTGAAGCGGTCGATGTAGAAGATTTTTGTGGACGCGAAGCAGAGCTTACTGAGTTAGATGAGTGGATTGTCGGTGATGCCATTGGTAGCAATCGCGCTGCCAATCGCTGCCGGTTAGTTGTTGTGTTAGGCATTGGTGGGATCGGCAAAACTACACTTGCTGCCCGCATCGCCCAACGAGTGCAGTACGATTTCAAATACTTGATCTGGCGATCGCTCCGCAACGCGCCACCCCTTACCGATACCCTGGCAGAACTGCTGAAGTTTTTACCTAGTGGCTCTGATGACTTGCCAGACGACGAAAACAGCCGCATCTTACGTTTATTGCAAGTGTTGCGAGAGCATCGTTGCCTGATTATTCTCGATAATGTGGAATCCATTCTGCGGAGTGGTGAAGGTAAAGATTACGATCACGCAGGCGAGTACAAAGATGGGTACGAAATGTATGGCTACCTGTTCAAAAAACTGGGTGAAGCCGCTCATCAAAGCTGTTTGCTATTGACCAGTCGCGAAAAGCCAAAGGATGCCGCTGCGTTAGAAGGAAAAAATCTTCCTGTAAAGGTGCTGCAACTGGATGGACTGAACCAGGCAGAAGCACGTTTGATCTTTAAAGATAAAGGGTTGGATGGCTCTGATGCCGAACTTGGTGAGCTGGTCGATCGTTACTCTGGCAATCCCCTGGCGCTTAAAATTGTCGCCACCACAATTTATGATCTCTTCAACAATACGGTCGCTGACTTTTTAGCGCAAATTAAACAAGAGACTGCCGTTTATGGAGACATTCGCGCCCTTCTAGATCAACAGTTTGAGCGTCTCTCCAATTTAGAAAAACGGGTGATGTATTGGTTGGCGATCAACCGTAACCCTGTTTCCTTAGCCGCTTTAAGGCAAGATATTCCCATTCCAGAATCGTCCATGCGCTTGCTAGAAGCTGTGGAATCATTGTCACGTCGATCGCTGATTACGGGACAATCTGATTCAGGCAAACTTGGTCAACTGCCTGTGATTATGGAGTACATCACCGAACAGCTAATAGAGCAAATTACAACTGAAATTGAGCAATTGCTCGAACAAACAGAAGAGGCAGTTTTAAGCTGGAAAAAGCTGCGCTTTCTCAACAGCTACGCTCTCGTAAAAGCAGAAGCGCTGGATCATATTCGTAAAGCACAAGAGAAAGAGATTCTTGCACCAATCAAGACAAAATTGCTTGATTTGTATGAAGCGGATCTCGAAGCCTCGATTCGTCGTAGTTTCGATCGCCTGCGCGGTCAGCCATTTGCCAAAAAGGGCTATGCAGTCGGCAATCTTATCAATTTACTCTGTCAAATTCAAAGCAGTTACCCTCAGTCTGATCTCAGCGGGCGCGATTTTTCTGCCTTAACGATCTGGCGTGCTTACTTAAAAAACGTCAAACTTCAGGACACTAGCTTCACAAATGCCGATCTCAGCGGTTCAGTCTTTGCCGAAATCTTAGGCTTAGCCAGTTTGGTCTCTGTTCAGTACAGTCCCGATGGCAATTTTTTTGCCACAGGGGTTGGTGATGGCGAAATTCGGCTTTGGCAGGCAGCGGACAACAAGCAAATTCAGCTTTACAAAGGGCATACAGCGTGGGTGTGGGCACTCGCCTTCAGCCCTGACAGTAAGCGACTGGTCAGCGGCAGTGCCGACTACACGATCAAAATCTGGGATGTGCAAACAGGTGTCTGTCTGCATACGCTCAACCAGCACGGCAGTAAGGTGTATAGCGTTGCCTTTAGCCCAGACGGAAAGACGATCGCTAGCGCCAGCGAAGATCAAACGATTAAACTCTGGGATGCAGCTAGTGGTGACTGTCGCGCCACGCTTAAAGAACATACTGGCTGGGTATGGTCAGTCGCCTTTGACCCGATCAACCCGCATCGCTTGGTAAGCGGCAGTGCTGATGGCAGCATTAAGCTATGGGACAGCCAGGGAAAATGCCTCAAAACGCTGCTTGGTCACACTAGCCAGGTTTACTCAGTCCGTTTTAGTCCCAATGGGCAAATCCTTGCCAGTAGCAGCGAAGACCAGACCGTTAAACTCTGGGATATTCACACCGGGCAGTGCTTTGAAACCCTTAAAGGGCACAGCAAAAAAGTCTACGCTGTGCGGTTTAGTCCTGACGGCAAAACTCTTGCTAGCAGTGGCGAAGATCGCACTATTAGGCTCTGGAATAGCCAAAGTAGCGAATGCCTGAAAGTATTAACAGGGCACGTTAGCCAGGTCTGGTCGATTTCCTTTAGCCCGGATAGCCGCACGCTTTTGAGCAGCAGCGATGATCAGGCAGTACGGTTATGGGATGTCACCAATGGCAAGCTGCTTAATGTGTTGCAAGGATACTTGCGAGGTGTATATGCGGTTGCCTTTAGTGCAGATGGTCAAACCGCTGCTAGTGCTGGTGATGACAATATTGTGCGGCTCTGGAATATTCATCATGATCAGCATGGCACGCTACAAGAACCTAAAAGCAGAGGACGACTGCGATCAATCGCCTTCAATCCCATTGAACCCATACTTGCTACGGGAGGTAGCGACAACATCATTCGGCTATGGGACCTGAGCGATCGCCAAAGCCAGCGCTGTCAGACCTTAGAGGGACACACTAACTGGATTTGGACTGTCTCCTTTAGCCCTGATGGTCGCTTGCTTGCCAGCAGCAGTGAAGACCGCACCATTCGTCTGTGGGATATAACCACTGGGCAATGTCTCAAAACACTGGAAGGACATACTCACTGGGTTTGGACAGTAGCATTTAGCCCGGATGGGCAAACCCTTGCCAGTGGTGGTGCTGATAGCAAAGTAAAGCTGTGGAATGTGACAACAGGACAGTGTGTGAAAACGCTGGCAGACCATGAAGAGATTGTTTGGGCGGTTGCCTTTAACCCGGATGGTTGCACCATCGCTAGCGGTAGCGAAGATCAGACCATCAAACTGTGGGACGTTGCTACTGGTAACAGCATCCAGACGCTCAAAGACCATACCAAACAGGTGTACGCGATCGCCTTTAGCCCCAATGGTCGCCTGCTTGCCAGCGGCAGCGGCGATGCCACTGTAAAGCTATGGGATGTCTCTACAGGAGCTTGCTTAGATACACTTCGCTGGGGACATACCGCTGCTATTCGGTCAGTTGCCTTTAGCCCTGATAGTACGTTGCTAGTCAGTGGTAGCGAAGATGGCTCGGTGCAGCTTTGGGATGTGCAGAAGTGCAGTCGGTTACGCCAACTTAAGTTCGATCGCATCTATGAGGGCATGGATATTACAGGCGTCACTGGACTTACAGAAGCCCAAAAATCCTCGTTGAAAGCACTGGGTGCTGTGGAGTCGGAAGTGAGCGGGCGATCTCAACTAGATGGGTAAGGAGCGATTGCCCAACAGCTTCCTAGAAAACGCATCAACGCTTAAAGAACTTTTAGCTCAAAAATAATCATGTGCTGTAGTGCTTACTCCCCAAGCACTACAGCCACTGCCATAGCCAATTTTTTAACTTAATCGCAACATAACTTAATTTTCTGTAACATTTCGTGATAATTTAACGAGTGGAGAGTAAATCTGTATCTCCGGAGACTATTGCTTCACCTTCGGTCAATTACAAACTTAGTGGGGTAGACCTCCGATGGCAATTACGATCGATTCCGCCCGTAGTATTTTTCCCGGTACATTATCGGCTGATGCCGTGCCTGCTTTAACTGCACGGTTTAATCAACTAAGTGCCGAAGATCAACTGGCATGGACATGGTTTGCTTTTCTAGAAATGGGCAAAACCGTCACAGTAGCAGCTCCCGGTGCAGCCAGTATGCAGTTTGCTGAGGGAACCCTGAACCAAATTAAGCAGATGACCTTTGAGGAACAGACTCAGGTCATGTGTGATTTAGCAAATCATGCAGATACCCCTATCTGCCGCACCTACGCCACTTGGTCACCTAATATCAAGCTCGGCTTCTGGAATCAGCTTGGGGAATGGATGGAGCAAGGCACTGTCGCGCCGATTCCGGCTGGCTACAAACTTTCAGCTAACGCCACCGCTGTTCTGGAAACCCTTAAAACCCTGGATCAAGGGCAACAGATTACTGTCTTACGGAACTCTGTTGTAGATATGGGTTTTGATGCCAGTAAATTAGGCAGCTACACCAGAGTTTCTGAACCTGTGGTTGTGCCTAAGGAAGCCTCTCAGCGGACTCAAGTGACCATTCAAGGTCTCGACAACGTAACCGTGTTGAGCTACATGAATAACTTGAATGCCAATGACTTTGATCAACTCATTACGCTCTTTGTCGAAGATGGCGCTTTACAACCTCCCTTTCAACGACCGATCGTTGGCAAAGAAGCGATCATGCGGTTTTTCCGGGAAGAATGCCAGAACCTCAACCTACTGCCAGAGCGCGGCGTTGCTGAACCCGCAGATGATGGCTATCTTCAGGTGAAAGTGACAGGCAAGGTTCAGACCCCCTGGTTTGGTGCAGCCGTAGGCATGAATATGGCTTGGCGGTTCTTGCTCAACCCCAACGGTAAAATCTTCTTCGTAGCGATTGACTTGTTAGCGTCTCCAAAGGAACTTTTGAATCTGGTTCGTTAAGTAAACGAGCGATCGCTGTCAAGCGTGAGCGATCGAGCGACTGCAAGCCTATTGGCTATGGACTTGTACGGGCGTAGTCTTGGGCAGGTAAGTTCCTGCAACCAGCTCAGGGATTTTTGCTCTAAGCCTGCGCTCTACGTCATTCCAAGCAATCAATTCTCATTCCTAAGGATCGTGACTTAAAGAACCTGAGGAAGGGATTTCCTCAGGTTTCCTTTGCTTCAATCCTTCCAACTATTGCAGAGAGCGCTCTTTAAACAGCAGTGCTGAGACCGACTTAACAAACGTAATTATTCCAGCCCCTTTAACGATCACACAGGTTTTAGATTGAGTCATGCAAGCAAGTGAAGCTGAGTGGACTGACATTGAAAAAACGATCGCTCGAACGGCTTTTGATCAAGCTTATAAGCGAGAAGTTGAGGCGCTACTAAAACAAGTTCAAGAAGAAACCAGTACACTCACAGAGCTAGGTGAACTCTGGCGTTTACATGACTTTTTGAGCGCTAAAAGGCACCAGGTTGAGGGTAAGTACGACTACGAATATTCCGCTTTGCCCTTTGTCTTTGCTGGGTTAGTCAAGGAAGGCTGGCTTCACCTGAGTGAGCTAGAAGGGCTAAGTCAAGACAAGCTTGCCAAGATCAGTTCTCTAGCAAGGATGTAAGACATTAAAAATCTGTGATACAGCGCTTTGCGTGAATACTGTGAAGCGGCATCTAACCGTATTGCGCTTAACATCGAGTGTTGTGGCGAGCGTCTTGTTCAAGAGTGCAATTGCATTGTCTATCGCTTAGTAATGCTGTGAGCCTAGTAAGGCTTAAGCAAGCTCTGCCTGATAGCTCTCCTGTAAAAAATTCACCAGCCAATCTTTCGCATGATAAGTGGCACGGCAATCGTCTTCGTTATAGGTAAGGATTGCGTCGAGATAAGCGCGATCGCCTGTTGAAAGCCACTGAGCATACCAGTAAATCGATTGGGCACCGTTGGCGCTGGGGTCACGCCAGTCAAAACCGAGCCATCGGGCGATCGGCTTCAACGCATAGCTTTCAACAGGCAGCGTCACCATACGTGTAACCCGCTCGTGCAGATCGACGAAGCGGGCTAATAAGGGGCGTATGCGTTGTGGCGAAGTGCCGTAGAGTTTGGCGAGTCGCTCGACCGTCTGCACTTCAAACGGGCAAAAGTGATAGACGGGAGCAGTGGGATATTGCCAGACCAAATCGAGAAACTGCTCCCACACAAGCCCTTCATCTTCAGGGCGTTCTGCCAATAACGGGTAGAAGCGTTCGGTTTGGGACTGGCGATCGACCACCAGCACGCCATGTAGATAGACTAAATTCAGCGCTGGCTCGGCTTCAATGTCAAAATAAAGTTCCACTGGTGCAGTTGGCAGCTCCGCTAGCATGGTACTGGCTAACGGCTCAATCAACAGGGCTCGGTTATGTAGAGTCGATCGCGCCTGGCGCACTAATTTGTGGGCTGTTTCACTGCCAAAGCCTGGTAGTGGTGCAAGGCGTGCCGCATTCATTTCCGCAACCCCTTTTACCGTTGTCACATTCAACGCCTGAAGCTGGAGGTAGCGGCTGGGTGTCACGCCAGGTAGAAGAGAAAGGTGCTGTTCGGCTTTGGCGATCGCGTAGCAGTGCCCAAACCAATGGCATAAACTGCACCGGTTTCGGGCAATAAATACCTCTGGCGCTTCTGTTTGAAGCATTACCTGAATGCATTCGTCAACGATCGCCTGCATACGAGGCAGCATTTCCCATAGATCGACTGAGTAAGCGCCTCGTTCTCGCAGCAGCAGCCATGCTGTTTCGGGCCATGCTCCCTGCACTTGCGCCAGCACCAGCATATGAAACGCCGTTATAATCTGATATTCCAGCTTGGGACGTTTGCCTAATTTAATCTCAGTAGGTGCATACAACCAGTCGCCAAAATGAGACTGCCCTGGTTGCTTCACCAGTAGATCAGGATTGCTTACCAGCGTTACGCCATTTGTGCCTTCTGCAATTAAGACACCCTGATAGATGCGTTCTACACCCTGCTCCATCATCGCTAGCGTTGCCACTGCTCCAGCCTTCCAGTCTCTCGGCGCGTAGCTGGGCTGACGGGCATCCTGATCGGCAAGTAGTGATCGCTGGTTCGTTTGACTGTCTTGCAGCAGCTTCAGCAGGTAATCGCTGGGTGGATCACGTTGGCTGCGATCCCCATACAAGTCTAAGAACGCTCGTCGGCTACAGCGCTGATAGTTAAGTAACAGTTCGGCAGTAAGTAACATTCTTGTAAGCTAACAGGAAATGTTCAAATTGACTCTAAGTTTTGAATCGTTTGCGCCCTGAGTTACTGATAACTTCTGACTCCTGACAGCTCAGCAAAAGCTAAATTCACCTGCTAGAATGCTAGCGCTTTGTCTCTACCAGTACGTTACCATGACAGGCATTTTTACTTCTCAAAGTTCTACTTCACAAGCGTCCTTGCTCACGTATCGGCAACAATTTCCTGGTTTAGCCAACAAAGCGTATTTTAACTACGGTGGACAAGGACCACTGCCAGAAGTGGCGCTCGAAGCCATCCAACAGTCTTATGTCCAGATTCAGCAGTTGGGTCCATTCTCCAACCAGAGCAACACCTGGATTGTAAATGAGGCAGAACTGACCAGACGCGCGATCGCAGCAGAACTCGGCACTACCTCTCAAGCGATTACCCTGACTGAGAATGTATCGGCAGGTTGCAACATTGCGCTCTGGGGCATCAACTGGCGATCGGGCGATCACCTCTTACTATCTGACTGCGAACATCCCGGCATTATTGCCGCTGTGCGAGAACTTCAACGTCGGTTTGGTATTGAAGTCTCTATCTGCCCCTTTCAAGAAACGCTGAATGTAGGCGATCCTGTGGCAGTGTTAGAGCAACACCTGCGACCCACTACCCGTCTCGTTGTCCTCAGTCACATCCTTTGGAATACGGGACAAGTGCTTCCCCTGGCAGCGATCACTGCAGTTTGCCATCAGTATCCTAGCCATCAGCCCATTCAGGTTCTGGTCGATGCGGCTCAGTCGGTTGGCGTGCTGCCATTGCAGCTTGATCAACTTCAGGCAGATTTTTATGCCTTTACAGGACACAAATGGTGGTGCGGTCCCGAAGGTTTGGGTGGGCTGTACATTCGCCCTGAAGCGCTGGCAAGTTTACCCCCTACCTTTATTGGCTGGCGTGGCATTACAGCAGACAGCCACGGACAACCAACGGGCTGGAAACCCAACGGGCAACGCTATGAACTGGCAACCTCAGCCTATCCGTTGTATGCCGGACTGCGGGCTGCGATCGCGCTCCATCACCAATGGGGCACTGCTGAAGCTCGTTATCAGCGCCTCCAAACTTTGAGTTACGCGCTTTGGCAACAGTTAGCCGACTTGCCGGGTGTCGTCTGCTTGCGATCAACCCCACCCGAAGCAGGGTTAGTTTCGTTTCAGCTACCGGGTAGGACTCACAATCAACTAGTCTCGTTTTTAGAATCCAACGGCTTCATGCTCCGCGTGATCCTCAACCCTGACTGTGTGCGCGCCTGCATCCACTACCTCACGCTGGAGTCAGAAATCGATCAACTAGTAGAAGCGATTCGACAGTTTATGCAGAGAAGTGGGGCGTAACGTTTTGAGTTCTACTCCTGTCATTCAGCCCTAAGCTTTCCATCAAGGGCTTTACTGGCAGATCTTTTTTGCCGTCTGTTGAGCGAGACATACGAACTCCAGTTCAGCACTTTACGGTGCATTCTGGCTTTCATGGCTTTTGCTGCTAACGTATAGCCACCATCGGCACCATCAATAAAATGTACTTGAGGACCGTTGTGTTCAAACACTAGACAGGTCATAAGTGCACGATCAGAGACGTGGGTGCCGTAGACTAAATGCCCCGCTTTGTATTGCTCTTCAAGATAGTTGATCAGCTGTTCTCGTTGAAGCTTAGTGCCCGATATTACCATCCGCAGCATATCGTCAAACTTTCGATAGTCGGTGGCTTCTGTCAAAACCTTTTTGTAGCCGCCCCAATCCATGTCACCAATTTTAAGCTTGAACTTCATAAAGATCAGTCCTAGAAAATTCTCCAGTTTGATCTTCCATAAATAGGCAGTACGATGGAACCAACTATTTGACTTCGATCGCAGTTTCGTTTCTTTAATTAAATGCTTTGTTTGAAACGTTAGGTTAGGCTCATTCGCGACAACTGGGTGATAACTTAAATCGTTTCCGTAAACTTTTTCGATTTGCTTAATTACATTTTGATAGGCGGCACCAGCCTTACCGAGATGCTGCCCTGTCTCCATAATGATGAGGCTAAGAATCTCTTCATGCTTGGTAGGAATATCTTGCCAACGGCACTCTAGACCCGACAAATCCACATCAAGAACGGCATCAGGCTGTTGCAGTCGATAAATATTTGCCTCACCAGGCGCTTTGACTAATTCAGTGGCGTAAGTCATACCGCCACCTATAAAAACGGCTTGGCTATAGTTTTCTGAAACTCTCAGTTTTGCTGCTTTGACAGCATAGTTAGCTGCCGTCACCACGGCAACAGGCACAATGCCAACCCGCAATTTGAGATCAAACTCTGATTGAGCAAGCTGTTGGAGTGAAAGTAAGGCTTTCTTCGTGCCTGCATAGAGCGTTGGTGGAATGACAATTGACGCACCATCGCCACCAAAAACAAAGGGAATCTCAATTTTTCGCGCTATATTCAAGACGGCAATAATTGAGCAAGCACCTAAAAGATTAATGTCTTTATAGCGCCCTTCTTCGATCGCTTTTGTGGATTCAACAATGTCTGTGACTACAACATACCAATCGTCTGGCACAGAGCGAAAGTTTTCAGGTTTAGTAATCTCTAGAAACTGCTTCAGAGGTGCTAGATCTGCATAAAAAGTTTCTGTTCGCATACGTCATTGTTTGTGTAAAGTTAGCGCTAGCAGTGACGGTTATGAATACCCTGATTTAATGCCATCAAAGCTAGGCTTTAACAACGCCAGTTGTCTATCAAGGCGGCAGATGCAGATTTTTTGAGACTATGAGCTTGGAAGATTTCTAGCAAACAAAATACCCTTAGGGGCAGAGTCTACAAAAAGGTTTGCGGTTTGATGAAGGGTCTGGCAAAATCTACCTCTACCCAGCCGTAAATTTTTCTTGGCAAGCTTCTTCTATCTATTATGATTGTGCCGGTGAAAAAGTGGTGTTTACTCTATTGGTTGACTCGACTTTCTCGGCTGGATTGCTGAATACCCTTTAAGGAGACGTTAAACTAGCGAGAGCTGCACCATTCAGTCTTAATTGTTCCCGTTTGGGCGATCGCTCCAACATTGACTCATGCCCCGACCGATTCTCTACTTGGCGATCACAAATCATGGGTTTGGACACGCGACTCGTGCTGCTTCTGTGGCGGCTGCCATTCAGCGGCTCTGTCCCGACGTGTTGCTGATTCTGGTCACAACAGCACCTCGCTGGCTGCTAGAAGCCTATATTCAAACTGATTTCATCCATCGTCCCAGGGCGTTTGATGTTGGTATTCTGCAAGCCGATAGCGTCACGATGGACAAACCAGCGACACTAGAGCGGCTCCAGCAATTGCGGGCACAGCAAAACAAACTGATTGCCTCTGAGGTCAACTTCATTAAGCAAAATCGGGTGGGGCTAATTTTGGCAGATATTCCACCGATCGCCACCTTGCTGGCAAAGGCGGCTCAGGTGCCCTGCTGGATGATGAGCAACTTTGGTTGGGATTTTATCTATCGACCGTGGGGCGGCGAGTTTGTCGATATGGCTGACTGGATTGCCGAGTGCTTCAGCAAGTGCGATCGCCTGTTTCGCCTACCGCTGCATGAGCCGATGAGCGCGTTTCCGGTGATACAGGATGTGGGCTTAACGGGTGGTTCACCACGCTACAGTGTGTCTCAACTACGAGAAACGTTTGGGCTAACGGCAAGCCATGACCGCACGGTTTTGATGACCTTTGGCGGCTTAGGGCTAAATGAAATTCCCTACCAAAATTTGCAGCAGTTTGCTGACTGGCAGTTCCTGACCTTCGATCGCAACGCTCCAGACTTACCAAACTTGATCAAAATTACTGACAACCACTATCGCCCCGTTGATCTGATGCCTGTATGTGGACGGCTGCTCTCTAAACCGGGCTACAGCACTTTTGCTGAAGCGTGTCGGTTGGGTACGCCGATCGTCTCCATTACCCGTGATGATTTTGCTGAAGCCGCCATTTTGCTGGATGGCATTCAGGACTATGTGCCCTCGCAAATTCTCATGCCGTCTGAGTTTTTTGAAGGCAACTGGGATTTTCTACACCAGCCGTTGCAGCCTGCGCGATCGCAACCCGTCCTCACTGACGGCAATGAAACAATTGCCCAAGCCGCGATCGACTATCTGCTGACCGCTGTCTAAGGCACTACAGAAGCGTTGGCAGCAACAAAGCGTGATGGGTTACGGTAGAAGATGGTTGGTTATTCAACAGGACAGCGCATGATAGCGACAGGCACAATCAAGCTAGACCAATTTTTGAAGGTTGTGGGGATGGTGCAGTCTGGGGGGCAGGCAAAGCTGCTGATCCAGGCAGGCGAAGTGAAAGTCAACGGCGCAGTCGAAACACGGCGTGGGCGAAAGCTCGTGCTGGGCGATCGCGTTGCTACGATGGGCAACACCTTTAATGTTGAAACTGCTACTTTGCAACCGCGCAACGCTAACGAACCCACAGGGTGGGAATGAGTGACTGCTTCAGCGAACCGACGGCAGAAGCAAGCTATACTCAGCATCAGAATCTATGCGCTTATGTTCATAGGTTTAGGTGATACCTGCAAATCGAACCGATAATTCTCAATGACTGGGTTTGCCAGTAGTTGGTCACAGATGCGATCGATCTGTTCACGCGCCACTTCTTCGTTCGCTGCGTCTAATGTTAGTTCGATATATTTGCCAATTCTGATCTGTGCCACATTCTCGTACCCTAGATGCTTTAACCCAGACTGCACCGCCGTTCCGGCTGGATCGAGAACCGACGATCGCAGAGTAACATAGATTTGAGCTTGATACGTCTGAGTCACAGTTGCTTCCTGTCATAGTCTTGACGTTACTGATGCTACCGCAGGGAGAAGGCAGAAGGCAAAAAAGGTAAAAGGCAAAAGGCAGAAGGCAAAGGGCAGAAGGCAAAAAGACTCATTAGCTGTGGAGTCTTTTGGATAGAATGCTTTGTGAAAGTTGGAGGTTCTCTCAAAGTTGGAGTTAGTAATCAGTAAGGAGAATTGACTCAAATTCTTTAGCGCAGCGGCACAACATGCGATTCAAAACTCAAAACTCAAAACTTTCCCACACTCCTCACCCCTGACTCCTCTCTCCTCTCCTCCCCTATGAAAGCCAGTCGTACTCGCAGCCAGGAACGGATTATCAGCATCCTCAAAAACCTTGATCAGGCAATTTCAGCACAGGATTTGTTTGTTGAGCTGCGGAACCGTGACCAGGCAATGGGGCTGGCGACGGTGTACCGCGCCCTGGAGTCTCTCAAGCTAGAGGGTGCGGTACAGGCGCGGACGATGGCGGGTGGTGAATCGCTTTACAGTTTAGTGCAGGAAGATCAGCATCACCTGACGTGCTTACAGTGTGGAGGCTCAATTCCGATCGATGCTTGCCCGGTGCATGAGTTGGAGGCGCAGTTGAACCAGTCGTATCAGTTCAAGATCTACTATCACATGCTGGAATTTTTTGGGCTTTGCACTCAATGTCAAGCCATTGAATCTGCTAGTGAGGCTGCTAATTAGCGGTCGGTGTAGGATTTAAGGCTGAAAGCTAAAGGCTGAACGCTGAAAGCTAAAACAGGGTCATGTTCACATTTCCATTCATCTATTTTTAATGAGTACTCCTGCGATCGCCCCTGTTCAAACGCTCCTGCATCAAGCCGCTGCACTGCTGGTGTATCAATCTGTGCTTAAGGGCGATGTGGGGCAGGCATTTCTGACATTGTTGCAAGCCCTTCGTCATGCAGAACGGAATACAGCAGCCGACAATATCGACTGTTTGCGGGCATACGGTGATTGGTTTAGCGCCCTGGCAGACTGCAAGCAAAGCTGGCAGGACTATCTGCTGACCCAGTTGTTGAATGCGGAGAACCCTTTCACTCAGCAGGTACAGCGCACGGATCTGAGTGACTTAGCGCCTGCTTTAATAGCGGCGGCTCGGCATGATCTTCAGGTGTTACAGCAAATGTATGCGTGTAGTAGCCAGCAGCTTAGTCAGTCCGTTAAAGTGGCGGCTCATCTTACTGTTGCGCCCGTCGCTTGGGGTCAGGAAGCTGCGCCTCATCTGCACTGGCTACGATCGACCCTTGATGTCGTCGATCACTGGGGCGAGGCACTGGAGCCATTAGCTGCTCACTACCGTCAGCATGGTGTGGGCTTGTTGGCTCGTTACAAAGCGCTGCGGTGGCAGTCGGGACAATTGGTGGGTATTGCCACTCCCGATCCAATACAGGTAACTGATTTAGTTGGCTATGAGGCTCAAAAAGAAGCCTTGCTGAAGAACACAGCGTTTTTGCTGAATGGTTATCCAGCGCTACACGTTTTGCTGTACGGCAGTCGCGGCTCTGGCAAATCGTCGTTGGTGAAGGGTTTGCTGCATCGCTATGGTGCGGCTGGGTTGCGTTTGATTGAAGTTGCGAAAGCAGATCTGGTTGCTTTGCCTGCGATCGTAGAAACCTTGCGGGATCTGCCCCAGAAGTTCATCATTTTTGTGGATGATTTGTCCTTTGAGGAAGATGAAGATGCCTATAAAGCGTTAAAGGTTGTGTTGGAAGGCAACCTGACAGCCCGATCGCAAAATGTCGTTGTGTACGCCACGTCCAATCGACGACACTTGATTCGAGAGTTTTTTGGCGATCGCCCTCGTCCTAGTGATGGCGATGAAATCCATGCCTGGGATACGGTGCAGGAAAAGCTATCGTTTAGCGATCGGTTTGGCTTGACGCTCACCTTTGAGCCTGCCGACCAAAAAACCTATTTGCAGATGATTCACCATCTTGCTAAGCAAGCCCACATTACGCTGGATGCAGCGGCATTGGAACACCAGGCGCTTCAGTGGGCAACACGGCACAATGGGCGATCAGGTCGCAGTGCGCGTCAATTTATTGACTTTCTCAGCGCTGATTTGGCAATGAATTAGCGATCAGCAATTAGTGATCAGCAATCAGCAATGAATTAGCGATCAAGTAGCAATGAATGCGAGCCTGCCCACTGACTGCTGACGGCTAACCGCTCTTTCACGTCCGTTCCCAGCGAAACTTTCGTTCTGATTCTTGAATCAGCACATCGTTAATACTTGCTTCGCGACGCTGCATCAAGCCGTTGTCGGCAAACTCCCATTGCTCATTGCCGTGAGAGCGATACCATTGACCCGCTTCATCATGCCACTCATATTCAAAGCGCACAGAGATGCGGTTTTCGGTGAAACTCCATAGTTCCTTCTTGAGGCGATAATCCAGTTCTTTGTCCCATTTGCGCTGCAAGAAGAGGGCGATTTCCTCACGACCGCTCAAAAATTCTGAGCGATTGCGCCATTGCGAATCTGGTGTGTAGGCACTTGCCACACGCTTGGGGTCACGTGTATTCCAGGCATCTTCAGCTGCCTGCACTTTTGCTTTGGCAGTTTCTAAGGTGAACGGTGGTAGAGGTGGTTTCGTTTCCATGCTGGGTTCCATGCTAGATCGGGTTATACGGTGAATATTCGACAAAGCGCCAGCGGTATGGCAGGGCGTTGGTGGTGGCGATCGCTTGACTGACCTCAAACTCAATGAGCCGTTGGGCACCTGCAAAGGCTGCAAGGGCTTCAGAGTCCCAGATAATCTGAGCGGTGCCAGTCAGTTGCAGCGTGTTGCCCTGCTCAAAATCAAGGAACAATAAGCCTGCCTGCGGCTGTTGAAACAGGTTGCCTAATGTGTTGAACATATTGTTGCCAGCGTAGTCTGGAAACACCAACTTGTTCGCTTTTACGACCTGAACAAAGCCTGGATTGCCGCCGCGATGGGATACATCAGCACCATCAGGATGGCTACTGGCGATAAAAAAGGTATCCACCTGGGCAAGCCATTGCTGCTGAGAGGGTGACAGTGTTGAACTGACGATCGCCTCTGCCAGACCGGTTGGGGCGATCGCTGAAGCCTCAAGCTGGCGCAGTTGAATGTATTGAGGGCAGTTGAAATACACCTGCTTGGTATGGAGATGGATTGCTCCATCGGGCTGCATGGCAATGGTGCCGTTGAGCCTCAAGCGTCGTCGAGTGGCTAAATCAATGACTAGCAAACCCATCGCGTTACCAGATTGCAACGCAGCACACAGCGGATCACCCGCGATCGGCATAGCGTTAATCTGGATGCTTTGGTTTGTAATGGGCTGCACGAAGCCCGGTGCGCCCGTTAATAGTGATGCCCACACGTGACCATTGGTATCAACACTGCTGGCGATCGCCCATGACTGACTCTGCAAAAATGTCTGAGCAGCGGGCTTAATGGTAGCGTTCAGCAGATGACCCAGGCGATCGGCTTCTGCCCGCACACCGACCCTTGACTGCACTGCCTGTTCTCCAGGATGAAAGGATGTCATCAGAACCTCCTTTGTAGCGTTACTTCTTGTCTGGCTTTGACGCAGCGTTCTACAAACCAGGCATCCCCACGTAACCGGGTAGTTGCTTGATCCGCTCGACCCAAGCCACGACGTGAGGATATGCGTCTAGCGAAAGCTTGCCATCGGCGGCTAGCCCAATGTAGGGGAAACAGGCGATGTCTGTGATCGTAGGGCGATCGCTTGCCAACCAGTGCCGGGTTGCCAAATGGTGATCCATCACTTGCAGTAGCGCATACGACTGTTTCTCTACAGTGGTTATGTCGATCGCTGTCCCAAATAAATAGTGCAGTCGTGCTGTCGCCACCGTATTGGCAATCTCTTTCGACGCGGTTGAGAGCCACTGCATCACGTTGCCTAACGCCGCAGCCTCCTCGGGAAGCCAATCTGTTCCCCCATAGCGACGCGCAATGTAAACCAAAATTGCCTGCGAGTCGCGCAGCACGACCTCCCCATCAGTTAAAGCAGGCACTTGTCCAAACGGATTTAACTCTAAGAACGGCGGTTTCTTATGTTCACCTGCCTTTAAATCAACGGTGATCGACTCGTACTCTAACCCCAATAAAGACAGCAGTAGCCGCACTTTATAGCAATTGCCAGATAGCAAAAAATCGTACAGTTTCAGCATAGAGCGATCGTTCAACAGCGGTTGCTTTGTACTTCGGTTGCTTTGTACCTCTTGTCTGTACCAATCGTTCGGTACATAATCACTGTACTGATCGTTCGGTATACTGTCAATAGTTGCAATGAAGCTGAAGCAATGTTGAGAGAGGATGCCGTTGCCCAACTGGTTGAGGTCTTTCGCCAGTATGGTTACGAAGGGGCAACGCTGGCGCGGTTGTCAAGCGCAACGGGATTGGGTAAAGCGAGCCTGTATCACCATTTTCCTGGCGGGAAAGAAGAAATGGCAGCAGCCGTGTTGGACTATCTCCGACACAAGCTAGAAACGGGAATGCTGGCACCACTACGTAGCGAGGGCGATCCTTCTGAACGGCTTCAGGCAATGGCTCGTAGTGTGGATACTTACTACAATCATGGTCAGCAAGCCTGTTTGCTAGCAATGTTGGCACTGGGTGAAGCCAATGGGTTGTTTCAAACCCAAATTCAACAGGCGCTGAATCGCTGGATCGATTCTCTGGCAGGCGTGGCAATGGATGCAGGCGTGGAGGCAGCGATCGCCCGACAGCGTGCTGAAGATGCCATTTTGCAAATTCAAGGCGCACTTATTTTGGCGAAAGGCTTAGGCGATACGGCTCCCTTTCAACGAGTTTTGCAAGCACTACCAGGAAACCTTTTAGCAGTATAAATTACCCGTTATAAGTTAACCTGCACGTGGTATTTGTATCTACAGAGAAAATAGTAGAGACAGTGATGACGACCAGGTTACCGTTTGTTTTTGTTAGCGCGATCATAGGCTGGAGCGCTTTGGCACTACAACTCTACCTGCTGATTGTCAGCAATATGGAAAAGGGCTTGCCTGGAATTGTTGGGGTGATGAAGTTCTTCGATTACTTCACGATTCTCAGCAACATTCTAGTTGCCACGGTTTTTACAGCAATATGGTTACAACGACGTGACGCTGGTAGTTTCTTCACTCATCCTAAAGTAAAGACTGGCGTAAGCGTCTACATCTTCATTACGGGGATTGTTTACTTTTTGCTCCTAAGGCAGACATGGACTCCGACTGGTCTGTGGTGGTTAGCAGATGTGGTGCTCCATTACGTGATGCCTGTGCTCTATGGCGTTGAATGGCTATTTTTCACACCTAAAGGACAGTTGCGCTGGCACGATACCTTTCGGTGGGCAGTCTTTCCTTTTGTGTACTTGCTGTGGGCGCTGTTTTGGGGCGCAATCTTTGGGTTCTATCCCTATCCGTTTATTGATGTAACAACGCTGGGCTATCCGCAGGCATTGCTCAATGGCGTTTTCGTGGCGATCGGCTTTATCCTCATGGGCTTGTTGCTGGTCGCTGTCGATCGCTGGCTTGGCAGAAAGGTAAAATCCATCAAACAGCGCGATCTTGCCTAGAGGTGCGATCTGTTCTTTTTGAATAAGCTGTGCAGATGGCAACTTCGAGCAGCCCTAAGTGCAAGGCTTCAATCAACCGTTCTGCCTTGCCACAATAGCATCGCTTCAAGGCGTAGAACTTGTTTGCCCTCATTTTTTGTGATGGTTTACACAGAGTAACGCTATGAAGATCGGTAACCTTTCTACAAGCTCTTTTTGCCTCTGTGATATTGCTGCTTGTGGCATTCAGGCAAAAACAGATTGATGTGGTTAAGCTCAAGGGGTTTTACTGCAAGCCTGTTTTTTGCTGAAGTTCATGACTCAATCACTCAGTTTTACGAATAGTTTTGAGTCAACTATTGGTTGCGCTTATCCAGCGTTGTCCCGCTTTGAACTCAATGCATCTGCATCCACACGGTAGATTGCTAAGGCTCGGTTGCTAAAGCATCTACGGCTTTCAAACAGCACATTGTTTGCAGTCTCGTTGCGCTCCAAGGCATTGAAGTAAATTCATACACCTGCATTTTGGAGTAAAGCTGTCATGGCTGGATTGTGGTCGTTTACGGGCAGGTATAAAATCCTGCATATGACGTGGTTTGCTTTTTTTCTCACCTTTGTTGTTTGGTTTAACTTTGCACCGTTAGCAACAGCCGCAAAGGCTGAGTTAGGTTTAACCGATCCGCAACTGCGAACGCTCGCTATATGCAATGTGGCACTTACAGTGCCAGCCCGGATTGTGGTTGGCATGATTTTGGATCGCTTTGGTCCTCGCCTTACCTACTCTTGCTTGCTGATCTACGCGGTGTTTCCTTGCCTTGCTTTTGCGCTGGCACAAAACTTTGAGCAAATGGTTTATGCTCGCCTCGCCTTGAGCATTGTAGGCTGTGGTTTTGTCATCGGCATTCGGATGGTGGCAGAGTGGTTTACTGCCAAAGATATTGGTCTAGCAGAGGGCATTTACGGGGGTTGGGGCAACTTTGGGTCAGCAGGCGCTGCCTTTACGTTGCCTGCCATTGCTGCTGGGTTAAGCTTTTTGGCGGCTGGACAGTTCAACTGGCGGTTGGCGATCGCCCTTACAGGTGTGATAACAGCAGTCTATGGCGTAATCTATTACTTCAATGTCACTGACACTCCTCCTGGCAAGGTGTATCAACGTCCGCCTAGCAACGCTGGTATGGAAGTTACTAGCAAGCGCGATTTTTGGTTTTTATTAGTCATGAATGTTCCGCTAGTCGGTGTCTTAGGCTTAATTGCATGGCGTTTGACAAAATTGAAGTTCATTGACAACACAGTACTCTTGCTGATTGGTGTCTTTCTGGTTGGTCTTTATCTCTATCAGGCATACAACATCTGGCAGGCAAACAAGCCACTGATGACGGGAGCAAAGCGTTATGCACCGGAGGAGCGCTATAAGTTTGCTCAAGTTGCCAACCTTGAACTGGCATATGTTGCGTGTTTTGGGTCAGAGCTTGCGGTTGTCTCTATGCTGCCCACTTATTTTGAACGCGGGTTTGGCTTGACGGCAGCAGTGGCGGGGGCAGTGGCAGGGATGTACGCCTTTATGAACATCGTGGCGCGTCCAGGTGGCGGCTGGCTTTCTGACAAGATTGGTAGCCGCAAATGGACGCTTGCTGCAACTATTGGTGGCACAGGCATTGGCTATCTATTGTTTAGTATGTTCGGTCAAGGCGTACCCATCATTTTTGTGGTGCTGATGACTATGTTGGCATCGTTCTTTGTAATGGCAGCGGAAGGCGCAACTTACGCGATCGTTCCCCTAGTAAAGGCCCGAATTACTGGGCAGATCGCGGGTAATGTAGGAGCCTATGGTAATGTTGGCGCGGTCATTTATCTAACGGTCTATAGCCTTTTGCCCCAGGGCGTAGCTGGCGACAAGCTATTTTTTCAAATGTTGGGCTGTGTTGCGCTCATTGTGGCGTTTATAAATGCCTTTACGCTTAAAGAGGTAACTGGTGACCATGCGGAAGCGCCTGTGTCTGTGCCAGTGCCTATGGCAGTAAACCAGGGCGATCGCCGTTAAGCTTCGACTTGATTTAGATCTCTGAATTTCAATCTGTGATTTTGAATCTCTCATTTTCTGGTTTCCGGCTGATTCAAGATGTCGGAAACCAGAGTAATAGACGGCTTGGCAAGCATAACAGTAGCGGGATGTCAGGTTTCGGCATCTAACAAGTTGACATAAGCTGCAACCTTATCCTTCATATACTGATACTCTTCTTTCTGTTTTTCGCACTCTGCCTCAATAGCTTTAATTGATAAATTGCTCCCCGACAGCATAGTAGGATGACTCGTCGCCAGTTGAACACCGATTAATGACTCTCTAATAAAGTGCCTGTAGAGTTGCTCTAATTCTTTTACCTTGGCTAGTACTCCGCTCACTTCTGAATATACTGTCTCGTAACGATCTCGTTGATTTGCATAAACATCAGACTTGGTTGTTAAATTAAGTAGCCTTTTCGCTTTGCTACGCTCAGAATCAACGCGCACTATTTCTAATTGCAGTTCATGATGTTCTTTAATTAAAGGTCTTAGTTCTTGGGCTACTCTGTACCTTACTTCTTCTGTAGAATCTAATTTAGTTGAAACTGGAAGAGAGCCTTTGTAAATATCTTTTTCGCCATACCAATTAGGATCAAACTTAATGTGGCTTCTTTGCAGCCATTTCAAAAAAATAAGTCTAGGAATGCCAGTTGGCTCTCTAGCAACGGTATAACTGGTCGAGTGCAGTCTAAGCTCTCCATCATCAGTCAGCACTGGAACGATGATCTCAGCTTTATAAAGATTGTAATAAGAGCCAGAAACAGAATCTAATTGAAATCTCTCAGTTACTATACCTAGCTGTCCTAACGGTAGATTGTGCCATGAGTATTTATGAAAGCTCATGAAGGCAACAAGGTCAAACTCTAGTACAACTTGCCGTTTAATCTGCTTGATTTTAGAGATTGGATGTAGAGCGTTATAAATTATAGCTGTAGTAAAGAGTATACTTCCAGCAATTAGCAGAAGTGTAAGTATAGAGATTCCCAGCATAAGATTTAGCTCGTCAATTTGTAGAATCTAATGAACTGAAATCTGATTGATTAAATCTAAGTCTACTGACATTTCTTTAGCTATACAACTTTTCCCTAGGCTAATGACCAGGATAAGCGGTTGCAAATAATTTGGCATCACAAGACTTCTCGTTTGTCCGCTTCATCGACTTGTTAGATAGCCGATGCCAATCTATTTTACCAACCGTTAGCATATAGCTGCTCAACAGAGCCAGGGTTATGCTTGCGGCGAATCTCACCAAACTTAGCTTCATCTGTAACTTCTACATTTCCATCTGAAGTTACTGAATAAACTCCTGTTTCATAGCACTCAGCTATTGCCAACATCATATGAGTAAGATTTGTGAAAGCAAAGCTTAACGAACCATCATCACCATCTACATGAAAGATGGGGGCGGTGTCATTTAGACTATCACTACCTGGAACAGCAAAATACTCACCATCAAAATCAAAGATTAGAAAGAGATATTTAGGGTTTCCATCTTCTTCTCGAGCTTCGAGCCAAAAAGAATCGTTAATACCTTGTGAATCTCTCAAAGCAGTTTCTAGGTTTAGTAAGCAGTGATACACAAAAACACCACACCCATTATTAATGCCATTACGCCATTGATACAGCTCGTAGACTTCACGAGAGACACAAAAAGGTAGCTCACTAAGCTTTTCTTCAATTTCTCTGGATGATAGACCTGGCAGGAAACCTGATGCGCAAGTAGGACTATTTTGTTGAAGCCATTCTATAATCCGGTTCAGAGCATCGGTTAAAGCTGACATAATACCTCCACAGAAAACTTTAGATTAGCTTGGCTTTAAACCCTGATGGCTAAACTCATATAGTTATTGGTTTCAACAATATTCACCTTAATGCCAGAATTGCCTGTTATACAGCCACTATTGTCTAAATGGGCATCGAGCATGGCAGTAAACCGGATGGCAATGTGACCATGATTATGGTTAGTCAACTTCTAGTGAATCATCGGCACAGCAAGATAAAAGAAAGAGGGGTTTTGGCGCGATCGAGCAGGATGGGAAGGGGCAATGATGGGTATTTAGAAGAACTAGCTTCACCATAGCTTGCTCTTGCTCTCAAGCGCTCTACGAGGTTAGAGGAGGGCGTAAAGGCGACATACGCCCTAGTTTTGCACAAACACAGAGACGAGTCTGATACCGCACTTGAGTTGAGGTCGAAGCAGCGATCGAGTGTTGAGCTAACAGTATGCTTTGGCTTCCACACAGCTTTGAGGTGACTAACATTCTAGGCGCTGCTGAGTGGGGAGATGATTTGCCATGCACTCCAGGACGCAGCCACGCTAGATTTTGCAGTAGCTGAGAATTGTGCAGTAGATGAGAAAATAGCCGCTGCTAGACAAATTTGAACCGTTGTAGCAAACATTGCTTGCAAAGCTAGAACGATTTGAATCTTTGTTACTCCGATTCAAGTCTTCGTTACTCTGATTCAAGCCTCCGTTACTCCGATTCAAATCCTTGCAGCGACGGTTACTACTCGTATAAGAAAGAATTAAGCGTTTGCAAGAAACATATAAGTCGTTGCAGCAATTATTTAAACCGTTGTTACAACGGTTCAAGCATTCATAAGCCGGGCTTAAGCCATGCCTACAATGATTGAAATAGGCTGATTGATGTAACGGCTTTGGCAAGCGCTCACACCAATGCTTGCAATTTCCTTCACAAGTCTTTGCGGGGGTGTATGCCTCTGGTGTTTTTTGGCATTGGTATCAAAGGCAGCGATTGCAACCAAAGCACTGTCCTCCGTAAACATCCCTATTTTTCTACGGCGACCACTTTTCCCTGGTCTGAATCCTGCTGGTTTTTGCTCAGGTTAGACACTTGATCGCGTGTCTACAGTGTGGTTGTACAGCTAATTACAGGGGGCATTATGGCACGTCGCAAACGGAATTCTGAAGTGTTAGAACGCGCCGATCGACGCATTGAAAGTTTGCGTTCCATCAGCGCAGAGCTTGATTTTGGCAGTGGGCTCACTCTGAAAGCCTATACCAGCACCATTGATAGCTTGCGGTCTAAACTTGCCGCATATAACACGGCTCTATCTTCAATCGACAAGCTGGCAGATGATGTAAGTAGTGCCGAGCAACTTGTCATGGCAATGTCCGAAAAAATGCTGCTGGGTGTTGGCAGTCGTTACGGTAAAACCAGTCAGGAATATGAAATGGCAGGTGGTTCTCGCCGGAAGGTGAACCGCCGTACTAGCAGTGCCAGCCCTTCCACGCCCTCAACCACAAGTTCTGTGCCAACCGCTTCGACAAACGGTTCTACCAATGGCACCTCGCCTGCAACGGTCAGTTAAAAGCTAAAGGACTGCGTTCAAAGCCTAACAGCCATCTTCAGGGTGCTCACACGCATTAATGAGCACCCAACTGCTAGAACCATTTGCCCAGTGTTCCTTCTTCCGAAAAAGAGTGTGGCAGACGGAATCATACAAAATAGCTGCAACACAACATGGCTTTTCTTTGGGCATTCGCCTCCCTTGATCCAGTTACTTCATTTGAGTGACCTAGTTTATGTGACTAGTGACTTGATTGGGAACGGCGTACTTTAAATGCAAAGACTTTCAATCGCTTCCGCAAGTGCTGCGCTAATTGAAAGTGATCAGTATGTAACACTTTTGCTGCGTGAGTTCTACCCGTTACTGCCCGTAGCAGTGTACTAACTTTGCAAGGAAGGTATCCCATGGATCAACCCTTTGAGAGTGATGTAATGGATGATCTGTCGGCAGAGACACCCATTTCATCGGCTGACGAGTATGACGCGATGGAGGAAGAAGGCTTTGATGCCTTTGGTGATGATCATGCGTTTACCGATGGTATGGATGAATTTGCAGCGGAGGGTGCTGCTGCCTTTGAGGAAGATGCTTTCGGAGACAATCTGGAGGGCGATCTGTGGGATGACCAGATGGCATCTGGTGACGAGTTTAACCCCCATCGCACAAATCAGCGAGAGTCTAACCGAACGCAACATGAGCAGGGACAACGCCGCCGAGGGATGGATCGCGGGGGAGAGCGGGGTGACGATCGCCGTCAGGTGCCGCGCCGCAGACCATCAGGACACCGTGGACCATGGCCACCACGCAAAAATTCCTTCTTAGATGAATCGTTCTTCGACGAAGTGAACGAATTTGAAGATGGCTTTGAGGAGAATTTTGAAGATGAGTTTGCATCAGGTGATGCTTTTGCTGAGGATGGCTCAATCAATGCCATGGATGCGATGGAAGCAGCGATCGCCGATGCCCTAGAAGCTGAAGACAGTGACGAGTTCTTACGTCGTGCTGTGCAGGGAGTGCGTCGGGCAGCACAGGTGGCTCGTCAGGTCGGTCGAGGTGTTGGTCAAGTGGCACGGGTGGTCGGTCCTGTTGCCAGCATGATTCCACTGCCGCAAGCCCAAGCAATTGGGGCGATCGCCAACATTGCTGGACGCTTGTTGGCAGATGGAGCCGATGAGTTTGAGGCACTGGACGAAATACTATCATTCGCCAAAGAAGAAGATGCGGTAGATGCCGCTGCTCCCATCATTGCCGGACTCACTGTTCGTACCATGATGCCCCGTGCCGCTCGGTTGAATCGAACAGCACGACGGCAACTGGTTCATAGTGTGCGTCAGTCTACGCAAACTCTGGCTCGTCGTCAGGGGGCACGAGCCGTCAGAGCTGTTCCCCGCGTAGTACAAGCTGTTCAACGGACTGCTCAACGCCGCCAAATGCCTGCTCAACAGCTTCCTCAAGCCATTCGTCGTGCCGCTGCCAGCGTTGCTAGAAACCCTCGCTTGGTAAGTCGGTTAGCGCAGGCAACCCAACACGCTTCAACTGTAACCCGTCGGTATGTGACGGGAAGCAGTACAGGCATTCCACAACGCTTAGTGATTCGCGGTCCGGTCGAAATCACTATCAGAAGCCGTTAGGGAGAACAAAAGATGTATCAGGCGTTTGATAGTGATTTGATGGATAACTTGTTCTACTATGTGTCGCCACAAACTCACTCCCATACAAACAAATTTGATGCCTTCGAGGGCTTAAACGAATTCGATTGGCTTGCTGAGTGGAATGGATTTGAGGATGAGGATGTAGACTACGCTAGAGGTGGTACTGCGCCAACAGAACCTAATGATGGAGTGTCTAGAGACACAATTCAAGCAACAATAAATGCTCAGGTGGATAGGCAATTGCGACAATGGGGACTTACTGATATTCGGGCACATCAGCCTCAGGTAGTTCCCAATACAAGACCGAATCCAAAAAATCAAGGACCACTGACTACAACGTCTAATCAGCCAGATCATCAAGCAAACGATCTAAGAACTGGAGAACACGTAAATGTTGAAGTCGAGGTTCTAAATCCTCAGCGTCGTAGGGAAAGCCGCGCAGCGGCAATCAGGCAATTTGAACGGGTAGTACAGAATGATCCAACTGCACGTAGCGTACTTTTAATACATCAGCCTCAACTTGATGGGAACAACCGCCCAATTAGAGAGGGACGACTTGTTGAGAAGCGTGTCTACGATCCTACTACTAGAAGAACAACACAGAGTACGGAACCACTGCGAGAGGAGGATGTTCACACTCCAAGACATTCGCCATCGCAACAACAACGGGCAAAACGATCGCCCCAGAGTCTTCCGCAGCAACAGCGTCCAGCCGGAGGGCAGCGTCCACCGCAAGGTCTTCCGCAGCAACAACGTCCAACTGGAGGACAGCGCTCACCTCAGAGCCGTCCCCAACAAGGTCGTCCAGCTAGAGGACAACGATCGCCCCAGAGCCATCCTCAACAACGTCGTCCCACTAGAGGGCAGCGTAGCTTTGATGCTTTTGCAACATTCTTTTAAGTCAGCTTGAAACGGTGTGAATTAATTAAGGGCTAGAAGTCCTACTAATCCTGTCTTTCTACAATTATCGAGAGGGAAACTATGTATCAAGCCTTTGAAGCCGATGTTATGGATGATTTGTTCTACGAGGCAGAAGGTCCATCCCAAACGCGCCGTTCTGCCCAAGCCTATGATGCGTACGACGATTCATTCGATGCGTTTGATGAGGGCGATGGTTACGATGCTTATGATAGTTACGATGCTTATGATGCTTACGATGAGGGCGATGCGTTTGAAGAAGCGATGGCAGATGCCCTGGAAGCAGAAGATAGCGATGAGTTTTTCCGGCGCGTAGCGCGTGGCATTCGGGGTGTCACTAGAGTGGCTCGTCAGGTTGGACGCGGCATTGGCAGTGTTGCTCGTGTGGTTGCACCGATCGCCAGTGCCATTCCCTTACCACAGGCACAGGCAATTGCTCGTGTTGCCCGCGTTGCCGGACGTTTGTTAGCAGATGGTGCTGATGAATTTGAAGCAGTAGACGCACTGGTAGATTTGGCAGAGGCAGAAGATTTGATGGATGCAGCGGCTCCCGCGATCGCCACGATGGCGGTTCATGGCACTATGCCTCAAGCGGCACGACTGCCCCAAGCAACCCGACAACAGCTTGTCCGGGCAACGACTCAAACGGCTCGCACGATCGCCCGCCAGCAAGGAACTCAAGCGGTACGAGTCTTGCCTGCTGTGGTGCAAACCGCCCAACGAGTTGCTCGCCAGCAGGGCGTTCCTCCCACAGCCTTACCACGGGTTATTCAGCAAGTGGGGCAGCGTCTCAGCCGCAATCCTCAAATGATTCGTCGTCTGATTCGCTCCGCCAGCCCTGCGATTCGTCAACATATCTGTGCTGCCTGTGGCAGTCGTCGTACTCGCCCAGCAGCAGCCCGTCGTGGTGCCATGTAAGCGGTACCGTGCTGTTGGTCAACAGGAATCCTATGCGAGGAAGCTGTGATGGAAACGCGTTTGTTCCTACATACCAAAATTCTGGCACTGGCAGCACGGGCACGCCGACTGGTGCAGGTGGATTATGCCTCGGTGGGCATTCGTCCACAAGACATCCCTTACGCGCCGTCTCCCGCACACTTTCGAGCCGCTAATCGTCGACTGGCAAAAATTGACCAGGAAACACAGCGCCGTTTAGAGCAGGTAAAGCAAACCTGGAAGACAGCTCCACCTGATCGGGTCTTGCGAGATATTGCGCTAGTGGAGCGAGAAGTGGATCGATCGCGGCGTGCTTTCGGACTCTTCTTTGAGGTCTTTGGGCAACGAGGCACCACCTTTGCCCCGGCTCTTGCAGCGCACGATGTCATTGCGGTTGATTGCTATGCCCCAATTCGACAAGCGGCTCCTGCTCTTTTTCGCGGTCCCCTGCTGAAACCAGTTTGCTACATGGAGCATGGCTTTTCTCCCGCAACCATGCGGCGAGGTATCCAGTTGAATCGGTTATTGGGAGAGCAAAATCCGTTTCCCATCATTCGGATTCCGTGGGATCGCGATAATCCCTGGCAGGCAGTCTTTCTGCACGAGGTCGCGCATAATCTTCAGGCAGATTTGGGCATCTGGCAAGAAAATCGACGTGCTGTGCTGGAACGCACTCTGCGGTTTACTGGCGACCCAACGGTTACTCGCACGTATGCAACCTGGCATAAAGAAATCTTTGCTGATCTGGCAGCGATTTTGTTAGGTGGTCCGTCGGCTGCTTGGGGCATGGCGGTGTTTCTTGCCCATCCGGCTCCACGTACAATGACGTTTCGACCAGGGGGTGCCCATCCCACTGCCTATCTGCGGATTCTAATTCTGGCAGAGATGCTGCGGCAGATTGGGTTTGGGGCGGAGGGCGATCGCCTCCAGCGAGTTTGGCAAACACTGTATAACCCGAATCGCGCTCATCGCATTCCTGCCACTCTCTTGCAGACTGCCGACACTGTAATTCCGCAAATTGTGGATGAAATTGCCTTTCAAACTCGGCGCAACCTGGGACAAAAAGCACTGGTGAACATTATTCCCTTTAGCCGCGACGACGAGCGGGCAATTCAGGCGGGCGCCAGACAACTGGTGCAAGGGAGAGTGCCCACCGATCTACCGCCGCGCTTTCTGGTTGGTGCCTCTAGCTATGCGCTGGCAACTGGGCAAACCTCACCTCGTCAACTCTCTCAACGGGTGATTACCCATCTCACTCGGTTGAATACGCGCTCTGCTAGTACGTTAGCAGAGGCTCAGGCAGCGGTTCGCACAGCGATTTCGACTGTCGCATAAAGATTCACCTATTTTGCTCTGGAAGTGAGTTAAAACGATGGCAACCCCCTCTAGCAATCCTTTGAGCCACGCAATGTCACAAAACAATGGCGCAGTGCCACCAAGCAGCGGTCGCATGGCATTAGATAACTTAATTCGGCGAGAGCTTAAGGTCAGCGACCCAAATGACTCTCAGCAAATCGCCCAAGCCTTACTCTCACGCTACAAAGACACACCCAAAGCCGCAGCCATTGCTCGCGAAGCTGAGGGGGTGCCGTTTGCCCTTTCCACATCTAGTAGTGCAACCCCGATCGCTCAAGCGAGTATGTCTTCTCAAGCAGAACTCCAGCAGGCGATCGATGATGTGGAGCGAGATTTACGAGAACTCACCACCAACGCCATCCTGAAGGACATTACGCCCGAGCTACAAGGATGGGCAACCGCCATTCGTACTGCCATTACTGAAGGTATAAATGCAGCTCAGTTTGCGATCGATTCTCGTCAGCGTGACAAAGCCTTTGGTATCCGGCGTACACTGGGAGATTTTGCGCGGGTGGCTCGTTTAATTGGGGCGTTGACTCCTACTGTCAACATCAACTATCGCAAACTTGCTCAAAGTCTGGATGAAGTGGCGGCAGTGATGTTAGTCAAAATGGGAGAAGCTATTTCCAGCATTGGGTTTAATAGTGGTCGCTATTTGCTTCAGGTTGCTTACAGCGATTTACAGTCTCGTCGAGATGCAGTGATTGCCGCCTTACGCAACCTCACAGGTACGGTGCAGGAAGCGTATGACCCCAGTGAGTGGCAGCGGGGACTCAATGCCTATCGTTTGTTCTACAAATATTTAGAGACAAATGCTCAGGGAGATTTGCGATCTCTGTTAGTAGAAACAGAATTGGCACGAGTCATGGATAGTCTGCTGCAACGAGCAGGGCGGGGTGGTTCAGAGGGGTTACGACAATTGGGGGCAACCTTCCAAATTGACATTGAACAACTACGTCGTTTAGTGATTGTGGGCAACAAAGCCGTCAATCCTCCCGCTCCTCCGTTTACAGCCTTTTTAGATGCTGTACAGCTCTTTATCGACTCAGTGCAGCCATCCGGCGGCTCACGGTTAATTCGCATCGCCCGTCCACCCATTCTGTTCTATGGCTTGTATGGACAATCCGTGCTGAATGCCGATGATCCGGCACTCAATCTCGTGCAGTTGGTAATCCTGCGGGGCAGTCTGGCGAGTCAACTTGATCGTCTTGCCCAAACCAGTAATGAACCCAGCACTCTCAAGGGGCAAATCATTTTAGATAAGGTGCTTTATGACGTCGATCGCGCGATCGACCTCTACGCTGTAGGCACAAAAGATAGTTTTGACCAACCCGAACGTCGTGCTGTTGCCTATAGCTATGTCATTGATGCCTTCTTAAATCCACCAAACTTGAACCAAGACCCCCCTCCTAACGATGGTTTTGACGAACTTAGAGAGCTTCGGCTCACCGTAGGCTTTGGGCTTGAGGAGCAACGAAACGAGCGACGTACCTTATTTACAACCTTGCGAGATGTTTTACGAGAAATTAGAAACTTGCTGTTCTTACCGATCAATCCAGGCTTTATCGAAGGGTTTAACACTGAGCTACGTGGACTTGGTGAACTTGATACGACCAGGAACAATGCCCTCCTGCAACAGTTGATTAGACAGGAGTTGTTTGTTCAGCAAGATGTGGAAGCAAGCTGGGAAAATTTGGTGCAAACGATGGCTTCCGATTATGTGTCCTACACCGAGTTATTTGGCGCTGATGGCATCATTCGACAATTGCTTGACGTTGCCCTCTCTAGGAGTGGTGGTCAATACCTCAACCCAGAACCGATCGTGCCCGATTCAGACTCGTTTAGCCTGATGACGATTGCTGCCGCTGCGAATCGACTTGTGCCCCTTCCACCACAAGCACCTACGTCATAAAACACGATCACCGCTCACTCCCCAACGCATGAGAACTGATCAAGGACTCTTACCATGAGCTACAACACAACTGAAACTATTCAACGCTTGTGGGCAAACTTTCTGCGCGAGCAGCTTGCCGCGATGCCTGCAACAGACCGCAAACAATACGAGCAACAGCTCGAAGACCGCTTTGGCGAACTCCTGAAGGATGCCGCTGATGGTACGGGTAGCCAAGATGGTTTTCTAGATCTAGTTGGGTTTGGTGGCAAAGGTGCTGTTCCCTTTGAGAATATTTCCTATCCATACATTCAGCCTGATTTTGATGACTCGATCGTGCCCAGCCAACTCCATGCTGCCGCAGAGTTGTACTATATCTATCAGCACGAACGGATGAAAGTGTTCCAGGTGGTGCAGGTATTACAGCGCCTTTTCCGCGAAGGCAGAATGCGGATTCAGCGTGGACCCGGTGCGCGGGCACTTTACCTGCTGGATAAATGGAAACCACTGCGGTATAACCAGCGCGATCGCATGATTGCCTACCGTCGCGCCTTCAACTATGGCAGAGTACAGGCACCCGTTGGAGCGATCACAAATGTCAACTTCCATCGCCAGTTTGTGGGCTTTATGGTGGCAGTGTCACAGTACTTCCGCGATTTGTTGATTGGTGAAGTCATTCGCGGTGGACCGTTAATTGAGCAGCGCCCGTTTGGCAGCATCGGTACAGTGCAGCGTATTGGGTTAGATTTGCGCTATGCCCTCGATCGCTCCACCTATGGCAATATCCTGGCGCTTACAGTGGAAACAGGGCACTACCTCAACGAAGTTCTCAAACTCTTAGACACCCCTGACATCAAGAAATCTTTTGATGCCAATACTAAATGGGATGTGATTGAAATGGTTTCTAATCGCTACCTGGGCGGTATTGGAGAGCCATCTCAACGAGCAAAAATGGCAGAGAGTGGACGACGCATTCTACAATTTATTGCCGATAACGACTTCAAGACAGCACTCGACCCCATTCTCTTCCAATCTGAAATGCGACCAATGGGATCTCACGCTGAAGCCTGGGTTGCTGCCTATCGCATGACCCCAGAAGGCCGCGGTTTCTCAGGTGTCACCCCAGCCTTAAGAAGCGTCCTCGGTGCACAATCGGCAGCCGTTTAATGTGTGGTTTGATTCATCCATTTGAGGATTGTAATCATGACAGCAGCGTTAGTATCCGATTTTTCCATTACCCTCAATCAACGTCGCTGGGCGTGTGTGCTTGATCCAACTCTTGCCTTGTCTCATTATGGATTGCCTTTAGTGAAGCAACTAGGCGAGTTGATGGAACTCTGGATTGTGCGCGAACTTTGGCATATTCTGGACAATCCTCAGTTTTACCTTCATCAACCCAGCTTAATTTCGAGCGTGCAAATGCCCATCGCCTTGCCGTCGTACGGCAACAGTTCCCAGCACGTTGTGCAAACGCTTAAAGAGTGGGAACGTCTTCGGACTAGCACCGATCGCAACTCCTGGAATATTCATTTCTTAGCCGATGTGATTGGGGAGTCTTGTGTTCCGACTGGCATCGATGCCGACATTATTTGGCGTTGGGAATCGCTGGCGCAAAGTTTAGACACTCGCTTAGATCAACAAGTTTCTAAACCAGATATTCTGACCCTTGCCTTCCGTGATCTAGCAGCGCTGGCAGCCGCGAGACCCGCTTGTATTCTGACTCATTGTGTCAATGAAGAGGCTCCCGCGCTTTGTAAAACACTTCAACAATGGGGTATTGCCTGTCAACCAATTGAACCAACTAATGCGATCGCCGACATCGAGCGAGAACAATTTCGTAACTTGCTTGTTCATGCAGGTCTCTCCAAGTTTCTCTGGGCAGGATTGAATTTGGCAGTTTTGCATTTGGTTGTTCCTGCCGCTGCCACACTCAGCACAACCTTTGCCCAGGATTGGTCAGATGAGTATTCCTTTTCAGAAATTGATGAATCGACAGTCGATCAAGGACTGTCGACCAATCTCTGGCAGGGTGCGCAAGGCTTCTGGTATTCCATCACTTGAATTATGAAGGATCAACCCGCTAATCACCGCAACACGCTTCAAATCAACCAACCTGACCTGGTGATGGTGGCAGTGATGGGTCAGGTTGCTCATCCAGTGGCTGCCGGAAATCCTTACCGGATTGGGCATGATGGAGTGCCACGGGTGTTGCCTGCCACAGGTGGCATCGTTCTAAATCAGCGAGTGGGCGATCGTTGTGTGGGTTTGATGGGTGATCACATTGAACCTGGTGCGGCGTTGCACAATAATAATCGGGAAGTTATTGGGGCACGCAATGGACCCAATCTGGCATTAGTAACCTACGCATGTGTTGGTAACATCGCCAGGGTGATTAGTGGTCCCTGTAACGGTAAACGCGGGTTAGTTACTGGCAAACATGGGGGTGTTGATCATGTATTAGTAGACTTTCCAGCCGCTGTATTGCAGCGCTTACAAATTGGCGATCGCGTTCAAATTAATAGTTATGGTTTAGGACTGCAAATTTCAGATTATCCAGAGATTAACGTTACAAATTGTTCCCCCTCACTGTTGCAACGATGGGGTATACGCGAAAATAATCGTAGGTTGCAAGTACCCGTTACGCATCGTATTCCCGCCAAAATTATGGGTTCCGGATTGGGAAAGAATTCTGTTTGGCGAGGAGATTATGATATCCAATTATTCGACCCCCATGTCCGCGCTCGCTACCGCTTAGAAACATTACGTTTTGGTGATTTTGTTGCCATTTATGATGGTGATACACGCTTCGGTCCTTCCTACCGGCAGAACCGAATCACCATTGGCATTGTTGTACATGGAGATAGTACTGTAAGTGGCCATGGTCCTGGTGTAACAGTTCTCTTAACAGGTCCTGCGAATCGCTTACAGCCGATGGTTCACTCACGCGCAAATCTTGCTGCTCTCTTCAATTTGCGCGCTCTGCCGACCGCTAGAGCGTACCAACCTATTACGGCAAATTCTAATCTCAATCTAACGTTGAACGTCGAACCTGCTCGATCTCAAACTAAGTTCTCCTATCTCAGGTATTAATTGTTCCCTGTCGTAGTTTTAACTTCCTTTTGCCCCTATGGAGGTTTATGAGAGAGAACGCTCCAATTCGTTCATCTTGCCCGTTAGCAGTTGATATATCTACATCACCTGCTATTCTAAGCAAGTTCCAAATCGACAATTATCAGTTTTTAGTTATTAGTTTAGAAACTAATTCAAGTGCTCAATCTTCCTTAGATCAATCAACTCATTCATCCAAAATCTATATTGAGGTTGATCGATTTAAGGTGCAAGGACAACTTTACGCGATCGTAAGGGTTGAGTCATCCTCTGATTCTGCTGGAGCTGCTTTAGCCAACTTATTGACAGAGCGAGAGATCCAAATTGCTACATTGGTTGCTTCAGGACAACCAAATAAGCAAATTGCGAAGCAGCTTCGCATTAGCGAGTGGACAGTCTCAACCCATCTACGTCGTATATTTATGAAGCTTGGTGTAGACAGCCGCGCAGCAATGGTTTATCGCTGCGCGGCTCTCATTCAACAATTGAAGGGGCAACTAGAGACGATGCAGCAACTATAGCGATGTCCGAACAATCATCGGCAAGCTAACAGGGTTCATCTGACTGCTCACAAGCACCAATGCTCACCCAACTGCTGGAACCATCTGCCCAGTGTTCTTTCTTCCAGAAAGGTGTAAGATTCCGTGCTAAAGCGGAAGAACCTACAAATCCAAACATCTCAAACTTTCAACTGATTGATCTGGTGCAGATCGAGCGGAAGAACAGTCATCAACGGCAAGCCTTCACTTGAAAGCTTTGGAGACACGGATCAGCAACGAGTGATTGCTGCAGGCTTCCAAAAACACATCTCGAAGCCTATTGAACCGAGGAGTTGGTGCAGGCGATCGTTGAGCTAATTCGCTCAGGGCAATGCCTTTTCGAGGGTTTAGGCAAAGAACCCTAATGTTGTAAACGAAATGAGTATAGAACAAAACAAAAAAAGGCTGTTCAGAAGCTCCCCGTTCATCCGATCAGTCGGTGGATCAAATTAAAGACAAGATGGCTGCGCCCGAAATCCTTGCACCGCCTGAAAACTGTCTTCGGTTTAATTACGCCTACCTACTTACAAACCGTTCTTATTACCTTTGGCAGACGATATTCAGCTCTGGCACCTTAGGCTTAGGGCAGTCCAACAAAACGAAGGAAATCCCAGAATAGCCCTTTCAGATGTGGGTCGATTTTGGGTGAGTAAGCTTAAACAGTCAATAGATCAAGAGAAGTTGATTCAGTTGATTCGGATGGGATGTGCCCATGACGATTCAACGTTTTTACAAATAGCAGCCGAAGGGGAAAATCCTGAAATTGAAGTCTTGCTGGCTGTTTGATGAACAGATAAAGCCCACTCACAAATGAGGACATTAAGATGGCTCAACCGATCACAGTCGAAAGAACGGTAACTATTGAAAAACCCGCAGAAGACCTTTACCGCTTCTGGCATAGCTTAGAAAACTTACCACACTTTACTAGGCATATTAAAAGTGTGACGGTCTATGAGGATGGGCGATCGCACTGGATTACTAGCGCACCAATGGGCAACAGCGTTGAATGGGATGCCAGAATCACTGAAGATCGTCCGAACGAAGTGATTGCCTGGACTTCAGTGGAAGGGGCAGACATTGCGAACTCTGGTTCGGTTCACTTTCAACCTGCTCCTGGCGATCGAGGGACTGAAGTAAAAGTCATCACAACCTATGATGCACCTGCTGGAGTCGTTGGAGATGCGATTGCCAAGCTGTTTGGTGAAAACCCAAAACAGCAAATTGGAGACGATCTTGCCCGCTTCAAAATGCTGATGGAGACAGGTGAAATTGCCACTAATGAAGGTCAGCCATCAGGACGACGAAAATAGGCAGGGCTCAATAAAACAAAAGACCTTGAGTGATGCAGTCACAGCCCGAAACGCTGCATCAACATCATATTTCAATCTTTCAATCAGCGTCATGGTTTACCGCTAACGCCATTTTCAATTCACAAAACAATTACTCAGAAAAAGGGAAAAACAATGAAAGCAGTTTGCTGGCAAGGTGCTAACAAGGTGGAAGTCGAAACGGTCCCCGATCCCAAAATTATTAATCCCGGCGATGCCGTGATCAGAATTACATCCACTGCAATTTGTGGTTCTGATTTACACCTCTACGATGGATTCATTCCGACGATGGAGCAGGGTGATATTCTGGGGCATGAATTCATGGGAGAAGTCGTTGAAGTCGGCAGTGAAGTGAAGCGAATTAAGGTTGGCGATCGGGTCGTCAATCCCTTTCCCATCGCCTGTGGTCACTGCTTCTTCTGCAAACAAACGCTAACATCCCTATGTGATAACACCAACCCCAATGCCTTTATGGCAGAAGCCCTGATGGGATATTCGCCCTCAGGCATTTTTGGCTACTCCCATATGTTAGGGGGCTATGCAGGCGGTCAAGCAGAATATGCCCGCGTTCCTCATGCTGATGTCGGTCTATACAAAATTCCTAACGGGTTGACAGACGAACAAGTGCTGTTCCTATCGGATATCTTTCCCACTGGCTATATGGCAGCGGAAAACTGTGACATTAAACCCGGTCATGTCGTGGCAATCTGGGGTTGTGGTCCGGTGGCTCAGTTTGCGATTCGTAGTGCGTTTTTGCTGGGAGCAGAACGGGTCATTGCGATCGATCGTGTGCCTGAACGGCTCCAAATGGCAAAAGACGGGGGGGCAGAAGTCCTCAATTTTGAACAGGTTGATGTTGGCGAAGCCCTCAAAGAAATGACGGGCGGTCGTGGTCCTGATGCCGTGATGGATGCCGTGGGGATGGAATCTCACGGTTTAGGTCTAGAGGGATTTTATGACAAAGCCAAACAAGCGGTGGGTAGTGCTCAAGATGTAATGATAGAGAAGTAGAGTTGTTCTCCTCCTATGCCTGCCTGCCCCCTTTGTGCGTCCGTCAAAACGGTCAAGAACGGACGTATCCACAATGGTAA
>NZ_JACJPI010000043.1 GCF_014695975.1 Leptolyngbya sp. FACHB-321
GTGGGAGCAAAGTTGGTACAGCGCCTCAGCAATCCAGCACTGAGTGAAAGAGAACTGGCAGTCCTCCGCTCACTAGCACAGGGAATGAGCAATGCCGATATTGCGGCTGCTTTAAGTATCGGTGAAGGCACGGTCAAATCTCATGTCAACCGGATTTTGAATAAGTTAGATGTGAGCGATCGTACCCAAGCGGTGATTGTTGCCGTTAAACGCGGCATTGTTAGTTTATAGGGTGTACGTTCGATCACATTTGGCTTCTAACTTAAGTTAGAGTCAGCTTTCTACTTTGCGATGGCATGCTTGCTCTATCAATTTGTACTGTAAAAATTTTAACTTGCTGTAGACGACGGCTTGAAAACGATCGCCTACATTGAATATATGCAAACAAAGATGCAGCCAATGGATTGAGCAAGTTAATTGGAGCCGAAATGGCAACCTTGTATCGTTGTTTTGAGAACGTGAGTGATGCAGCGAACTTTGCCAATTGCAGCGCCTATTTCCTAGCCTCACCAACCTTGAACCTATTTGCAGAATCACAACTGGGCAAATTTCGCCAGAAGTGCATCCAATCCAGCAAAGCATGCTCCTCTAGAGCGGTGAAGCTGATTGAGTTTTCAACCCTAACACATTGGAGCTAAATCTATGACCTCTACCCCCACAGCCACAGCCACAGACCCAACGCTACGCCAAGGCGATTCTGGTGCTGCTGTCACTGAGCTACAACAATTGTTGAATGCCAAAGGAATCAACATTGCAGTCGATGGCATCGTTGGCAGTGCGACTCGCGCCGCGGTAGTTCAGTTTCAACAGCAAAGTGGACTTGCAGTCGATGGCATCGTTGGCACTCAAACTTGGCAAGCTCTTCGTCGAGGTGCGCCCATTCAACTAACTGATGCAGCCAATTACTACGAGCCATCGAACTACCCTTATCAAAAAAAGGCATTTGAATGGTTGCAATCGCAATTCTCTAGTTCAGTGCTAGGGGAATTTGCTCGTCGCTGGCGAAACCTAGGCTAACGCAGCCATCACCGATCTCAAAGTTATTCAGCCCACGTTCAAATTTCTGACGCTGGGAATGTCCTGAATCATCAGGTTTTTCCCAACTTTTATGGCAAGGTTCCAGGCTTGATGCCGATGTAGAAAAATGAACGACGATCATAGCCACAGTTCCTTACTTGTACCCCCTTCAACCCAAGATTGGATGCAGGGTGTGCTGAGTGCTAAGGTCGTGCTGGTGATGTATGGAGACTATCAAGACCCCAGAAGTGCAGACGTTTACAAGTTGATTAAAGGGATTAAGCGAGAGCTTAGTGCTGCTTTGGGAGAAGCTTATTTATGCTTCATCTTCCGTCATTTTCCACAAACACAGATTCATTCTCATGCTCAACGGGCAGCCGAAGCAGCCGAAGCAGCTGCTGCCCAAGGACAGTTTTGGTCAATGCACGACACTTTGTTTGCCCATCAACAGAAGTTAGAAAATGGTTATCTTGTCGAGTACGCCAACGATTTAGGGCTTGATATGCCTCAATTTCTCAAAGAGTTGTCTCAACAAGTGCATATTGATCGCATCAATGAAGATATTGAAGGCGGAATACAGAGTGGAGTAACGACTGCTCCAGGTCTATTTATCAATAACATTCGGTATACCGGACGCTGGAAAATGACAGAGTTGATAGCAACCATTGTTGCTGCAAGTCACTAAGCTCTATTCATATTTGACTTGTTTGTTAGTGCTAGTAAGCTATCGAATTTGATAGCTAGCTTTTGCCTGTTTTGTTGAACAACTTATCAATTTTTGAACCATGCTAACAACTACAACGTCAACCGCTGAATTCAAGCACAAAGGCTTAACCTGCACCCAATTGCAACAAGTACTTGACTATATTCAGACTCACCTCGATCGAGGCTTGTCACTGACTGAACTTGCAGAAGTGATCAACCTTAGCCCCACTTACTTTGCCAGTGCATTCAAACAGGTGATCGACATTTCACCCCATCAGTATGTGATTCAACAACGGGTGGAACAAGCGAAATTGATGCTGTCGAAAACAGATTTAGCAATTTCCGACATCGCTCTACAAGTCGGCTTCTCCAGTCAAAGCCATTTAAACCAACAATTCAAGCGCATGACTGGAATGACCCCAAAACAGATTCGCTAACTTCCAAGTACTACGTACACGACTACATACACGCACAAGTAAAGGAGACAAAGATGAGGAGCAACGTAATCAAAGGACATCAGGGAATCGGAACGGGCGTGAAAGACGCGACTTACGTGGAGGCTGCTAGGTGGGGTAAATATCGGGGGTGGCGGTATGTTCTAGGACTGGTGGTCATCCTCGTTGCGCAGCTGATTGTCGGGACGTTCGCCAGCGCACTTGTCGCGATCGCGATCTCTGGACAGGAGGGACTTGCGGCGTACACACAGCAGGATTTCTCCGCGATCGGTTCCGTGGGGGGCTTCCTGGTGAGCATGGCAGGTTTCCCATTTTTCCTTGCGGGAATCCTCATTGCCGTGTCCCTCATCCACCGCCGCTACCCCCGGACGCTTATTACGGCGCGGGAGCGAATACGCTGGAGCCGCATCGGCCATGGGTTCGTGGCGTGGTTCGTCCCGCTGGGTCTGGTAGAGGGGTTGGGACAGTACCTCTTCTATCCTGACAGCTTCTCGTTCACCGCGAATCTCGCGACGTTCGCGCTCTTTGTGCCGTTGGCGCTGATTCTCACCGCGCTCCAGACCACCACCGAGGAGTTATTCTTTCGCGGATACATCGTGCAGGGCGCAAGCACGATCTGGGCCAACCGCATCTTTCTGGCGCTTGTATCGACGGTTGCCTTCACCGTGCCGCACCTCTTAAACCCGGAGGCGATCGCGGGTGGCTGGCTCACGATCTTTTTATACTACTTCGTTGGTGGGGGGCTGGTGTTGGCGGTCGTCTCGCTGGTGGACGGAACGACCGAACTCGCCATCGGCGCACACTTCGCCAATAACATCTTCGGCTTTCTCGTGGTTAACGCCGTCGGAACCGTCGTGACCACGCCAGCTCTGTTCACAGTCAGCCAGTACTACGCGACCTTCCACGCACTATCGATGCTGGTGATAGTCCCCATATTCCTGGCGATCGCCTACAAGGTGTTCAAACGCGATAAGGCATCCGAACTCGTTTCCCAGAACAATCAGATTGGTCGCCGGTGATCTTGTCAGTCCGTTGCTGAGGGTCAATTTAATTACAACAGGAGAAACAAAATGATACTGCAAGATAAAGTGGCTTTAGTTACTGGTGGCACATCGGGTATTGGCAGAGCAACGGCGACACTTATGCCCAACAACAAGCAAAGGTGGTGGTGGGTCGTCGCATGGATGCAGGTGAAGAAACAGTTCGATTGATTCAGGAAGCTGGTGGAGAGGCGATTTTTGTGCAAGCAGATGTCACGAAAGAAGCCGATGCTGAAGCAATGGTTGATAAAGCGGTTGGCGTTTTTGGTCGGTTAGATATTGCCTTTAATAATGCCGGAATGGGCGGCGAAAATCCCTCCTTGATTGAGCAAACAGAAGCGGAATATGACCGCACGATGAACGTCAATGTCAAAGGTGTTTGATTGTCGATGAAATATGAAATTGCTCAGATGTTGAAACAGGGAAGTGGTGCGATCGTCAATATGGCATCTGTGGTTGGAGTCGTTGCACTGCCTAACATACTCCTCTACACCGCGAGTAAACATGCGGTAGTCGGTTTAACAAAAGCGGCTGCGCTTCAATATGCCAAAGCAGGGATTCGTATCAATGTCGTTGCACCAGGGGCAATCCAAACAGATATGTTTGAAGCAGTTACAGATGAAGCCAAAGCTTATTTGACAGGACTTCACCCGATCGGACGAATTGGAACACCGCTTGAAGCGGCAAATGCAGTCCTGTTTTTATCATCTGACCGGGCATCGTTCGTAACAGGTGAAACGTTGATGGTCGATGGTGGGTTTGTAGCGCAGTAGACGAGCGGCAGTGCGAAATGTTTGATACAGCACTTCAAGCGACTCACTAAAGCAACACTGAAATCGGTTCGCTAACTCCATAAGAAACTCCATAGGAATCTGCAAGAAGTTGAGTGTTGGCACTGACTACACTCAAGTGAACGAAGACAAAGAAAACTTAGGAGTTGATGATTATGTCCAAAGTTGGAGAACAGAAAAAGATGATGAACCAAAACAAAGATCTTTACGAATGCGTCATTGTCGGTGGCGGTTCCGCTGGACTCAGTGCGGCACTGCTTTTAGGCAGAAGTCGCCGTCGAGTGTTAGTCTGCGACAAAGGGAATCCGCGTAACGCTCCCGCACACGAGTCGCACAGCTTTTTCACCCGCGATGGCATCAGTCCGCATGAACTTTTGAGCATCGGGCGCAACCAACTCAAACCTTATAAAAGCGTTGAATTTCAAGCGATCGGGGTCAAGGAAATCAACCCATCCGGCAATCAATTTGAAGTTGTGTTTGAGGATGGCACGATCAAAAAAACGCGCAAAATTTTGCTGGCTTTCGGGGTAATGGATGAATTTCCAGCGCTCGAAAACTTTGGTGATTTCTGGGGCAAAAGCGTGTTTCATTGTCCCTATTGCCATGCCTGGGAAGTGCGCGACGAGCCGCTTGCCATTGTTGGAAATGGCGAAGCGGGCATCGAAATGGCGGCATTGCTGAAAAATTGGAGTGCTGATTTAGTCCTCTGCACCAATGGCAAAGCCGATCTAACCGCTGATCAAAGGGCACTGTTGGAAAACCACAAAATCCTTGTCCGCGAAGAGAAAATCATCCGACTCGAAGGCGCTAACGGACAATTAGAAAACATTGTTTTTGAGACAGATGAGAAAATTGCGCGTCGCGGCATACTGATCCGACCAAAGCAAACACTCCGTTCAAACCTAGCTGAAAAGTTAGGCTGTGAGTTAAATGAATTCAATTTAATCAAGACGACCACTGTTTTCAACGAAACTAGCGTCAAAGGCGTTTATGCGGCAGGTGACATCACTTCACCCATGCAAGTGATCGTCGCTGCTGTTTTTCAGGGTAGCGTTGCTGCTAGCGGCTTAAATCACTCTCTGATTATGGAAGATTTCGTCTGAATCAAGGTGATTCAATCTTCATCAGAACAAGCATCGTGGCTGGTCTAGTGGCATAGACCAAGAGAGTAGGGAAAGTCATGCGTGTTAATTACATATCCAGTCTACAGAGCGATCTAATGATGCAATCTTTGTGGCTTTTTGGTTCTTACCTTACCATCCTTGCTGATTGCACCACGACCGGAGGACAGAACGATCTAATTGAAGGTTACTCTCCACCTGGTTCCCAGACTCCTCTCCATCTCCACATGCGCTGTTCGGAACAACTCTATGTGCTGGAAGGAGAATTCACGGTCTTTCATGACTCAACTCGTTGGGAGAACTGTTCGCTCAGGATTGCAGGCAAAACCTTCTCTCCAACAGGGTTAGGCTTTTTAACTAAGGAGAAATCATGAAATCCAATCAAAGCATCGTCATAGAGCGACTGCAACAAGCACAGAATGCGCATGACCTGGAAGTGCTTTTAGCCTGCTTTGCACCTAACTTTCAGGGCAATCATCCACTTTATCCTGAGAGAGGTTTCAAGGGAATTGAGGATGTCCCTAAGAATTGGTCTGTCATCTTCCACAACATCCCAGACTTTCACTCACAGTTGTTCCGTTTGGCAGTTGAGGGTGACACGACCGGGGCTGAGTGGTACTGGTTTGGCACCCATCGTGATGGCTCGCAATTTGGTATGCGCGGGGTGCCTATTCTTGGCATCCAAGCGGATCAGATTGAGTGGGCACGCTTGTATATGGAACCTGTGTAAGCTTCGTGACTTACCAAATTGCTTTTAGGAGATGTAATCCCGATCTCTCAACCAGACCAATCCTTGCATCATTCCTGATACAAGCTTACGTTTATCAGCTTCGAGTAATTTGATGCATCGGGTTTCGTGTTTGAGTTGTCATTTCTGGCGAACCGCATGCCATCAACTGGACTCACGCCGATCAGGTCAATCCCCTGTTGCTGGACTTTCTTCAGCAGGAATAATCAGCGATCTGCTGCATTTCTGGCTGGCGAAAAAACGCTGTGATTCATCCCGTTGAGTCAGGCTCAAATGATACACATATTTGTCTAGTTCTGAAGAGGTAATCTATGACTGTCCCCACTCAAACGTCTCGAACCGTTGCCGGAGTAATCAACAGCGTTGAAACACTCGAAGGGGCCGGCTTTCTTGTACGTCGGCCCTTTCCCAAAAGCAGCTTCTCTGAATTTGACCCGTTTCTCCTCCTCGACGAGTTGGGTCCGATTAATCTAAAGCCGGGTCAGGCAAAAGGTGCACCCGATCATCCGCACCGGGGCTTTGAAACCGTCAGCTATGTCTTGGCTGGACGGCTAGAACACAAAGATTCGGCGGGGCACGCCGGGCTACTCAATCCGGGTGATGTCCAGTGGATGACAGCCGGTGCCGGGGTCGTGCATTCCGAGCTGCCGGAGTCAATGTTTACCCAAACTGGTGGACGGCTCCACGGCATTCAACTATGGGTCAATCTGCCACAACGAGACAAAATGATGCCACCCCGCTATCAGGAAATTCCAGCGGCTCACATTCCGGTCGCTCAAACCGAAGATAGGTCTGTGACAGTGCGGGTGATTGCGGGAGAAGCGTTAGGGGCAAAAGCCGTAATTCAGACGCGCACACCGATAATTTACCTCCACTTCACACTGCAACCAGGGGCAACGATAATCCAGCCTGTACCCAAAGAGTACAACGCCTTTGTCTATGTACTGGAGGGGGCTGGATTGTTTGGGACAGAGCCAGCGCCTGGTGATGATGGGCAGATGGTGCTCTTTGCTCAAGATGGAGAAGATGTAGTGCTCTCCAACCCTGCTGCTGCTCAGCGCACTCTAGAGCTTCTGCTGATTGCAGGTGTACCCCTTAACGAACCAGTCGTGCGTTACGGTCCGTTTGTCATGAACACTGAAGCTGAAATCACTCAGGCGATCAACGACTACCAAGAAGGAAGGATGGGACAGATTTATGCTTAACACATTTCAATATCGGACTAGTCAACATCAACGCTTGAGTGAGTTACGAATCAAACTACTGCATCTGCACAAGCTTTTACTAGAGACTGAGCGTTCTACCTATGAGCAAGTTCGAGGGCACGTTTCTAGCGGTGAATTGCTACAACTGGTGATTAGTCATGAGCAGTTTGCCTGGTTGCATCGACTCTCAGCCTTGACTATCCAAATTGATGAGTTGCTTCATGCCGATGAAGCTGTTACATCAGAGGCAATTGAAGCGATCGACAGTGACATTCGGACACTGCTCAGCCCCGACGAATTGGGCGATGAGTTTGCCATGAAGTATCATACGGCGCTTCAACGCCACCCCGATGTCGTGTTGGCTCATGCAGATGTCATGATGTTGCTGACCGCTGACAGTCTTTAACCTCCAAAATTCACAGATTCTGAACTTGCTTCGCTTGTGTAATTGCAAACCTCCTTGCTTTTCTCCAAAGCACCGATGAGGCAGCAGCCAACTGAGGACATTGGGCTCGAGTAGCCCTGGAGCGTTCCCCAACCGTGTAAGGCTAACAAATTGCAAATTGCTGAAGCGGATGGACTAGCGACCTTGATACAAAGTTTGAGGCGATCTGCTGCCACTTAGAGAGACTGAACGGATAGTGGCTAACCGGACACTATTTTTACAAACGGCAGTTATACAACGCGGTAAGCAAACAAGGAGCATATCCAAAAATGGTTAAAGGTCGGTTAGAAGCATTCAGTGATGGGGTAATTGCTATTATTATCACCATTATGGTACTGGAGTTAAAAATACCTCATGAGTCAGATTTGGCTGCACTACGTCCGTTACTTCCAATCTTTCTAAGCTATGTGTTGAGTTTCGTGCATGTTGGTATTTACTGGAACAATCACCATCACCTGTTTCAGGCAGTCCGACAAGTGAATGGTTCAACTTTGTGGGCAAACCTACATTTGTTGTTCTGGTTATCATTATTTCCCT
>NZ_JACJPI010000044.1 GCF_014695975.1 Leptolyngbya sp. FACHB-321
GAAGCGAATTTTCAATTGGCTGTCTGGAATTCCTCATGCAACAACTCGGATCTCTCAGTACGCCAAGCTCATGGCTCAGCCTACAAGTTAAGCAATGTTTCGCCAGCAGTATCGGTTTTGGTGATCTGGGTTCTGCAACAGCTTGGCAACCTAGCAGTTTCGTAATCAAGATCAGCGGCTACGCCTTTTTCACCTAAAGCCGTGAAAAGCCAAGATCTGGCATGATTTGCAAATGAGTGGTGCCAGCAGTCAATATACCTCTAGGCTACGGTTTTGGACTCTAATCACCTGAGATGAACTGTGTTGATGCGGCAGTGATTAGAAGTAGACCAAAAGCCTAAAACGCTGACAGGTTCTAGCTTGGCAAGCTGACACCACTTGTTGGCAAAGGGCGCCAGATCTTTGGCTCATTCACACCCAGTCTCTGTCGCTCGGTAGCGAGGTATTCAATCATTGGAAAGACGCAAGGCTAAGCAGGAAATTGCGACTATAAGTTCAAACTAAGCCAGTGAGGAATTCGGCATGATCAGCACCAACAGAGAGCGTGCTCAAAGGCTCCTAAAAGCGTACGATCGCTATGTGGACAGTCAGCAAGCGCCATCCGGTGCACAGCCACTCGCTTCCTTACCGGCTGCACCGGCACCGGCTCCTTTCCGAGTGCGGTCGTTGCTCTGGCTGCTGCCCTTGCTTCAGGCCTGAGCGCTGGACTCTCTGATTTTCACACGCTTTCAAACTCAGTGGTGCGCTTGCATCACAGCTGCATGGCAAGCATAGGGATTTTTCTATCAGCTTGAGCAAAGTGTCGGTAAGGTCCTCTCTAGTCCATGCAGGAAAGTTTTGTCCTGCACGCTTGTGCTTTTCCTGCTTGGTTTGGTTCTGCCTGCCTTTCAAGCCGCTGCCCTGCCGCTTAACCCTGACTACAGCGGCTCTCGACGCCATGCTGTGGGGCGCCCTCGCTTTAACACTAGCTCTGAGGCAAGTTTCTCAGCGACTAGTCGGGCACTGCCACGCTGAGCGCTGGGACTCCGACCGCTACTGATGCTTCTAGTGATGACCCTCGGTATCGCTCTGTACTTACAGAGACTTGCGGTGGGTCATGCGCATGTGGTCTGGCGGTGCTGGGGCCTTGTTCATCGTAAACCGCAGTAAATTATTGGGGAAGAGTCGTCATGGTACAGATTGGTTATCACGCCTCTCACGAACAATTTCCGCCTAGTCAACTGCTGCAGTATGCCCAAAGGGCAGAACAGGCAGGCTTTACCCGCGTTCTCTCATCGGATCACTTTCACCCTTGGAGCGAGCAACAAGGGCAAAGCGGCTTTGCTTGGTCTTGGTTAGGCGCAGCCATGCAGGCAACACCCAGTCTCTCCTATCGAGTGGTCAATGCTCCGGGCGATCGCTATCATCCGGCAATCATCGCCCAAGCTGCTGCTACCCTCGCCGAAATGTTTCCCCATCGCTTTTGGCTGACGGTGGGAAGTGGTCAGGCACTCAACGAACATATCACTGGCAAGCAGTGGTTAATCAAGGGCGATCGCAATACTCGGCTTAAAGAGTGCGTTGATATTATGCGGGCTTTATGGGCAGGCGAAACTGTTACTCATCACGGGTTAGTTTGTGTGGAAGAAGCCAAACTTTATTCTCGCCCTGCCACTCCACCACTGATTCTTGGCGCCGCAGTGACCGAAGCAACTGCGGCCTGGTTGGGGAGCTGGGCTGATGGGCTAATTACCCTTTCACGCCCACCTGAAAAACTAAGACGAGTCGTTGACGCCTTCCATCGCGGCGGGGGAGAAGGCAAGCCGCTGCTTTTGAAAGTTCAGCTTTCTTACGATCGCACTGATGACATGGCTCGTCAAAAAGCCCATGCCCAATGGCGCAACAATAACTTTAAGAACGTTTTGATGACGCAGCTACGCACACCCCAACAGTTTGACGCAGCAGGCGACTTTGTCACACCCGAAGCGCTGCATGAACACGTTCGGATCTCAGCCGATCTCCAGCAGCAGCTTGCCTGGCTACAAAAAGATATGGAATTGGGTTTTGACGAATTGATTTTGCATAACGTCAACCGCGAGCAGGAGCAATTTATCAACGTTTTTGGAGAGAAGGTGCTGCCAGTGCTGCACAGTGCCTCATGATCTGACATTGAGACAAAGGCGTGTCGCTCAGTAACCCCCTCTCGGTCGCAGGTTTGCAGAGAGGGAGTGTCCGTGACCGCCTCAAGCCATCAGGATGGTCAAGCTGGCTTTTCCACCTCAAGCCAGCTTGGCTTAGCTGCTTTAACGGCACTAATGTGTCTCCATAACAAATAAAAAGTTACTGTGCACTTCGTGTGGTGCCATCAAGCTACGGTGCGTGTCAAAGTGAGCCATGGACTCAAAAGGTGGTTCTTTCAAGCCTTGCTACTAAAGCTCACTCTTGCATGCATAGTTGCTGCCACCCGCAACTAGCCAGACCACCGGCGCACTTGCCCTGCTGTTAGGCAACGCCAGCCGACAACAAGACCTGGAATGCTCACAGCAAGTTCTTCATGGAATGGCTGTGACGTGCCCTGGTCTGGATGCCCGTTGGGCGTTTCGTACAGTGCAGCGTCACCTAACTGCAGACGAAGTTGCCTGGTTTGAAGATGCGATCGCTCGCATTCGGCACCACCAGTAGGGAATACTACAGCGGTAGATAGATCCTTTAGCCAACCCTCCTAGAAGAGCGTTCCTGTACGACTACTCCCTTCCCCGACTTTGGTTGGCATACAGTGCTGGTGTTTGTGGTGCCGACAGGTGCACTGATCCAGGATGCGTTGGGGCAGGCGATCCCGAAAAGCAACCGCATCAAAGTCATGGCGACGCTCAAAGTCAAACCGCTGAGGTTTGCTCACAGTAAAATTCAGCGTCCGTCAGGCATAGACGAGAGCGCACTGCTACTCGAAGGCTACTGCTGGGAGCCAGTGCCAATGCCGCAGAGCATCCTGCCTCAAACGTGGGCGGCAGCCACCTGAAGCGGTCAACCAGGGTACTCCTACCCTCACTGACCCGCTTAACTTGCCCTACGGCAGGGAGGGGCTGGGCGCGCTTTGAGAGGAGAGCGCTGGGACTAAAATGATGGGATGGTTTCACACTGACAGGGCTGCATATGCCGAAGCTAGGCGATGATGACGAAGCGGCAGAGGAACTCTATGGAGCGAGGCTTGTGGGCGAGCCTGAGCCGTTAGAACCAGAGACGCTGACGGTCTCTGAACGTATGACGATGCGAGGGATACAAGCCTTTTACGGGATGAATCCCGTTGAAGCGCGACAGATAGGAGAAATTTCCAGCCCTTTCTCAGCCCAAAGGAGCGTCGCGCCCAATGTGCAGCATTGGGAGATTTATAGGCGGCAGAATGGGTACTGCAAAGTTGATGGTTGCGCTTGGCTCACGTTCCCACTGGTTTATTTTCAGCCTAACCACGACAGGGTTTTGATCAAATTCACGGTGCGTCACGACCAGTTGCGCGAAACCAACCGCTGGTATTTAAGCCTTGAAGGCGGCGACATCATCTTTGGTGAAGTTCTAGAGTTGAGACAGAGGCAAGACGGTATCGCTGTCACCCTACTCCTGCATCCCGAAAGCATAGAAACTAGAGCACAGGCAGGTGATGGCAGCAGGTACAGCTTGGCGGTGCCGACGATACGCTATCGGCATCGGTCGGAAGCGTCTTACCGGCGGCTAGAGCGTGCTGGTTTGCTAGCCGAGCGTATTGAAGCATTGGAGGCACTGAGGCAAGAGCTGTCGCGCCCAACCGCCCAACAACCGGCTCTTTGCAAAGGCTGTCGCCACCTGCACGGGCAATCTTATGGCGGGACGCTCATGGTCTGTGGGATGCATCCCTATGGTAATGGTGAAGACTGTAGTGACTTTGAGGCGAAGTAGGAGATAGAGTCTAACTGACAAGTACTCGAGCGAGTGGCACCCTCAATGGGTCAGCCAGCACAGTGCACCGGAGTGGCGGCAGCGCTCAAAGCATGCTGCTAGCGATGCACTCTGGAAGCACCCGTTCGCTCTGTCCGAGTCGGCTCTGTCTCTACTGGTTCTGAGATGTTTCTGGCTCAGCGTGGTCAATGAGCCGCTGGTGCTGCCGCTACTGAGCTTAGTTAGTCCTAGTCAGGTCAGTGATCTAACACAGGCGGCTCTAGGGGTAACGTCAACTGAAAGACGGTCGCGTCGTCGTCGCTGGTCACGCTTAAGGTGCCGCCCAAACGCTTGACCTGTCCTTTGACGAGGGCGAGTCCTAAACCCGTCCCACCCTGCCGCCACTGATCCCGGTGCGGACTCCGGTAGAACTTCTCAAAGAGGCGAGGCAATTCCGCCGGTGGTATGGCTGGTCCGGTGTTGCTGACGGAGACCTGTACGCCCATCTCTGTGGCACTGGCTTGAACTCGAATCACACCACCCGGCGGCGTGTACTTACAGGCGTTGGTGAGTAGTTCACGCCAGACACTCACTAACAACGACACGTCAGAGCGCAAGGAGGGTAGGGACACTGGTACTTGCAGTTGCAGTGTCTGTTGCCGACTCTGTGCTCGTGCTTCATAGACTTGCACCAGCTCGGAGAGCGAAGTCAGCACGTTAACAGCACTCCACTCCGTCATGACCACGCCGGACTCTAGGCGTTGCAGTTCCAGGAGGTCATTCACCAGAGTCAGTTCCCGCTCGCACTCGGTCGTCAAGATCGTCAAATACTGCCACACTTTGTTAGCCAGCACGACACCGTAGGCGGCCGTGAACGGCGGTTCGCACTGATTGAAACTCAAGGACAACATGTGAGTCGCCATTTTGATACTCGCCAGGGGTGTACGTAACTCATGGGAGACAGTGCTGAGAAAGTCGTCTTTCAGACGGTTGAGCTGCTCGACCACGTGCAGCTGTTGCTGGGAGTCGGCGTACAGCCGTGCCTGCCGTAAGGTGATCGCACACTGGTTGGCCACTTGCTGCACCAGGCGGACTTCGGGTTCACTGAACGCCTCACCATGAGCGCGAAACAGCCACAAGTCACCGAAGACACCTTGGTCGTCTTGCAGCGGACAGGCGAGAATGGCGTGGGATTGGTCAAGCTGGCGGAGCACGTCTGTACTAACCCAGCAAAACTGTAACGCTTGACCCGCGAGCAATTGGACGTAGACACCGGACTGGTGCTGCAGCGACGCCACTTGACCCAAAACAGACGGGAGCACTGACGTATATTCATAAGTCACGGTGGAGTGTTGCCGCTCCGGGTCATAAAGCCCTGTGTCACAGCAGTCTACAGCTAAGCCGTGACCGAGGGCCGTGACCGCTGCCTGGAGAATGTGCGCTTCGTCCAAGCTGTCGCGCACTTGATCCGTGATCTGCTTGAGCAAAGACTCGAAGCGTAGCTGTTGCTGAAGTGCGGCTGTACGCTGCTGTACCTGCGCTTCCAGAGTCTGATTGAGTTGCTGCAAATGGTGGGACAGCTCGGCTTGCTGTAAGGCAATCCCCATGTGGACAGCGACCTGCTGCAACAGCGCTGTCTCGAACGGTTGCCATTGCCGTGTCGCCGCACACTGGTGGACGACCAGTAACCCCCACAGTCGCGGTAAGGTTGCTGCCGGTGCCACCGCGGCTGCCGCATCAGCCTGAGCTGTGAGCAGTAATGGCACGACGACCTTCGCTTGGACTTGGAAGTGCGTCAACCGTTCGCGGTGGCAGGCGCTCAGACCAGCGTTGTGAACATTGCTGATCGCCCGCGTTTTACCGCGTTGGTAGTCACCGCAGACGGTCTTGGGAAAACAGGTGTCTTCCTGCTGCATGTGGAGCAGCGACAGCCACTCAGGTAGCACGGCTTCAGCCACAATTTGACCACTCATGTCCGGTGCAAAGTGGTAGACCACCACTCGATCCGCCCTCAAAAATTGCTGTACCGCTACCACACAGGTGTCGAGAATCGTTTGCAGCGTCTGCGCCTGGTGCAGGCGCAGCGCGATCTCGCTGAGCAGCCGCTGCTGCTCGTGCTGCTGACGGTCCGTCAAGTTGAGTACAGTGCCAACCAGTTTCACCGCGTGTCCCACTGCGTCCTGGACCGCTTCCCCGCGTGTCAGCAGCCAGCGTATCACGCTGTCCGTGGGCGTACATTGCAGTTCCAGGGCATAGGGTGTCCGGTCCGTGCTTGCTGTCTGCACGGCCTGGTCTAATTGCACCTGCGACTCTGGACTAGACCACTGCACTTGCTCCTCGCAGGACGGGACAATTGCCTGCTTTGAGCACCCAAACAGGCGAAACAGACCCTCTGACCAAGCCATAGCCTGTGTCTGCAAGTCATACTTCCAATGCCCCATAGGGGCGATCCGTTGGGCTTCCAGTAACTGGGCATGGGTACATTGCCATTGGGAGCGGCTGGGCAAGGCCAGGGCGACTGGTAGCAGTCGGTAGAGCCTCACGGCCGTCGCGACAGACAGCAGCGCGGTCACTAACTTCAGTGCTCCAGACACCCAGTACGTGGGGTGCCAGAGCGTCCACACATCCATAAGGTGTGTTGTCCCGCAGGACACAATAAAAGCACTAAACAGCCAGAACACCCACCGGAAGGGCAAGTCCGCTCGTTGCTTGGCGAAGTAAATCAGACACGCGGGTATCGAGTAAGACGCCAGAGCGGTCAGGCTGTCTGAGACCAGATGGAGCCAGACCAGAGTAGGCTGCCACAGGTAGCAATGCCCGTGGGGTATGAAATTGCTGGTACTGCAGAGGGTGCTGAAGTCGGGCATAAGGTATGAAGGGGGTTGCTTCTGACTACCAGTGCGTGCTTAAAAGCGCTGTATTTTCACGAGTTCGGCACCGAATCCACCGCCAACTTTGACCGGTCTAAGCCTATTAATTCAGATCGGCAATGAGATTGCATCAGCAGTGCGTCTAAAAACACAAAATGAAATGAAAGCATAGACTTGATTAAGCTGACCTGGGTTGGGTGTGCAATTTTTTCGTATAGCCGTAACGATGGGTGGTAGAAAAAGCTGCTTTTCTACCCGAAACCGTGTTTAAAGGAGTTTAAGTAGCAACGGATAGCGTTGGCGAATCTGCTACAAGCAGAATTACAGAAGTGTGACAAACGCTGAAAAGAGCTAATTTCCGTTATTTACTAATCCTTGTAATCTTCTTATAAGAGCGGTTGTAGGGATTGAGCCGACATACGATCAATTTAGTGCAAGAAAGGGCTGAAAGCCTGATTCTGTCTTAGCTTTTTGACGCCTTTTCCTTTAACTGGGTTTTGATCCAGAAGCTCAACGTAGCAAAGCTTATAGCCTCATGTGGCACTTTTTTGCCCTTATGTCGGCTTGACCCCATCATGGTCCGGTCTCACAAAAGACATTCCCGATCCAAGACACCGCTTGACGCATCAAGCCATCGTCAGTGAAGACTTTGCTGCTTTTTGTGTCGAAGCAAACGTTTAAATTGGTAAAACAGGAAGACTTAGAGCAGTGGCACAGCGAAACCTTGCTTCTTGACACCAGTAGACGGCAGCACAACCTGCTGTTAGCAGCAGGTTGTGTGTTACAGACGGTTGATCAGCCGCTCACTGCACAGGCTGAGGACATCCTCAAAGCGCGCCTCCACGTTAAGTTCTTTCTGACGGAGAAGCCATGTGGGAACACCTTCAAACGCTCTTTTCGACCCAGCAGTATATACCGCACGGTCATTGCTACCTGTGGCAGTCGCCACTCGTTGGGCTGCACGTGGTCAGCGATTTACTCATTGCGCTGGCCTACTTCTCGATCCCAATGACGCTGCTCTACTACGTTTACCGACGCCCTGAGACGCTTTTTCCTAAAGTCTTTATGCTGTTTGGCGCCTTTATCCTCCTGTGCGGCACCGGGCACCTGCTGGAAGTTTGGACCCTTTGGCAACCCACTTACTGGCTCTCTGGTCTTGAGAAAGCCCTCACGGCTTTAGTCTCTTGCTACACAGCGCTTAAACTGGTGGAGTTACTGCCGCAATGGCTGGCACTACGAACGCCCCAGGAGTTAGCCGCCATCCAGCAAGCACTGCAAGCCGAAAGTACTGCTAGTACCGTGGCCCATCAGTCACTGCAACGGTCAGAGCAAGCGCTGCAAGCGATTGTGACGGGCACCGCCTCTGTCAGCGGTGAAGCATTTTTCCCGGCGCTGGTGCAAACGCTGGCTACAGCTTTAGACGTGCCTTATGTGCTGGTGTCAGAATGCAGCCGTCAGACACCACAGTCCCTGAGCACACTGGCGTTCTGGTCCCAGGCGCAAAGCGGAGCCAATTTTGAGTATGCGCTACCAGGAACGCCGTGTGGGGCTGTCGTGGATCAAGCCACGTTGTGTTACTACCCCGGACAGGTGCAAGCAGCCTTTCCTACAGCAGCAATCCTCAAACCATTGAGTGCCGACAGCTATGTCGGTGCCCCCTTATTGGATGAGCAGCAGCAGGTCATGGGGGTACTGTGCATTGTCAGCAATCGCCCCTTAGCCGATGAGTCCAATGCGCAAGCCCTGATTAAAGTGTTTGCCACCAGAGCCGCCGTGGAACTGCAGCGGCAACGCGCTGAAACGGCTCTACAACAGGCTTACGATGCCTTAGAGACACGAGTGCATGCCCGTACGACTGAGTTAGTCACAGCCAACGCCGCTTTAGCCAGCGAAATTCAAGACCGCGTGGCGGCGGAGACGGCGCTGCGGCAGCAGGCAGAGCGGGAGCATTTGCTGAGCACGATGACGCATCAGATTCATCAGGCGTTCGCGTTGCCGACGGTGCTCAACACTACGGTCGCCGCCATTCGACCGGTACTGCAAACCGACCGGGTACTCATCTATCAGTTGCATCCCGATGGGAGCGGCATGGTGGTCGCAGAAGCAACGGGTGCAAGCTGGCAGTCCTTAGCTGGCATCACGCTTCATGATAGTACGTTTGCTACCACCTACCTGCAACTGTATCAGCAAGGGCGTGTACAGGCTGTAGCAGACATCTACACAGCTGGGTTAACGCCGTGTCATGTGGCGTTACTAGCAGGGTTTCAAGTCCGAGCCAACTTAGCAGTGCCCATTGTTTATGAGGAGAAACTCTGGGGCTTGCTGGTGGCGCAGCAATGTGACGCCCCACGGGTCTGGCAACTGACTGAAATTGAGTTATTGCAACAACTGGCCACTCAAGCCGCGATTGCCATTCAGAAAGCGGCACTGTATCAGCAAGCCCAAAGCGAAATCGTCCAACGGCAGTGGACCGAAAAGTTGCTGCACCAGCAAATGGAGCGGGAGCAATTGCTGAGCGCGATTGCCCAACGGATTCGCCAATCGCTCAACTTGCAGGAGACACTCAACACCGCGGTGGCGGAAGTGCGGCAACTACTGCAAACCAACCGTGTTGTCATCTACCGCTTTAACCCGGATGGGAGTGGAGCGGTCGTCGTCGAAGCTGTGGAGTCTGGTTGGTTACCCCTCCTCGGTCTGGCGGTCCAGGATAATTGCTTTGCTGCCACGTACATCCCGCTGTATCAACAGGGACGGATCAAAGCAACGGACAACATCCAGACGGACGGTTTAGCGCCCTGTCATCTGGCACTACTGGCTCAACTGCAGGTGCAAGCTAACCTGGTCGTGCCCATCTTGCAAGGCGGCACCCTTTGGGGGCTCCTGATCGCGCATCACTGTGCCGCACCCCGACACTGGCAAAACTGGGAAGCGGACTGGCTCCAGCAACTCGCGACGCAGTTGGCGATTGGCATTCAGCAGGCTGAACTGTTTGAACAAGTCCAGGTCATGAATACAGCCTTGGAGCAACAAGTTCAGGAGCGGACGGCGCAACTGCAACAGGCACTGGACTTAGAGGCAGCCCTTAAGCGCATCACGGATAAGGTGCGGGACAGCTTAGACGAAGGCCAGATTCTACAGACCGCCGTGGTCGAACTCTGTCGCGCCTTACGGCTCGAAGGCTGTGAGGCAGGCTTATACAATGCCGAGCTGACAGCGTCGACAATTGCTTATGAATGCACGCTGAGCGTACCCTCGACCCTCGGCATGACGTTTGTCTTTGCCGACGATGCCTTACCAAGCGTGCGTCAACAGCTCTTGCGGGGTGAGCCAGTGCAACAGCAGTACATGGCAACCGAGCGCACACGCACCCTGCCGTACGGCTGTCAGCTGCTCGCCTGTCCCATTTATGATGACCAGGGTGTCTTAGGCGATCTCTGGCTCTTTAAACCAGTCCGAGTGACGTTTGATGAGCCGGAGGTGCGCTTAGTCCAACAAGTGGCGAATCAATGTGCCATTGCGCTGCGGCAGGCGCGCCTCTACCAAGCGGCGCAGGCGCAGGTGCAAGCCTTGGAACAACTCAACCAGCTGAAAGATGATTTCCTCAGCACCGTGTCGCACGAGTTACGCACGCCGATGGCTAACATCAAGATGGCCACCCATCTGCTGGAGATGGTGTTGCAGCAGGCCGGGTTGTTTGAGACCGCACCGAGTCCAGCCGCGCGCTATTTCAAAATCCTGCAAGATGAATGTCGCCGCGAGATTGAACTGATTAACGACTTACTGGATCTAGCGCGTTTAGATGCTGGTATGGAGCCGTTACTGCTGACGACCATGGCGCTGCCAGTGTGGCTGCCCCACTTGATGGAACCCTTTGTCGAACGCACGCTGCACCAGCAGCAACACTTACAACTACAGTGCGCGCCGGACTTACCGCTCCTGACGACTGACCTCACGGTTTTAGGACAGGTGCTGACCGAACTACTGCATAACGCCTGTAAGTACACGCCCGCTGGAGAGACGATTCAGCTGGCAGCAGCGGCGATGGCGGACCACTGGCAGCTCAGTGTGCGGAATGGGGGTGTGCATCTGACCGCCAGTGAATGTGCTCACATGTTTGCTAAGTTTCACCGCCTGCCACATCACGATCCCTGGAAACATGGCGGTACCGGGCTGGGCTTAGCGCTGGTCAAGAAGCGTGTGGAGCGGCTAGGTGGTACCATTCACGCCCAAAGCGAGCCTGGTTGGCTGACCTTGACGATCCACTTACCAATTAGCCCCAGTTTAGGTGCGCATGACCAAAAGTTTACTCTCTTATCCCTGCTCTAGGGTCGGCAGCGGCTACAGCACTGGACTAACGCCTCCTTGACCCAGCAGTTTACTGGTACTCTCAGCTCAGCCGCTGACAGTTATTATCAGGGAAGACAATGAGTGGCTCAGTCTGGAAGTTCGGAAGCAGTTTTAGACTGAGCCGTGTCGGTTGTTAGGCTTCGCCGTAGCGTCCGCTCCACGACTTCACTTCGACTGACATCCATGTCTGCCGCCTAGTAGCTGAGCTTGGCAACCGTAGGGGGCATGAAGCCAGCTTGTGAAACGCTGTTTCTCGTCGTCATCGATCAGCTCCTTCCAGCAAGATGCTTGACCTTTGTGGCTGACTTTCCGTTGGTTGGTTAGGACTGACTTTCTCGCCATTTTTAGGCTTATGGGGGTTGTGCAAACAACCCATCATCGCTTGCTTGTATCAGCCCATTAAAGTTGACCGAACCGGCTCTGTTGCTTCTGCGGAGTCCCTTATGCAGCGTGTGCCGTTGCCGCTACTGGACTCGCTCAAAACTGGCACAAGCGCTAAAAGCCCTGTGCAGTAACAGTTCTATTTTTTAATCGCTTTGTAGGTTGCTGCTACCTGTAACGGTACTAGCCTCACAAGCTAATTAGCCGTTTAGGCCTACCGCTTGAAACAAGAACTGCTAAGGACTATCTTGATTAGGCTAAGCATTTAGAGCTTGGTGTACTGCCGTCAACAAATCCTGAGTTGAAAATGGTTTCGTCAAACAGTGCTGAACTTGAATCTCTTCAGCAAGTTGGCTGCTTGTACTTAGCCCACTAATGGCAATAACTTTAATTTGAGAATTTATAGTTCTTAACGCTTGAATGGTTGCACTGCCATCCATTGATGGCATCATCAAGTCAACCAGCACCAGGTCAATCGTATCTTTCTGCTGCACAAATTGAGCAACCGCCTTAATGCCATCGCAAGCTGTCAAAACCTGATAGCCATAACCTTCTAATGATGCTTGAGTCACTTGCCGAATTGCATTTTCATCGTCAACTAACAGAATGACTTCTCCATGTCCTGCCAGTAGGTCTTGCCCACTGGCTTCTGCTACTTCTTGGTCACGAATTGCAGGTAGGTAAACCTGAAACTCTGTACCTTGATCAACTTGACTATCTACGGTAATAAACCCAGAGTGACTTTTGACAATGATCATGACGGTCGAAAGTCCTAACCCAGTTCCTTTACCCATCTCCTTCGTGGTAAAGAACGGATCAAAGATGCGATCAATGATGTCAGCTGAGATCCCACTTCCTGTATCTGAGACTGAGACTTTGACATAAGGACCTGCCTGAGCATCAAGATGCAATTGAGCAGACTCTGGGGTTAACTCGATGTTTTGAGCCGTAATCTGCAATATGCCACCATGAACCATGGCATCGCGAGCATTGAGACTCAGATTCATCAAAATCTGGTGCAGTTGAGTCGCATCGCCACAAACGGCCCAAAGGTCACGCGGTACGTTGATCGAGAGTGTGACTGATTTAGGAAAGGTTTCTTCAGCAATTTGCTTAACTTCCCCAATTAAATGCTTGATTTCTAGGAGAGATCGTTCTCCTTCTATCCCTCGTGCAAAAGATAATACTTGCTTGACTAAATTGGCTCCTCGTCTCGTACTGCTATCGATAATGTCTAACCACTGTTGGCTCTTGGGATTAAACGGCTCGCGAAGCTGCCTTTCTAGAAGGGGAATTGCCAGCAGTATGGGTGCCAGTAAATTATTGAGATCGTGAGCAATGCCACTTGCTAGTGTACCGATACTCTCCATTCGCTGAGCCCGCAGGAACTGCCTTTCCAGTTGTTTCTTCTGGGTGATGTCTGTGTTTACGATCAAAATTGCTTTGTGATGCCCGCTTTCACCACGGATGAGCGTCCATCGACTTTCGACAATGACTTCCTTCTCATCCTTCGTCCATTGATGCAACTCTCCTTGCCACTCTCCCTTGGCTAAAACGGCTCGATAGATGTCTGGCTCATTGACCGGAAGCTCCCGATACAGCAATTGCTTGACAGATTTTTGAGCAACCTCCTCTGCTGCCCATCCGTATAATTGTTCAGCCCCTTTATTCCAGTAGGTTACGCAGTAGTCTAAGCCATGTACCAGAATGGCATCTGTTGCTACATCTAGAAGATGAGCCTGCTCACGGATTTTCTGTTCGGCCTGTTGACGCTCAGCCAGTTCCGTTTGAGCCTGCTGGTACAAACTGGACTGGTGAATGGCGATCGCGACTTGGGTGGCCAGTTGCTCTAGCAAGTTAATTTCTACTATGTGCCACTGGCGGGGCTCTGAGCAATGATGAGCAATGAGCAATCCCCAGAGTTGATTGTTTTGTAGAATTGGCACAGCAAGATTCGCTCTTACCTGAAACTGTGATAAGAGCTCAATGTGGCAAGGCGTTAGCCCAGCATGATAGATATCTGCATTGGCTTGAATATGTCCCTGCTCAAAAATGAGTCGACGAGAGGCTTCCTGAAAACAACAGTCTTGAATCTTGGTACTGAGTGTTGGTGCCCACTCAGAGCTGACGGATTCAACTGCAACCGTACCGCTCCAGTCAGGTTCAAAGCGATAGATTAACACTCGGTCGGTCTGAAGAAACTGTCTAACTTCAGAGACGGTTGTATGCAAGATCTCGTCCAAATTGAGCGACTGACGAACCCGATTGGCAATGCCCAGTAACAGTCGCTCCTGCTCGGTCTGTTGTCGTAACGCCTTCTCTGCCAATTTTCGTTCAGTCACATCAATACCAACACCCCAACTTGCCCAACCAGGAATAGGAAACCGATCAGAAAGACTAGACCAGGCGATCGTCTTCACGCTGCCATCCTTACAGGTGATGTCCCATTCCCAATCTCGATAGTCACTGCCACACTGCTCCCAATGGTTCATCTGTCGATGCAAGTAAGCAGTATCCGGGTAAAGCAGTTTCATAGCACTGGAATTGCCCACAACCTCCTCTGCGCTATAGCCCGTTACACGTTCGCATTCTCGGTTCCAAATAGCGAGCGTGCCATCGGCATGGAAAGCATCTAACATCACAGACATGTTTTGTAGCACAAAGTGCAACCGCTCTTCACTTTCTCGTAAGGCGGTTTCCGCTTGCTTTCGGCGAGTGATATCATTCCGAATGGAGACATAGTGGTAGGGCTTACCCTTAACGTTTAAAAATGGAATGATTGTGGTGTCTACCCAGTAGAGAGTGCCGTCCTTGGCCCGATTTTGGATCTCACCCTGCCAGACCTGACCGTTTGAGATGGTTGCCCACATCTGCTGAAAGAAGCTTTTGGGGTGGTAACTAGAGTTAATCAGCCGATGACTCTGCCCAATTAGTTCGCCTCTGGCATACTGAGAGATCTCACAGAATTTGTCATTAACGTAAGAAATGGTTCCTTGGGCATCGGTAATAGCAACGATTGAGGATTGATCTAGCGCAAACTTAATGTCTGCTAGGTCCTTCAACGACTGTTGCAGTGTTTCTTCTGCCTGGCGATGCTTGGTAATATCACGGGCAATCTTCGATGCACCGATAATTTTTCCACCTGCATCTTTAATGGGAGAAACGGAAAGAGAGATTTGAATGGGTGTGCCATCCTTTTGCTTTCGCACGGTTTCAAACGGCTCAATCCGCTCTCCTCGTTGCAGCCGATTTAAAATCTCGCTTTCTTCCTCTCGGCGGTCATCAGAAACAAGCAGCCTGATCGATTGACCGATTATTTCCTCAGCGGCATAGCCAAAGATTCTAGTAGCACTGGCATTCCAGCTAGTAACGATACCCTCTAACGTTTTGCTGATAATGGCATCTTCTGAAGACTCGACAATGGCTGCAAGTCTTGCGGTGGTAACTTCTGCCTGCTGACGTTGCTCAATATCTTGACGTAACTTCTCTTCATATTGCTGACGTTCGATCGCAATTCCTGCTAGGTGAACCGCCATTGCAATCAATTCCTGATCAGAGGTGTTTGGGCTACGGGGCTCTTGGTAATACAGGGCAAATGTACCCAGTACCTGACTGGTTGAAGAGAGGATTGGGGTAGACCAGCACGCGCGTAAATTGTAAGAAAGTACAAAATCGCGGTGTTCTGCCCAGAGCGGATCGCTAGCAATGTCTGAAACGACAACCGGCTCCCCTAGAAATGCTGCTCGACCACAAGAGCCGTTGTTAGCACCAATGGGTAATCCATCGGCGACTTGAAAATAAGCTTTTGGCAAACTCGGAGCAGTGCCGTGTCGTAAATGAGTGCCTTGAGAGTCAAGCAGTAGAATAGAGCCAAGCATTCCATTAGACTTTTGCTCGATTGCCAGAATCAGTGTGTTCAATACCTTAGTCAGGTCAGCTCCAGTTGCAATCATTTCCAGCACTCGTTGCTGGTCAACTAACAGACTCTCTATTCGCTGTCGAGCCGCTAAGTTACGCCGCAATTCCAGCAGATTAATGGTCTGCCGACTGAGAGACTCAAGGTGTTTGATCTGTTGAGTGCTCAGTTGACGAGGTACGTGATCAAGGACGCAAAGGGTACCAAGTGGATAGCCGCTAGGAGTAATGAGGGGAACACCTGCATAGAATCGAATGTGAGGTTCGCCAGTGACAAGGGGATTGGTTGCAAACCGCTCATCCTCTAGGGCGTCTTCTACAATGAAAGGCTCTTCGTGCAGAATGGCATGGGTACAGAATGCTAGATCACGGTGAGTTTCTGAAACAGTTAACCCCTCTTTGGCTTTGAACCATTGGCGATCCCGATCAACCAAACTAACTAGAGCAATCGGGGTTTGACAAATCTGGGCAGCTAGTCGAGTTAAATTATCAAATTCAGTTTCAGGATCAGTATCAAGAATTTTGTATTGATGAAGGGCTTCTAGTCTTGCTACTTCACCCTCAATTACTGGAGCACGCATTGTTTTACCTCGATTACCTAACTTACTCAACTAAACCGCCGTAATTTTTGTCTTCATCCCACGTCATAAAAAATATTTTTAGTATTCCTTCTCTGCTTGCTATGACGGCAACTGCAACGATGCCTCTTTTTTTACGTAGTAAAGTGTTCAATCCGCGCACTCGTTGGAGACTTGCTGCATCAGATTTCAGTGTTGGAAGATTAGGGATAATTTGAAGGTCTAGAGTGAGCTCTCGTTGCTGCAGCTGCTCTTTAAACGGTTGAATCAAGTCTATAAGGCAATGGTTGAGATTAATTTTATCCACCAAATTTAAGGGATGTGTATCAGACTCTAGACGTTGTAAATCAAGCAGATCATTAATCAAAGTAATCTCTCGTTCACAATCGGTTTGCAAAACTTTGAGATAAGTGAGAGTTTTGGAGCAAGCAGAGTTTTGTTCAGAGATGCGACCGCACTGAGCTCTACCTGCACTTAACTGATGCCCTAACATATGAATCGCTAACCGCATGTTAGACAGAGGCGATCGCAAATCATGCGTTACTCGGTTCAAGAAGTCATCTTTCACGTCATGCAGGTGCTTTAACGCTTCTACTTGCTTCTGAGCTGCTTGATAAAGGCGTGATTGATGAATAGCGATCGCACACTGCTTTGTGACTTGTTGCACTAAATAAATTTCGGCATCCGTTAATGTGCTTGGAGTTCCTCGATTCACCCATAGAGATCCTAGCTGCTCATTGCTATAGGCAAGCGGGCAAGTTAGTCGGGTGATGTTTCCTAGCGATGAGTTAGCGTTGAAACAGAACTGAAAAGCTTTTCTTTCAAGTTGTTGGTCAGTTTCTAAGTTTTGGTCTAATGAGGCGTAGCAATCCGCTTTCAGTTCTAACGCCAACTCTCGCACAGCAGTTTTCAAAATATGCACTTCATCTAGGGAGTCTCGGACTGTATCGACAATACGGCGTAGAGTCAGTTCAAGTTCGAAGGCTCGTTGAAGTGTTGCAATCTGCTCTTGCATCTGTTCAGCTAAAGTAATGTTTGCTTTTGGATGAGAGCGAAATGCTTGCTGTGACTGAGCTTTGTGAGAAGATTCTGACATAGTGGCTAGCATTGTGACGTCCATTAAGCTGTGAAGAGTCATGGAGGAAATAATTTAAATCAACTAAAGATTTGGCTATTAATTAGGAATTTGAGCGCAAGAAGCTGTCAGTTGGTCATGCCAACTTTTAACTCAGATGTCTCAGCTCATCTGTTTAACTGATGAGGAGAATTTCTTCGAGTAACAGACGATCACCGCTCGAAACTGCTTCTAGCAAGGCTGCCTTGATTGACTCACTTGCTTCCAGTTCTCCATCCGCTGTAAAGTTAAAATCTTGAATGAGTATCAGTCCTTGATTTTGTAATCGTTCAGTGGCAATTTGTTGTGCTACAGCCATCAAATTGAGTTCTGGTTCGAGATGCTGGCGGTACTGCAAAACCCATTGAGCTGTCTCTGGCTCTTGCTCGGCTAATTGGTAGATTGATTGTAGTAAGGCTTCTTTGATATAACTGGGGCTAGGCAAAGCAGTCAGGAATTTTTTGAGCGATCCGATCGCTCCCAGATTTCGGTTTTTAAATACCTCCACAGCCACTCTTTGAAAGGCATCATAATTTGAGGGTCTTCGAGCCACATCTAGCACTCCTTTATGAGGACGAGATGTTGGGTGAACAAAACAATCAGTTTTAGTACAGCAGGTACAGTCAGGTACTAAAACCTGCTGGGATTGGTCAGGGTCTAGCGGGATTGCTTGGCAAGCAGAAGGTTTAGACACAGGACGGTTGTAACACTGACGAATGAATACACCGACCCAATTGACCGCTCGATTTGAATGTGATCTGGCGGGTTTTCAAGTCGATGCTTTGAAGTTAAAGCAAAAGTGTGAAAATTTTGTGATAGTGCGATCGAACTCGTACTTAATCTTGCCAGTTCAAGATTGCTCGAATTTGGGCGATTAGGGCCGGGACTTTAAAGGGTTTAGTGATAATGCCTGCAATGCCTAGCTCTAGCAAGGGCTGGTGTTCTGTAGTGCTTGCCTTAGCGGTTAGCATAATCACTGGGAGTGATCGCGTGATCGGATTTTCCTGCAAGCGCTGAAATGTGGCCGGTCCATCCAAAACGGGCATCATGACGTCGAGCAGAATGGCGTCGAGTTGTTCTGTCTGGGCGAGACTCAGTCCCTCAGCGCCAGAAGCCGCTGTGAGCACCTCCCATCCAGCTGCCGCTTCCAGGCTGAACTGAGTAATTCTCCGTGCTCCGTCTTCGTCGTCGATCAGCAGAATCCGTTTGGGCATGGCTTTCTCAAGCTTCTGTTGTCAAGGGTAACGTAAAGTGCAAACGGCTTCCTTGCTCCAAAACACTCTCTGCCCATATCGCTCCACCATGTTGTTGCACAATACTGCGGCAAATGGCTAATCCTAAACCCGTCCCTCCTTTTTTGCGGGAGTCAGAAGCATCCACTTGCTGGAAGCGCTCAAAGATATTTTCCAGCTTATTAGCAGGAATACCGCGTCCCTGGTCACGCACAGTAAGGAGGACATGGTGTTCTCTATCAATCTCGGCAGTTAACCAAATGGTGCTGTGGTTGGGTGAGAATTTGACCGCATTGCTTAACAGGTTGGTCAGGACTTGGAGAATGCGATCACCATCAATCTCTAGAGTGACAGACAACGGCTCAACTAATAAAGTAATACCTGTCTGATTTGCAGTCAGTTGCATGAAGTCTACAGCGCGGGTCATCAATTGAGCTAGATCCCAGGGTTGACACTCTAAACGGATTTTGCCTGATTCCAAGCGTTCTAGGTCAAGAATATCGTTGACCAGACGGGTGAGCCGATCGGCTTCTGTTGCAGCGATTCCAATCGTTTCCTGTCCCCGATCTGATTCCGGTTGAATTAACCCTGTGGATAGTAATTCTAAAGCACCACTGATCGATGTCAAGGGCGTTCGTAGTTCGTGGCTGACAATCGAAATAAACTCAGCCTTCATTTGCTCAAGTCTGTGGCGCTCAGTAATGTCTTCACCAATGCTGATTGTGCTAATGGGCTTTCCTTCAGCATTCCGCAGTAGAGTATTACTCCAAGCAATCATCCGCTCCTCACCAAGCTTAGTTACGATCGAGTTTTGGTAGTAGGGATGAAATTCTTTTTCTAGCACTTCCTGGAAGCAAACTTGAGCAGAAGGTTTTTGACCAGGCATCAAGAAGTGATCAAACCAGTAGTGCCCTAAGACTTCCTCCTCTGTATAACCAGTTAACTGTAAAAAGAAGGGATTGACGTATTCAACAGTACCATTGTGGTCTAGACCCACAACGACGAGTTGTACATTGTCGAGTAAGGAACGCCATCGTCGATCGGCTTCTACCAAAATTGCTTCGGCTCGTTTGCGATCACTAATATCTCGACAAATGCATAGTTGTAAAACCTCCTCTCCTGATTTCACTTCGCTGACAGTAATTTCTACTTCATTCAACGCTCCATCCTTACGGCGATGCAGCGTTTCAAATGAAGTATCAACAAGTTCAGCAGTTTGAACAATTTGAATCAGTTCTTCCTTTGTCCATTGAGCGTCCCAATCGGCCACATGAAGAGCGAGGGTTTCTTCTAAGCTGTAGCCAAGCATACGAGCAAAACTCTCGCTTGCGTCTATCACATATCCCTGCTGATTGAGGACAACAATACCGTCAAAGGAAGCCTTAAACAAGGCTTTACTTTGTACTAGTTCTTTTGTCAGTGCATTTTCTGCCTGTTTGCGAGCGCTGATTTCAGTAACAATGACCCCCACTCCAACTGTTTGAGCATCACTATCGCTGCTTAAAATCGGGAAGTAAGAGGCTAACCAATACCGCGTCACTCCAGGGTGACTGGGTAATTCAGTCGTCATTTCTAGATCAATAATTGGCTGTCCTGTCGTTAGAACTTGCTCATGAAGGGGGGTAACAGTGGCAGCCAATTCTGGCAGTAATTCTGTTGTTGTCCTGCCCAGATGATCGGCTACAGAATGTCCATTAATGGCGGCAAGCGCTTCGTTGATCTGCACAAAGCGCAGCTTTTGATCGTGAATGCATAATCCAATTTTGGCTGAAGATGCAGCACTAAAAAAGTTATTCAAGAGCTGGCTGGTCTGTTGCAGTGCAGTGGTGCGATCGGCGACTCGCTGCTCCAGCTCTAATTTAGCTTGAAGCAGAATCGTTTCAGCGGTGCGACGCTCGGTGATGTTATTAAAGGTGCCGATCCATTCCCGAATGCTGCCATCTAGGTTATACACAGGTACTGCTTTCACTGCCAGCCAATAACACTCACCCGCTTGAGACAGCACACGATACTCAATCGCGTAGGGATCACCTGTGGCAAGACAATGGCTGTAGACTTGGAGCATGTGATCGCGATCGTCTGGATGAATTGCTTTTAGATAGTCCCACTCAGAGGTTTCATCGAGTGCTTGCCCAGTCAGATTAGTCCAAAGCGATGCGGTTCTAAGCACATTGCCTTGGGCATCGGTAAGCCAGACACTATCCGTCGTTGCCTCTACAAGAGAGCGATAGCGTTCCTCGCTCAGACGCAGTGCCTCTTCTGCTTGTTTGCGATCGTCAATATTCATCAACGTTCCAGTCACGCGGATGGGCTGACCCATTCCGTCATAAAAGGTTTGCCCTCTCCCCTCGACCCAATGAATACTGCCATCTGCCCAGATGATGCGATATTCGTGCTGGTAAATACTCTGCCCTTCGATGGCGGTTTGAACGGCTCGGTTCAATCCTTCGCGATCGTCTGGGTGTAACCGAGCATCAAAGGTTTCATACCGACCATCAAACGTACCGGGAGCCAACCCCAACAATTGCTCATGTTGTGGAGTCCAAACAATCTTTCCTGTTACCAGATCCCAGTTCCATATCCCTATATGAGCCGCTTGCATCGCTAGCTCTAGTTGTTCTTCGCTTTCTTTCAGGCGATGATCACTCAATTGTTGAATTTGGTGTTGGGCATTCCTGAGGGCTGAAATGAGATAATTAATCAGAGATGCCACAAGCGCAGACAAAACCAAGCGCAGGAAATTACCTGGATCTGCGATAGCGAATAAGTGAATAGGCGGTAGGAAGAAGTAGCAGATAGACAGGATGGAGAGAAACGTTGCGATTAATCCTGGTCTTGCGCCACCAACCCAAGCTGTTATGGCTACTGCTGCATAGAATAAGGCAAACGACATTGATGTCAGGAGTGGATAGAGCAGCTGCGTCAGAATCGTTGCTGTGAAAACGGATAACACTGCAACAGCGTAAGGATTGATCCGGCGCACTTTGTTCAACATGACGGCTTACTGCTCCAAGCCCCGTAACTTCTTCACTACCATTGCGTGTTCTAAGCGACGAATTACCCTCGCGACTAATTCTGCAGTTCGAATCGGTTTACTGACATAATCATCTGCCCCCGCCATAAATACCCGTTGTATCGTTTCATCCTCGTTGTTAGCAGAAATCATCAGAATGGGTAAATCATCCCACCGTGAGTCGTTGCGAATCGCTTGGCATAAATCGATGCCGTTAACCTCTGACATTTCGATATCTAACAGCAGCAGGTCGGGCTTCACCTCTTCCAAGGTGCCCCAAAACTGCTGGGCTCTACTGAGCAAGACAATCTGAAAGCCCCAAGGTTGTAACATCGCTTGCACAATATTAAGGAGTTGAGCATCATCATCCACCAGCAGTAATTGCGATCGCTGCAGTAAGACAAAGCTTGGGGATGAGGCATTAGAACTAACCAGTCTAGCCGTTGGCTTTGATGCTGTTTGAGGCAAAGGTTGTTCGATGGACTGGCGCAACCTTGATACTAATGCAGCTAACTGCGCTTGCTGTAACGGCCCCAAGGGGTCAGTCTTCAGAAGTTGCTCAAGCTGGCGTGACAATTCAGACGCATCATCTAAGTTGAATAATCCTAACGAGCCCTTGAGCGTATGGGCTTCCCGCTGTGCTTGCTGTCGAAGCGTCTCTGACAACGTTTGAGTTTGTAAAGCAGCAATCGCCTGTTCGATGATCGAGAGACGATCGCAGTACTGTGATCGATATTCTTCCCAAAAGGTGTTGATGGGTGAAGGGTGCGGTTGTGGAAGGGCGGGCTGCTCGGATGAAACGACCTCACCCTTCTCAACTTCTGTTGCGTCCCTCACCCCCCCTGATTCTTTTAATCGATACCCCAACCCGTAGACTGTCTCCAACCAGTCCTCAACGCCAACTTCCTTGAGTCGCTTGCGTAACCCTTTGATTTGGGCTCGAACTGCATTCTCAGTCGGTGTGTTTTCTAGCGCCCAAAGCTGCTCGACTAGAGTTCCATGGCTAAAAATACGTTGAGGATGCCGTAGAAAAAGCTCTAGCAGGCTATATTCCTTAGAACTGAGATGAAACGGCTGACTGTTATAACTCGCTTGACAAGCACTCGGATCTAATTGTAACTGTCCCCATTGCAGAAGGGGCGATCGCTCAACACTGCCGCGCCGCAGCAACGCCCGAACCCGTGCTAACAGTTCGTCCAAAGCAAAAGGCTTCACAATGTAGTCATCGGCTCCAGCATCCAACCCCGCAACTCGATGACTGCTAACATCCTCAGCAGTCATCAGAAGGATAGGTGTGCTGTGATTCAGTAACTGTGAGCGGCGATCGCCCTCATGGCGTAATCGCTGGCAGAAGTGAATGCCGTTTAACTTAGGCAGCATCAGGTCTAACAAGATCAGGTCATATGCAAACGCTTCTGCCAAATCCCAGCCTTCTTGTCCATCTGCTGCGACCTCAACCAAATAGTGTTGAGCCGTTAGAGACTGCCTGAGTAGTTCGGCGATCGCGGCATCGTCTTCAATCAGCAAAACTTTCATAGGCACTTTCGCTCGTCAGGAAGCTGCAAAAGCTCATACTTAGCATAGTCATACCTAGAAAAATGGTGATGTGAATCAGCAGAAAGTGTGGTCTCGTTGTCAAATAAGTAGCGTCAGCCTGCAAGGCTAACACCTGTCAGTGTTCTAGGCTTTTGGACTACTTCTAAGCTGTGCTGTTTTACCACAGCTGATCCCAGGTCATCACAAGCCAGAACGCTGGACTGAAGGTATACTGACCCCTTACGCCACATTTTCTGCTCACTCACAGCTGCTATATAAAGGCAAAAAAGAGCCCGATGGCTTAGTTTTAGCAACGAATGCTATTGGTGAATTTATGACAACCGCTCTTAGTTGCAGTGACCGCAGCCAGAGAGGGGCTTGCGGCTCTTATAGAGTCTCCCGAGCCATATGACGTCCTTCTGACTGACATTGGAATGCCCGATGAAGATGGACTGACGCTGATCCGTCAAGTGCGCTCACTGGCAGCCGCAGGAGGACAAATTCCAGCCGCGACCATTACTAGCCTACGTGACCGAGCGCGAGCAGCAAGGGGCGCTCACGGCTGGGTTCCAACGGCATCTGGCTAAACTGATCAACTTGACACTGTTGATCGGGGTAGTGGCTGACCTGGCTGGACGCGCTAGGGCTGAGTCAGTGGAGCATCAAGATTAGTTACTGCATGGGTGTACTAAAAGCGCCGCTTACGTAGACTCATGACCTTGACGCGAATCCCGAAATTTGCTTACAAGTGGAAGCCGTGCACAATCCATTGCATTGGCGCAGCGTCATGGTCAATGGTCAAGTCGAGCGCCTCACCGATCCACAAGCGCTCGACGAGACGAGACAATTATTTCTTCATACCTGGAACCTCTGTGCTAGCGTTGCCTGCTCCACAAAACTCAATCAGCTTTAACAAGAGGACAACGGGATTGCAGGACTTGCAGAGTATTAAACAATGTTTCGCCAACAGTGTTGGATGAGACCTCAAATCTCTTGCTGGGAACATTAAGCGGGAGCCAAGGTTTAGTTTCAATGCAGCTTTCTTCCCATTCCAAAGGAGCAATCTCATGCAACAGCTTTTTGGTAGGCGGCTTGATCGCCCTTGCAAACAATTTTTGAGTTTCATCCTCCTCTTTTCCCTCAGCTCGATCGCCGTTAGTTGCACAGCCACTTCTCCAAACACCAATTCTCAAGCCAGCCCTGCCTCTTCTCCTCAAGCGGCTGTTACTGAGACGTTGAATGTTGCCGTCATTCCCTGGCAAAGCCCCGCAGAACAAGAGAAAAAATTACAGCCGCTGGCAGATTATCTTCAGCAGACCATGAAGCGCCCAGTCAAGTTTCAAATTGCGAAGGACTATGCCACAGCCGTAAATCTGTTGGTTGAAGAAAAAGTGGAAATGGCTTACTTAGCAGCCCTTACCTACGTCAAAGCTCACGATCGCAATGCCAAGATTGCCCCACTCGTCTTACCCATTGACGCAACATCCGGTCGCCCCTGGTACACCAGCGTGATCGTTGCTGATGCTAGTAAAGACATTCAGTCACTCACAGATTTGAAAGGGAAACGCTTTGCTTTTGTGAGTCCCTCATCGACATCTGGGTTTCTGATGCCTTTGAACGCGTTCCAGGCGAAGGGGATTGACCCAACGCGAGACTTTTCTCGCATTCGCTACGCTGGCAGCCACGATAAGACTCAAACGGCATTGGCGAATGGAGAAGTCGATGCGATTGCCGATGATAAATCTTCTTTTAGACGAGTACAAGCTGAGGGCAAACTCCCGGCTGCGAATTACAAAATCATCTGGGAATCTGATCCTATTCCCACCGGACCCGTTGTGATTAATACCAGCAAATTTGCGCCTCAAGAAATCGCTCAACTCCAGCAGGCTCTGATCGATGCTCCGGTGGGTGTGGTGGATGTTAGCGGTTCTAAATCAGCAGGCTATACCCTGGCAAAAGACGCTGATTTTGAACCCGTTCGGCAGATTCATAAGCGGTTGAAATCGATTACCATTGCCGAACGATGAAGATTCTCACCCGTTTTATTGGCTCCACTGCAATCGCCATCGGGTTAGTGATCGCTGTCATGGGAGGCAGTACGCATCTAATCCAGCAAACTGAAAAAGCGGTGGAACAGAGCCGCGATCGCACTCACCAAGCTGTTCGCAAAACTCAAGACCTGCGGCTTTCTCTGGAAGAACAAACCTCAACCCTAAAAAACTATCTCTTGCTCAATCGGAGCCGTGCTGATTTGGCTGTCTACGAGCAAGCTCAGGCTGAGTTTTTAGCGGGACTGAAGACCCTGGAAACCCTCATGCCAGAGTCCACGCAAACCGATATTGTGCGTCGCCGCCACCAGTTTTTGGTGCGGTTAGTGGATGAGTTGGCAAGCCAGACTACATCTTCTCCGCAGCAGTCTCAGCAAGATGTCAAAGCCATCAATTCCTTTCAAAACGACATCAAGCTGTTTCTCAATGCCCTAGCAGACGAAGTCCTCCAGCAAGATGCCGCCACCCAACAGACAGCAGAGCAGTTCAAACAAACCGCGACCCTGGCGACCTATGGGTTAATTGGGGTGGTGCTGCTGATTTTTATCGCTCAGTTTGCCCTGACCCTTTTGCCGGTGATTCGCTCCATTGAAGCCCTGCAACTGGGGGCTGCCAAACTGGGGGAAGGCGACTGGAACTACCGCCTTAACGTTCACACAGGCGATGAGATTGAGCAACTGGCACAGGAATTTAACCAGATGGCAAGCCAACTGGCACAGTCCTATGCTTCGTTGGAGCAAGAGCGCAACGTTGCTGATGCGGCAAACCAAGCAAAGAGCGAATTTTTGGCAAATATGAGCCATGAACTTCGCACCCCCTCAACGGCATTCTGGGTTATGCCCAGATTCTCAGTCGCTCCCAAAGTTGGGGCGAAAAAGAACGCAAGGGGATTGACATTATTTACCAGTGCGGTTCGCACTTATTAACCCTGATCAATGACATTTTGGAGATAGCCAAAATTGAAGCCCGTCGGTTGGAGTTAGCTCCGCATACGGTTCATTTGCCCGCGCTGTTACAGGGCGTTGCCGAGATTGTGAGTCTTCGCGCCGAGCAAAAAGGCATTGACTTTGTGTATCTGCCGGATGCCGGACTACCACAGGGCGTTGAAGTCGATGAGAAACGCTTACGACAGGTGTTGCTGAATTTGTTGGGTAATGCCGTCAAATTTACTGATCAGGGTAAGGTCTCCTTTAGGGTCGAACGGCTTGATCAAGAGACCGCTATGGAGCCGAGACACTTGACTGAGGCATCGACAGCTAGGCTCCGCTTTCACATTAGTGATACCGGGATTGGTATGAGTCCAGAGGCGTTAGAAAAAATCTTTCAGCCGTTTGAACAGGTCAGTAACCAAAAACGGAATGCCGAAGGCACTGGCTTAGGTTTAGCCATTAGTCAGACGATTGCCCAATTGATGGGTAGTCGCATTCAGGTACAGAGTCAGCTTGGCGAAGGCAGCACCTTTTTCTGTGATGTTGCACTGCCGATCGCAGCAGAATGGCAACAGGCGACCAACAACGCCACTGGCGATCAACTCGTCGGCTATCAAGGTGAACGCAAAGCCATCCTGATCGCAGATGACAAATGGGAAAACCGATCAGTGATTGTCAGCTTGTTAGAACCTCTTGGCTTCACTGTGATTGAAGCAGAGGATGGTCAAGATGGACTGACGAAGTCGATGCAAATGAAGCCAGATTTGATCATCACTGATATCATGATGCCGATTATGGATGGCTACCAGTTTCTCCAGCAGATTCGGCAGTCTGAGATGCTCAAACCGCTTCCAGTCATTGTTTCTTCTGCCTCGGTTTCTAGTATGGATCAGCAACAGAGCTTGGATGCAGGAGGGAATGATTTTCTCACCAAACCTGTAGAAGCAGATGACTTGTTTCAGATGCTCCGCAAACATTTGCAATTGACCTGGATTTACCAATCGACTGCCTCAGGTGATGCACCGATGCCATCGCCAAGTCTTGAACCACAGCATAGCCTCACTGCAACCATACCGCTAGTCATGCCGCCAGCCGCAGATCTGAAACAATTGCTTCAGTTAGCCCAACAGGGACGGTTGAAAAAACTAACCGAGGTTGCAAAGGGCTTGGAATACCAAAATCCACAGTATACGCCGCTGACAACGCAACTGCTTGAACTGAGCAAGGGCTTTCAAGTTGCCAAATTAGAAGCGTTGCTTCAGCAATGGCTCGATGACGTTACCTGCCCTACAAGAGGTTAATTATGAAAGAGAAAGATAACCCGCTAATCTTAGTAGTCGATGACACTTTAGCCAATTTGCAGGTGGTAGCAGAAGTATTGAGTGATGCTGGGTTTGAGGTGGCGATCGCCACTGATGGAGAACGCGCTATCAAACAAGCAACTATCAGCCAACCCGACTTAATTTTGCTAGATGTCATGATGCCCGGAATAGATGGTTTTGAAACCTGTCGCCGTCTCAAGGCTGCTCCCGCCACCTGCGGTATGCCGGTGATTTTTATGACTGCCCTCTCCGACACTACGGATAAAGTCAGAGGCTTTAACCTGGGTGCGGTGGATTACGTCACCAAACCCTTTCAAGAAGCTGAGTTGCTTGCCCGTGTGACCACTCAATTAAAATTGCGCTACCTACATCAAACCTTGGAGCAACAGGTTGAACAACGCACTACCGAACTCCAAACAGCACTGCAACAAGTGCAGCAGTCTCAGGTGCAGTTAGTGCAATCAGAAAAGATGGCAGTGCTGGGGCAATTGGTTGCCGGGGTTGCTCACGAAATCAACAATCCTGTTAATTTTATTCATGGCAATCTTACGCATGTGCAGGACTATACCGACAATTTATTGGCTTTTGTGCAGCTATCTCAGCAGCACAGCGGCAATGCTGCGATCGAGCTTCAGGATACGGTTGCCGACCTTGATTTAGAATTTATTCGGCAAGATTTACCCAAAACGCTTGCATCCATGAAGATCGGCACTCACCGCATCTGTGAAATTGTGCGATCGCTCCGCAATTTCTCCCGACTGGATGAAGCAGACTGCAAAACCGTCGACATCCATGAAGGCATCAATAGTACGCTACTGATTCTGCAACATCGCCTCAAAAGCACACCTGGACATCCAGAAATTCAGATCATTCGAGAATATGGTCAATTGCCTCTGGTCGAATGCTATGCCGGATCGCTGAACCAGGTGTTTATGAACATTCTGGCAAATGCCATTGATGCCTTAGAAGAACTGAGCGCGAAACGAACGTATCAAGAGAACCAGAGCCAGCCGAGTCAAATTACGATTCGGACAACTGCGATCGATCACCAATGGGTGCAGGTAGCGATCACGGATAATGGTTCTGGCATTCCTCAAGAGATTCAACAACGCATTTTCGATCCCTTCTTCACGACAAAGCCCGTCGGTAAAGGGACTGGAATGGGGATGTCCATTAGCCATCAAATCATTACCGAGAAACATGGCGGCAAATTAACCTGTTGCTCTACCCTTGGAGAGGGAGCCGAATTTGTGATTCAGATTCCTGTACAGGGGGTTTGAGGTCGAGTAGAGAGGCTCCTTCGATGTTTTAGGCATGGTTTGTTTTCTCTGTTGCTCTCGCCTTTCGGTATCGAGAGTGCCACATGATTCAGCCATACAGCGTTGAGGACTCCCCCTTACAGAAGCCCGCCTGCGGATTTCCCGCACGAGCCTCTTCATTCGGTCATTTACCAGACGGCATGAAGTGCTATCAGGCGACTTGGCTTTGGGAGAGGGTACCTTGTTAGGTAGCTTTTGAAAGTCTCCCAGGTGAAGCTGCGTCGCTGACTATGGCGATTCAGCCATTTGAACAGCTGCCGATGGACGGCTCATTCAAACCTGTGTAGCGCCTGAGTGTGGGGTCTGGCAACGATTCATGTAAAAGTGAGCCATTTGCTTGAGACCCCTATGCTGAAAGGGTTTCAAGCAAATCAGTTGATGAGTTTTTTTTTATGGCACTCAAACCACTACTTAGACCGACTGGACAGCTTTTGGACTAAATGACACGCAAAAAGAAGCTTTTTCATAGGTTTTAAGCTATTTAAGTCGAGCGTAACCCCCATTCTTGCGTTGGTCTTCTGCGCATCCGGCAACTAACCACCAAGAAAGTGAGCATTAGTAGAAGTTATCGAATTGACTTCATTTGGATGGAATGGCTCGCTTTTACACGAATCGTTGCGTGCGACTTGTTCCCGCTCAAATCGAGTCCTAAAGGGCTAGAGCTAAAGCGGGGTCAGGGTTCTGAACCTTGATAACTTATCTTTCGTGTGGTGCGTCCAGGTTGGACAATTCCAACTCCCCTAGTGCTGGGGTAACAGCGTAGCCCTCAAGTGTGCGACTGACTCTCAATCGCTTGAAGCAGGGCTAAAAGGCGGTCACTCAGAACCCGACTGAGAACTCCGTCGAGCAGAGCTAACCAAGGCTAACGAAAGTGAACCCATGTCTGAACCATCGTTATCGTGAACAAGCCTACGCGGGTTTATGGGCTTGCCCAAAAGGGAAAGGCTAACTGGCAGGCAGTTGCGACGCTTGACCTGCAAGCACTCAGCAAGAAACCCGGTGGAGAGTGGGAGCCTACAGTCAGCGCAAAACGGAAGATAGGAACAAAGTAACCTCCCCGACCGCTCTCTGAACGGTCGATGTCAGAGCAGGTAGTCAGCCGCATGGGTTGGGGAGACGGGATTGTCTCAGAAGCCAACGCCTTTGGGAAAGCCAAAGGATATGCAGACGGAGACCCAACAATTGGGAAGGTAGAGTTGCCAGTCGCAATGCACACGTCATGAGCGAGTTAACGACTACGTATGAATGGAAGTCCATCCCCTGGCGCAAGTTAGAGCGGAAAGTCTTTAAGTTGCAAAAGCAAATCTACCGAGCCACTGGTCGTGGTCAACGGGCAAAAGTTCGCAGGCTTCAGCGACTCCTGATTCACTCTTGGGCAGCGAGAGTGCTGGCCGTTCGACGAGTGACGCAAGACAATGCGGGCAGGAAGACAGCAGGCATCGACGGCTTAAAGTCGCTTCCACCGAATCAACGGCTGTCCCTCGCTCAACGTCTCAAGTCTGGTTGGGGCAAAGCCTCTCCCATGCGTCGGGTCTGGATTCCTAAACCGGGTAACACCGAAGAACTCAGACCATTGAACATTCCAACTTTAGAGGATAGGGCAAGACAAACCCTGTTCAAGTTAGCGTTGGAACCACAATGGGAAGCCAAGTTCGAGCCACACTCGTTTGGCTTTCGTCCAGGGCGCTCCTGTCACGATGCAATCATGGCGATCTACCTCCAGGTTTGTCATCAACCGAAATGGGTTTTAGATGCCGATCTGGCAAAGTGTTTCGACACGATTGCGCGACAACCCTTGTTGAAGAAGCTGAACGCCAGCCCGTTTGTCACTCGACAAATCCGAGCCTGGTTGCGGGCAGGGGTAATGGACAACTTCCAATACAGTGAAACGCCGCAAGGTGTACCACAGGGCGGAAGTTTGTCACCCTTATTGGCGAATGTGGCGTTGCATGGCATGGAAACCTACATTGCCCGCTATTGCAAAGGGGCAAGGGTGATCCGCTATGCCGATGATCTGTTGCTCATCCATCCGGAACGACAGGTCATTGAACACGCCCAACAGCTATTGGGCAAGTGGTTAGAGAAGATGGGACTGGCGTTCAAGCCAAGTAAGACCCGCATCTGTCATACCCTGAATCCAGTGGATGGACAGGTGGGGGTTGACTTTCTAGGTTTCTCCATTCGGCAATACCGAGTGAGCAAATATAAATCTCGTTGATGGAGTCAAGCAATTGCTTCTGTCTCAACGGCTGAAACTGGTCAGTAGATTACAGCTAGCCCATCGAGTCCAACCTGTCCGGCAGGTTTTCATTCCCAAGCCCGGCAGCCAGGAGAAGCGTAGGTTGGGCATTC
>NZ_JACJPI010000045.1 GCF_014695975.1 Leptolyngbya sp. FACHB-321
GCAAAAAAGTGCTTCTAGACTAAGCATGAGGGCAAACCAGGCATGAGATTTTGCATTTTCAGCCTATCGGGTTTGCCCCTTTCTTGTCCCAGTTCTTATCCCGAACTCAGGTTAATTTATGTCGCGCAAACGCTTTGTGATTGAGATGGGGATGGGAGTCGATCAGCATGGTCAGGAGCCGACTGTAGCGGCGGCTCGTGCGGTACGAAATGCGATCGCTCACAATGCTCTCCCTGGTATTTGGGAAGTGGCTGGGCTAAGCGATCCTAACCAGATGATTGTCGACGTGCAGGTGGCAGTGCCGTATCCCGATCAGGTGCGTGAAGCAGAGGTGCTGGCAGTGCTACCCTTTGGACGTAAGACGCTCAAGGTAGAAGCAGGCGGTATGGTGGTTCAGGGGCGGGCGATCGCGTCACTGAATGACAAAAACGACGAAATGCTAGTTGCTGTCGCCTCAGTAACGGTATGGATTGAAACGCCGGAGGAACGGTAAAAGGCAGAGGGCAGAAGGCAGAGGAGTGGGAAAACAAAGCGAAACTCAAACTTTTAGCCTTCATTTTTTAAGCGATCGCTGCCTGTGCAAAGGCGATCAATCAGTTCCAGCAATGACTTGTAATTGGTAATGGGTTTGGCGCAGAGTGCATCGGCTTGCGATCGCTCCAGCAAGGTCTGACGCTCATCCATCATGGCGTAGGCAGTGACTAAAATAATCGGTAGATGGGCAGTGAGGGGATGGTTTTTCAGGACGTGTGCCAAGTCAGCACCGCTGACAGCCTGCCCTTCCCACTCGGCTCCGGGTAAATTGACATCCATCAGCACGATATCAACGGGCTGCGATTGACAGCGCAAAACGATATCGGCTGGATCATCGCTAATGGTGACTTGATGTCCCCCCAATCGCTGGATCAATTTGGCAGTTCCTTTTGCCAGCAGGACATCATCGTCAACCAGAAGCACGTTCCAACTAGACATCGCTTTTCCCATTGTTTGGCTATAGTCAGTAGCCGTACATCATTCAAGACATTCTCTGTAGCCTACCTTGCTAAGGACGACAGCTAGAGGGTGCATAAAATACTTTACGCCCAGCGCCCTGTCCACCTTGTCTGACCGTCAGCCGTCAGCCATGAAAGAGATTTTCATTCAAGCCTTTTGGTGTTCCCTCCTGTCATACCGAGCGACAAATTGCTGTGCCAACGGTTTAGCTTGGTTAAAGCGGGCGATCGGGCAACGTAAAGGTAATCGTTGTACCCTTTCCTTTCCCAGGACTATGGAGCCAAATCTGCCCGTTTAGCAACTCCACCAAGCGCTTGCAAATCGTTAGACCCAAGCCAGTGCCACCATAGCGCCGTTTAATCGAGCCATCTGCCTGCACAAAGGGTTCAAACAGTGAGTTAGCATCTTCACGATCGATGCCAATGCCCGTATCGGTAACAGCAAACTCAATCACTGACTGCGGTGACTGGTTTATCGTTTGGATGCATCGTTTCACACAAAGACGCACCTCGCCTGCATTGGTAAACTTAAACGCATTTGCCAGCAGATTTGTCAAAACCTGCCTTAATTTGACCAGATCGGCTCGAACATACTCAACCTGACAATCAATCAGCAGTGGAATACCTTTTTGGCGGCTCTCTGGTTTGAAAAGACGTTCTTGGTGCTGTAAAAGCTCTCGCAGATTGACAGTTTCCCACTGGATATACATTCTCCCTGCTTCAATCTTTGCAATATCAAGAATGTCATTAATGATATCAACTAAATTTTCTGCCGAATGGTAAGCAACATTGATATATTCTTGCAGTTCTTCTTCGTTGTCATACAAGCCTTCTTTAAGTAGCTCAAGATAGTTCAGCGTGGAGGCAAGGGGAGTGCGTAGCTCATGACTGGTGGAGGAAAGAAAATCTGACTTGAGGCGGCTGGCTTCTTCTGCTGATGTGCGTGCGACGTTGAGTTCACGGTTTCGCATTTCTACGAGGATGCGCTGCTCTCGCTCACAACGGTAGAGCCGATTTTGCATGATTGCCATGGCTAAATGAGTGCCCAGCGATCGCACCAGTTCGATTTCGCCCGTTGCCCATGGTTGCGCTTGGTGCTGCTTGAGTTCTTGCCAAACTTCAAACGATTCTCGTACTCGTTGGTTGCGTTCATCCGAGTCAAATCTGCCAGCCCAGAGAATATTGGTATCTATTTCATTGCGAAAGAGGGTTAAGCATCCCAGTGGCAACTCGCCATAGCGCAGCGGCATGACTAAGAGACCACGAATCTGTGTCTCACTAAAAGCAGGCAAAACTGTTTCTAATAAAGGCTCCTGGTAGATGTCGGTTACTGCCTGCGGCTGATCGTCACCGGAGTTTTTTACAGCCATCCAATCCTGGTTGTGATTAGTTAAACTTAGCTCTGTCGGTTCAGCAGCAAGGCGTTCTACTTGCTGGTTCGGTTGTGTGTCAGAGACCAAGAGTTGCTGCCAGAAGGGTGTCGTCTCTAACAGTTGTTCGCAATTGGCGCTCTCTGGCTGTGGTCCTGTTATATAAAGCTGGGAGATTGCATCCGCCTCATTGGCTGCTACATAAAGGCGACCCGCTACACACCCATTGACTTTAACAGCCTGCTCTAAAACAAGCTGTAGCACTTCGTAGCTTGGCATGGGCGAGTGCAGCAGGGTGGAAATTTGGTTGATGACGGCTTCGCGGCTGGCTTTAGCACGAGTGTTGGTCAACAGTTGAGATTGCGCGATCGCGATCGAAACATGATCTGCCACCAGTTGCACAGTCTGGAGCCGTTTTTCGGAGAAGCGCTTTGGGGTTGCATGATGTGACACTAGCAGCCCCCAAAGATCCTGACGGTGAAAAATTGGGATTACCAGTGATGACTGCACGCCCATTGCCGTCAGGTACTCGACGTGGCAGGGATCAACCGGACGAGACAGAATATCTTCGAGCGGAAAGTTGTGGACATCATCCACTGTAAGATCGCCCGTTGTACGTGGTTGCTCTAAACGGCTAAGTGTAATGCGCTGCGACGGAATATCAATAATGGAACGCTGCCGTGCCTTGATAAACAGCTCGCGTGCGTGGGGCGGAATGTCACCCGCTGGAAAGTGCAAGCCTAGCAGAGAGGGTAAGCGGTCTGGTCGCGTTGCTTCGGCAATAACTTGACCTGTTCCGTCAGCCTGAAACCGATAGATCTTGACGCGATCGGTGCCCAAGAACGACTGCACTTCCGCCACTGTCGCCGCGAGAATCTCTTGCAACTCCAACGTTTGCCGAATGCGATTCGTCATTCGGTTTAGCAAATTGCCTTGAGTTAAGCCATGAGCCACTACCGCTTGTCTACGCTCAACCATAAACTTTTTTAAGAAAGACTTACTAGAAGCGCGTTGTATACATACGAACGGATGCAACTTAAGACAGTCCACACGCGCTTACAGGGGCTGCCTTCATTGGCTGTTGCTTATATAAAGACTGTTGCTCAGAAAAATCCGTGAAATAACGGAATGATTGCGATCGCCACCTTTAGCTTATGGAGAAAACAACGATTTCAGCGACGCGAAATCTACTGAATCTTCAGCTTAATCTCTTTAGCTTAGTCCGGGTGGTCAGTAGCAATTACCGCAGTAGCACGCCCCAAGTGCCTGTACCGACAACGCCATCAGGAGCAAGTTTAAAGCGACGTTGTGCAGCTTTTACGGCTGCTAACGTTTCGGCACCAAAGACCCCATCGGCAGTGCCTTTGAAAACACCTAACGATCGTAGTCGTTCCTGTAGCGCAACGACTGCTGAACCCTTCATGCCTTGTCTCAAAATCGGCAACGCAACAGTCTCAGGGGTAGCTGTACTAGGAGTGGCTGTATTTGCCGCTGCTGGGCGTGTTCCAGCAGGTTTGTTGGGCTTGGGTGCTGGGGTGCCAGATGCAGGGTTTGCAGCGGGTCGAGGGCTGGCAGCAGGTGTCGCCTTAGCGGGTGCAGGGCTAACTCCCGAAGGCGTTGGGAAGGAGGCTGCTCCGCTGGTTGCTGGCAATGGCGAGACGTTAGCGGCAGTTGGAGTTGGGGCAATACGGGCAGCACCTGCTGTCTCCACTGCGTCTGGAAAGAGCCGATTCCATGTTGCTGACCCCGTAATACCATCTGCATTTAAGCCAGCGGCTTGCTGAAACTGAGAAACAGCCGAAACAGTACTCTGCCCATAGACTCCATCGACTGTGCCACTGTAATAGCCCAACAGTTTCAGGGCTGCTTGCAGCTCGGTCACTTCAGAGCCACGGCTACCAGGTTTCAAGGTCGAACGCAGCAGTGTGGTTCCAGACACTTCAGGCGTGGTGGCACCTGTTGTTTGGCTTATAGTTGTTTGACTTGAGGTTAGCTGGCTTAACGCAGTTGCTGACGTAAGGGAAACCAGGGCAACGGTTAGCCAGCTCATGCTAAGCAGGCTTAACGTCACTCGACGTACCAGCCAAAAATTAATTGTTTGAGTCTTAGCTGCATACGCTCTTACATCACTACCCATTACTGGAGTCCTTTATATAGCAGTTAAGTCGATCGCGGTTTGGTAAGAAGCCACAGAAGCCACGCCTAGTGAAAGACAGCCTCTACCGTCCTTCTAGAAAACAGAGGCGGCGACAGTCAGACGTTACACAAAGTAATTTTTCATATCCAGGTATTTCAAAAGAAGACGCTAATCGTAGCGGTTTCATTCCAGTAAATTAACCCTAGAGCTACTATAGGTGAGACAGGATTAATGCAACGAGAAAATTTCTTAAATCTCTTTACTGATTTGATGAACACGTGACAGGAGCGATCGACGATCGATGCGCTATTCACTATTAAGCCGCTTTCAGGGTACTTTTTGGGCAGCGGCGTTGGGGCATGAGTTGGGAGCGTACAGTCGATCGCGGCAAGCTATCGCCAAAAACAGAACAGATGGCTCAGAGGTGGCACGGCTGGCTGCTAACCTTACTAACTGGCATCCTGGTCTTGGGCGAGAAAGTGCTTCATCCAATCAGCCATCGTTAGGCGGCAGGATAGCAATTCATTGCGCCCGTTCCCTGGTTAATCCTGGCGGTTGGCATGAGCATGCGCTGGCAGCGATCGGCAAAGAGTTTGCCATTAGTGCACCTGAAACGGGTGTTGCAACGGGAATTCGATCGGGTGTGCTGCCTGAAACGATCGCGGCAGAATTGGCGATCGCCACACTCCCCATTGCCCTATTCTTTCATGATGACCAAAACAGACAGCAACAACGCCTGCTACAAACGGTTAAGCTTTGGCGTTGCTTACCAGACGTAGAGGCTGGGCTGCTGGCAGTTGGGTATGCGATCGCACAAGCGCTGCAAGACTGTCTGGAACCACAAACGCTGCTGCCTCAAATCATTACTTACCTTAAACAGAGTACTGTCAGCCAATCTACTTCCTTACCAGAGTTAATAGGCACACTGGAACAAACTCAAACCCTTGTGAAACAGAGTGCTGGGCTCTACACTGCGATCAATCAAATACAGGTGAGGCAGCAGACAGGTAACGAGGCGATCGCACTTGCCTTTTACTGCTTTCTCAGCACGCCTTGCGATCTGCGGTTAGCGCTTCTACGAGCGGCACGTTGCGGCGAAGCTGCTCCAGTGATAGCTGCGTTAACAGGTGCCCTCGGGGGAGCTTATCAGGGTAGCGGCGGACTACCGTTGGTATGGCTGGCTACCGACTCTCAGTTGTGGGGCATAACAAATACAGCGCTGCACGAATTAGCAGCCCATTTGTTTGCTGCTTGGTCAGGTGTTTACGCTCCAGTAGGGCGAATGGCTGTCGCTGCGATCGCTGCTCCTGGTGTCATTCGTCCTCGTTAGAAGGGCAATCATGGGTAAGTTCTTTGTTGGTGGGTAAAGCGGTAAAGGGATGAAGGGATAGCTTGCTTTCTGAAGGAGCAGTCGATCGCACCTCTCAGGTCAAGCTCACAACGCAAATCGAAAGGTGCAACGACTTTCTATAATGAAAGGGCTATGCTAACTGTTCTCGTTCAGTCCCGTGATCCATTCAGGAGTCGCTGCCATCAACGGGGCGATGGTGTGCTGTTATGAAACTGCTTCAGCGACTGACGCAGCCGTTAGAGACTCAGGGGCTTCGTGCAAGGCAGCTGTGGACGAAATGGGAAACGCAGCTACATCAAATTACTGACCAGCATTTAAGGCAGCATTCACTTTTGCCCGTGGCGCGATCGACCCACCCATCGTCAGGGCAGTCAAACGGTTCGTCTGGGCAACCAAATAGGCACGTGATCAGGAACGTTTCTTCTGGTACCGCATCTCGCTCTTCATTGCTGGTAGCTGCAACAGTTCTTGTTATTACTAGCGCGATCGGTCATAGGTTCTATAACGCGCCGAAGCTTGATGTTGGTAAAGCGGCACCCCAAACCATTGTTGCTCCTGCCTCAGCCACGGTTGAAGATGCCAAAGCAACAGAGGAAAAGCGCAAGGTCGCTCGTAGAGAAGCAACGTCTGTGTTGATGTTGGATCAAGCCATCAATCAAAAGATTGAGCAAGCAATTCAGCAGCAGCTTAACCAGGCAAATGAACTAAGACAACTAGCAGGGGGCTTTCCCTTCGCTAAAACCGCAACGCTGTCTAACTCTGTGCAAACCTACCTACGAAAAGCATCGGCACAGGACTGGTCTGAGGTTGCTATGGCTGTAAACCAGGCAACTCGCTTAGGGAAGCGAGCCTCACAAGAACCAAAGCCGACGGCACTAGACGCAAATCAGCAGAAAGCGTTTGCCGAACTGCGATCGCATCGCCGCGCCGTATCTGCTGCTGACTACATCGCTTTGGTGGACACAATTAATGAGGCGCGATCGCAATATCAGGCTGCGCTTAAATCACTGCCTAAATTAGTGCTTCCAGAAACAACACCTGTTTTTGATGCCTCGCTGCTTGATCTGAGCAACTCAGAATGGCGGCGGCTGCAAACCCGCCTTCTGCAGGCGGTTGATCGTATTTTGGCTCAAGGCATCCCTTCAGGGCTACCGCAGCCTCTTTTGGCTGAAGCAGTAAGACTTCAGGTGACGGACTGGGTGCCAACAGGGACAGAGACGATCGCCACAAACCTTTTGCTAGCATCGCTCCAGCCTAACCTGGTACATGATGAAACCCAAACTCGCCTAAGCGCCGAACGAGCCGCACAGGATGTGAAGCCAGAGATAGTGACAATCAAGCAGGGTGAGGCGATCGTCTATGCGGGTGAAAGTATTACAACGGCTGATTTTGCCTTGCTCGATCACTTCAAGCTCAGTCGTCGCGGTGTCGATTGGGTGGGACTAATTGGTTTTGGTGTTGTAGTCGGCGGTGCTGTTGGCATCTATTGGTTAGTTGAGCGTCGGTTTCATCCAGGGATGCGTCGTCGCGATCGCACCTTGATTGTGCTGCTCACGCTGAGTACGCCGTTGCTGGTGGCACTCAATGTCCCTTCAACGAATCTTTCGGCGATCGGTTTGTTAGTAGGTAGCTTCTATGGCTCACCTCTGGGCATTGCTGTTGCTGCGCTCTTGGCATTTTGTCTGCCGTTGGGCACTGTACTGCCCTGGAGCCACCTACTTTCGAGTGCAGCAGGCGGCATCCTATGTGGGTATATGGCAGGGCGGCTGCGATCGCGCGAAGAACTGGCTTTGCTAGGTGCGGCTGTTGGTGTCCTTCAAGGTGCTCTTTATCTCGCACTTAATGTTGTCTCAGGTGTAGGCATTTATACTCTCTTGGGTGCCACGGTAATTCATGGGCTGATTGGGCTTGCTTGGAGTATTGTCGCGATCGGGGTGAGTCCTTATCTAGAACAACTGTTTGATCTGGTCACCACCATTCGCTTGGTCGAACTGTCAAACCCCAATCGTCCCCTGCTTAAAAAACTCGCTGCCAAAACTCCTGGCACCTTTCAGCACACGCTGTTTGTCGCAACTCTGGCAGAAGCTGCCGCACGAGCACTGGGCTGCAATGTTGAGCTAGTGCGGACAGGTACGCTGTATCACGACATTGGTAAAATGCACGATCCGCTAGGCTTTATTGAAAACCAGATGGGCGGACCTAACAAACACGATTTAATCGACAATCCCTGGAAAAGTGCCGCAATTATCAAAAAGCACGTTACCGAAGGCATTGTGATGGCGCGGAAGTATCGCTTGCCCAAAGCCGTGCAGTCCTTTATCCCTGAACATCAAGGCACGATGCTGATTGCTTACTTCTACCATCAGGCGCAGCAGCGATCGCAGGAAGCAGTCGCACAAGGCAAACCTGCCCCAACTGTAAACGATGCTGATTTTCAATACGATGGACCTGCCCCTCGATCACGTGAGACAGGCGTTGTCATGCTGGCAGATTCGTGCGAAGCGGCGCTGCGATCGCTCAAAGATGCCACACCTAAAGAAGCGCTTGCCATGATCAACAAAATTCTTCGTGCGCGCTGGCAAGATCAACAACTAGCTAACTCCGGTCTGACCCGCGAGGATATGTCCAAAATTGCCACTGTCTTCGTGGAAGTCTGGCAGCAGTCTAACCATCAACGCATTGCTTATCCATCCAAGCCCATTAACATCCAGCCGTCAGCTAGTAAGGTTTAGGCTCACCCTTTGACACCACTACCGGATTCAGTGGGGACAATGTAGCGCTGCATAACGACAAAGAACAGCAGAATGGGCGCGATCGAAATAACAGAACCGGCTGCAATCAAGCGCCAGTCAAGCGAGAAGGTGCCTGCCAGTGTTGCTACCCCAAGCGGCAGCGTGTAGTATTCCGGTCGATCGAGCACGATCAATGGCCACAAAAAGTCGCTCCACGAGCCAATGAAAACAAAGATTGCCAGCGTCACCAGCGCCGGACGAATGGCGGGAATCATCACATACCACCAGATCCCGAGTTCTGAGCAGCCATCCATGCGACCCGCTTCCTCCAATTCTTTCGGGACACCTTGAAATGCCTGCCGCAGCAGGAAGATACCAAAAGCAGACGCGATCGCAGGAAAAATCACACCCAGATAGGTATTTCGTAACCCCAACTGCACCGCCAACACATACAGCGGAATCATTACAATCTGAAAGGGAATCATGATCGTGGTGACAATCAGCGTGAAGAAAACTTCGCGTCCCCGAAAGTTAAGCCTTGCCAGCGGATAAGCCGCCAGCGCACAGAAGAGCAGGTTTAAGCCGACGGTCAGCACTGCCACGAGCATACTGTTAAACAAGTAGCGCCCAAAAGGATTGGCATTCCAGACGGTGACAAAGTTTTGGAAGGTGGGCTGGCTAGGGAATAACTGCGGCGGAAACTGAAAAATATCTTCAGTGGGGGACTTAAGCGACGTGCTGATGAGCCATACCAGCGGGATGAGCATCACGATCGCGATCGCACCCAACAGCCCATAAAGCCAGACGTGTTGCCACCGTGAGCGCTGTTGCGTCATATCACTTCCTACTTTGTAGCGACTACTGCTAGATTCCAGGCAAACCGCTTTGTGAATGGTAAAGCTTTTAAGGCGCGATCGAGAGTTTCGAGACGCTCATAGCTAGGCTTCAAGCGCTCGTGCTCCAGGATGATTTTTTTCCAGTAGCGTTCCTCGTTTGGGTTCACCTTTTCAATCAGATAAAAGCGTAGGAAGATCCAGAGGCTTGCCAGCCAGAAGGTATCGTAGTAGGTTTCGGCAAAGCGCGACTGCACGAAGTTAACAAGATTAATATCAAGCGGTGTTTCGTCCTCTGTCCGTACTTTTGTGGCAATGCGTCGATAGACATTGATGACCGGGTTGTGCTTCAGCGGGTCCCAAAAACAGGCTTTGCCGCCCGGTTTTAGAATGCGATGCATTTCCTGAATAGCAAGGCGGGGATCGGGAATATGGTGCAGCAGATTCGAGGCATACACAATGTCAAAGGTGTTGTCAGGGAAATCGATCGCCATCGCATTTACCACTCGCCCCTCGACTTCTACTTGATTAGCAGCGGCTAATTTAAGTGCCACATCCACCATTCCCGGTGAGTAGTCAGCCGCAACACAGCGTGCCCCTTTCGTCGCAAAGTACACGCTGTTTTCGCCTGCGCCACAGCCTAAATCAAGTAAATATTTACCATCCAAAGCGCCAAGCTGACTGAGAATAAAGCGGTTTTCGGGAGCGGTGCAGGCTTCAAAATAGTCCGCCACACAAATGCCATCTACGTCAATCACAGCCGCCCACTGATCGTGAAACTGCTGCTCTTTTTGGAGAATTTTGTCTTGCGTCATGGTCTATGTACGACAGCGATCGGCTAAGTTAATGATGTGACTACATCACGTTAGCAGGTAATCTATGCCGTCAACTGTGGCTGCTGTGATCCTGATGGCTGCACAGCCTACTTGCCCAGGATAATTTCTTCGGTTGGAATGTTCTTAAGGACAGGCAATCTATGGGTTGACGCGTTCGGTGTAGCCTGCTTTCACCCAACCTTCACGACCGCTCTCTTCCAATCTCACTCGCTGCCATTCTCCATCGGAGCTATCTTCTAGCACTGTAATGCGTGTATTGACAGCCACACCACCGATACGAGCCGAATCTTGACTGGCGCTTTCCCGCAAGTTTAAACCCTGTGAAAGCGTAATGCGGGCACGGTAGCCAGCCGCTTCAGTAGGTTGGGGTGAGGGTGAAGGGGTGACGCTAGGCTTTGGCGAGGATTTTGTGGCAGGTTTAGCTGCTGCTGTCGGTTGCAGCTTTGCTTTGGCACCAGGATTATCATTTGGAAAGGTCGGTTTAGGCGGTGGTGCTGTGAACTGAGCAATGACGTGCTGGGCAGCAAAAAAGCACCCGCTGACAATCAGGGCGATCGCCAGCAAAACGCCACTCAACAACTTCGTTAAATTCCCCCAACTCATAGCCTTCCTCAGAACTACCATGCTGCAGAATTGTAGCGTTTGTTAGTCAGGTTGATGCATTTGTCGCTGAATACGGTTGCTCAGGCTACTGTGCCGTGATGCAAGGCGTGCTTTTCCTGCTGCTGCCCACTCTTGCAAAAATTGAATTTGTTCTTGAGCAGTACGAGCAAGTGGCACAATCTGGCTGGCAGCTTCTAAAACATCTTCGGTGGTGAAGTCTCGGTTCTGGCTAAAGCCCAGGTGCATTGCCTCAATGAGCGTCTGTTCAATTTCTGCCCCCGAGAAATCAGGGGTTTCATACGCGAGACGCTCCATGTCATAGGCTTTTAAGTTAGGAAGCCGCAGCCGCGACAGATGCACTGCAAAAATCTCCTGCCGTTCTTCCTGGCTGGGCAAGCCGACAAAAAAGATCTCGTCAAACCGTCCTTTTCGCAGCATCTCGGCGGGTAAAGATTGAATGTTGTTTGCAGTAGCAACTACAAAAACAGGCGTAGTCTTTTCGGCAAGCCAGGTGATGAAGGTGCCAAACACACGACTGGTCGTGCCAGCATCACCTCTGCCATCGACCCCAGCAAACGCTTTGTCAATTTCATCAATCCATAGAATGCATGGCGCAAGCGCTTCTGCTAACTGAATCATTTGGCGAGTGCGAGACTCCGATTCACCAACCAAGCCAGCAAACAACCGCCCAACATCTAAACGCAGAAGCGGTAAGTGCCAGTGATGGGCGATCGCCTTCGCGGTTAAGGACTTGCCCGTACCCTGAATGCCAACCAGTAGTAGCCCTCTGGGATGAGGCAAGCCATACTGTCGCGCCCGTTCAGAAAAGGCACCTCCGCGACGTAGCAGCCAATCTTTCAAGTTATCCAAACCACCAATGTCAGAAATGTTGGCAGTAGTGGGATAAAAATCGAGGATTTGGGTTTGGCGAATGGTCTGCCGCTTTTCTTCTAAAATCAGCTCTACATCTTCAGGGCGAAGTTCGCCGTGGGTTGCGATCGCCTTTGCTAGCACACGCCGAATCCGCTCCATTGACAAGCCCTGGCAGGAACGCACTAACTCATCCAAAACTCGATTCTCGAGCGATCGTCCAGTTGCTGCAAGTAGACGCTCAACCTCAACTTGAATTTCAGCAGGGGCAGGTAGTGGAAACTCTAGAACTGTCAGCACTTCGCTGAGTTCATCAGGGATCGTCAGTTGGGACGATAGAATCACAATGTTCTTGGGCTGTGACTTCAGCAACCGTGCCAAGTTACGCAACTTGCGCGAAATTGCCACATCTTCTAGAAAGCGGTGAAAGTCTCGTAGAATAAAGACCGCTGCCGCTGTTGCTGGAAGTTTCTCGACAAATTCTAGCGCTTGCAATGGGTTGCGCTTACCAAAGCCAGCATCGTTAGGATTGCCCTGATAGCCATCCACAAAATCCCAAATATAGACAGCGCGATTGCCCTGCTGTTTGGCAGAGTGGGCGATCGCAACCTCCAACCGCTCTTCTTCGCGAGTGGGGATATAAATCAGCGGATACCGTGCCCGCAGCAACAATTCAAATTCATCGCTGAAGCTCATGACAGACCCACTAAACAGTGCCAATTAAAATGCCAATTAAACAGGGTACCAACCTGCTTTAACTTAGCGCGTTTACTTTATTAATTGCGAAGTTGATTTTTAAGCGATTCTAGAGGAGCCCAGCGGCGATCGACCGATGGCGCAGGTGCATTGGTGCCCGACAACTCTATACCTGTACAGGCTTGGTCGCAGAGTTGCCGCTGTGGAAGTTCCAGGCACAACTGTTCGTAAAGCCAGGTTGCGGGTTCAAAGTAACCTTTGGGCGGCAAGGTCTCAACCAAATCCTCCGGATCGATATCTTGGTCAAGTGGCAATGCTTCAGCTAAATCAGCGGTTTCATCCAGCCAGATCAGTTCAGATGGGGCGATCGACAGCCGGTAATTGTATTGTTGCAAGCAGCGATGGCACACAAGAGTCACAATCGTGTCTGCAAACGCAGACACCTCAAGGTAGTTTCCCTGATGCGTCACTCTAAGCTGCCCTTGTACTGGAGTAAGAGTTTCTAACCCCGGAATTGCTTCACTAAAGTCAATCACCTCAGTCTGTTGCGGCGCTTTTGTCAACTGTGGAATGTAAATAGCGTCCATCTGTTTTACTCCCTTCTCTCAACGCGGTTTTCCACGGAGTCAGTTAGCGCTGTCTTTACCAACGCAAAACTGTATGTTTCTCAGCCTTTTCGAACCACAGGCAGCGAATCGCGCCACACTAGCTTTGCAAGGGGCGAATCACCAGCCTCCGATCAGGTTCCTGTCCACGACTGAAGGTTTCCAGATCTCCGTATTCCTTCAGCATTGTATGTACCTGACGACGTTCAGCCGATGAAAGTGACTTAAGTTCAAACTCTTCACCGCTTTCCCGCGCATCAGTCGCTGCCTGTTCAGCAAGGGCTTTAAGTTCAGCATAGCGACGCAGTCGATAACCTGCCAACTCAACTGTAAAAGCCTGCTGCTGCTCACGCTCCTGACTCAAGTTCAAAATAGCGTTCGTCAAGTACTGAATTGAATCCAGTACAGAGCCACCGGCTCCCGTAAGAATTTGTATCTGTTCGGGCAGCAGCGTTGCCTCATTGATAGTCAGCCAGCAACTCTCCTCAGCAAAGTTTGCATTCATTTCAGCTGTCACATCTGAGCTAAGACCAGACAGACGCAAGAGGGTTTCTAACCATTGCTGTCCACGCTGCATTTGATCAACATCCACTGGCAGCACCTCAAGCTTCTTTTTCGGACGGTTCTGCTGTTGGCAAAACGTCTTCGCTCTCATCAACTGCGGCACTCTTGAGTTCTACGGTTGACTCAGAGTGAGCAGTCTTAGGCTCAGAACGGTTGACTTTAGATGCTGTACTTACCTTCTCAGGAATCACTTCAACCTTAACGTCTTTCGACTTCGCCTCTCTAACTTTAGGTTCCTTCGTTTTAGATTCTTTCGCCTTGGCTTTTGGCTCCGAACCCTTCTTAGAAAGCTTAGCTTCAGCGTCTTTCTTCGTTCGACCTGGTTCAAACGGTAGAACAGCTGCTTTACTTTCGATCGCCTTTTCCTCAGCCTCTACTAGCTTTTGGATCTCTTCGGGCAGCGGTTCGCGAGACAGAATGAAGGTCTGAGCTGTTTGAAAAACGTTGGCGATCGTCATGTACATCAGCACCCCAGCAGGCAAGGGGAACCAGAAGAACATACCTGAGAACAGTACAGGCGTAATCTTGTTGATGGTTTCTTGCTGTGGGTTAGCGTTGGCACTCTTGCCCTGACCCGAAAGCAACTGGTTGACATAGAGACTGAGACCGAAGAACACGATCATGCCCACAATGTCCCAATGAATGACACCATCCGGATCGATCGCGCCAACCCGCCCAAGCTTGTCGATAAACAGAAAGCCCTTATTAGCTGCCAAACCCGGAACTAGGCTCTTGATCGTCACATCACCTGGCTGTAAGGCTTCGATCGTGCCATCGTCGTTCAGCTTGACTCTTTCAGCACCGCTTGCTACTTCAAAACGGGGCGATAGTTTCGTGTCAGGATATTCTTCCAAAAGCGACTGTAACGACTTGCCTTCAACCGTTTGAAAGTCCACTTTCGTTTTTTCACCAACAGCTAGTTTGTTACCACCTGGGAGCACGGCTGTGATAGGTGCATGAACGCCGTCAGAAACATAAATATTTTGTGGCGCAGTCGCAAAAGCCTGAGGTTGAATTTGCTCAACCTGCTCTTTCGGCAAAATCTGGAGGTTGATGGAGTAAGGCACATCTGAGAAGGGTGATCCTCGCAGTGTGGCAAACAGAGCAAATAGAATGGGCATTTGAAACAGGAGTGGCAGGCATCCAGCTAGTGGATTGCCAAACTCCTTCATGACCTTGCCCATTTCCTCTTGCTGTTTCGCAGGATCATCCTTGTAGCGATCGCGGATTTCCTGCTGGCGCTTCTGCATCACAGGCTGAACGACCTTCATGCGGCGCATACTTCGGATTGAGCCAGCACTTAATGGATAGAGTGCAAAGCGAATAACCAGGGTCAGAGAGACAATAGCTAATCCGTAGCTTGGAACGATCCCGTAGAAAAAATCCAGGATCGGCAGCATTATATTGTTGGAAATAAACCCAATACCAAAGTCCATGCGCCGAATGTAGCCTCTCGTACGTTGTGCAGTTTGAATTTCAAGTGTAGCTAATCTTAGCCAGCATACCTATAGGCAGATGCAAGAAACGCTAGCGCCCGCTGGATACCATACCAACTGACACGATCGCCTCCTGCACTAGCTCTTGCTACCTAGTGCCCCACTTGCAGCCTGAGCTCTGGGTGTTAGCTTCTCGTTAATGTAATCGTACGTCGCTCGAAAGTTAGGCATTGAGCGTAGTTCGATACGGCTACCATCTTTCAGCGTGAGCACCATATCGCCCCACAGCCCTAAGCCACGAGGAACCGTTACTACTTTGGCAATTTCAGAATAGATGATGTCTGCGCGATCGCGTCCCATCCAGCCGCCAATTACAGAAATCCGCCGACTGGTAATGCGATAGCGCAGCCAAAAAGCTCTCACGATGGAACCAACCGTAAGTGGCAAGCAAATCACCGTAAAGCCCAAAAGTAAGTTGAAAATGAGATCTCCTACATGAGGACCGCCCTCGTAGTAGATATCTTCGCTAATCCCCATCGCATACCTCAGCGTTTATCAGCAACTGCTCTAATTCTTGCAGAAATTGTCGATAATCGCACTGTGTTGCTTCTGGCTGGACAAGCACAACGATATCCCACCCAACTGGAAACTTCCACAACAACGATCGTGCTGCTACCTTTAACCAGCGCTTTAGGCGGTTGCGTACTACAGCGCGCTTGCTCACTTTTAGGCTGATCGAGATCCCTACCCGCGTAGGTGCTGCCGATGCAGTCTCAGGCGTTGGACGCGTAGAAACATTACCTGATAAAAATTTCTCGCTATGCAGTTGTTGCAATGCAAGTAATGTCAGATGCCTACTCTTCCGCCGAATACCTCTGCGATAAACAGCATTAAAGTCCTGTCTAGACCGGAGACGATTTACTTTGGATAGCGCCACGTCCTAGACCCCAGAATAATGGGATTAGGCAGCAGCTAGACGAATACGCCCTTTTGTTCTGCGTGCTTTGATAACGCGTCGCCCGGTTGCAGTACGCATACGAGCGCGGAAACCAGAGGTGCGTTTGCGTTTGCGACTGGTGCCGCCTAAAGTCCGTTTTGTCATGGTTGATATTTCCCCAAGTTCCCAGCAGAGGCTCTCAAAGCCACAGCTTTCGATTGTACCACCGCTTTAGTAAGCTGAAGCACATTCGTCATGATTCAGGTCTAAGTCAGCGATCGTCAATCAGTCGTGATGCTACGTTGAGCCATGTTGAGAGTGTTACTGATTGCCGATCGAAATCACCCAGGTGCCTAGATAACGCAAAAGAGGAGTATCGCCGGGTGAAAGCACCTGACAGTTGAAGTAGTAAACGCCAGCGTCTGGGTTACGCACGTTGGCAAGCTGAATTTCGACACTACTGCCTGCGGGCACGGGGTCAGTTGGGAAAATCTCGATAAAGTTGTTTTCCTTATTCCAGTTCACTTCTTGTAGCGGCACCGCTTTGTTTTTGACGATCACTTCTACATCTTTTGGATCAAATTCCCCTTCAAAGTAATCGGGATAGGCGATCGAAAATTGAGCCACTGCCAGCTTCATTTTCTTAGCAGGAAGTCTTAAACGGTAGCGCTCACCAGCAACGTTAGCTCTGCCGCCAAAGTCTAAACGGTAGTTCAGGTTATCTTCACCTTTAACACCGCCAAAAATAGTGAGACCTGGTAGCCCCTGAGCAAAACTAAGCAGTGGAAGCCCTGTCACTAACACACCTGCGATCGCAAGTCCCGACAGAGCACGTTTAACAAAGGATCTAGAAAACATAAGCGGATTACTCAAGTGGCAGAGATTGGTTAACAGTTCGCTAATCTTCGCGCTAAGTAGACTCTATCAGGATTGATGAGTTAATGACTCATGCGCGTACTCGCTCAGACGACTCAAGACCAGCATTAAGGTCGTCAGTCCTACGCTAAGAGTATGTATCTATAAGCACAGGTCAAGCAGCTAGACGATGATGACGGCTAAAAGTGCCCTGCCAGGAACGCACCTCGCCTTGCAGTCGTTTGCAACCGTTTATGCTCACAATTAGCTTATGCTTGCAATTTGTTTGGTCAAGCACCTTTAGCGCTCTGCTTCGTCCTGAATGTAGCCTTGCATCACGAATGAAACCATACGGTTGTCAATGAAACTATACGGTTGTCAGCTACTTCTTTGGGATAAATGAGCTTCAAAAGAAATCCTCTAGCAGCAAAAATCTTATCTATTAGTGCTTAATCTATAAGTGACAATCATAAGACAAGTTAAAAAAACGACTGCGCTTTTGAGAATTAACGTAGGATACAGGGTTAGTGCGATCGTTTAGGGTGAGCGCTTGAGTGCTTTGGCGTTGCCGGGTGCATTGGTAAAATCAGGTGCGCTAGCAACATCTGTGCTGCCAAAAGTCTGTGCTGCCAAAACTGGTGTGCAAAAGTGATACTCAACGGCTGAACGCTTTGGGAGTGGATGCACCCCGGTGGCAGTTTCACAGCTTTTCTGCTGCTGAAGCAATGATCAAAACCACTCTTTAACAATCACAGTTTGAAAAGGAGCATTCATGAAGATCGGTGTCGCGAAGGAAGTCGAAATGGGAGAGCGTCGCGTTGCGTTAATCCCAGACACTGTAAGCCGGTTGGTCAAGCAGGGGTTAGAAGTTTGGGTAGAAGCAGGCGCAGGCGAACAGGCATTTTTTGCGGATGCTGCCTACGAAGCCGCAGGAGCAACGATCGTCACCGATACAGCACACTTGTGGCGTGAAGCAGATGTGCTGCTAAAGGTAAGCCCACCTCGAGAGCGGGCAGATGGGCAACACGAGACGGATTTGCTGCACGAAGGCGCAACGCTCATCAGTTTTCTTGATCCACTGGGCAATCCAGGTGGCATCAAGCGATTAGCCGATCGCAAAGTGACAGCTTTTGGCATTGAACTGATTCCGCGTACCAGTCGGGCACAAAGCATGGATGCGCTCTCATCGCAGGCAGGGTTGGCTGGCTACAAGGCGACACTAATTGCAGCAGCAGCACTGCCCAAATTCTTCCCAATGCTGACCACGGCGGCTGGCACAATTGCGCCTGCCAAAGTGTTTGTTATTGGTGCAGGGGTGGCAGGTTTGCAGGCGATCGCCACTGCCCGTCGCCTCGGTGCGGTTGTAGAAGCCTTTGACATTCGCCCCGCTGTGAAAGAAGAAGTGCAAAGTTTGGGCGCTAAATTTGTTGAAGTGAAGCTGGAAGAAGAAACTGTGGCAGCGGGTGGCTACGCCAAGGAAGTTTCGGACGCTGCGAAACAGAAGACTCAGGAGGCGATCGCCGAACACGTCAAACTGTCTGATATTGTCATTACCACGGCTCAGGTGCCCGGACGCAAGGCTCCCCGGTTAGTCACAGGTGACATGATTGCCCAGATGAAGCCTGGTTCTGTAGTCGTTGATATGGCAGCAGAGCAAGGTGGTAACTGCGAGGGCTCAGAGGCAGGTAAAGATGTAATTCGCAACGGCGTGACGATTATTGGTCCTACTAATTTGCCGTCCACAATGCCTGTCCACGCTAGCCAGATGTATGCCAAAAACCTCCTGACGCTGGTGCAGTATCTCATCAAAGATGGCGTACTCATGCTGAATTTTGAGGATGACATTATCAGCGGCACTTGCGTTACTCACGCTGGCGAAGTAAGAAACCAGCGCGTGCGCGATTTGTTGGGTGAACCTGTGGCAGCCAAATAGAAAGTTGTTAGCTGTTAGCCTTTAGTCATTAGGGGTTTTCTTGCTAATGGCTAAAAAGCGGTAATTAGGAGCAACTAAAACGTTTGTTTTTAGAAAAACTCTTACTAACAACTAACAACCAAAAACTAAAAACTATATTGGAGTTTTGAACAATGGCAGAAGGATTAATTGCCGGACTGGTTGTTTTTGTGCTGGCATCATTTATTGGCTTTGAGGTCATCAACAAAATTCCACCAACGCTGCATACACCGCTGATGTCGGGGTCAAATGCCATTTCGGGCATTGCGATCGTTGGTGCTTTGCTCGTTTCAGGCGAGCGCAATTGGAGTTTGACGGTCATTCTCGGACTAATTGCGGTAGTACTGGCAACGATTAACGTAGTGGGCGGCTTCTTAGTGACTGACCGGATGCTGCAAATGTTTAAGAAAAAAGAGGTGAAGGCATGACGGATTTTTTGCCAACTGGCATTCAGCTTAGCTATCTCACTGCATCAGCCCTCTTTATTATTGGCTTAAAGCAGCTGGGATCGCCTGCCACCGCACGAAAAGGCAATTTACTCGCCGCGATCGGGATGCTGATTGCGATCGTCGCAACGTTGCTCGACCAAGCTGTGCTGAACTACGAAATGGTGCTACTTGGCATCGCGATCGGGTCAGCGATCGGTGCACTTATGGCTCAACGGGTGGAAATGACCGCCATGCCACAGATGGTCGGTTTGCTGAACGGTTTTGGTGGTGCAGCTTCAGCACTCGTCGCCGTCGGTGAATTCTGGAAAGTCATCCACGGCTTAACCGCTATTCCAGCCGATGAAACGATTACGATTATCCTTAGCGTCCTAATTGGTGGCATCACGTTTACAGGCAGTTTACTTGCGTTTGTAAAACTGCAAGGGCTAATTAGTGGCTCACCCATTACCTTTCCGTTTCAGCAGCCATTCAATATCACGCTGTTGGCTGGGTTCTTGGCAGGTAGTGCCTATCTCATTTTTAACCCCAAAGAAACGACAGTTTTTCTGGCTTTGGTCGCCGTTTCCCTAGTCTTGGGCGTGCTGTTTGTGCTGCCGATCGGTGGTGCAGATACCCCTGTTGTCATCTCGCTGCTGAACTCCTTCTCAGGCTTGGCAGCCAGTGCAGCAGGCTTTGTGCTGATGAACAATATGCTCATTATTTCGGGCGCGTTAGTCGGCGCATCGGGCATCATCCTGACCCAGATTATGTGTAAGGCAATGAACCGCTCGATCACGAATGTCTTATTTAGCGCATTCGGTTCCGGTAAAAAGGTCGAAGGCAGCACCGCAGCTGGCACTGAGGACAAGGCGCTGCGATCGATCGACGCAGAAGAAGGCGCAATGATGCTGGGCTATGCTAAATCGGTTGTCATTGTGCCGGGTTACGGGATGGCAGTCGCTCAGGCACAGCACGCCGTTCGTGAGTTAGCCGATCAGCTAGAGCGTTTGGGTGTAGATGTGAAATACGCCATTCATCCTGTCGCTGGACGGATGCCAGGTCACATGAACGTGCTGCTGGCGGAAGCAAACGTGCCGTATCCCCAGCTTTACGATATGGATGATATCAATCCTGAGTTCGATCGCACGGATGTGGCATTAGTCATTGGCGCAAACGATGTGGTCAATCCCGCCGCCCGTAGCGATGCTGGCAGCCCCATTTATGGGATGCCGATTCTGGAAGTCGATCGCGCCCAACATACGATCGTCATCAAGCGCGGTATGAGCAACGGCTTTGCCGGAGTCGAAAATGAACTGTTCTACAAGGACAAAACCATGATGCTGTTCGGCAGCGCTAAAGACATGGTGACGCAGCTTGTGTCCTCAGTAAAAGAGCTATAGAACGATCGTTCAAACAACTGCCTGAATCTACGTGAGGTGCGGAGAGTCTTTAACAAGCCTCCTGCACCTTACAACTTTTATGGGCTGGTGGTGGTGCATTCAGTCAAGACGCTGCATTCAGTCAAAGCAGGCTTGGATCAAAGGCAAAACCCAAAATTTAGCAGGCTTTTTGCGTTGCAAAGCTCTGTCCACAATCTAAAATCGAGACTTTAGTGGTCGTGCGTCGTTAGTTGTGTAAAGAGGAAGCACCGACATGAAGTTGCGAGAGTTGCTGGCAAGCATTCCAAATATGGTGCCGTTGTCAGAGCATCCGGCACTAGAGGCAGACGTTAAGGGTTTGTCAACCAATTCCCACACATGTCAGCCGGGAGACGTGTTCATTGGCATGCCAGGAATGCGCATTGATGGTGGAGACTTTTGGGCAAGCGCGATCGCGGCAGGGGCGATCGCTGCGGTTGTTTCACCTCAAGCAGCAGCGAAGGCGAGGCAAGAGCAAGGTGTTGCCATGCCTTACATTATTGCTGCGAACGATATGGTGCAGGTTTCAGCCCAATTGGCAGCAGCGTTTTATGGCAATCCAGCACAGCAGCTTAAGTTGGTCGGTGTGACCGGAACCAACGGCAAAACGACAACCACGCATCTCATTGAGTTTCTACTACAACAGGCGCATAAGTCTACAGCCCTCTTAGGGACGCTTTATACGCGCTGGCAGGGCTTTCAGCAGACCGCGTTGCACACCACACCCTTTGCAGTTGAGCTACAGCGGCAGTTGGCAGAGGCACTAACCGCAGGCTGTGAGTTTGGTGTCATGGAAGTAAGTTCTCATGCGCTGGCTCAGGGGAGGGTATTGGGCTGTACGTTTGAGGTGGCAGTCTTTACAAACCTGACGCAAGACCATCTGGACTTCCACCGAGATATGGATGACTATTTCGCAGCGAAAGCGCTGCTGTTTAGTCCCAGCTACCGCAAAGGGCGAGCGGTAGTTAATTTAGACGATCCCTATGGACAACAGTTGTTGCAGCATTTAGACAACGCTTGGAGCTACAGCACCGACGACACGACAGCCGATTTGTATACCAGCAATTTGTCCTACGGCTCGGATGGCGTGAGTGGAATGCTGCACACGCCACTGGGCGAGATGGCTTTTCAATCGCCCCTAGTTGGTCAATTTAATCTTGCTAATCTGTTAGCAGCAGTGGGCGCGGTGCTGCATCTAGGGCTGGATTTGTCTGATATTGTGACGGCACTGCCTCAATTTAGCGGTGTACCGGGACGGATGGAACAGGTGCAGATTGTGCCTAACCAGGATATTAGTGTGATTGTCGATTATGCTCACACGCCCGATAGTTTGGAGAATTTGCTCCGGGCAGCGCGACCATTTATTCAGGGCAACATGATTTGTGTGTTTGGCTGTGGGGGCGATCGCGATCGAGGTAAGCGTCCTCAGATGGGTCGCATTGCTGCCGATCTCGCCGATCGCGTCATTGTCACCTCAGATAATCCTCGTACTGAAGATCCACAACGCATTTTGCAGGATGTGGTGGCAGGTTTTCCTGCATCCGTAGAACCTGTGGTAATGGGCGATCGTGCGGCTGCCATTCATACCGCCATTCTGGAGGCACAGCCAGGTGATGGGGTTCTGATTGCAGGAAAGGGGCATGAAGACTATCAAATCCTGGGTACTGAGAAGATTCATTTTGACGATCGAGAACAAGCGCAAGATGCTCTGAAGCAGCGCTTAGGTATGGTCAAGCCATAGTGGAGCTATTAGCTTGTGGCATTGCGGTGCGAAGAATTCGTTTAACCGAGCGTGCCATCTGCTTCTAGCTACTCTTCTAGCTGCTGGTATGGAGCGCCTGAATAATCGTGCGTTTAATTTGAATAAACTCAGGATCAAGCTTTATTTCTAAATCTCGATGCTCTGGGAGCGAAACGCGAACATCGTGCTTAATTTTTCCTGGATGGGCACTCATTACATAGATTCGCTGTGAGAGAAAAACAGCTTCTTCTAAATCATGGGTAATCATCAGAATTGTGGTGTGGGTTTGCTCCCATAACTCCAGCAAAAACTTCTGCATTTGCTCTTTGGTTTGGGCATCTAGTGCGCCAAAGGGTTCGTCCATTAGCAGCACGTCTGGTTCATTTGCTAGCGCACGGGCGATCGCTACCCGTTGCTTCATCCCACCCGACAGCTCTTTCGGATAAGCTCTGGCAAATTTAGTCAAGCCTACTACATCAAGATAATAGGATACCCGTTGCTTGATATCTCCTTTGGGCAGGCGACGCAGCTTTAGCCCAAACGCAATATTGTCTGCTACCGTGAGCCAGGGATAAAGCGTGTAGCTCTGAAAAATCATCCCCCGATCAGCTCCGGGACCGGGCACTGCTGCACCATCAATCAATACTTTGCCCGAAGAGGGCAGAATCAGACCAGCAATAATGTTAAGTAAGGTCGATTTACCACAGCCTGAGGCACCAACAATGCAAACCAACTCTCGCGGCTGCAAGTAAAGATCGATAGTGTCCAGCACTGTGAAAGCGCTGCCTGCATGCGAAAAGCATTTAGACACGCCTTGCACTTCAAGTTTAGGAAGCTGGGATGATTGAACGGATGGCAGGCTTGTGCTGGTAAGAGTCAAAGCAGTACTTGCATCGTTAAGGGCTGGGCGCGATCGTGGAAAAGGCGCTGGGGTCATGCTGCTTCATTCAAACATTTGTAAGCAGGGCACGGCAACGGTACATTTAGTCCATCAACGTTAAGTCTATTAAACGAATGTCCGTCGCCTAAAATTGTTGCAGTTGCTACGGTTAAACTGACTGACCCTGATAATCTGTGACTGCTTAATCAATTCTTTACTCGCCTTGACACTGCCGTGCTTAAAGCTCCTTCCACGTCACGCAAGCGCTATCTCATGCCGTCTAGATTCTGGGGCATTCGTCAGAACTTGCCTCGCTGGCTAAAAATAGTTATTTCCACTACGGCTTTGCTCGTGCCGCTTGCTGTTTGGTCGCTCCTAAGTTACCGCGCTTGGGTGACACCGATCTTTCTACCAACACCAACAGCCGTACTGCAAGCTGGCAGACAGATGTTCACTGAAGAAAATCTGCTGCTAGACGTAGCTGCCAGTTCTTACCGTGTCTTTCTGGGTTTTATGGTTGCAGCAGCCGTTGGCGTACCGATCGGCATTGCTATGGGCACCTTTCAAAGCATGGAAAGCCTGTTTAGCCCGATCGTTGGCACCGTGCGCTATATGCCTGTCGCCGCTTTTGTACCGCTCATTGTGCTCTGGCTGGGGCTGGAGGAACAGACCCGCGTCACCATTATTTTTCTCGGCATCGTCTTCTACAACGCGATCATGGTGACAGATGCCGTTAAATTCATTCCAAATGAACTTTTGAGCGTAGCGTATACGTTAGGCGCAAATCGGCTGAATGTGCTGATGCGAGTGATTGTGCCAGCCATCATACCGAGCATTATTGATACTCTGCGGGTCAATGTGGCTGGAGCGTGGAATTACCTGGTGATCTCAGAACTGATTGCCTCTGAAAACGGCTTGGGCTTTCGTGTGGTGCAGTCGCAACGCTATCTCCAAACCGATAAAGTGCTGTTTACGATCGCCCTGATTGGTCTGATTGGTCTGCTTACAGACTTAGCCTTTAAGCTACTGTTTAACCTTGTTACGCCGTGGGCAGAGCGATCGACCACCTAAGGAGTTTGCATCGCTGAGTCGGTTCGAGATTGCTGTAATGACTTATGCCAGCAAAATGCGATCGATAAACTTTTTCACCAACTGGTTCGCGATCGGGGTCTCTTGCAAATCTTGCAGCATAGTGGCAAGCGTAGCAGTACTGTCAAAATAACGGCTCTGATACCGTGTAAGGCGAACCCTTAAATCGGGTGGATCGATTTCTGGATGGAACTGAAACGCATAAAAAGGTTTGCCAGCGACCCGAAACGCTTGATAGGGACAAAGTGCTGAAGATGCTAGCAAAACTGCTTCCTCTGGCAGCGAAACCGCCCGCTCTTTATGTCCCAACACTGCCCAAAAACCGTTGGGAACGTCATAAAACAGCTTATCCGTCAGCGCTGCTTCCGTTAGCTGAAGCGGATACGTACCCATTTCCATGCTGGCAACATCAACAATAACCTGACCACCCAACGCCTCGATCGCCGCTTGAAACCCAAAGCAAGAGGCAAAAACAGGTATGCTTTCGTGCAAGCAGTGTTTCAGCAACCGTTTTAGATGCTCTACAAAGGGATATTGTTCTGGTTGTGTCACAGACGCATCGCTGGAACCCCCTACCAACAGAGCGTCAAAACCCTCCATACATGTTGCATTAAACACAGGAGTCTCAAACACGTTTAGCACCGTAAACTGTGCCGCCTCCAGATGACTGTAGCGAATAAATTCGTTTAATTCTTCCTCGCAAGTAATGGCGTCATCCCGAATTTGCAGCAAGAGAAGTCTAAGCTGAGAGCGTTGCTTTGTCATGCGATCAACTAGAGGAACCCTATGTGCAAAAGATAGCGTTAATGCATCTCAGTAATAATGCAGAAGTCTCCGTAAAATCTACACTAACGCAAAGCTTTTGTGAATGCCTTCGCTCCCGTTCGTTTAACTATTTCATCCTGAGGCGTTAATAACCGTGGCGGTAAGTCGAGCCGTCTCAAAACTCGAATGCCGTTCTACCATCTATGGCAGCTTGTACGGCGTTGGCTTAACTGAAGTATAAAGCCCCAAGCGATGCTTTTGTAGAACATCTCTTAGGGCTAAGTGCTAAATTGATTGAGCTAAAACAAGCAGCTAGCGTACTGAAAAAGCTTCACTAAAGCGGCGAGTAATTGGTTCAATCATGAAGTCTAGAACCGACTTCTTACGAGTCACAATCTCGGCAGTCGCTTGCATACCAGGAGTGAAGTTGACCGACTGCCCCCGGACATCAACAGCACGTTTATTTAACCGAATCCTGGTTGGAAAGACAAGACCAACATCTTTCTCAACGATCGCATTAGGGCTTACTCCAATGACTTTCCCTTCTACAATGCCAAATTCCTGGTAGGAGAAGGTTGCTAACTTGACTTTAGCTCTCATCCCTTCTTTGATAAACCCGATGTCTCGGTTGAGAATCTTGACCTCTAACACGATATTTTCATCTTTTGGCACTATCGATACTAGCTCTTCGCCAGTCTGCACAGGACCTCTAGTTGCTTTTACGTTGTAAACGGTGCCATCAAAGGGTGCGGCGATCGTTTCACGCTCTTGCTGTTTTTTGGCTTGTGCTAGCTGCCCCTCAACCGATGCCTGCTCTTCCTGCCGTTTAGTAAATTGCGTAAGGATTTCGCTTTGTCGCTGAGAGACTAGACCCGTGGCTGTATTTTGAGCTGACGAGTAAGCCGATTCCGCCTGGCGAATCTTTTCCCGTTGGACGTTGATTTCTTTTTCGTAAGAAACAACGCGGTCTTTCGCCTGAGTCACTTCATCCTGTGCCCGAATGTAGTCAAGTTGAGGGACGGCTCCACTGCCCTTGAGCGAGGATAATGCCTGTTCGCGTATGTTGGCGTTTGCGAGACCATCTTTGGCATTAACTAAGTTCGCTTGTAGACGCGATAGCGTAGCTAGGGCTTCATCACGAGCCGATAGTTGACGTTGTGCCTCATCAATAGCGGCAGCTCTCTTGCGATCGAATTCGCCAAGACGGGCTTGCAGCAATTGATCTTGTACTTGAGTGCCAGCGTTGGCGCTACCCGTTCGTTCTGCTTGCAGACGGGCAATGTCTTCACGAATTAGTTTAGAGGCTTGGGTGAGACGAGCAACCTCCGCCTGGGGCAAGGCAGAATCCATAATCACCATGACTTGACCCTTGCGAATCTGATCACCCTCTTTAACATTGATTTGCTGAATGCTGCCAACCGAGCCAGCGCGAATAGGTCGTACTTCAGTGCTTGGAATCAGTTGCCCTTGAGCGATCGCGACTTCATCAATTTTGCTGAAGTGTGCCCAGGCGATCGTGCCAAACACAAGTGCGCTAATGCCGCCTGCCAGCAAGCGTGTATATAGCGGCGGCAATTCTTGTACAGCTTTGCCTAGCTCATAGGAGAGAGACTCCTTAGGGTTCGCTAGCTGCTGTTTGATCTGCCTGGACTGTGCCGGTGTGGAAGAGATGGAGACTTTCATCGAGGTTATGGTCTCTGCTAAACGCAAGAGGTTTACGGATACTGACAGCGTAAACGCCTAGATTTAAGGTGCCTACTTTACAAAGAATTCCGACTTTTGTTACGAAAACTTAATACTTCTTTAAGGTTTCAAACTAAAACTCAGGTCACAATCGCGACCTAAGCTTCACACTAGAGATCTAGCTCCTTATTTATCACACTAATCTACTGCCGTGTTTCAACTTCTGCAACCGCTTGTACATGCCATACAGCCCCTGCTGGTGCCGCTCTGCTTTCTTTCTGCCTGGTTTATTGTGATGCTTGTGGGCTGGAGTGCCTGGACAGCAACCCGTGATACCGTGGCTCGCGGTCGGCAAATGCATCGTATTCCCTGTGCTAACTGTCAGTTTTTTACCCGTGATTATCACCTTAAATGCACGGTACGACCGTCTACAGCGTTGACAGAAGAAGCCATTGGTTGCCCAGACTATGAGCCAGTGACGAGTGCTTACACATCAAAGCCTCAAACTTATAGCAGGATGCAGTAATGTACGCTAAAACAGCCTAGAGCGGTGGCTTTGAGACTGAGAGGCGTAGTAATTCGGTTCGGAACCAAACGTTGGTGCTATCCTCCCGTTAGGAGTGCTTCGGCTTGCAGCATGAACAGTTCAGACTGACAGCGATCGCGTTTCATAGCTTGCTGTTTGAAACTAGATGAAAATGACAGCAGGAAAGAGCTAAAGGAAGTCAGATTTATGTTGATTCAAAAGTTGAGTGAGTGCCCAGAGTTTACGGCAGGCGACGGCACCTTACTACGTGAGTTGCTTCACCCAGACAAACAAGCGATCGCGCTGCGCTACAGCCTGGCACACGCGATCGTCCCTGTTGGTCAAACGTCGTTACCTCATGCGCTGACAACATCTGAGGTCTACTACATTCTTAGTGGTCAGGGTGAGATGCATATCAATGACGAACATCAGGCTGTAGAACCTGGAGACACTGTGTACATCCCACCCAATGCCAAACAGTTTATTCACAACAACGGCACAGAGCCATTGGTGTTCATCTGCCTAGTTGATCCGGCATGGCGTAAAGAGGATGAAACGATTTACCCATCTAACGACTAGTCGGGGTTTGAATCTGGAAAACGATTGTTGGGAATTTGCTCAGCTTCGGGGCAATCATCAGAGACAGCAGGCTCAACATTGCCTTTTGGAACAGCGGCTAGCTTTTGAGTGACAGCCCCTATGCTTTCTAGACGAACCATTTCTTCCCACGAACAGTTTTCGTCTTCTTCTTCAGTTTCGTAACGCAGGGTCACTAGGTCTCCTTCGATGTCGAGGATACGTGCCCGCTCAATCCAACGTTGCTGGTCCCGCAAGAAGATCCAGACTTCGCGACCGTCGCAACACAGTTGATAGATCTTGCGGTGTAACATGTTGCTTCTCCTGAGCAGTGAATGTGTCAAATACTTCGTGCAATGTCTCTATTGCAGGCATGGCTTTCACCGTCGTTGGGGCTTCCGTGCCTTGCTCCTTTAAGAAGCAAAAACAGGGGGAAAGGCGTGTTGCCCTTATCCCACCCAGCGATCGAAGTATACCCAGCGGAGCGGCACTTGAAAAAACTTGAGCAGCTTTCATTGGATAGACCAATGTTAACTGAAAGGTGAAAAACAGCTTTAGGTTGCGCTTGAAGCGGAAAAATGTTTTTCGAGGTCATTATTCAAGTAAGGTTCAGTAGTTTCAGTAGGTTCTGCGTCGGCTAAGGACATCAGCACAGACCCTTACAGAGAAGAAAAACTTGGCGTATGGAGCAGTACAGATAAAGAGGCGCTGACAAAGAGAAACCCGTCACGAGCGTCTGTAGATCTAGCCATTTGCCTTAGCATTCTCCTTCACTAAACGTACAACAGACAATGTTGATTGAAGCCTCTTCAACTTAGACGATCGGTTTAAATCTCTTAAGTATCGGATTGTACCAACTATTCTAGCGATTGTTAAGCACGATGCGAGTGATTAGTGCCTAACTGAGGGCAAAGTGCAGATTGGACCGGCGCTTACGCAACGAAAGTTTATTTTTGGTAGGGTAGCTGCAAGATCTTAGGACAGTGGAGGTGATTAAAATGTTGCTGCAATTGAGTACCTGGCTTGAAGTAGAGGCATATTTGGAGCGATCGCAGGGTATTATCGTGCCGATCGGTTCCACTGAGCAACATGGTCCAACGGGGTTGATTGGCACCGATGCGATTTGTGCAGAAGCGATCGCGCGTGGAGTGGGTGAGGCGACACAAGCGCTCATTGCGCCGACGATCAACGTAGGCATGGCACTCCATCACACTGCGTTTCCGGGAAGTATGAGTCTGCGACCCAGTACGCTCATTTTGGTGATTCGCGATTACATCACCTGCCTGGCACGAGAAGGGTTTACACGCTTTTTCTTCATTAACGGGCATGGGGGCAATGTGGCGACGCTAAAGGCAGCGTTTTCTGAGGTCTACGCCACTTTGGTTGATTTGCACGTGCCTCAGGCAGAGCAAGTTCAGTGCCAGGTAAGCAATTGGTATCTGTGCAGCCCTGTTTACAAGCTAGCGAAGGAGCTTTACGGCGACCAGGAAGGCTCTCATGCAACGCCTAGCGAGGTTGCCCTGACGCAATACGTTTACCCAGAAGCAATCAAACATGCCCCTTTAAGTGAACCCGTGGCGAAGGGACATCGGATTTATGGCGCGGCTGATTTTCGACGACACTACCCCGATGGACGCATGGGGTCAAATCCGGCGTTAGCAACGCCTGATCACGGCAAACAGTTTTACGAACTAGCCGTCAAAGATCTAAGTAAGGCGTATTTGGAGTTTCTCGCCGCAGTATAAAATGGCGCAAGTGGTAGAAAAATGTGAGGATTAGCCATTGGTTTCTGGCAAGGCGTGAAGGGGTGAGGGGTGAAGAGGGGAAAGAGTATGGCGTGAAGAGGGGAAAGAGTATGGCGTATTCTAATCGGAAGTGGCTGTAGATTGCTTTTGCCCTTCTCGTTGGGCTTGACCAATAATCGTGGTTTTCCGTAGTGTCACTAGCTAAGGCAAGCGCGTTTAAGCAGATGCATAGTCCTAATGACAAAAAGGGCATTCTCAGTCATGTAGCCGTTTGCGTTAAGACATAATTATTTCGCGTTACCGGAATGCCAGTAAGCCATGATGTGGCTGTAATCATGATGTGGCTGTAATACAGTGGCGCAACGATTGCCGCGATCGTGCAAAGCTCGGAGAATAGGATGTTAGAAACCGATTCATCGCCTTCTTCAATGGATGCTATCTCACAGCAGCAATGCCTACAGCAGTTAGCACAGCAGTTACAGGCGTTGCTGCGATCGCACCCTCATGCGTCTCTAATGCAGATCCAATGTGTTGTGAAGCAAGGGCACTTGATGGTTCTTGGTCAGCATCCATCTGAGGGCGCGCCCGATTCGCAGGCAATCTTTGGCACGTTGGAGCAAGCGATTCCCACTCTGTTGCCCACGTTTCAAGAGCATTTAGGGCTAGGTACAGACGCTCCACCGCAAGCAAAACTTTATCTAAGAGCGCTAGGACAACGGCAACCCCATGCTACTCACACCTTTCCCTTGCCGTTGATCGCGAAGCCGTTTGAGCCTTTGACCGAGACGACAGACGCTGATTGGATGCTGGGCAGGGACGAGTCTACTGCCAACAAAAATGAGTTGCACGATCGTGAGGTGGGTCATGATCATGATGGGGGTAGCAGTGATGATATTCACGCTGCAACACCGCTGGAGACGGAAACCGCTGATCTGGCTCACTTGAACCCTGACTTGACACCGATCGCCCATCCAACACAGGCTGAGCGATCGTCCCTTTTGCCGTGGATCATTGCTGGTATTGGAGTCAGCATTATCGGCTTTGCAGGCGGGTTGTGGTTCATGTCGCGCCCCTGTATGGCTGGGGCTTGTGAACCATTACAAGCTGCACAAACGCTGAATCAGCAGTCTTTACAAACGTTGCAAACGGCAAAAACACAGCAAGATTTGCAGCGGGCACAGCAACAGCTTGCAGACTCAAAGCGGCAGCTTCAAGGCATTCCTAAATGGTCACGCTATTACAATGAGGCGCAGGCATTGCAGCAAGCTGCCCAAACGCAAGCACAGACGCTTGATCTAGCGTTGGGTGCTGAGAGCAAAGCCAACACAGCCATCCAGAAAAGCCAGGCGCTACCGCAGTCAACGGCTGATCTACGAGCAACGCAGGGACTCTGGCGCGAGGCGATTGCTCAATTGCAAACAATTCCCCAGTCAAACCCTCTCTATACCTATGCCCAGGCGCGATCGACCGCGTATGCAGCGAACTTAGCAGCAATCGGCAAACTCTCGATCACGGAACAACAGGCACAGAAAAAATTGGAAGCAGCGAAAGAAACCGCCAAAATTGCGGCAGCTAGACAGGGTATTGCCCAAACCTCAGAAAACTGGCAGTTAGCGCAAGTAACGTGGCAAGTAGCCATCAATACCCTACGGCAGATTTCTAGCAGCACCACGAGCTATGCCGAAGCGCAGCGGCTCTTGTCAGACTACCAACCCAAGCTAGCGGCAGCCCGCGATCGCGCAACCCGAGAACAACTTGCCCAAAAAGCTTTCAATCAGGCGATCGGGCTGGCGCAGAGAGCCGAAGCTGCACAAACTAGAAACCAATGGTCACAGGCAGTCGCTAATTGGAGAGACGCACTCACCAATATCAAGCAAGTGCCTGACAACACTGCCTATGCTGAACTAGCACAACCTCTGGTCGCCTCCTACAGCACCGCAGCGCAGCAAGCAGAAGCCCAACTTCAAGTTGCGGCTGCCAGACAACGAACGCGGGATGACCTGAACCGCATTTGCACTGGGTCGCCCAGGATGTGTACCTACGCGATCGACAACGATGTCATTCGCGTGCAGTTTACCAGCGCTTACGAGCGGAAGCTCCGAACCGCATTCATCATTGGTCAATCCGGCGATCGAGGCACTTTGGGTGGAGCCGTCAACCACATTGAGACGCTACAAACTGCTCTGCAAGCGATTACTGACAACGCAGGCTTGCCACTCGAAGTTTATAGCGCCGACGGTAGCGAATTAATTGGGTCGTTTAATCCAAAAGGGTGAGGGGCGAGAAGGAAAGGATGAAGAGAGAAAGGAGGCATAAGGAGCGTTTTAAGTTTGCTGCTTCCTGTTTGAGACTGTCTCCGCCCCCTGTTTGCGAGTCTCTCAAAAGAGATTTGAGAATAATTGCCACAATCTCGCTATTTATCGTTATACTGAACAAGTTGACGCGGGGTAGAGCAGTCTGGTAGCTCGTCGGGCTCATAACCCGAAGGTCCATGGTTCAAATCCATGCCCCGCCACCAAAGATTAAATTCACAGAGCCTTGTTAGTTGAAAAGCTGACAAGGCTCTGTTTTAGCTATTTAAATTGCAAACATGGTGTGAACTGCTGCGAACGATCGCCTGCCTCAGCGGATGTCTTCATAAAAGCGCTTGAGGGTTGTGGCAGATGCGCCCATGCCCCAAAGAAAGCCCACAGAAAGATAGATCGCCGTTGCTTTGAGTGCCCCCCATTTAGCGACTCGTCGATCGGACGATTGTACGACTCGGTTCACCTGGCGAATGCGTCCATGCGGCAATAGCTTAAGGCACAAATCAGCCTCTTCCATGATGGGTAGCGCTGGATCAAAACCTCCACATGCCCAAAAAGCTTCACGACGACAAAACATTACCTGGTCGCCAAACAGGAGCCGCAACCCTTTGAAGGTAAAGAGATACGGGTGAAAGAGCAGAGGAGCATAATAGGTCTTCAAATAGTTGTGCAAGGAAACGCCCCAGCGCGTGGTTTCAGTGCCAGTCATGAGTGAAATAAAGCCACCGCAGGCGATCGCAGGGTTCCCCAACGTCCGTTCAATTACTGTGACCAAATCATCAGGCACCAATGTATCCGCATGGAGAAAGCAAAGAATTTCTCCTGTTGCCGCCTCTGCACCTCGATTCATTTGAATCGAGCGTCCAGCCTGCTCGGAGTGAATGACGGTTGCAGATATGGAGGCAGCGATCGCAGTAGTTTCGTCTCGACTACCACCATCCACTACCAAAATTTCCCACGCAGGCGGGTCAAGCACACTCAAGCAGCGCAGCGTCCGTCCCAGTGCCGCCGCCTCATTTAGGGTAGGGATAATGATGGAAACGCGGGGCATAGAATAGATTTCACATAGTAGATTCCAATGAGTGACTGAGTGAGCGGCCAGCTAACCCTACGGGAAGCAAGCTACAGCTATCAGCAGTCAGCCCTTTAACCTTCTGCCCTCTGCCTCCTGCCTTCTCTAAATGATCGCCCCACTACACGAACTTCCTGCGCCAGCCGTACAGCCAAAGCAATGGTGCCCGGTTACAATCTCACGTTGGGCAAGGAGGGCTGCATTGAAGTCGCGAATGTGGGGGCGTTGTCCATGAGGCTGCTGTGCTTCGAGATCCAGCATTTGATTGAAATCGCAGTCAAAAATGCGCCCATCCCAAGAAATTGACAATGTGTTGCGGCACATTAAGCCTGCGATCGTGCCAGGGTTAAACGCATTCACCAGCCGTTCCATATACGCTTGCAGGCTGCCAGATGCCTCCAGCCATTCCAGGTAGCGCGAAATCGGCATATTGTTGAGGGCTATGAGGCGATCAAACGTAATCCCATAGTTTTCCTGCAACCCGTTTTTCCATTCTTTTTCAATGCAAGGGTTATTTTTAGCGAGGCAAGTACCCACTGGATTAGTTACTAACACTAATTGCCGCTGCGGATCGCCCTGTCCGTAGCCTGCGGCATTCAGCCGTTGGAGAGCCTGAATGGATTTCTCGAACGTACCATCGCCACGTTGGGTATCCGTTCCTTCCTGCCGGTAGTGCGGTAGCGAGCAGACAATCTCTACGCCTCTTGCTGCTAGCCATTCAGGGAGATCCTGCATTCGTGGTAGCAGTAGTACGGTCAAGTTGCAGCGATCGATGACATGTTTGCCACGCGCCACACATTGATCCACCAGATAGCGAAAATGGGGATTCATTTCTGGTGCGCCGCCCGTGATATCGACCGTGTGAGCCTCTGTTTGATCCAGCGCTTGCAGACAGGCATCGATCGTTGATCGATCCATATTTTCAGCCGTGCGTGTAGGACCTGCATCCACATGGCAATGGCTGCACGTCATATTGCACAGCTTGCCGAGGTTAATTTGAAAGATCTCCAGTTTGCCGGGTTGCAGGGTTTGCCATTGGTGCGCTGCCAGAGTTTGAGCAAAATTACCCTGCTGTGGCGTTTGGGACAAATCCACGGCGGCTAGATCTGCAAGCTGTTGGTGTGGGTCAGCCAACCGCGATCGACCATACAGCGTAGCTGTTGTCGCTTTGGACGAAGCCGTTGAGGATTGTCTTTTAGAAGTATTCTTGCTGCCTAACGCCAAGTCTTGTACCGTTTCAGACATTAAAAATCCTTTGCAGTCTGCCTGTGGTCTTCTGTTAAAAGCTTATCGTTTACAAAGAGTTGCTGACCGCTTCACGTTGAAATCGCTTTTGGAGGTGCCGGATGGAACTTGAGCGCTATGAAAAATGGGAACCTGTAGAAGGGATCATAACCCCTGCCTCTCGTGCCTGGATCAGAGATGATTATGAAGGTCTAGCGGTCACACTAGTTTTCTCTAAGATCATTGATGGGCTAGATAAAGAACTCGAAATATGGTTTGGTCGCGTGCCAGCTTACACCGTTCATGAAGAATTCGTCCATCCCTGGAATACCTATGGTTCTGAACCTGCCCCAAAGCTTGATAAAGGACAGTGGGATAACTACAATTTTCCGCTCCGTATTGTTAAGAATTCTGTGTGGCTGCGATCATTCTCAGAGATGCAACTACTCCATTATCCAGATAGTATTCACTACAACTTCGTGACGCTAGACCAGACAATTGATGTTCTTTGCAACGAAGAGCCTGAAGTATCTTGGATCGATCCGTTATACGAATTTCCTAATCGATGATCGTCTGAGCCGTGACTCGCTCCCAAACAGGCAAATCATCGGGTCGATCGACATCTGTCAGCGTCGGCAGAGTGGTCAGAGACAGATTAAAATTGCTCGCAATGTCTGCCGTTTGTTGAAACACGCGATCGGTGCTCCAGGCGATCGCTTTAAATAACTCAGGCACCATCCGTCGCAGCCCAATCAGATAATACCCACCATCCTCTGCGGGTCCCACCACCAAATCGGTTTGCTGTAATGCCTGAAATGCCTCTACCAGCAAAGCGGTAGTCAATTCTGGGCAATCGGTGCCAATGATGACCGCAGCCTTCATGCCACTATCAAACGCGGTTTGGAATGCCTGCGCCATACGATTGCCTAAATCCCCTTCGGGTTGTGGTTGGCAAACAAGATCTGTTCCTAACCAGGTCTGCATTTGGGCGCGATCGCCGCCTGCAAACCAGCATTCTACTGTTAACGATCGGTTTTGCTGTAAGGGCTTGACCTGAGCCAGCGTATGTTCCGTCATCTGGCGATGAAGCTCTGCGGCAGCTTCAGCGCCCAATGCCGGAATCAGCCGAGTCTTTGCCTTTCCTGGTTCTGGGTAGCGTGTGAAAAAAATGAGGCGTTCGCTCACGATCGTCCCTTTATGGTTAACGTCTTATGATTAACGTTGCCAGCATACCTGTAACCGCAACGGAAGCGAAGCATGATCGAAACAACGGTGCGCGACCAGTATAACCAGATGGCAGAGCGGTATGATCGCCGCTGGAGTCGCTATCTTTTCAATACACTGTCGTTTCTTAAAGACTGGGTAGCGATCGTGCCAGAAAGCACTGTGCTCGACATTGGCTGTGGTACGGGAGAGTTTGAACGGTTAGTGCTGTCAGAACAACCCGAACACACGATGGTCGGCGTAGATCTTTCAGAAGGAATGCTAGAAATGGCTCAACAAAAATGCCGCGACTATCCTCATGTTTCCTTTCAAAAAGCGTCTGTCGTTGCGTTACCATTTGTTGATCGCAGCTTTGATGTCATTGTCTCTGCCAGCGCCTTTCATTACTTTGATGACCCGATCGCCGCACTGAAAGAAATGCAGCGATTGCTCAAGCCCAATGGTGAAATCGTGATTTTGGATTGGTGCAAAGATTACATCATGTGCCAACTGTATGACGTTGTGCTGAAGCGGGTTGATCCGGCTTATCGGCAGAGCTACACGCAGGCTGAGTTTCACCACTTACTAACCCAGGCTGGTCTGGTCATCGATCGTGCCGCTAAAGTCCGCTTCGGTCTTGCCTGGGAATTGATGATTGCCACAGCCAAGACAGACACTCCTCTGTAGCTTCCTAATAACGAAAGAGCAGCCACTACCAAAGCTCAAAGGTGACTTCTCGGTGCGACAGGTTGGGATTGTAGTACGGGTCGCCATTGAGTTTGGCGAAGTAGTGGCTCCACTTTTGGTTCAAGGTTTCCCACTCGTTAGGTTGTAGCCCTGGTTTGCGGCTGAGTGATTCGTAGTGGATCAACTGAGCATAAGGCGTGACAACGTTGCGGTAACCCGCCTCATGCACTTTCAAGCAAAAGTCTACATCGTTATAGTTGAGCGGAAAAATTTCATCCATGCCACCCACTTGATGGAACACTTCCGTGCGGATCATCAAGCAAGCCGCTGTTACCGCCAAGTAGTTGCGATTGACCAGATTGGAGCAAAAGTAGCCGGGATGATCACCATCAAAACCGTGAAACGCATGACCTGGATTGCCACCCAGCACCATCACCCCACCATGCTGAATTTTGCCATCAGGATAGAGCAATTTTGCCCCCACTGCGCCGATCGCCTCTTGCTGGGCAAACTCCACCATCGACTCTAACCAGGCAGGTGTTGTGACTTCCGTATCATCATTCAGCAGCAAGAGAAACTCTCCCCTCGCGTTAGCAGCACCCTGATTAATGCGGTGAGCAAAGTTAAACGGCTCCTCAGAGCGTACGAGCCGAACATTTGCTACCGGAGAACCATCGGCAGGCTGCATGATGGCTGCTAGCGTACTGTCTGGGATGTCGTACCCATCCACCAGCACCAGCTCAAACTTGCGATAGGTACTGCGTTCTTGAATGCTACGGATGCAGTTCTCCAACGCGACTAGAGAACCTTCTGACGTATGCAAGGCTTTGCCAGCACTGGGGATAATAATGCTAATTAAGGGTTCGCCCAGAATGTGACGGCGTACGCGCCAAAAGCCAGGGCGATCGGGTGCTGCCTCAACCCAACCGGGATAGGGGCTGCGTGCCACCATTGCTTCCAACGCCTGACGCGCTGCAATATATGCCCACGGCTTTGCTTGCTCGCCTCCGGCTGTCACCGACGCGGGAATAATGCGCCAGTGATACAACACCTTCGGGATGTGGTAGATCTGCTTGGTTCGCTCGACCATACGCAGCACTAGATCATAATCCTGAGAGCCATCGTAGCCTGCGCGAAAGCCATTAATCTCGCGGATAAGGCTTGTGCGGTAGACACCTAAATGGCAGGTGTACATGCAGGCGTGAAAGTAGTCAGGCGACCAGTCGGGCTTGAAGAATGGATCGAGCCGTTTCCCAGCCGTATCCATTTTGTCTTCATCGCTGTAGATAAAGTCAGCTTCTGGATGCTCGTTGATAAGTTTGGCGTTCTCAAACAGTGCATTGACGGCAAGCTCGTCATCGTGATCGAGCAACGCAATGTAGTCGCCCGTTGCTAGCGCCAGTGCATCATTGCTGGCAGCCACAATCTGACCATTTTCTGAACGAAAGACGACCTTAATGCGAGGGTCGAGCTTGCTGTAGCGGGTCAGGATTTGCTTGATATGAGGCTTGGGAGAGGCATCATCAGCGATGCAAAGTTCCCAATGGGGGTAAATCTGGTTTTGTACCGATCGAATTGCTTTTTCTAGCCAAACTGCCTCAACGTTGTAAACGGGCATGATCACTGAGAAGGTTGGGCGTATAGACCAACCTTCGATCGCGCGTTGGGCAGCCAGCAGATCGGCGCGAGTAAGGCACTCACGCGCTACCCATTTTTGATAGTTCGCCTGACCGCGAAACTTTTCTAAGCTACGTCTGTAGAGAAACTTTAGCAGACCGATCGTATTGCGTTCGCGCCAGACCCGCCATAGCTTGACAAGTTTACGGCTGATAGAAACGAGAGGGTTGGCGCTCATGGCATCGGTTGCATTGGGGGCACTGTCAATTCTTGCCTATTCTCCAACGTTTGGTTGCTAAAGTTATGCCAAAAGCTCTGTTGGTTTCAGTTCTAGTGTGATTACAGTTCTCATCAAGTTCTCATCAATAGTCGTCACAGTTCTGATGGCGAATCAGGCGCAACGATCTCTCCTTCACCGATAGTCAGCATTTTCTGCTGATCGGTAATCAAATCGGTCAATTCATTGAACTGCACCCCCATCGACTGACAGGCTTGCTGTAGCTCGTGCTTGAACGTGTTGAGATCAGCACCATAACCGCAAAGATTAGCAGCCGTCTCTGTTCCCTGCTTTGCATTTGCGCGCGCACAATCAACGAGTTCTAAACCTTTCAGCGGTGCGGTTGCTGCCATGTTGGTTTCACTAACGCTACGCCTATCACTATCTTATGGACAGCGCTGCTAGCTATCCACCAACAGGCGGATTATTCACTACGACTGCTGGGAGACTGCCAATACTGACAGGCAGCATACGCCATTGTGACAACACCTGTGATGATCGCCGTTTCATCGATCGCAAACTGTGGATGATGCAGCGGATAGTTCTGCCGATCCTTAAACCCAACGCCAAGCCGAAACATGCTGCCCGGAGCATGTTGCAGGTAAACCGAAAAGTCCTCCGCACCCAGTGATGGTTCATGCAGCATCTGAATGCCTTGAGTACCCCAGGCATCAACAGCGGCACTTTCTAGAAGCTGAGTCATCACGGTATCATTTTGCACGGACGGTGTACCGTGTCGGTAGTGGAGTTCGTAACGGGCACCGTATGTCTGGCAAAGGTTCGCCACGATCTGCTCAATCCAGCCAGGTAGAGCAGCACTGGTTTCGGGGTGGAGCGATCGCACCGTGCCCAAAAGCTGCACTCGATCAGCAATTACATTGGGGGCACGTCCACCGTTAATTTGCCCGATCGTCAGCACAACAGGACGTAGCGGATTTTGCGTCCGGCTGATGGCTTGCTGGAGGGTAGTGATCACCTGAGACGCAATCCAGATCGCATCGATCGCCTCATGAGGTCGTGCCCCATGCCCCGACTCTCCCAGAATCGTGATCTCCAAATCATCGGCTGCGGCAGTCAGTGCGCCGTAGCGAATGCCAATGACCCCTGCCGGAATGGATGGAAACACGTGCAGCGACAAAATGCCCGCCACATCTTCCATCACGCCATCTTCCACCATCCACTTGGCACCCTGAGCAATCTCTTCTGCCGATTGAAACAGAAAGCGAATGTTGCCCGGTAGGGCTAACCCCAGTTGCGACAGCACCATCGCGGTACCCAAACCGACGGTTGTGTGAACATCGTGCCCACAGGCGTGCATAATCCCAGCCTGCCGTGACGCAAAGACTAGCTCAGTTTTTTCATGAATGGGCAGCGCATCCATATCAGTGCGAATTGCCAAGCGGCGGTCATCTGTGCCTTGACCCAGTAGTTCGCCAACGACACCAACTTTGCCAATCCCTTCTTGTACGTGCAGCCCGCAGGACGACAACACCCCTGCCACGTATGCTGCTGTCTTGTGCTCTTGCCCGCTTAGTTCGGGGTGGCTATGCAGGTGGCGACGAATTTCGATCAGTCGAGGAGCCAGTTTAGCAGTGATGTCTTTAATTTGGGCAAGCATGAATCAAGTGTAGTGTGCGTTACTCCCATAGTAAAAGAGTAAAAGTTTTTACATGAATCTTGGCAGGGCGCGATCGCCGGATCGAAATGAGCTAATCTCGCACCCTCCCAAGCAAGAGTTGCTGTTCTGCCTGCGCGATCGCCCAGTAGGTTGCTTCTACAGCCCCTGGATCAACCGATATTGACGTAATACCCCAGCGCACTAGATCTGCGACGAGTTCAGGGTCTTGAGAGGGTGCTTGTCCACAAATGGAACAGGGAATACCAAGCTGGATTGCCTGCTCGATCAAGCGGGAAATTGCCGCCTTCACTGCGGGATGTCGTGCCTTAAAGCTGCTTGCTAGTAAAGCGTGATCACGATCGACACCTAGCAATAGCTGCGTCAGATCATTAGTGCCAATGGCAATCCCTTGCGCGCCTGCGCTGACATAGTCTGGCAGCAAGAACAACACTGAGGGCACCTCTGCCATAATCCAAAGCTGAAACTGGGAGTGGCGCGTTAGCCCTGCCGCCTGCACCCGCTCACGACAAAAGGCGAATTCTTCTACTGTGCGAACAAACGGCAGCAGCAGGTGGATATTGGTATACGTTGCCTGTACCTGAGCCAGAGCAGCCAGCTCCAGATCAAACAGCGTGGGGTCAAGGCAATAGCTGAAGGTGCCGTGTAAACCAAGCGTTGGGTTCACCTCGATCGGTACCACTTCACCGCCTATTAACCCTCTTGCTTCGTGCGATCTTAAATCAAGCGAACGATAGAACACAGGACGTGGTGCTAAAGCGGCTGCAAATTGGCTGATACGTATTGCCAGACGCTCAACCAGTGCTGCGCTACGTCCGCTATGTACCCATTGGAGTGGATGCTGGTAATCCAACGCTGCAATGGCTAGCAGCTCACCGCGCAACAAACCAATGCCATCGATCGGTAAGGCAGCAATCATCTCAAGGGTTTGGGGTTGGCTCAGGTTCACCATTAGCTTGGTGAGCAAGGGAGGGCGATTGGCAGATCTAGGTGTCTCAGTGGGTAGGGTCATTGGAAGCGTTGCTTCTGCCTCCTCAGCCTGGAGTTGGTCGACAAGGCGATAGACGTTGCCACGATCGCCATCGACCAGAATCAACTCACCTGTTTGAATCTGCTGTGTCGCATGAGTGGCTGCCAGCACGGCGGGAACGCCAACTTCTCTCGCAATAATGGCGCTGTGCGAGGTCATGCTGCCTTGCTCTAGCACAAGACCAGCCGCCTGCTTGATCGACAGTAACCAGTGCGGCGGTAGCATCTCAGCAATCAAGATTGTTCCAGGCATCAGTGTGTCGATCGCCTCACCCAGCGCAATGACTCTTGCCTTGCCGATCACCTGCCCCGGCGCAGCGGCTAGCCCAGCCAACAGCAGCACTCGATCGGCAACCGCAACGGGTGGCTCTGCAACCAATGGTTCTGAGTCTGGAGGCGCAGCACGATCAGGTCTCACCATGACTTGAGCCGATGAGTCCAGCAAGGGATACGGCTGGCGCGTTGCTGGTGTAATCAGTTGAGTCAGGTAAAACTGGGGTGAACAACCCTGCTCCTCACAGAACGTCCATTCCAACACCGTCGCCTGATTGAAAGTAGCTACGACAGCGCGCACAAGCTGCACCAAAGCACCAAGCTGCGCCTCCTTGAGGGCGAACTCTACTTGCTGTGTTTCGTTGAGTAAATAGGCTTGCAGCAGCGGTAAGTGAGCATGAGGCAGCAACGGTGTCATGTAAGACGATCGCACAGCTTCATCGCTAGCGGCTCCAACATTAACGGTTGCAGTCTCCGCTACCTGATAAACGATCGTTCGTTTTCCAAGTTGCTGCGCCTGCACTATGCCGCTACTGGCATGAACCTTATAGACATCTGGCGACACTTCACCCCAGTCGATCGCCATGCCCAGCCCAGCCGTTGCCTGCACTTGCAACGTATCGCCCAGTCGTTGCACCGTGCCAGAGGCGATCGCTGATCGTAGCGGCTGCACCAGCACTGCCAGCTTGACCTGCTGCAATTGAATGCCCAAACGTTGCCAATAGAATAAACTCTTAGCACGAAAAAGTTGTGCCCAAAGACGCTTTAGCCCTTGAGCAAGCTCGGCTTCCGTTGCCCGACAGACCTGAATGTCAAAGAGCGCTGAACTTCTACCGTTTGCGATCGCCTCTGTTGCTGCGGTTCTAGTGGTCGTCTTCACAAACAGAGAAGGGCGCAGCACTATCACAGGCGTTTGTAACTGCTGCATTGCATCTGTGATCTCTGCTAGACAATCGGTTGGTAAGGTTGGTGCTTCGATGGACTGCCGCAGTCGTTGGGCGATCGCCTGAAGTTGCCGTGGATTCTCGATGTCTAGCCGCAGCGACGAGTGCGGTAAATCAGCAAAGAGGGGTTCTGACCAGTCGATCGTTTCCAGAAACTGCTGTAAAACGCGGGCAGAAACAACAAACCCTGGTACAACAGGAAAGCCCTTTTGCAGCAACTGGCTCAGGTACAGCGCTTTGTTACCGACTAAACTTCGATCGTGCGGTTGAATCTGGTTGAGCCAGTAGAGATTAGCCACAGCAGCCATACGTAGCGAACAGTCTTCAATCTTAGAATTTTCGCTGCCGATATGATAGCCATTTGATGGTTGGCGTTGCTGTGGGGTACGAACGGATGCTTTTGCTTCCTGGTTGCAGTGCTATAGCACAAGGATGACGAGGGACGAAGGATAAGAGATCAATAAAAGCCCTTGTTCAAAGGAGGTTTCAAAGTTTAGGTTTGTCTTAACAGTCTCTTCGACTGCTATGGCAAAAGGCTAAAGGATTAAGTAGAACCCTTACCAGAAGCAGAACTAGGAACCCCAATCTGTCCTAACGTTCTCTTCGATTGCTACGTACGTCCCTACAAAATTTGCACTATCAAGCGGCCTCTACTGGCTTCCTAACTAATTAGTCGTGAGGATAAAGGATACCTTGCCGTCACTACGTTGCTGTGCGATTAACCAACGCTAAAACAGCTTGCGCGATCGCGGCAGGATCGATCGGTTTCGCAAGGTGCATTTGAAAGCCACTGGTTAAGGCTTGCTGGCGATCGTCGTCCGTCGCATATGCCGTCAGCGCCAGTGCTGGCAAAAAGGTACCCTGTGCCGCGTCTAGTGACCTGACTTTGCGGATGAACGTGTAGCCGTCTTCATCAGGCATCCCAATATCACTCACCAGTGCATCGGGTTTCCAGCTTGCTGGGGCAGCATCCAATGGTTGAGTGAGCAGACTTAAGGCTTCTGCTGCCGACGCTGCTACGGTCACGATCGCGCCATAGTGTGACATGGCTGCTTGTAAAAAATCTCGGGTATCCGGTTCGTCATCCACTACAAGGATGTGTAGTCCTGAGAGTAAGTCTAACGAGTCGCTGCCCGATGCCGCCCTGGGCAGAGCAAGACCGGAGTTCTTAGCCTGCGGTGTCGGTTGGGCTGAAGAAGGCACAGCGTGATCGCTGCTGGAAGGAGTTCCACCATCATTTCCGCTGTCTATGGCTGGGCTGTCTAGTCGTGCTTGGGGGCTGACCGTTTCCGTCGCTACATTCATCAAGGGCAAGGTAATCATAAATTTGGCTCCCTGTCCCAGACCCAAACTATCGGCATGTACGGTGCCGCCATGCAGCTCTACCAGGTGCCGGACGATCGCTAATCCCAGTCCTAACCCTCCTTCTGCCCGTGTTGATGATGAATCTGCCTGCCGAAAGCGATCGAACACGAAGGGAAGAAACGCCTCGCTGATACCTTTACCTGTATCTGTGACGCTAATGTGGGCATGGGAAAGGTGAGGCGTGGATCTTGCAGCCTGTAGTTTTACATCCACACGCCCACCCTCAGGTGTAAATTTAATGGCGTTAGCAAGCAGGTTCCAGACTGCCTGCTGCAAGCGATCCGGATCACCCAGCACCATTAACGGCATAGTCTCTAGTGGGGCATCTTGCAACCATGTCACAGTAATCGACTTTGCAACGGCAGCCGGACGCATTGTGTCGATCGCGGCTGTTACGACCGTCGCCAGATCAACGGGTTGCGGTTGCAGGCGCAGTCTGCCCTGCGTAATGGTTGAAACGTCCAGAATATCGTTGATGAGCTGGTTTTGTAACCGGGCGTTGCGTTCGATCGTTTCTAAGGTGCGTGCGGTGGTGACTGGGTCAAACTGGCGTGTCCGCAGCAACCGTGCCCAGCCCAGAATTGAGTTGAGCGGTGTACGCAACTCATGCGAAAGGACAGCGAGGAACTCATCTTTCATCCGGTTTGCCTGAGCAAGTTCTTCCGTTTGGGTACGGAGGGTTTGCTCTAACTGCTTGCGCTCAGTCAGGTCGAGAATGAAGGCAATCGTCTGCTGTTTCGCCTCGCCCAAAAGCCCAAAACCTATAAGAACAGGCACCCGGCTACCATCTTTGCGGATGTACTCTTTTTCGTAAGGAACGCAGTGTTCTCCTGCTTGTACCGTCAAAATGCTTTGCTCATCCAGAGGTAAATATTCGGCTGGAGTTATCTCAGTCCAGCGGAGCTTGCCTGTACACAGATCGTCACGCGAATACCCAACCATGCGAAGAAATTCATCATTGGCTTCGTTAATATCTCCGTTAATTTGACCAAAAAGAATGCCGATGACATTCGCTTCGACCAGACTGTTTAGCCGTTCCTGGCTCAGTTTTAGCGCTACTTCTGCCTGCTTACGGGCGCTCAAATCAGCCACGATCGACAGAACGCAATCTTCTTCCGCCGTCAACCCTCGCAGCACTGCCGTCCAGATGCCCACATAAATGAAAGCGCCATCTTTACGCTGGCGGTACGTTTCCATGCCATCTAGCAGCGTGCCGTTAAGAGTAGCAGCAATGTTCGCGGCGAATTCTGCTTGTTTCTCCTCTGGCACCGTAGGCATCACATGATTGATCGTCTCGTTTGCCCGCCAGCCAAAAATTTGCTCGGCGGCTGGGTTCCATCGTTTCACAATGCCCTGACGATCGAGTACTGTAATGGCGACTGGCGATGCCTGAATCAACGCTTGAAGTTCCTGGTTGGTTTCTTGCAGCGATCGCTCTACCTGCTTGCGTTCTGTAATATCAATACCGGTGCTAATGACATGGCTAACGGCACCCCACTCATCTAGCAAGACATTGCTCGACCAGGTAATTAAACGCCGCCTGCCGTCTCTGGCAAGCCAGTAGTTCTCATACTCACTGGGTACAGCATTGACGCATAGATTTCGGAAGACCTGCTTCACGGGTTCGATATCTTCTACCAGCAAAAACAGATCCCAAACGTATTTGCCTCGCACTTCTGCAAAGGTATAGCCTGTGAGCTGTTCACATGCCCGGTTGAACTGAATAATCCTGCCCCAATGATCGAGCACAACGATAAAGCTACCCGCTGTACTGACGATCGCCGTAATCAAATCTCGCTCATGCCGCAGCGCTCTCACCAATTCCCGTCGCGTTGAACTAAGTGAAACCAACAACAGTGAGGTCAGTACAAAGATGCCTAATCTCACCAGGTCACCCGGAGCGCTAACTCTCAAGACGTAGATTGGCGGCAAGAAAAAGTAGGTCGCTGCCAACGCTGCGATCGCAGTAGCACAGAGTCCGGCACCCAACCCGCCATACCAGGCACTCACCATGACAGCCGCAAAAAATACTAAGAATGGTGAGCTACCTATAGGCATCCAGGAGCCTAACCCTAGCATTAGCACCAGCGCCAATAGAACACAAAAAAGGGCGACACCATACCGTAGCCACCGGGGGCGTTCTGGCTTAAGCGTCGGTTGCGTTACTAAGGGCGCGAGTGGTGGTGGAGAGGGAGCGTGAGACTGACGGGACAGCAATGCTTACTCCTTTGTGGGTACAGCAGTAGCCATATTTGGGCATACTCAAGCGGGTATGTCATATTTCCATCGGTACAAGTTGATACCATAACCTGCCGTAAATTGCCAACAGAGACGCCATAGTGGCTTGTCTGTAAGCCAAGCGGTGAAAGGTAAAGAGGGGACAGTTGCAAAGAGTATGGCTTCTTTACTTAGAAATGGCTGTAAGCGAATACAAGGGCTGGGGCATCCATATTCATTCTGACTCCTGACTCATACTTTCCGTTCTACCAGACTAAAAGAATGCGTTTTTTGAGGTTCTCCCTTCATGAGTGGCTTTAGCGATCGGTTCTATGGGCTGGTCAATCTGTTGTTACAAGCTCAATGCCCGCTTTGTCAGCGTACAACCGCAGATACCTTCTGCCAGGATTGCCAACGTCAAGTCCAACGGTGCCAATTTCCCAGTCCTGGGTGGATGCAGCAAGAGCAACTACCTGTATTCGCGTGGGGACGCTATAACGGCGCACTGCGACGCACGATCGCTGCCTTCAAGTACGAAAAGAAGCCCCACCTGTCGCAACCGCTAGCGCAGTGGTTGGCTCATGCCTGGTTAAACGCTACAGACCGCACTACAACCTTCACTGTTGTGCCAATTCCGATGCACCCTAGTAAGCAACGGCAGCGCGGTTTTAACCAAGCGGAGCTATTGGCAACGCATTTCTGTGACCAAACTCGACTGTCGCTTCAAGCACAGGGGTTAGCTCGATCGCGTGAAACCACGGCTCAGTTTGAGCTTTCAGCCAACGATCGTGAACAAAACCTGGCAGATGCCTTCAGCCTCGGTGCTGCCTTTCAGAAGCGATCGCCTACTGGCTCTGTTCTGCTCCTGGACGACATTTACACCACTGGCGCAACCGCTCGCTCCGCTGCCCAAACCCTTCGCCGTCATGGCATTCGAGTACAAGGGCTAATCGTTCTAGCACGAGCGGAGCAAGAGCGTCAGGAGAATTCGCCACCAACATTATTTGACCAAAAGTACCGCTGAAACGTTTTCGCTTAAACTAAGCCATACTCTTCACCCTCCACTTCTTCACCACCCAGCATGGAACTGATTCGCGCACACGTATGGATTTCGGGACGGGTACAGGGTGTTGCTTATCGTATTTCGGCTACCAAAATTGCAACGCACCTGGGGTTAATGGGTTGGGTACGCAACTTGCCCGATGGTGGCGTGGAAGCGGTCTTTGAGGGCGAGGAAGCGGCGATCGAATCGATGCTACGCTGGTGCCATGAAGGACCACCAGAGGCGATCGTGGAACAGGTAAGAGCCTCGTATGAAACGCCAGAGGGTTTACAGTCGTTTAATATTCGGCGCTAGTGCAGAGCTATCTCAGAGGTCGCGTACGTGCATAGCTGCACGGCTTAACGACCTATAGTACTACCCTGTCACCTCTTTACCTCTTCACCCCATCACCCTTCCACTCCATTACCTCTTCACCTTCCCAAGGTTCACCGTCACGCACTTGCTAATGCGCCAGTTGCAGCGGTGTCGCAACCCGCTGGAGGTCGCGCAGTTTTTGCAGCACCAGCCCTTCTGTCAGTAGCCGCTTAGCTTCCTGGATGCCTGCTTCTAGCGATCGACAACTGCCGCAGCGCCACAGATAAAACCCACCGTTCCAGAGGGTTGACTGCATCAACTCAGAGGGCTGCCCTGCCAGCACAGTTAGCATTGCCTCAACAAACGTCGGTGTTGCTTCCAAGGCGACATTCTTACCCTCAAAGCCATAGTCACGGGGATGTAAGGTCAGGCGCTCAAAACCGATCGTCGGTGCACCCAAGCCAATAATCGCGGTACGCTCCCTGGGTAGATCGCAACTACCCTCCAAGCCTTTCACGCTGGTAAAGTGGGTGATGCCTCGCAGCGCGATCGCCTCCTGAAACATCAACTCCGTCGGCGGATGCACGAAACCAGAGACCAGGTGAACTTCTCCGGCATAAGGCGACCAGAGAAGTTCCATCGTTGCCAGGGGCGGACGCTTGCCAATCTGCTCCCGGTACGGCACCAAGCCATGTGCCAGCGGAAAGTGGGACGGTAAGTAAAGAAACCCAATGCCCGTGCTTTCTAAGACGTGTTGTACCTGTGCCAGGCTTAACTGGCTCCAGTCAATGCCCAAGCCCCGCCAATAGTCAATGAGTGGTTCGCCCTCTTTCGTCGGCATCCGATCGCCCCCATGCGAAACCACCGGACAATTTGCGGTTGCTAACAGCAGCGCAAGTAACGGACTGAGGGGCGCCGTGCGCGATCGCCCGTCGTAGGGCACAGACAGCACCGTCACCGGATGCGCTGCCCCAATCGGTTGCAGACGGGGACCGAGTGCCTCATACGCATCCAGCATTCCAGCCAGTTCAGTACCAGTCGGTCGCCGAATCCGATGGGCAATCATGAAGGCACCAATTTGAGCAGGCGTTGCTTCCTGTAACAACATCATGCGGGTGGCAGCAGCAGCCTCCTCACGCGTAAGGGATTCGCTGGTGTGGGTGCCGCTACCGACTTTGCGAAGCAGTTCTCTAAAGGCGTGACTCATGACATTTGCTGAATGGATGCGATAAACGGGTGAGGCAATGGGGCAAGGCGATCGGGCGATACATTGCTGCTGACCAGAGCACTAGCAAACCGACGGCTTAACAGTTAACTAACAACCGTCACCTCATATTCGCCTCACTTGACGCTGACCGCCAGAGGCAACTCAAATTTGGGCGGCAGTAAGGCAGCAACAAGGTTGAAGAAGTGCTGAATCGGTGGAATTTGCAGGCGATCGCGCGTTGTCACCAGTACGACCTGACGGGTGAAGGGCAGATCTACCATTGGTGGAGTGCTCGTGCCATTGGTAGAAGGCAAGCTGGGAGACAGCGATCGTACTGCTAACGTTGAGTCAGTATATGCCTCTGCTAGTGCCGTTTCGGGCAGTAGTGCTACCAGTTCACCCTGGCGTACTACGCCTCGGAAGGCATCTGGCGTATTCAGTTCCAGTGCGGCTCGTAGCGTGATCCCTCGCCGCTCAAATTGCTCTTGCACCAGCCGCTGCATACCATACCCATCCTTAAAGACGACCTGCGGATAGTTTGCCAGTTCATCCCAGGGAATCGTTTCAAACGCAGCTAGCGGATGGTTTGCGGCAAGCAATACTTTAATTGGCTCATCGTATAGCACCTGCACGACCATCTCTGGGCTAGTCGTCAAAAAGCGGTTGTGCATGACGATCGCCACATCTACCAACCCATCCCGCAGGACCTTGAGCGAGCGATCGCTGCCCAACGCTGTCACCCGCAGTTGCACATTAGGGTAATCGTGACAGAACTGTTGCAGGACAGGCGGCAAGTGGTACGCGCAAATCGAATGAATGGCAGCAACGCAAAGCTCTGGCTGCTTGCCAGCAATTAAATCATCCAGATCTTGAACCGCATTCAGCCATTCTTGACAAATCTTTTTGGCGCGAGGCAACAGGCGATCACCTGCGACCGTTAGCTTCGCCTGCGTTGTGCGATGAAACAACGATATCCTCAGTGCTGTTTCCAGGCTTTGAATCTGACGACTAATAGCGGATTGGGTTACACCACAGCGTTGAGCAGCTTGCTGAAAGCTACCCGTCTCTGCCACTGCCAAAAACGCTTGCAATTGCTCTAGGCGCATGAAAGGAGAAAAATGTAGTGAAGATCACAGCAATCGCTAAAAGTGACCTTAACGGATTTGTCCCTCTCGTTCGGTAGAGCTTGATACAGCCAATCGGCTCAATCGCCCCTGCTAAACAAAAAGCCCTGCGAGGGCAGGGCTAACGAATCATCAAAGCGCTCAGTCTAACAATTGCTCCAGTAACGTCAAGGCACTACTGAAACCTCAGATCGTTAGCGGAAGTTACCAGGATTCAGCCGTCTAGGAGCAGACGGAGTTGCTGCGCCACTGCGAAGCAGTTCTCCTGTGCCGCCATCACGTCGATCAAGGAACGGACGCAGGTTAATGCTATCGGAACCGCGAGTGGATTGCTGGGTATTCGCCAACCCACCAATCGCGCGTCCAATTTGATCAAGAATGCCGTTGCCACCACCACCCGTATAAGTATTTACACCCTGAGTTTGCTGACCGCTATCGGCGATCGTCAGGTTTTGAAAAACACGATCGCGAGTAGATGTAGGGTCTTGACCATTCGGCACTGTCAACACAATGCGGCAGCTTGAAACCTTTTCAGTCGTGACGCAGACAGTGTTATAGCCATTCTCAACACCCGTCTTCATTTCTAGCAGCCCATCGGGACGGTACGACTCTAAGCGGCGGCTAATTTCAGCACAGCGACGATTGGCATCCCAGCCACCGCCCATGTTGCTGGGCACTGCCCAGGGATACGCCTGGGATGCCTGGCTTTCGGGACGATACATTACCGTGGGCTGACCATTGGTTGTCTCACAGGTAAAGCGCGTGCCAGCAACGGTTGTCGTTGAGCCACTTGATGGGCTGGTTGTTGTACCGGGACGCTGTGGTTCTGTATCAACAATGACATCACCCGAATTAGTTGGTGTGGTCGTACTTTGAGCAATTTGGAGCGTCTGTGCAGATGGAACGAAGGTCGGTGCCGCGATCGCAGCACTGCTTCCTAATAGCAACAAGGTAGCTAGCGAGGCTCCAATGCCGCTAGAACGCAAAACTGATCGCCCCAAACCGTTTCCTAACCCCTGTGACAACATAGCAAAGACCTCAAAAATACAGTGGTGACTAAAGCGACGACAAAGAAAGCAAAAAACTAATCAAGCGGCTACTGGCAATAGCGAAACCTCAGCATCAAAGCAGTATGGGCAGCGTTTGACACAGACCAGAGGGGGCAGGCGGCTTTGTAACTTAGGCACAGCTACTACTGTCTCGAACGACTTATCCACATCACTTAAAGTTCCTGCAATCAGGAATGTTGAACGCTTTATCAACATTTCTTTGTATAGACAAGGTAAAAAGGTTTGTTCGTGAGTCTTTAGGCGTTAGCCTATGTGGGCTTTAAAGCTGAAAACTGATGCTAATGAGGGCTAAAGAGGCACTATCATACTTAGCGCGATCGCCTGCACAAACGCTTGGTGAGAAGTGGTGAGGAGATAGTTGGCGCGATCGTTAGGTAAGGTCTATAACTTGTGCTGCTGCCTCACGTACACAGATAGCTGACTCAAACAACTGAGTTTCTTTCACAAAACTTTATTTCCAATCGTCAGGTATCGTATACTACGCCTTGGTGATTAGAAGGAGCAGAACTGTAAATGTCGGAGGCAGTGAAGCCCCTGACGGTGCCTAAGGAGTTGCTGGGTCCCCCTAGCAATTTCAATCCAACCCTGCTGATGTTTCTGGTATCAGTAGTGCTGGCAGCGGTATCTACTCTGGGTTACTTTTGTTGGCACTGGTCTCACTGGTGCAGTTTCTTGCTCAATTTTGTGGCACTGCACATGGTTGGCACAGTGATTCATGATGCTTGCCATAACGTTGCACACCGAAACAAAACACTCAACGCTGTCTTGGGTCACGTTAGCGCGCTGATGCTCTGCTTTTCGTTTCCAGTGTTTACACGGGTACATATGAAGCATCACGCTCATGTGAATGATCCTCATAACGATCCGGATCATGTTGTGTCTACGGCTGGACCGTTGTGGATTATTAACGCCCGCTTTATGTACCACGAGTTCTACTTCTTCCAGCGCAAGCTATGGCGGAAGTATGAGCTGTGGGAGTGGCTCGTGGCTCGGTTAATCTTAGGGACGATCGTTTGGTCGTCGTTCCGGTTTGGCTTTACAGACTACGTGTTTAACTATTGGTTTGTGCCGCTTGCCCTAGTGGGACTGGCGTTAGGGCTGTTCTTTGACTACTTGCCGCATCGCCCCTTTGATGAGCGCGATCGCTGGAAGAACGCAAGGGTCTACCCAAATAAAGCGCTCAACCTGCTAATCATGGGGCAGAACTACCACTTAGTCCATCACCTTTGGCCCTCTGTTCCCTGGTACCACTATCAAACTGCCTACTTTGCAACGAAGCCGCTGCTAGATGCCAAAGGTTCGCACCAATCGCTCGGCATCTGCCAAACACCGAAGGACTTTTTTGGGTTTCTTTACGACGTTGCTGTAGGTATCCGCTTCCATAAAACACAACCGCCTGTAGTAAGCTTGCCCAACGAAAATGTTGTCGTTTTACAGACCGTTCAACCGGAAGCGGAGGCTGCCTCTAACCTATAAAAGCGCTATTCAGAAACCGCAAATATCGCTATCCTGCTTTACAGATTAGTTACTTCTGTAGAGCGATGGCGATCGTGCTACAAAATCTATCCAGGTAGAGAGACCTTCGACCGGGCGTTTCCTCAATAATAGGGGTATAACAAGAACTCTAAATCTTGAGTCAATTTGAGGAAAAAACTATGGTTGGAAGTCTCTTAACCGTGTTGGCTACAGCACTCAGTCTGCTTGTAGTCGATCTAGCTGTCCCTGGCGTTGATCTTGCTACCTTTCCAGCAGCGTTGATTGCAGCCGTTTCAATCGGGCTAGTGAACGCGTTTGTGAAGCCCGTTCTATCCACCCTGTCTTTGCCACTTAACTTCCTCACGCTAGGCACTTTTTCTCTAGTCGTAAACGGTCTTTGCTTCTGGCTCGCATCAGTGCTGGTACCTGGCTTTAGAGTTGATGGGTTGCTTGCATTCATTCTTGGTCCAGTTGTGCTGTCTCTAGCTAGCACATTCTTGAACCGCTACTTTGCTGAACGTAACGTTGGCGTACTGCCAGAAGCAAAGCCTGAGGTTTAATATCTGACAACGTTTGGCGCTTGCGATAGAGAGCGCTAAAGCGTGTTGTTAAAATTTGGAGTCAGCAAAAAGGGGCATCATAATCAACTGTGATGTCCCTTTTTATCGATCGCTTGAGAGCATTCGGCAGCAAGCAGGCGTACAAGTTTTAAACTGAATCTACAGAGTCGATTTTGCAATCAAGTTAGCCTGAGCGATCGTCCAATCAGGGCGCAAACTTCTAGCATGACGCAGATACGGATGGTAGATCTCCAGGTCTGGGTTGGGCGTATTGAAATGGATCAAGAAGCGGATACAACGCTCCATGCTTCCTTCGACGTGCATTTGCTGTACATCTAGCAAAGGAACATTTGACCAATGTGGTCGTTCGCGAGCGATCGAAGCTGGAAATGTGGCATCCAGATCGCGGGTAGCTGAAAAAGTGGCACTCACAATTTCATTAGGATCGAGTTGATTATGGTTCTCCAACTCATCTAGCAGTTCATGCACCGCTTCTCGAATCGCCTCAATGGAATTTTCCGAGACGGTTGTTGCCCCGCGCACTGCTCGCACTTTCCAACCCACGCTTAATCCTCCGCACTCAACTAAGGTTTTAATCATATCCAGAACTGAATAATGGCTCCCTGGCTCTGCAAGAACCTGAGTTCAATCATGGCTGATCTTTATTGTGGCTGCCAATGCTTTGGTCAAGATTTCACAGCACCAGCAGGAACAGCGATCGAAATAAAGAACTGCTGCACATAAGAAAGCATTTGCTTAAAGTGCACTCAGGGTCGATACAACCAAAGCGGTAAACCACTCGTTGCCAATTCAAACTCTAACCATTCCATGCCAACTGATAATCCTGGTATTGCGGCAAGCTGACCAACGTTACTAGCATCCCGCGAAAACAAGCGATTGAGCAGAGGTTTACGCTCTTCTAGCGTGAAACAACGAGTCTTCTCAGGATCTAGCCCTACAAGTTCTGCTGCCCAACAACGGGCATCCTCTTCAGTGCCCAGTCGATCGACCAATCCAAGTGCCAACGCTTGCTGTCCTGTGAACACACGCCCATCCGCGAAGCTTCGTACTGTTTCTGCAGCTAATTTGCGCCCATCCGCTACTGTTTGGACAAACTGCTGGTAGCTGACATCAATCAGCTCTTGCAAAATTGTTTTTTCAGATTCAGTGATTTCGCGATCAAACGCGAGAATGTCCTTATAGGGACCCGACTTCACAACTTTGAAGGAGACACCAACCTTTTCTAGCAGTCGTTCCAGGTTATTGCCCCGCAAAATCACCCCAATACTGCCTGTGATCGTGCCAGGGTTTGCCACAATATATTCAGCACCCATACCGATGTAAACGCCGCCGGATGCTGAGATGTTGCCAAAGCTCGCCACAATTTTGGTTTTGCGTTGCAGTTTCTTCAGTGCTTCGTAAATTTCCTGCGAATCGCCGACAGTACCGCCAGGGCTGTCAATTCGCAGCAGTAGGGCAGGAAACCGTCGCTCTTCAACGGTCTTGAGTGCTTCTAAAACGCGCTTTCGGGTTGCACCCGCGATCGCGCCATTAATTTCAATGCGAGCAATTTGTTTTTGAAAGCGGGGCTTAAAGGGCCAGATCATAATGAGTTCGTGCAGATTAGTTTCGATGTCGTTGAGCGGTCAGCCTTTGCTTTGGAGCTATAGCCTACATCTGGGAGCATAGCCAGAGCTTAAAAGCTGAAAACTAACATTGGAGGCAGTTTGCGCTGCTAAGAGAGTGACTATAGCTTGATATTATGTAGCTGCGATCGCCATCGCCAGATGCAGAACAGCGGCATCGACACATAACACTTAACTAGCGCTTAACCTTTAGTGTGCCTTATTCTCAGACTTTAAACTAATGAATGGGTAATCAACCACTGGGCAAAGAAGCTGCCAACTCTTACTCTGGTCGGTATAGCTTTAGCCTTAGAGAGCTAGTGAAACAACGTTGCCACAGTAAGCATTAAATCACGCTCTAATTTACTTAACATAACTACAAGTTTAGCTACAATTACTGAAAAGCTGTGCGATCGCTGTATGACATGAGCGATCGCGCGTCTAAAAGGATACGTTCTGAGCGATTCGCTCCTGCAATACTTACGGTACGCCTTGCTGACCTATGGACTCAACGTCAACCCGATCGCCTCAAAAATCCTCGTTTGGAGCGTCCTTCATAACACCACTCTTATTGATCGCGCCCTTTTTCTTTTGGGGTACGGCAATGGTGGCGATGAAGGGCGTCATTCCCAATACAACGCCACTCTTCATGGCGGGGGTGCGTTTGGTGCCAGCGGGTGCCATGGTGTTAGGCACCGGTATGCTCATGGGCAGACCGCAACCTAAAGGCTGGGCGGCATGGCTTTGGATTGCCCTCTTCGCGTTAATTGACGGCACTTTGTTTCAAGGCTTTTTAGCAGAAGGGCTGGTCAGAACGGGCGCGGGCTTAGGCTCAGTAATGATTGATTCACAGCCGCTGGCAGTAGCGCTCCTAGCGTTATGGCTCTTTGGTGAACGGATTGGGCTTTGGGGTTGGTTAGGGTTGTTGTTAGGTGTCGTTGGCATTAGTTTACTGGGCTTACCAGAAGCTTGGCTGCTGGGTCTTTGGCAGCAGCGATCGCTACCTGATGGGTTACAGCTTGGTGAGAATTTGATTCACGACCTGTTCCAAAATGGTCAATGGCTGATGCTGTTAGCAGCGTTGTCAATGGCTCTGGGCACAGTGCTGATGCGCTACGTCAGTCGCCATGCTGACCCTATTACAGCAACAGGCTGGCATATGATTTTGGGCGGTTTGCCTTTGTTTGCGCTGTCGTCCCAGATTGAAGTTGAGCAGTGGGTACACCTAGATCTGTCAAGCTGGGTGGCAATGGGTTACTCCACCGTGTTTGGTAGCGCGATCGCTTATGGGCTCTTCTTTTACTTTGCCTCTAGCGGCAGCCTTACTAGCCTCAGTTCGCTGACGTTTTTGACACCCATCTTTGCGCTGCTGTTTGGTAACCTTTTTTTGTCAGAAATGCTGACTTCGCTGCAATGGTTTGGAGTGAGTCTCACGCTCGTTAGCATTTACCTCATCAATCAGCGGGACGTTTTGGCAGCAAAATTCCGTCGTTCGACCCTTCCTGCTGCTGCTACGTTTGACCAAGCAGACGCGGCTTCTTTGGAGCTGACAACAGGCAACTTGGCAAAAATAGCTGTGCAGACGACAGAGACGGTGCAAGTGACCAAACCAGAATGATACCCCCGTTGGATCGCCCGTTGCGTGTACTGTTCCTCTCTACATCGGTCGGGGCACTTGGCTCGGGACTGGGTGGTGGTGTCGAGCTGACGTTGCATAATATGGCTCAGGCATTGAGCGAGCGACAGCACACAATCGTCATTGTGGCTCCGACTGGCTCAGTCTGTGCGCCTTTTTCGGTGGTTGGAATTGCGGGTGCATTGCAAACGACTGCCCAAAGCGAAGGTCGGGATGCCGTGATCGTAATGCCTGCAAACGCTGTGCTAGCAAGAATGTGGGACTATGCACGGCAGGTACAAGATCAGTACGATTTGGTGGTAAATTTTGCCTACGATTGGCTGCCCTTTTATCTGACACCATTTTTTGATTGCCCAATCGCCCACTTAGTTAGTATGGGTTCGCTGACCGACGCAATGGATGGCATCATCGAGCAGACGATCGTGCAGTTTCCCAGTAGCATTGGTGTTCACAGTCGGGCACAGGCAGACACCTTCTCGTTTGGCGATCGATGCCACGTGCTGGGCAACGGGTTTGACCTGTCGCTCTACGAATTTTGCTCTGCACCAGAACAGAGCCTTGCTTGGGTGGGTCGCCTTGCACCAGAAAAAGGGTTGGAGGATGCCGTTGCAGCCGCTCAAGTGACGCAAACGCCGCTCAGAATCTGGGGCGCAATGCAAGACCCTACCTACTGGCAGCAGATTCAGCAGCAATACCCAACGGCACCCATTACCTATGAGGGCTTTTTGCCAACCGCTGCACTTCAAAAAGCACTACGCAAGTGTCGGGCACTGATCATGACACCGCGCTGGGTAGAAGCGTTTGGCAACGTGGCGATCGAAGCGCTTGCCTGTGGTGTACCCGTTATTGCTTACCGTCGTGGTGGTCCTACAGAAATTGTTCAGGATGGCAAGACAGGATGGCTGGTAGAACCCGACAGCGTTGCAGGTTTAGTTGAAGCTATCGCTCAAATCGACTTAATTGATCGCCGTCTCTGCCGACAGCAAGCAGAGGCTGAGTATTCCCTCACTGCAATGGGCGATCGACTAGAGCAATGGTTTGCTGCCCTGCTGACCCAAGCTAGAACGTGATGGCAGCTCTTGATGTACTTGATGGCACCGTTACTTAAAGCCAGGTACTACCAGCTAAAGGCTCCAGTTAAGCACTTAGGCAGTTTACTGGGTAGATCGATGTGATCAAAATCACTCACACGAATGATCTCGATCGCGTTAACTACCTAGCTCTGAAGACATACTCTAAAGGACTCAACTTTAGCCGAGTCATCAACAGGGAACACACGACTGACCGACGGTCTCTTTCGAGGGCTGTCGGTTTTTTTGTACGGTACTTTATTGTGTGACGAAGATCACGCCAATCACTGATCTCGATCGCCTCTGCTGCAAGGTTAGAAGAAGATACTTTAAGAGACTCAACTTTAGCCGAGTCATCAACAGGGAACACACGACTGACCGACAGGTTTCTTACGAAGGCTGTCGGTTTTTATTTAACTTCATCTTTCCCTCGATTGCATGGATAGCAAGCATGACTGTAGTGAGTAGTTTACAGACTCCAAGCTTTAACGCAAGAGGGTTCTGACCCTCAATCCGCCATAGTGCCTATCGCATTGCACCCATCGTTTCCTTCCACGATAACTCTTTGCAGAGAATATTCAGCGCTCGCTGCTCCTCTCCCTTAAAGAGGTGGCTGTCGATCAGCTCAAGCAATACCTGTCGCGTGAGTTGAGCCGCAAATGTGCCGCCGCAACGTAGTAAATGGCTGTAATAGCAAAACTGAGATTGCCCCTCTCGATTGCGATGAAAGCGATGAATCTCATCCTCCGTCATCGTTTCGACAGGCGTGTTGATTGGCACAACTACTCTAGGGATGCCGTGTAAACCGTAGGAAATCCCGTTTTCTGCTTCGAGTGTACCGATCAGCACCGTCCATAACAACGTCCGGGTTTCACTGATTAAATCGGGTGCAAACACTGGATCAGGTTCGCTTGACAGCCGGGGACCCATGTTCAAAAACATTGGGTTGAATAACTGAGTGTTGTAGACAAGTCCGACAGCCCAATGGCGATCGCTGTCATTAAGCCGCACAAAACAACCAAAGCCATAGTCATCTGGTGTCGGTGAATTGGCTCGACTCCGTTCATCGTCCAATTCCACAATGTAGTCGCAGTGCGAGTTTGATTTAACAACTTTGCCTAGACGCATAGTGAGCGGTTCTTTAGCAACAACTTAGAGCCTTTTACTAAGCATACGCATGAATCGCTGATAAGAACAGTTGTACGGGGAGTTGCAGAAAGTTTAGAGGGGAAGCTATTGGTGGTGGGTAAGGATAAAGGGGTGAAGAGTGAAGAGGTGAAGGAGTGAACGGGGATGGTTGATTTAATTGAAAGGTGCAAGTCTATAGCAGACAAAGCTTCTAGTTTGGTGGCACGAAATCCATAATTGTGGGAGTGCTGTTTTGTTAATGCGAACGCAATCAAGCTAGAGCGATCGAGGCTGGGTTCACTCGTGACAGTTCAACTTCTGTCCACTGTAAAGCAAGATTTCGTTAGGGTAATCTGGTCTCTAGGGAACACTAGCGAAACTTAACCGTCGTCACTCACCGTTTAGAAAGCACGCATGAACCCGAAACTTAGCTCATTTGAACCCCAAAAGCAGCAAGCTGACTCGCACTCTATAGCAGCTCAGGTTTCTCCTTCAGTGACTCAGGCGGAATATGCTGATGTGTTTGCCGAGGGTGATGAGGCTTCGTTTGCTAAAGCTGCCACTCTGATGATGGATTTGCCAGTCAGCCAGCCAGAGGCAGTTCCAACTGAGACACTTTCTGAACCGCAGAAATACATCCAGGGTGTGGTGCAGGGAAAGCAGGCGTTTATTATTACCAATTTGCCTGATGAATCTCAAACGTTGGCTCAACCACAGATGGTTTGGACGATCGGGCGTAACCGCGAAGCTGCAATTCCGCTGAGAGATCGTGCAATGTCTCGTCGTCATGCAGTAATTTTATATATTCAGGATGTGGGCTTTCAGTTGATTGACCTGAATAGCATGAACGGCTCTTTTGTAAATGGTGAGCGGCTTCAGCAGCGTCATATATTGAAGGATGGCGATCGCATTCGCGTTGGCAGTATTAACTTCACCTTCTACGTTAGCCATCGATCGCGTGCCCTTACTGCAATTCATCCCGAAGTACTCGCTCGCTTTAATACGGCTGAACCCCACGCAGGCTCGTTTGTTGACTATGCTGAACTTGAGGATCCTGAAGTGTTGTTTAAGACGCGGCAATAGCGATTGAGCAATCAGCGGTCAGCAGTCAGAACTGAATTTACACTGCGCTAACACCTCTAAACTTAAACTTTAAGCTCAGAGATCCACTGTCTTTGCGCCTCTGTCTCCCTGGCGTCCACTGCCGCCTTAAAAAAATCCTGCCTCAGAAGGCTGAAGCAGGATACTAATGTTTGCCTTTGTCAGGCTATAAGACTTCTTCCGCGTTCGCTTTTGTTGCGATCAGGTACCCGATGTCCAGGAGTTGGCGTATTCCACTTGCTCTGGGGTGAGGGAGTCGATCGCCACGCCCATGGCTTGTAGCTTTAAGCGAGCGATTTCCTTATCTGCTTCTACCGGAATTGAGTGAATGCCTGGTTCCAGTTTGCCTTTGTTGGTTACGAGATACTCGCAAGCCAGCGCCTGATTGGCAAAGCTCATATCCATTACAGCGCTGGGGTGCCCTTCGGCAGCAGCCAAATTGATCAGGCGACCTTCACCCAACACAACAACTGATTTGCCGCTCTTGAGGCGATATTCTTGCGTAAAGTTGCGCACGTCTTTGACATCCGTTGCCTGAGCGCCTAATGCCTTGAGGTCAATTTCAATGTCGAAGTGCCCAGAGTTGCAGACGATCGCGCCATCTTTCATGGACTCAAAGTGCTCACCCCGAATGACGTGCTTGTTGCCCGTCACGGTGATGAAGATGTCGCCATATTTTGCAGCTTCTGCCATCGGCACCACGCGGAAGCCATCCATGACTGCTTCGATCGCCCGTACTGGGTCAATCTCAGTCACAATGACGTTGCCACCCATGCCGCGTGCACGTAGGGCTGTGCCCTTACCGCACCAGCCGTAACCTGCGACGACGATCGTCTTTCCTGCTAGAAGAATATTCGTCGCCCGGATGATGCCATCCAGGGTAGATTGTCCGGTGCCGTAGCGGTTATCGAAGAAATGCTTGGTGTCGGCATCGTTAACATTGACAGCTGGAAAGGTCAGCACGCCAGCGTTAAACATGGCACGGAGACGCACAATCCCAGTAGTCGTTTCTTCGGTTGTGCCGATCAATTCAGACAACTGCTGCTGACGTTCTTGCACCATTGTTGCCACGACATCACAACCATCATCCACGATGATATTGGGTCGGTGATCCAGGGCAATTTGCACGTGGCGCAGGTAAGTCTCGCTATCTTCGCCACGTTGGGCAAACACAGGAATACCGTAGTCTGCTACCAAACTTGCTGCGACATCATCTTGAGTTGAGAGCGGGTTGCTAGCAATTAAGACGGCATCAGCACCACCGCTTTTGAGGGCGATCGCTAGGTGTGCTGTTTCAGTAGTGATGTGGCAGCAAGCGACCAGCCGAATACCCGCCAAAGGCTTTTCCTTTTCAAACCGTTCTTGAATTTGCCGCAGCACTGGCATTTCGCGTCCTGCCCATTCAATCCGCTGCCGTCCTAAAGGGGCAAGGGACAAATCTTTAACTTCATGATTTTGCTCTGTTGGGCGAACGGGGGTAGCGGTCATAAATGAATTTCCTTGAGATTGAATACGGCTGAACTGAGTCGTTTCGTCACGTTTTTTCTGAAGCGATCGCACAGTACAGCAACTTGCGGCGGCGATCGAAAGACGTTGCAGAAATTTTTAGAGAAGTACCACTCTAACCTTAAGCGATGATCCGAATTTCATCAATTCGTGAGCAATGATGCCTGAGCAAGCGCGATCGACTCCTTATGACTCGCTTCATTCTAAGAACTCACAAATAAGTGAGCGATCGTGTGACAAGGCTTTGGTATGATAGTCTGGCTAGATAAGCGGATGTGGCGGAATTGGTAGACGCGCTAGATTTAGGTTCTAGTTTCGTAAGAAGTGAAGGTTCAAGTCCTTTCATCCGCATAGCTCAAAAACATAGAGGGTTTATCTCTGATATAAGCCAATTGCTTGCAAGATTTCCGCTAACGAATCAGCTTCGGCGGGTTTAAGCAGGTAAAAATTAATGCCTAGCTCATAGGCGCGGGGTAGGTCGCGGTTGCCGTAAGCGGTTAAGGTAATAATCGGCAAGTCTTTGAACTGGGATTGCTCGCGTATCCATTTGAGCAGGTCTAAACCTGACATACCTGGCAACCGCAGGTCAAGCACAATCAAGGCGGGTAAAGGAAATTGAGAGCGATCGCTATAAGGTGCCTTTCCCTCAAGGTAGGCAACCGCCGCTTGCCCTGTTTCAACCACTTGAAGCGAAAATTCTGGACCCAATTGGTGGAAGGCTCTTTCTAGGGGGAAACGATCGGATGCCTCATCTTCTATGACCAAAACTGTCTGCTGCTGTCGTGCTTGTAGTTGCGTCATCTTGATTTTTCTCTGGAAATTCAAACTGTCTTAGCTAAACCTGGCTTTTGGTAAACGGTTAAAAAGAAGCCAATAAAGACCAATAGTCCGCGCCATTTCTAGTAATTCAGTCGGACTCGGCGGCTTGGCTAAGTAAGAATTGGCTCCTGCGGCGTAGGCTTGATCAATATCACTTTGTTGCTCAGACGAGGTCAAAACCACTACAGGCAGGAGTTTTGTATCAGACTCATTCCTCAGCCAGTTAAGGACATCGAAGCCAGAGCGTCGGGGGAGTTTAAGGTCAAGTAGGACAAGCACTGGTAATGGATAGCAATCCCGATTGTGATAGTCTGCTTGCCCGCTTAAGTAATAAATGGCTTTTTCACCATCATCTACCACCTGCATCGGGCTGGTGATGTCCGCTTTGCGGAAGGCTCGCTGAATTCTAAAGACATCTGCTGGATCGTCTTCTACAAGCAAAATTGTAGAACTGTGCAGGCTATTCACGGCTTCACTCCTTGTAACTCCACCCAGAAGCGGCTTCCTTTACCAAACGTAGATTCTACGCCCGATCGCCCACTTAGACGTTCTACCCCTTTACGGACAATGGCTAGACCAATGCCAGTACCAGGGTAAGCATCTCTAGCATGTAACCGCTCGAAAACTCCAAAGATCTGCTGTTGATACTGTGGTTCAATGCCAATGCCGTTGTCTTCGACCCAAAGACGCACCTGATGCTGCTTTGCTTCAGCCCAGATGTAAATTTGTGGCTTACTTGCCATGGTTGTAAATTTAGCGGCGTTAGACAGCAAGTTAACAACGACTTGCACGAGGGTAGAGTGATGTCCCATCACTTTAGGTAAGGGTTCAGCTACGGTGATTTCAGCTTGTCGTTCTTTTAAGGCTGATTCTAGTTGCGTTTGAGCTTCTGCTAGCACGTGTGTTAAAGAAACGGGTACAAGCTCAATCTCTTCCCGACTCAGGTGACTATACGCCAGCAAGTCTTGGACGAGGTTATTCATGCGGTGAATGCTTGCAATGACCTGATGAATGTAATCTTGCGCGACTTCATCTAATTGCGCTCCATAATCTTCAATCAGCGCTGACGCATAGCCTTCAACGCCTCTCAGCGGTGCTCTCAGATCATGAGCCACTGTGTAAGAGAACGCTTCTAACTCGTCATTGGCTGCCTGCAAACGCATAGTACGTTCTGCCACTCGCTGCTCCAGTTCAGCCGCATATTGTTGCAGTTGCGATCGCAGCCTCGACTGTTGAATTGCGATCGCTAACTGAGCCGCCACTTCACGAAAAACTTCCTGCTTCTGAGCATCGAAAGCATCCACTGGGCTAGCAAACCAATGAAGATCACCGATCGAGTTCCCTTCTACGCGCAGAGGCACCGTCAGGAGACTGTGATAGCCCTTGGCTAATAATGCTTCTAGAGCCGATGAACGATGAGGCAGGGTAGAGATGTCTTGGACGTAGCAGAGAGAGTCACTGCATTCAAGCGAGTTTAGTGCCTCTTGCTCGGTCATGAGTACGATCATGCCAGCTAATTCTTGGTCAACATCCTCCGCTAAAACCTGGGTTTCGTTGAGGTCAGAACTAGGCTTGAGCAGAATTACTGCCCCTTCTTTGTAAGCAGAAATGCCTTTCAGCTTGGATAGCGTTTCATGGGCTAACAACTCAACCGATTGCGCGGCTAAAATTGCCTGGTCAATCTCATGCAGAATTTTGAGGCGCTCAGCCGATCGTTGTACCGATTGAGTTTGTTCATGAGCTACCTTTAAGGCGTCTTCGTAAAGACGAGAAACTGAGTAAATTTGACGCCAGATAAAATAGGCAAGTATGGCTCCGAGTACACCAGCCAGCACAAGACTACTGCCAACTACCGTTTGGGTCGTACGTTGCACCATTGCAGAGCGGGTCGTTCGCAGTTGCTCCTCTGTTTGAATAAACTGGCTCATCTCTTGCCGGATCGCGACCATGACCTGATTGCGCTTCTTTAAGACTGCGCTTGGTAAGGCTACGTTATTTTGTTTGCCAGCGATCAACGAAGGAATATAGCTGCTCCACTGCTGATATTGTGTTTCAACCTGAATTAAACGTTGACCCTGGGACGGGTTGTCTGAAACCAGATCGACTAGGTTCTTGAATGAAGGTTCTACCAGTACCTCTGCTTGTTTATACGGCTCAAGCAGTTCGGCTTCCCCCGTGAGTAAATAGCCTCGCAGCCCAGACTCCACCTCCGAAAATAGTCTTTCCACGCGGTTTGCTTGAGCAATGACCTGATCGGTATGCTCAACCCACCGCATCACGAATAGAAGACGACTGATCTGCCAAATAGATACGCCTGCCAAGAACAGCATGAGCGAGACTGGCAGCGCGATCGTGCGGATGAGGCGACGTCTAAATGATAGTTGGGGCGTCAGAGTACTCGACATACTGTCATCTTACTGATTCAGCTCAATCGAACCCTACTGAAAAAGACAGTAATCTACTCAATGCATTGAGATTGCTGGATCGCTAGGGCGCTTTAGCATTCGATCGTAAGTATGCGTTTGTAACGCTATCCTCAGCAGTAGGAAACACTCGTAAGCTAGATGATTCATTGAGGAGACAGTTGCTCACTTCGCTTAGAATTGGTGCTACTAAACGTCGAGTGTGATGGAAGACCGTTTATGAAAAGCGGTAAGCAGCGTCGTCAAGAAATTAAAGCCAGGCGAAAGAAAGCAGCAGCCCAAACAATTGCTCAACAAGTGGCTGAACAAGCAAAATTGGAAGTAGCACTGGGTGGAGTCTTGGTTGATGGAGCTGCCCTTGCTCCAGATAACAGCTATGGTGCACCAGACTTTGTTCAACGTGGCTATTACCTCGATCGCCCATTCGTGTGCCAAGACTGTGGCGTGAGGGCGATTTGGACAGCAAGCCAACAAAAATGGTGGTACGAAGTCGCTAAAGGCGGCGTATGGACAACAGCCATTCGGTGCCGACCCTGCCGGGTACGAGAACGAGAGCGTCGTCAGACAGCACGTCGGCTTCATCTGGAAGGACTTGCTCGTAAAAAAGGTATAACGCCTAATCCTAAGCCAGACTGTCAGGAGTGAAAGATCTAACCCTCAAGCTATCAGCCTGCTTTGGCTAACCAACTCTTCAAGAGCATCCCGGAATTTTATCTCTGTGCAGTGTAGAACTGGTTAAGCAACTGAGTGTAATTACTGAAGCTGCTTTTAGAGAAAGAATTTAGTTCGATCGTGCAACAGCTAGAACTAGCATTTGCAGCAGTTTGATCACCAGACTTTGCTCCCCATTCACCAATCAAAAAGCATATCAGTCTGATTAAATGGGCTTGGAAAAGTAAGCAAGTTGAATTAAATGTAAAAGACTTTTAGCTGGCTGATACTTCTCAATAGAATCCAGAGTAACTGCAGATTAATCCATTGAAAAATCAAGGAAAAGCTTGCTTCTCCTCTTGCCATAAAAGATGAAATCAAGCAATAGTTGAATTGGAAATATCTGAAAAAGATTAAGACAGTTACTATGACGAAGAATTAGGGCTTTAACAGCCTTAATTAAGATGAACGATTATGTCAAACAGAGCGAAAACGTTTCTCTACTTGACTTTCAGCTTTGTGTGGGAAGCCAATGAAAAGCGGTGTTAAAGTATCTTCTAAGTTTATTTTTGCTCATAGAAATCACCCCAGCGGGTAGCAGACTTTCAAATTATTTCAGCCAGAATTGATTTGTAAAGGCATTGAGCCTGGAGTTAACCCCCACACCTGGAGATTGCAAAGTATGGAACTTTCAACGTTTGAACTGTTAGTAAAACCAATCGCGCCACGTTTTCCTGCTGCCGTTCCTGGTAGTGGTGCTATTACGGCTGTCGCTCGACGTGCTGTGCAAGGTTACTTCCTCACTATCAGTAATTTAGAAACCAAAGATCTCACGTTTCGATTGGAATTTGTCATCAGCAAACCTAATCCGGCTGACCCCGATCGCACGTTGTTCAATAATGCTGATTTGCTGGTTGATATTGCTGGAGCTAACACATCGATCGCCCTTTCTGGTGGCGTGACGGCTACTAGCTTTAGCGGTTTCTTCCGCTTACCAGCAGGACAAACTGCCTCGGTGCAGCTCTTGCCCAAGTTGTCTTTGGGTCTGTTATCTGACCCAAACCCCGATTTGGAAATTCGTGGTTATGTCAAACTGACCCTACCTGCTCTGTTCAAGAATATTAGGGAAGGCTTTGTGTCTCAGAGTGCTACGCCTGCCAAAGTGCTGCTCAACCCAGAGATTCGTGGCACATTCTTGCCTAACAACTATCCCGCTACCCTGACTGGGGACTTTGACCAGATCAACTATGCGTTGGCGATCGCGTCTGGCAAAGCACTTAATGAAGTTGCACCAGAGCCAAGTCGCCCGATCCTCATCGGTCCCATTCTGACGGATGTGCTGGCAGAAATGACGACCGAGGTACCCCCTCAATTGATTGAAGGCACACCGCTAGAGCAAGCACAGTCATTGGTTGGCTTGATGGCTCAATTAGATTTCAGCCCTGAAAACCTCCAGAGTTTCAGCGATCTGCTGTCCAAGCTAGAAATTCCTATTCAAGTCAGCCGGAAGTAGCTTCAAACCGATCGCGCTACGGTCAACGGGGTCATAGACATTGCCTTTCAATCTCTGTGACCCCATTCTCTAGAAGAAAACTTATGCAGCCCTCTTTTCGCTTTCAACCACTTTTGTTTAGCTGGGTTGCCTTACATCCCAAGCCCAAAGGTGTCATTCAGTTTGTCGGCGGCGCTTTTTTTGGCTCTTTTCCCACGCTGTTTTATCGCTATTTCCTGAGCCAATTATTTGAGGCAGGTTACACGATCGTTGCCTTGCCGTTCCGGTTTACCTTTCGGCACTGGTCAGTAGCGCTATCACTGCTGGACGAACAGCAGCGTCTTCAACCAGAAATTATTGCTCTGGCAGCGCGATCGGGCTATGAGACTGACATATATCAGCATCCCGAAAACTACACCTGGATTGGACACAGCCTCGGGTGTAAATATATTGCCTTGCTGGAACTGTTAAGTGACGATCAGTGGCAAGCAAACCTGCAAGTCTGCACCCCGTCTCGGCAAACGCAGGTACAAAGACAGCAAATCAGCGATCGCCTTGGTAGCCGGAGTGCCATTCGCGATCAGCGATCGCTGCTACTGGCTCCTGATATCAGCGACACTGAAAGCGCCATTCCAATCAAGCCTTTGGCAAAGCTATTGGATCGTCTGGGCTTAGGAGTATTGCCCGATCGTCAGCAGACCTTATGCCTGATCGATCGCAGCCGCCTCTTTAACCTGACTAGTCTCATTTCGTTTGATCATGACACTATCGCGGGCAGTATTAACGGTCAAGACGAGGCAACCAGTGATGTGCTGTGGTTGGTCAAACACTTAGAACGTCAGCACTTGATACAGGCTGAACTGGCTGGAAAACATCTAGAGCCGATCGGGGTGCGAATTGGTCAATGGATTGTGGATTTCAATCCTCTAGACAAGTTCATTAAACCCCTATGGCTACGGGATCTTGAGCCGGTAACGTTGGATATTCTTAAGACGTTGGAGGAACGTAGTAGGGCGTTGAGTGGAAGGGTGAAGGTGAAGGCGTGAAGGCGTGGAAGGGGCAGTTAAATGCTGGGCTGGAAACTGTCCCAAAACTTTGCTGCTCTACTACGGGCAGCTTGTTTAGGGGTGATCGATCGCGCTTAAATGACACATAGCACCTCAAGCTTCAAGATTATCTATTTAGTCTGATGCTACGTGACTGAGCTGCCAGCGCTTAGTTAGAGATAGGCAAGTTTCCAGGGCAGCAATAACGTCAATCGGCCTAATGACGACCCGTACAAGGGGGAGGCACTTGGTGTTCAGTTTGACGCCTCGAAACTTTCCAGCACTTTCTTTGTCCGGCGAGCCATCGGTAAAGCAAATGGAAAACTGTCTAATTGAGATAAAATTTGTATGAGAAAGATATTAGGAAATATATGACATCCCGTCCTAAACTTGCTAAATCGCGATATGTAATTATTGTGTCAGTTGCAGCTACGTTTATCTTCTTTGCTAGTTATATGCTGTGGGGGAAAGTTTCAGGTTCGCTTCTGCAAATTTTTACAGATTTATCGCGAAACAATGGAATTGGTGCAAGTTCTGGAATGTTGGATTTTCAAGTGGTTACAGCTATTACAGGTTGGAACGGCAGGCTTTCTTTTTGGAAACTGGAGTTACCAAACTGGCTAGTTCCTCTATCAGCGATAGGAGCTGCAACAGTATGCTGGCTAAAAGAATTGGACCTATGGGATGTTCCTGTAATCATTCCTATTGGGCTAGCAGCATATGGTTTTTTGCATTCTGGTTTTTTCTTACATACACTTCTGACCGCTAATGGTAATGAAGGGATTATTGGGGTAGGCAGTTTGTTAACATTTTTCTCCTGTATTGTGATGCTTGTTGTTTTAATAAAACAATTTGGTCGTCAAAAGATTCTTTAAAGTTTTAAGTAATTATTATGTACCAGAGAGCAATGGTTGTTCTTGTCTAATTAAGTGGAACACTGCATAACCCAGCGCAGCCTTGGCAGCGATTTACTCCTTAAGCCTAAATGGGAGGATGCTAAGTTGTAGCAAGGCGTAAGTTGATAGCACTTTGACAGTCTTGCTAAATAAGGATGGTTTTGCCTATCGTGATGAAGTTTATGCATCTCAGGTTTAGCCGATAGATTGCAGCAAACAATTATGTCAAAATCATGGCGTTACCAGTGGAGCTTTCGAAGGTCTGGGCGATCGCCTTCGCTTCCAAATTGATCGCTGACTACCAACTATACAAATGTCTAACCTTCCACCCCTAACTACCGAAACCCTTTGGGCGATCCTTCACGATACGCTGGATGACGCGACGGTGAATCAATTGGTGTGGCATTATTTGGGCTATCGTCGGGATGATGCAGGCGATCGCTGGGACGCTACTGCTGTTGCGCCTGATTGGAAAGAAACGTATCCTGAACCGCCAGACTTTATTGAGAACCGTCCGCCAACGGTGAAGCTAACGCGATCGATTCCTGCTGAAAACAAGCAACTGCTGAAGGACAAGCTGGGGTTTCAGGGCTACAAGGTGAATGAGTTGGTGCCACGAAAGACGAGACGGGCGACGATCGCCAACTGGCTTCTCAGCTATATGCACCAAACGGGTATTGATGCTTAACCTTACGTGGTCATGACTGCCAATCCGTATGCCTGGCTTGAGTCTGCTCTCACGACGATTCATCGAGCGGACTGGTATCGCTCTGTACATGCGATCGAGGGACGTTCTGGATCGGTTGTGCAGATGGCAGGGCAACCTGTACTTAACTTTGGCAGTAATGACTATCTGGGCTTGGCAGGGGACGATCGTCTGATACAAGCCGCGCTCGCTGCCACACAAGCGTACGGCACAGGCAGCACTGGTTCTCGTCTAGTGAGTGGGCATCGAGCACTGCATGAGCAGTTGGAACAGGCGATCGCCGAGCTCAAGCAAACCGAAGCCGCCCTGGTTTTTAGCTCTGGCTACCTGACGAATCTGGGAACCGTGAGCGCACTAGTAGGCAAACGTGATCTGATCCTGTCAGACCAGTACAATCATTCCAGCCTCAAGCAGGGTGCTGTTCTCAGCGGTGCCACTGTGCTGAACTATGCCCACTGTGATGTTGTTCAACTACAGCAGTTGTTGGAGCAGCACCGCGATCGTCACCGTCGTTGTCTATTGCTAACTGACAGCGTGTTTAGTATGGATGGTGACCTGTGCCCGTTACCAGAGCTTTTGGCATTAGCAGAAACGTTTGATGCCATGCTGTTGGTGGATGAAGCCCACGCTACAGGTGTATTAGGCGCAACGGGCGCGGGCTGTGTCGAGCATTTTGGATGTACGGGTCGGGCGATCGTGCAGGTCGGCACCCTTAGCAAAGCGCTGGGTAGTTTGGGCGGTTATGTCGCTGGTTCAGCCACGTTGATCGACTACTTGCGGAACCGTGCGGCTGGCTTCATTTACACTACAGGGCTGTCTCCAGCCGATACCGCCGCCGCACTGGCAGCCGTAACGATTGTCCAGCAAGACCCCGATCGCCGTGCCCAGCTCTGGCAAAACGTAACGCAGCTCAAGCAGGCGCTCCAGCCATTGAGTCAACAACTTACAGCCACGACTGATACAGCAATCACACTTCTACCGTCTGAATCACCCATTTTATGTTTGCAAGTTGGCAGTCCAGCGATCGTGCTGCACCTCGGAACCTTGCTGCGGCAAGCAGGCATCTTTGCACCTGCTATCCGCCCACCGACTGTGCCGACCAGCCGTCTGCGTCTCACGCTCATGGCTACCCATGAGTGTAAGCATTTACAGCAGTTCACGACGGCTCTAAGCCAGGCAATGCAGGTACGATGGGACGGATAGCCAACCCTACTTATCGCTGACTGCTCTGATCTTGCTAGAATCGCCAGTGCCGTCCTCAACGCTTTGTTGCATCGCTGTTCAAGCCAATGACTCAATCTATTGCTGACCTTCGTCAAAATTACACATTGCAAGCGCTGAACGAGGCAGATGTTGACCCTGATCCCATCCAGCAATTTCAACGCTGGATGGATCAGGCGATCGCCGCCGAGTTACCAGAGCCAAACGCCATGACCCTTGCGACCGCTACTCGTGATGGCATTCCTTCTGCTCGTATTGTGCTACTCAAAGGCTTAGATGCGCGTGGCTTTGCCTTTTACACCAACTACGAAAGCCGCAAAGGGCGGGAACTGGCGGACAATCCACAGGCAGCGCTAGTTTTCTTATGGACAGTGCTGGAGCGCCAGGTACGGATTGAGGGACAGGTAGAAAAGGTGGCAGCAGCAGAAACAGATGCCTATTTTCAAAGCCGACCTTTAGCCAGCCGATTGGGTGCCTGGGCTTCTGAGCAGAGCCGTGTGATTCGCAATCGCGAGGTGCTGGAACAACGGTTTGCTGAGTTGAAGGCAACTTATGCCGATGAAACAGTTCCCCGTCCGCCGCATTGGGGTGGCTATCGAGTCATTCCTCATCAAATTGAGTTTTGGCAGGGACGCACTAGCCGTTTGCACGATCGTCTCCGCTACCGTTTAGAGGAAGGCAATTGGCACCTGGAACGACTGGCACCTTGAGTGCTTTTCAATATATTTTTGCTAAAGAAACCTTCTGCTCAGGGTGCTTAAGCCTACCGTGCTTGTCCTGGTGTATTGCCTGACTGCCCTGGCGTCGTACCTGCCTGGCCTGGAGGTAAACCACCACCTTGTCCTGGTGTATTGCCTGACTGCCCTGGCGTTGTACCTGCCTGGCCTGGAGGTAAACCGCGTCCTGGTGTGTCGCCTGCTTGTCCTGGTGTGTTACCGACCTGCCCTGGTGGTGGACTGCCGCCTTGCCCCGGTGTATTGCCGACCTGCCCTGGTGGGTCGCCGCCTTGCCCCGGTGTATTGCCGACCTGCTCCGGTGGTAGGCCGCCTTGTCCTGGTATGTTGCCGGTTGGCACTGTGCCAGTACCAACTGACCCTGGAATTGGAGCTGCCCCTGCTGCTGAGTTAGGTGGTGTTGGAATCGCTACTGTTGGGGGAAAGGCAGTTGGTAAGGCAAGTGTTGGGGATACGAATAAGTAATTGTTTGGCAAGGCGCTCGGGCTGGCAGGTGCAGTTAGCTGATCCAGGGGTCTGATAGACGTTGTTTGGTTTCCCTGGGAGGCGTTGACGTTGGGAGTTAGCGGTTGCCCATCTGCTGCTGTTGCTCCGTTAAAAATTCCAAGACTGGCTTGTGTTTTTACAGCCTCAGAGGTTTCTGTACGGACTGCCGCGATCGCCTGATCAACTGGTGTGCCAGTACCATTGCTAGGTGCAGAGCGCTGCAAATCCAGCCCTTTTACCAAGTCGCTACTGTCATAGAACGTCTTGAGGTCAAAGCGATAAACCTGCTCAATTCGATCCTTAACGACAACTGCAATCTGCCCTGCTTCTAGCGGTTGCGTTTGAGTGCGATCGCGGTTGGTAATTTCAATGCCACTGTCGGTGAGTGCCCCAATCAGGGTTACGTCTGTATCGGGAAGGTAGCGCACAAACAGCGCCGACCCACGAATGCCAGCGGCGGCATTGGGTGTCTGAATACGAGTTTGCCCACGACCCGGCGGCACTAAGAGTAGCAACGTCCCGTTCGAGAGGTTAAAGGTGCGAGTCTTTGGCAGAAAACGAAACAGCGCTTGCCCACCGATCCTTGCTAAAGAGCCATCATTGAAGCGAAGTTCTGCAAGTGCAGCACGAGCGGTCGAAAGCGCATCACCAGGAACCAGCGTATCGCGAACCTTTGCCGATCGCCGTGCTTGATTTTTTAACAGTAGCTCTACCTTATTGCGCAATGAAGCAATGACTGCGCGATTAAGCGGCACTTCGGCGTGTGCCACGGATGGCAGCAACACTGCTGCACCCCAAATGCTAAGGGCTATGCATGGCGCAAAATGGCTAAACATAGATCTTTTAACCATGAGTTCCAACCCGCTAAGAAGGCATTAACTTTGAGTTGACTGATGAAGCTGACTGTAGTGCTAGCAACCCTATAGGCTTTCGATCGTAGTCTAGTGATGGGTTATATAGGTCATATCTTCAACAAGTCTTTTTCATAACCTCACATTCGGGCTAGCGCTCTAACGTCCTGCTTTTCTTACGGTAAAGGCAATTGCAGTATGGTGATGACTCAAGCAGCTTGCCATATCAACAGATTAGCTCCCTCAACAGGTAGCTTTAAGTCTTTGTACGGGGGGCTTTGGGGCTTCGTGCTCAGACAATAAGTTTTATGTTTAGCTGAGTACTGACGTCGAAGCCTGTCTATCTCTAAAATATTCTCAGTTTAATGACGCAACTGACTCTTTCTCGGCTGCTGTTGCAATGAGGGCTACGTCCACCTTCTGATCACCCGCCTGGCTAACGGTTGCTTTCACGCCGGGTCCAAAAAAGCCTGCAATTTTGTCCTGCTTTTCTTGCCAAACCTCAAGGGGAATTAAGGGCGACTCAAACTCCAACACCAGTGTATAAGCCCCCTCTGTTTCAACCTCTTGCACCCCTACTAAAACAGGGCATTCTTCATCGGTAGGGCTTAACCCAAGGTGAGTCAGGGAACTGTCGAGGTGTGCCCGTTGACCGTAGCGATAGCGGGTTACGTCTTTACGAATCTGATTTTGGGTTGCGGTTGCCTGTTGCTCTCGTAAGGTCAGCACGCTGGCAGGGGTCGGTTCTCTAAGCGGTACTGGGTGCAATTCAGACGCTTTTAGCGCTAGCCCTCCCAGTAGGAGCGGAATGCCATAGAAAAAGCCAACCAGGTTTAGCGTTGCGTTATCGACAACAAAATATGCCCAAAAACCAACGACGGTTAAAATGCCACCAATGCTTAGACCCAGCGTACCCAAAGAAGTTCGACGTAGCATAGAGTTAAAGATCTAGCAGGTGAGTCAATATTTATTCTAAGTTTATTATCCGTCTCTTAGGGCAAAACAACCGCGCGATCGTGCGAATGAGTGAGTCCCTGCTCTGCACGTCTCTTGCGATCGTGGGGCTGTCACAAAGATAGCGGCAGCGTTTTGCTAAAGCCGGGATAGTGGGTTAACGCGAATGCTAGACGGATGACGATGGCAGCCTTAGACTCGTGTCATAAGGGTACATAGACAGATGCGACCCGCGATCGTTGGCTTTAATTTCCTCACTTTGGGCGCTTCTATGTTTAAGAATGAAAAACGTGCCGCTGAAAAAGATTCGCTGCTAGAACAGATCAATGCCCTCAAGCGCGAAGATGAAAAGCTTTACAACATCCTTGCGGTGGATATCTGGGCACTTGCTAAGACAATGGATGAATTTCAGCCAGGCTTTTGGGCGGCGTTTATGAAAAATCGCGATCGAGCACTCAAGCGATTTATTGAGGAAGTGGTGAAAAGCAAGCCAGCGGATGTCAAACGTCCACCTTATCTACATTAGGAAAAGATACCTTTGGAAAAGGCAATCGGTCTCTTAAAAGACTTCTGAGAAAGAATGTACTGCTTGTAAGAGGCAGGTTTTACCAGAAGCTTTGCTCCTAGCCAACCACGTTGGTAGCAAACCTGCCCCTACAGGTATTTTGTTCGCTAGAAATCTCCTTGGAGGCAGCTTACTAACCGCTTACTGTCTTTACAGTCGATTGTGAATAGAGGCTTTACAATAGGGACGTATTAGCTGCCTCATAAGCCACCATCAAGAAAGGACGTGCCAATGATTAATTCTGAAACTCTCCGAGAACGCATTGATCTGATTCAAGGTAAGCGCGAAGCCTTAGTGCGCTTGCTGGAGCAACCAGATCTTGGCACCCTCAGAATTGACGTTAATCAGGCAATTGAAGAAATTGATGATTTGTTGGATGAATTTAAGCAAACGTTTCCCGAAGCGCGATTAGGTTAGCGTTGACTCCACTGCTAACTAATTGCATGAAAGCGTTTAGTTGGCAGGACGCGATCGCCCCACCTCATTCACTGCGGCGATCGCTACATCTTTGCAGCCCGTTGGCTAAGTTGTCTGACTGTTGCAATCAGTTCTTCTGTGGTAGTGTCTTTCTTCCGAAAGGCATCAATCTTCGCAGTCTGCAACATGACCTCAGTTTGAGGGTCATCCAGAGAGGAGTAGGCAAGAATCTGCACAGTTGGGTTGGCGCTTTTGATATGAGTAGAAGCACTCAAGCCATCCATTACGGGCATCTGGAGATCTAAAACAATGACATCAGGATGATGTTGTCTCACCAGGTCGATCGCTTCTTGCCCATTACTTGCTACCCCTACTAGCTCCATATCTTGCTGATTCTGAAATGCCAAACTCAAGCTGAGTCGGGTTAGTTCATGGTCATCAACAATCAGAACACGGATAGCGGAAAGGTCACAGGTCGTCATTCTAGCCCTGCTAAATTACTAAACATCAAGGGGATTTAGTTTAGAGTTTAATCTGCGATCGTCTTAATCGCCTCTGTCATCCGAGCGAACCCCGCTGATCAGCTGACGTTTGCATAAAAGAAGGGTTGGGATCAACAGCATATCAAGTTTCAGGTCAACGCTTTTTAATCAGGTGGTGCCTCAAAGCGGTCTCTAAGCGTAATTCTGACTCAATTTAAGCTCATACCAATTTAAATTGAGCAAATATCGCTTTTATAGTGGCGATCGACGGTTTGCTTCTATAAATGATTGGTTAACGGGCAAAATTAAATTGTTTGAAGAACCTGTAAACCCTGTTGAGGCAATGAGCGTAGCCATCTTTAACCCGACGGTTCTACCACTTGCAGCAGCCACACGTATCGTCCCTCCCGCATCTGGGTGGCTATCATAACTAGCGTGTGGCGATCGCCCAGTGATGAACCGCGTTAGCGAATCCAGTCTTTAAGCAACGCTTGACGACGTGGGTGCCGTAGCTTACGCATGGCTTTTGCTTGAATTTGACGTACCCGTTCTCTCGAAAGTTGATAGAGTTCACCGATTTCGGTGAGGGTGTAGTGCTGTCCATCTTCAAGCCCAAAGCGCAGTTTGATGATGTCACGTTCGCGATCGCTAAGATGATCCAGAACAGAATTGAGACGATCGCACAGCAATTTATGATCCAGGCAATCGTTCGGCGCAATATTATCTGCGTCTTCAATTAATTGCATGAGTTCTGTATCTTCTTCGCGCCCGACCCAGGCGTGCAGTGAGAGTGTGCCCTGGCTCACGTCCAACACTTGCTCTAGCTTGTCTTCATCAATTTCCAACGCTGCTGCTAGTTCAGCTTTGGTAGGCTTGCGTCCGAGTGCTTGTGAGAGTGTTTGACGGGCTTTGCGAACCTGGTTCAGCTTCTCGACCATGTGGACGGGCAGCCGCACGGTGCGCGACTGAGAGGCGATCGCACGGGTAATACCTTGACGAATCCACCAGTACGCATAGGTTGAAAACTTGTAGCCACGCTCGTAGTCAAATTTTTCGGCTGCTCGCATCAATCCCATTGCACCTTCCTGGATCAGATCCAAAAACGGTACGCCACGATTGAGGTATTTTTTGGCGATCGAAACAACGAGGCGTAAATTCGCTCGCACCAATTTCCGCTTTGCTTGTTCGCCTCGATCGCCGCCCTTCACAATTTCTCGTGCTAGCTCGATTTCCTGTGCTTGAGTCAGCAGAGGATAGCGTGCCATTTCACGTAAGAATAACCCGACTGAATCATCGGTCAGACCCAGACGTTCAGCTTTGGTTGGTTTATAGGGAACCTTGTCTGGAACTGGATCGTCGGGATCTAGCTCTTCAATTTCGGTTAGATCGATCGCAAAATCAAGTTCAGCAACTTCTGATTCAGCAGAATCAGTTTCAGGGAGATCAGAAGACAATTTAGCAGTCATACACGCTCAAATAAAACTCTCGGAAAGGATGTAAAATTGCCTCCAACTTTAACAAAGAATCTCGAAAATGCTCACTTTTTTTGAAAAAACTTTCTAAACTTTTGTGTTGAGATTGAAGCAATCAATAATGGACGATAGCAACTCCTTAAATTTTTGTCCATTTTATTTTTGACGTTGTACAATCTTTTGTTCCCTACTACCCAGTGAAACTAGCTTGCGATCAGTTTTTTTACGTACCTAACGTGTGGTTTAGTAGCTGGCTGATCAACAATGCAGTTGCGTTCAAGAGTGAGCAGAACCGTGTTGATCGGTTTTGCTCTGTGCAAGTTGTCTCCACAGCGTTAGCTGCTGGAGGCTGATTGCCGCTATTTCATTCGTTAGTTCGCCTCGGATTCCTCTCTGCCTTGAGGAAAAATTCTGCCACCATCAAAACGACTCAAAAATCTCATGCTGCTTTTGCACTTTAGACATTCCTGGTTTTTTAAAAAACGTCTTGTGCTGTTAGTTAGCATGAGCTTTATTGCGCCGATGGGTTACATCATTCGCTTCGCTCCAACACCAACATTCGTATGGTTGAATGATGCACTTGGCAGCATTGCTTACGAAGTTTTCTGGATTTTGCTTGTTGCTTTTCTCTTGCCGCGCATTTCTTTGCGAGCAATCGCCATTGGCGTTTGTCTCACCACTTGCGGCTTAGAGGGGCTTCAGCTCTGGCATCCACCATTTTTAGAGGCGGCTCGCGCCACTGTAGCAGGACGGCTCGTTTTAGGCAATACCTTTAGCTGGATTGATTTTCCTTCCTACATAATTGGCAGTTGGCTTGGCTGGCTCTGGGCGCGATCGATGCAATGGTTGCAAGTGTAGGGAGAGAGGGAAGAGTAAGGGAGTGGAAGAGTGGAAGAGTGGAAGAGTAAGGGGGTGGAAGGGTGAAGGGATGGTTGTAGGTGAGGCAAACTACTTTAGACTGTGGGTTGTAGGCTGGTGGGGTGTGGGTTTTTGAAGCCTAAACTCAAAGCTGCACTTGCAAAGCTGCAATTTAAATTGGACGCTGGAGCAGAGTTATGGATGTCAAAGCCGCTGTTGCGCTAGAAGCAGGCAAGCCACTAAGCATTGAAATGGTGCAGCTTGAAGGACCTAAAGCTGGCGAAGTGCTGGTCGAAATCAAAGCTACAGGCGTTTGCCATACTGATGCTTATACCTTGTCTGGTAAAGATCCTGAAGGGCTGTTTCCTGCCATCCTGGGGCATGAGGGTGCAGGCATTGTGGTCGAAGTGGGTGCAGGCGTGACATCACTGAAACCGGGAGATCATGTCATTCCTCTGTACACACCGGAATGTCGCAACTGTGAGTATTGTTTGAGCCAAAAGACTAATCTCTGTCAGGCAATTCGATCAACCCAAGGACGTGGTGTAATGCCTGATGGTAGCAGTCGGTTTTCGATCGATGGTCAGCCGCTCTATCACTATATGGGCACGTCCACTTTTGCAAACTACACGGTGTTGCCTGAAATTGCACTCGCTAAGATTCGGGAAGATGCCCCCTTTGAAAAAGTTTGCTACATCGGTTGCGGTGTTACGACAGGTATTGGCGCAGTCGTTAACACCGCCAAAGTAGAATACGGCTCTACTGTCGTTGTGTTTGGTTTGGGTGGCATTGGGCTAAACGTGATTCAAGGTGCCCGCATGGTTGGCGCAAAGACGATCGTCGGCGTAGACCTGAACCCTAAAAAGAAAGTGCTGGCAGAAAAGCTGGGCATGACTCACTTTGTGAATCCCAGTGAAGTTGAAGGTGATCTGGTGGCACATTTAGTCGAGTTGACCAAGGGTGGAGCCGACTACAGCTTTGAATGTATTGGCAATGTCAACGTGATGCGGCAAGCGCTGGAATGCTGTCATAAAGGCTGGGGCGTGAGCGTCATCATTGGCGTGGCAGGTGCAGGGCAAGAAATCAGCACGCGACCGTTTCAACTGGTGACAGGGCGAGTGTGGAAGGGTAGTGCTTTTGGTGGAGCTAGAGGACGCACAGACGTACCCAAAATTGTGGATTGGTATATGGAAGGCAAAATCAATATTGATGATCTGATTACCAATGTGATGCCGCTCGATCGCATCAACGAAGCCTTCGACCTGATGCATAGTGGTGAAGGCATTCGTACTGTGATCACGTTTTAGTCAGTAATGAAAAAGCGATCGGTGTTGGTTTACCCACATCGATCGCTTGCCGCTTCCTCTCTTTGGCACCGCTCAACTACCAGTACCAGACGTTATAGCGTGCAACTATTCAGTTGCTACTGTCTATAACTGGTTGCAATAGAGAGGCTAAATTCTGCTCTTGCGTCGTCTTGGCACAGGGGATACGTCTAGCGGCGATGGCTGCTTACGTGAGCGTGATGGTGTCACGCTAGTTTCATGCTCAAGTGTTGATTTCGCAGCGGCTTTAGGGCGACCTCTGGTAGGCTTGGGCGGTGCAAGCGTTGGCTCTACTGGGGTCTCCGCTGTTAGCGATGGCTCTGAGGTGCTGGAGTCGGTGGGTTCTGCTACAGTGTCTGCGGTGTCGGACGATCGCGTTTCAGTGGCGGTTGGTGTCGCGTCTACGCTGACCGACTTTTTCGCTGAACCTCTGCCTACTTTTGCTTTCCGTCTGGCAGCCGACAGATAATTTCTGAGCGTGGAAGCGCTGATCTTGGCACCGTTGCTGGTCAACAACGCGGCAAGATCATCCATCGTTTTGCCTTCTTTGAGCAGTACGGTGAGTTGTTCGTGCTGCTGCTCAATCACTTCTCGCGATGTTAGTTTTGCAGTCGATGGGTCAGAGAGGCTCTTCAACAGAGTATCCGTTGCTTTGCTGGGCGACGTTAGTGCGGGTGCTTTTGCTGAGGACTTTGTCTTCGTTTGCTGTGCTTTGGGTGCGGAAGTTTCAATTGGCGGAGCGCTCGTTTCATCACTTTGTGGCTCTACCACTGTGTCAACAGCACTGTCACTGCTTTCAACCGCGATCGTTGGAATCGTATTTGTTTCAATTGGAGGCAGCAGCAGACCTTGCGCAACGCCTTGCTTGCGCCAATCATCAAACGATGGCAACCCTGCAATGCGCAAATGGCGAATTTGCTCTCGCAAAACATCATCGGAATTACGCAGCGTTGCTTCGCAGACAAATTTGAGATATTGATACTCAATTTCTGCTAGAGCTACTTCCACATCAACAGTTTGAAAGGAAATTTTTCTGAAAGCTGTGAGATCTTGAGGCACGCGGTTCTCCTTATACGTTGAGAGGATGGTTGAAAAAATGCTTCTTGCCAGCGTCGTGTGAGGATGCAAAACGACACAATTCAAAAATGTTGCTACAGGGGCTAGTGCCCCTTTACTAATGGCTTTTAGCCGACTCAAGTAGATTCTCTAGTCACTAAATGAAGCCTCAGTCCGTCAAAACTGCACGATAGCGAAATAATTTTATGCGTCAATCTAAGACAACTTTTACACTTACTGCCGTTATACTGCCTCTGGCTCTAGGTTGAAGCAAAATTTTAGTCAGTTTTGCAATCGCAACAACAATTTGGTCAGTTCAACAATCAGCTTCATTAACTCACAAAACTTTTTGCTGGGCGCTTAAAACCGTAGCTACAAGGGCAAAAGCTGTGTTGGTGGATAGTCAAAACTCTAAATATATGACTGAGGCTGTGGAGGCACACTTTGTCTTGATAAACCCATGTTATCTTGACTAGCCCCAACAGTAGATGGATGAGGGTTCTAGACTTTTAGCCAGTCAACTCAATAATCAGCTTTAATTGGTCTGCTGATGACTCAAGACGATCGCTCAAGCCTTTGAGCATTTAATCAAGTAATGATGCGGATGTCTCCTGCGACTGAGTTTTGTTAACGTTTGGTTTATTCTTTCTCACGCAGCCACGACCAACCATCATGAGAGCTTTACTAATTCCACTGCTGCTTCCAGTTTTGCTGGTGTCAACATCTTGTACTCAAGCAGTGCTCTCTGCAAAAGCCGTTGACGATCGCCCTGCGTCTCTCAAGCCTGCGATCGCCTCGCCTGTTACTGCACCGCCCACGATCAAGTCACTGGCAGGAACGTATAAAGGTGCTGTTGATGAGCAGTGGCTAGCAAAGTTCTTGAAGGAAGAAAGAAAAATTGGCTTGAGTGACAAGGAATTAAAAAGACTTGCAGAGTTTGCCCGACATATGTTTGACGATTGTGAGATCACTCTCAATGCCGATAGCGGCTTTGACTTCCAGGATCTTGACGCTAAGAAGGTGCAGGGCAAAGCCAAGGTTGCTGGCAACCAACTCCTTCTCGTTGATAGTGTAGGCAAACCGATCAGCATCAAAACAGATGCCGCCATCAACGTTTCTACAGTTGTGGCTCTCAATGTCTCAGCCGACAAGAAAAAATTACTGTTTTACAATCCCCGCAATCCCTCGCAACTGCTACGTGTGTATGTGAAGCAGTAAAGCACTGGCGATGAAAAGGATACGCACTATTTTTAAGCCAAAAGCTCTTTGTCCAGTCATCATGCGAATTCCGTCGGTTTTGCTGCTGCCAGTTGTGGTGTCATTGGGCGCGTGTACTCAAACTGTACCGTCCGCGATCGCCACCGGCGATCGTCCCGCTCCGTCTCAGCCTACGATCGCCTCACCGGTTGCCACACCACTCATGATCAAGTCATTAGCAGGAACATACAAAGGAGTCGTTGATGAAAAAGCACTGAAAAATCTGTCAAGCGATTTGGAGAAGCAGATGTCAAGCAGGCTGACAAAGCAGGGCGAAAATGTACCTGTAGAAGTTGTAGAACAGCTTGAGAGGGATATCCGTCAGTCTTACGAGCAAGTAAGAATAACTATCAACTCTGATAGCACGTTTGAAGCTCGCATAAATTTTGAGCAGCGTGGCAAAGTCAAACTTGACGGGAACAAGCTCATTTTCACTGCTGATTCATCCAAACCGATTGACGGTGCGGACGGTTCAACCAATACTCCCAAATGTAGTGAGTGCTGCACGTTTGCGCTTCATATCTCAGCCGATAGAAAAACTCTATCGTTGGATAAGCCTTCAAATCCCTCAGAACTTCTGCGTGGGTATGTGAAGCAGTAACGTATCGGTATGCAGGGATCTAAACCTTTCCGCGTACTATTTTTCAGCAAACAGCTCTCTGTACAGTCATCATGCGAATGCCGTCGGTCTTACTTCTGCTGCCAGTTTTGGTGTTATTGAGCGCGTGTACTCAAACCGTACCGTCCGCGATCGCCGCTGACGATCGTCCTACTTCTCCCGAACCCGCGATCGCCTCCCCTGTTCCCGCACCACTCACGCTCAAATCACTAGCAGGAACATATCAATGGCAAGCAGTTATCAACGAACAATGGCTGGCAGAATTGCTAGAAGCAGCAAGAAGAATGGGCTTGGATGAGAAGGAGCTAAAAGAACTTGAAGAATTCACTCGCTCCGCCTACAGCAAATCCAAAATAACAATCTATGCAGACGGTTGGTGTGAATTTCAGGAGGGCAATTTTAAGGGATACGGTAAAGTCAGACTTGATGGCAATAAACTCTTTTTCCTCCAGAAGCCCACTGACGATACAGGCAGTTCAACGAAAGTTGACGAAACAGCTATGGATGTCTCAGTCGATAGGAGGAACATACTGCTTTATAACGACCCTCAAAACCCCTCCCAACTCCTGCGTAGGTATGTGAAGCAGTAAAGCATCTGTTACGAAAAGGATACAGTTTCGCAAGTTGTCACTATTTTTAATAAAAAAGCGGTTTGCGACGGTTAGAGAGCAGAGAGTCAGCCGCAATCTATGGATACTTGGCTGAGTTTTAGTGTACTAATCGCCTCTCAGTAAGGATTACAGTGCTGCTAATCCCTGCCACGTAGGCTGTGAGAGGGATAGCTGTAGCGTTTAAGCGGTGAATCGACTTGTGATGAAGGGTCGATCGCAGCAAAATTCCGCCAGAGTAAACATTTCAGCGGATTTCTCTTTGTTGTCTATTGTTCCGCTTTATCTAAAAAGCAAAGGTTAAAACTGATTACGGTGCGGTTTTCGAGACTGACAGGCGTTTATGATTTCACTGTAAGAGATGGGTGATTTCAGGGAAGCCAAGGCTCTCTTTTATAAACCTGTTCATTATTGGCAGCCCTTTCCTTTGCGATGGAGTTGCCCAATAATGACTTCATTACCCAGCGGCGATCGCCCAGATGACACGACACGATTAGGAGACTAACTAGAGTGAAACTCGCAGTTTACGGCAAAGGCGGCATTGGCAAATCCACGACAAGCTGCAATATCTCAGTAGCACTGGCGCGTCGTGGCAAAAAAGTACTGCAAATTGGTTGCGACCCCAAACACGACAGCACCTTTACGCTGACTGGCTTTCTCATTCCCACCATTATCGACACGCTGCAAGAAAAAGACTATCACTACGAAGATGTGTGGTCTGAAGATGTCATTTACAAAGGCTACGGTGGCGTGGACTGCGTGGAAGCGGGTGGACCGCCAGCTGGTGCAGGCTGCGGTGGCTACGTTGTAGGTGAAACCGTCAAGCTGTTGAAAGAACTCAACGCCTTCGACGAATATGATGTCATTTTGTTTGATGTGCTGGGTGACGTAGTGTGTGGTGGCTTTGCGGCTCCCCTCAACTACGCCGACTACTGCATGATTGTGACCGACAACGGCTTTGATGCTCTGTTCGCCGCCAATCGAATTGCAGCTTCCGTCCGTGAAAAAGCGCGCACCCATCCCCTACGTCTCGGCGGCTTGATCGGCAACCGTACCTCCAAGCGTGACCTGATTGACAAATACGTTGAAACGGTGCCCATGCCCATTCTGGAAATTTTGCCGCTGATTGAAGATATTCGCGTATCGCGTGTGAAAGGCAAGACGCTGTTTGAAATGGCAGAAACCGATCCGTCGCTCAACTATGTGTGCGATTACTACCTCAACATCGCAGATCAAATTCTGGCGCGCCCTGAAGGTGTAGTGCCCACCGACACACCCGATCGCGAACTATTCTCGCTCTTGTCTGACTTCTACCTCAATCCCGCTAAGCCACCTGTGCGGTCAGAAGAAGAATTAGATCTGATGGTGGTCTAAAGGAAAGTTATGAGTGATAAGTTTTGAGTGATGAGTGGCGACCAAACTCAAAACTCAAAACTCAAAACTCAAAACTTCTTTACCCCGTGAATACCGAGCAAATCCGCCAGTCGGTGCGAGAGAAATGGCTGACCTACTACGCTGAAAATCGCCAATGGCTATCGCGTTTAGGTATATGGGTCAACTGCGATGGTCAACGCCGTCCGTCTTCTGGCTTCATCCTGGCAACTCTCTCAGTGTTAGAACCCCGACTTGCCCAACTGTTGCCTCTGGTGGTCGATCTGAGCAATAACCCCGATCGCATTGTGATGGCATTAGGGCTGAACTTCAACCCCGAAGATCATGTAAACACGCTCGCTGCCCAAAATGGCAAAGCTAATAAAACTGCCAATGGTGCTGTCAGGATGCTCCCCGCTGCTTTGAATGAGATAAACATCCAGGCAAGCAAGCTCCCTGAGAAAGCACCTGCCCAAATCGACGAAGACTGCCGAGGCTCCCGCGATCGACGCGATTAAGCCTCCACCATCTTCTGTACGGGCGGGTTTGTCGATCCCCTCTGCTACTAATCAAGTTGATTCTTAAATCCGCCCCTACCAACCATTAGCAATTCCTTCTAGAGAGGACACCCCTTTATGACTCTTGCCGAAACTGAACCGCAAGCCCTGAACTTTGAATGCGAGACAGGCAACTATCACACTTTCTGCCCCATTAGCTGCGTCGCATGGCTCTACCAAAAGATAGAAGACAGCTTCTTTCTAGTTATTGGCACCAAGACCTGCGGCTATTTTCTGCAAAACGCAATGGGTGTGATGATCTTTGCTGAGCCACGTTACGCGATGGCAGAACTGGAAGAAGGCGATATTTCTGCCCAACTAAATGACTACGAAGAACTGAAGCGGCTGTGCGTACAGATTAAGCGCGATCGCAACCCCAGCGTCATCGTTTGGATTGGCACCTGCACCACCGAAATCATCAAAATGGATTTGGAAGGGCTGGCTCCTCGCTTAGAAGCTGAAATTGGGATTCCGATCGTTGTAGCGCGCGCGAACGGTCTAGATTATGCCTTCACGCAAGGCGAAGATACCGTTCTGGCTGCAATGGTTAACCGCTGCCCCGAAAAACCACCCGCTGCGGAAGGCGACAAAGAAGAGCGTAACGCGATCGCCAAACTGCTTAACTTCGGTCGCAAAAAAGAAGAGATTGCCACCTCAGACTCTGAGTATGTGGATCATCCGCCGCTGGTGCTGTTTGGCTCTCTACCCGATCCCGTTGTCACCCAATTAACGTTGGAACTTAAGAAACAGGGCATCAAAGTCTCTGGTTGGCTACCTGCCAAGCGCTACACAGAACTACCTGTGATTGAAGAAGGCTACTACGTGGCGGGTGTTAATCCCTTTCTCTCGCGGACTGCTACAACCTTCATGCGTCGCCGTAAGTGCAAGCTGATTGGCGCACCGTTCCCGATCGGCCCTGATGGTACCCGTGCCTGGATTGAAAAAATCTGCTCTGTGTTTGGTATTGAACCGAAAGGATTGGACGATCGTGAAGCGCAAATCTGGGCAGGGATGGAAGATTACCTGCAACTCATTCGTGGCAAATCTGTCTTCTTCATGGGTGACAACCTGCTGGAAATTTCCCTCGCCCGGTTCCTTATCCGCTGCGGCATGAGCTGCCCTGAAATCGGCATTCCTTATATGGACAAGCGCTACCAGGCAGCAGAGCTGACGCTGTTGGAGAAAACCTGTCACGAAATGGGCGTTCCCACTCCCCGTATTGTTGAGAAGCCCGACAACTACAACCAGCTTCAGCGCATTACTGAACTAAAGCCTGATCTGGTGATTACTGGCATGGCACACGCTAACCCCCTGGAAGCGCGTGGCATCAATACCAAATGGTCAGTCGAATTTACCTTCGCCCAAATTCATGGCTTCACCAATGCCCGCGACATTTTGGAACTGGTGACACGTCCCCTCCGCCGCAACAACAACCTCAAAGATCTCGGTTGGGATAAGTTAGTGCGGGAAGAAACGAAAGTCTAGTCGATCGTCTTTCAAATAAGTTGGTTTCCTTTGTAGGGGCGTTCCGTGGATCGTCCCTACTTTTTTGCTAACTTGAGTGCTCTCTTTATAGCCAAGATGAATTGACCAGCCTGACCTTGCCCGACTATAGCTATTTAGTCAGCAAGTTTTTTTAGTGCTCCATGAATTGTCAGAAACTGGGTTTCTCGCTGTTAGAACGCTACTGGTTCCACTTAACCTTTGCCAGCAATCCGGTTTCTAAGGTTGTTTGCTTTTTACAACACCGATCGCCCCAGAAACGGTTGCAACACTTCGGGAATGCTAACCGTGCCATTCGGCTGTTGATAGTTCTCAAGCACCGCCGCCATCGTGCGACCGACCGCTAGACCAGAACCGTTAAGCGTGTGGACAAACTCAGTGCCTTTTTTGCCTGCTTCCTTAAAGCGAATATTGCCGCGTCGTGCTTGGAAATCGCCAAAGTTGGAGCAGCTTGAGATTTCCCGATAAGTTTCAGCAGATGGTAGCCATACTTCTAGGTCGTAGCATTTGGCAGCACCAAAGCCGATGTCACCTGTGCAGAGTTCAATCACGCGGTAGGGCAGCTTGAGCGCTTGCAGAATTGCCTCAGCATTTTGAACCAGCGTTTGGTGCTCTTGCTCGGAGGTTTCGGGACGGACGAGTTTGACGAGTTCGACTTTGTTAAACTGGTGCAGCCGGATCAGCCCACGAGTGTCGCGCCCATAGCTGCCTGCCTCACGTCGGAAGCAAGGCGTATAAGCACAGTGATGGATGGGTAATTCCTCTGCTGCTAGAATTTCGTCTCGGTAGAGGTTGGTAACAGGCACTTCCGCAGTAGGGATCAGCCAGAGATCATCATCTTTGCACTGGAAGCTTTCTTCGGCAAATTTGGGCAACTGTCCTGTTGCAGTTAGTGATTGGGTGTTGACCAGGAGCGGCGGCAACACTTCGAGGTAGCCTGCGGCAGTTTGACGATCGAGCATAAAACTAATCAATGCCCGCTCTAACGCGGCACCTGTACCCAGTAAGGCAATAAAGCGAGCCTGAGCAAGCTTCGTCGCCCGTTCTGTATTGAGGATGCCAAGTTTTTCAGCAATTTCCCAATGAGGTAAAAGCCCAGGGTGTTGCGGTTTGTATTCATCGCCCCAGCGTCGTACTTCAACGTTTTCGGTTTCATTCTTGCCGATCGGCGTGGTGTCGCTGGGCAAATTGGGCAACTCCAACAGGCGCTCTTCAATCTGCGCTTTCAACTCTTTTTCCTGCGGTTCCAGATCGCTCAATTTGGCTTTAACCTGGTTGCCTTCATCCTTCAGGGCTTGAATTTCAGCATCGTCAGGTTTGCTGCCAGACTTCATCTTTTGCCCGACCAGCTTCCCGATTTCGTTGCCCCTTGCCTGAAGCTGCGATCGCTCCTGCTCTAGTGATCGGCGTTGCTCATCCAACTGCAATAGTGGCTGAATGTCGTAGCTACCATTGCGAGTTGCTAGCTTTTCGCGCACAAGGTCTGGATTTTCTCGAATTAGCTTTAGGTCAAGCACAGGAATATCAGCTTTTAGAAAGGTGTTGGTTGATCAGGTGGGTAGAAAACCACAAGCCCCATTCTAGAGTAATGGTTTTGTCTATCAAACATTTATCCACAACCTCTTGCCAACTCTCAAAGGCAGATGCTTGACTACTTTAGTTATTTTGAGGCTCGGCGATCGCCTGCTTCGCCAATAACTTAAAGCAGTAAAACCCAGCTTAAGACGTTAACGCTTGGCTCCTCGCAGAAAAATGAGGCTGCTGTAGAGATGAAAGGCGGAATCCCAATAACTGTCTTCCCGTCGTGAGAGATAAATGTGAGGCTTCAAGCGGAGGAGCGGTCTGCTAAAGTCTGCGGCAGTTTCGCCAAACGGGGTGAACTGTGACCAGGTTTCGGCGTTTGGTGTTTGGCGCTTGAGCAGAGCCATCAACTGATTCCAGTTTGTGCGGATGGTCGTGCGATCAGTCGGGGCGATCGCCACCTGAGCGTTAGCAGTAACCCCTTCATCAAACTGATAGCTACTGTCGTGCAGACGCAGAATGCAGCGTCGCCCTGGCAAATGTAGATCACAGAAATGAGCATAATCCTGGGTTTCTGCTTTGCGTTCCAGCCGATTGCGGTAGCCCACATCCAACACTTGCTCAAAAATTGGCAGCATCCCCTCGACTCGCTGCGTTACCTCTGACCAATCGAAGCTGAGAAAACCAACCTGATCCTGCACGTTCTGGCAAACCACTGTTGCTTTGGGCGAGGCAGCTTGAAACGAGTTAACTCGAAAGAGTTGAATTGCCTCAATTTCAGGCTGTGATGCCCAAAAGGTTGGAATGCCCGCCTGCCGAAGTTCTTGACCGTACACTTGCAGTTCACCTGTGACCCCAGCCCGATACAGCCGCCAACCACGATTGGGAAGCAGCATCCGTACGGTGTAAGCGTCTAGCTTCATGACCCGCGCAAAATTTTGTACAACTGTAGCGCGATCGTCACCCGTCACCGCTTCTAGCACCAAAAACCCAGGGGCATTGTTGTTGGGTTCTGCCGTTGCCTGTGCGATCGCTTGCTGTCGGCGATCGCGCTGTTTTGCCTCAATCCGCTGGATACCCTGACGCAAGTAACCAGCCAGTTTTTGATTGGTTGTAGCGCGCAGCAGTTGCCGATACGTGTCCGCCGCTGTATCGAGTTTCCCCGACACTTCCTGCAAGCGACCAGCATAAAACTGCGCCCACGGGTTTTGCGGTGATTGCGCCAACAGTTGTGCTACCAATTGAGCAGCCGTTTGGTAATCCTGACGATCGAAAGCAGCGGCAATGGCGTCAAGCATGGGAGGAGAGGGGTGAGGGGTAAGAGGTGAGGAATGAGGAGTGAAGGGTAAAGCGTGAAAAATTGAAAAATTGAAGGGGTGAAAGGGTAAAAAATTGAAGGGGTGAAAGGGGGAGCCATTAGCTTTTAAGTGTCAGCTTTTACCTTCTATCTTTTGCCTTCTGCCTTTTGCCTTTTACCTTTACCTTTCGCTCTCCCACACAGCGGCAATTAACGACAACGCTACTAGCGGAGCGGTGACAGCGCGAAGAATGCGGCTGCCGAGAGAGACGGGTTGATAGCCTGCGTCGATCGCGGCTGCAACTTCAGCATCAGTCCAACCACCTTCGGGACCAATGGCGATCGTCACTTGAGGTAAGGATGCATCTGACATTGAGGCTTGCAAGCAGTTTAGCAAGTGAGGTGTCGATCCCCGTGCGACGCAGAGATATTTCTGGAGGCGCGAATCGGTCTGCGAACAGGTCTGTTGAAGATGGGCGGTGAAAGAGATAGGAGCGGTAATATGGGGCACACAAAGACGTTCGGACTGTTCAGCCGCTTCGTTCGCAATGCGTTGCCAGCGATCGAGCTTTTGTGGGCTTGGGTTGAGCAACGTACGATCGCTTATGACAGGCAAAAGTTGGTCAACTCCCAATTCTGTAGACTGGCGCACCACTTCATCAAACCCATTACCTTTGGGCAATGCTGCCACCAGCGTTACACGTACCGCTAACTCGGTAGGTGCAGTAATTGGCTCTAAGATTGTTGCCTGAATGCTGGTTGCCTGTGCAAGCGAATCAGTCGGCAGTTTTAGTGTCGCCAGCCATGCGTGTCCCTCTCCATCCATTGCAATAAAGCGATCGCCTACACTTAACCGCAGCACTCGTTGGAGGTAGTGCAGTTGAGACGGCTCCAAACGCACGTGCTCATTTTGCAGTTGTTCTGCCTTAACCACCAGTCGTTGTAATTGCACGACTTATCCTCAGTCATCTCACCACGATCGCTCTAATCCGATCGCCACTATCTTAAGACTAGCGAAGATCGAACCCAGCGTTAGCGTAGACGCAAAAGGCTTACTCTTCAGCGGTCGATCGACTACTTAGCAACGTTAGCTGCGCCTGAGCAGTCCTGACACGACGGTCTAGTGACAAATTTCCGGTTGATCCCCTTCAACATTCCTCAAACAAGAGCCGTAGGCAAGGACTCTTAATTTACCGCCTATAAGAAGAGAATTGATATTAGCTCACTCTTTAGAGAGGCTGACAAAGCAGCGGCAGGACGATAACTTGTAAGCCTGAGGACGGTAAAAGTTCGTCAAAGCAAAGCTAGACGAAATTAACACTTTCTCAGACACGATGTTTCTCTTTGCCAGTGTTCTATAGCACTGAAAGCTAACTGGAGTTGCAGGCATAGTAGAGGGCAAGGCAATGCCGCTAGCTCTTAAACCATCCCCTATCTCATAACAAAGCTAGATAAAGCCTAGTACACCGTAAAACTGGTGCTGCCACAACGTAAAGTTTGAGTCTAAAAGCATCTCAAATCGGAAAACCGTGTAATTATAAAGAAAAGCTTAAGAGGTTCGACTCTATGGTCTCTCCAAAAATGATGCGACAGCTTTGGGCTTTAGTAGAGTCTACTCAAGTTAGTACGTTACTGCAATTTGAAGATTCTGACCTAGTGCAATTTCTCCTTAAACGATTTAAAGCTCAACAGTCGATCGACCCTCAAGATGCTCGATATCTCGATACCTACATACAGTCGAAGCTGCCACTCATTCGCGATATTGCTGAAGATAGACAAGCAATTAACCAGGGAAGTCACTAACGCTGAACATTAACCAAGCCCTCGATATCCGCTTCATCGCTCACAGTTCAAGGGCACACTGTTATGAATAACTGGTTAGGCATTGCCCTGGCGGCTTATATGATTGGAGCCGCGATCGAAGGCGTGAATGCAGCCAGTCAACTATCGCACTCGTCATTGGATGGTGTGGATCGCTCTGAAACCACTACATCAGAAGCACCCGAGCCACCTGAAAGTCGATGGAAAATTTTTACAGCGATCGCAGCCGTTAGTCTCTGTGGTGCCTTTCTTTGGCCCTGTCGGCTGATCCATCGCTCCATTAAGGCAACCCAACCGTGCGGTGACGACTGAGTTGTGCTTTTGCCGCAGGCTCCAGCAAGCTACACACTGTTTTAATCGCATCGCGTAGCCAACAAGCTGCTTCGTCATGACCACTGAGCGTGCTCCACAGCATCGACACCATCCACGGTCTGGTTTCGACAGGCAGTTCAAAAATGGTCAACTGACAGCTACTTGCTAAACGTAGAGCGACTCGATACGGCACTGCTGCTACTAAATCACTAGACGCAATTACAAAGGGCAATACCAGCATATGCGGCGTTGTCAGGGTAATGCGGCGCTCTAAACTCTGTTTGCCTAAGGCACGATCAATGGCACCAACACTATCCCGACGCAGCGTTGCCAGGGCATGAGAATGGTTGACATAGGTTTCCAGGCTCATTGCGCCCTGCTTTAATGCCGGATGCCCTTGACGTGCAATGCCTACAAAGCGCTCTTCAAACAATGGTTCGCATTGGGTCTGTCGCAGTAAATGAGGGAACACACCCACCGCAACCTCGATCGCGCCTTGTTCTAGTAATGTGCCAACGCTGTCCTTCTCAAAACCAACCAGACGAAAATTGAGCAATGGTGCTGTTTGCTGACTAAATTCCAGTAGCGGTGGCGCTAGAACAAAGCTGGTGTAGTCGGAACTACCAAGCGCAAAGGTACGATCGCTCGTTGCCGGATGAAACGTTTGGCTAGAGGCAATGGTCTGACGAATCTGCTGCAAGGCTGTCAAAAGCCCCGGAGCGATCGTCTGTGCTTTGAGCGTTGGTTGCATCTGTCGTCCCAGTCGCACAAACAGTTCATCTTCAAACAAGCGCCGCAAACGGTTGAGTGCAGCACTCATGGCAGGCTGTCCGATCTGAAGCTGCTCGGCTGCAAGCGTCACGCTCTGTTGCTCTAGCATTGCTTCAAACGCAACTAGCAGATTCAGGTCGATCGCAGCTAAATCAATTGATTTCATTGATACAATCTATCGCCAAAATTGACTTGCTCAATAGTTTAACGGTTGCTACAGTGCTGCTAAAGCAAAATCAATCCAAACTACAAGGAATGCAATGAGCGTGCCACAAAAAATTGCGCTGGTAACCGGCAGTCACAAAGGGCTTGGTTATGCGATCGCTCGTAAATTAGCTCAGCAAGATAACATTCAGGTTGTTGTAACCAGCCGTAAAGAGCAGGATGGTCTGACCGCACAACAACGTCTGGCAGCGGAAGGTATTCAGGTGGCTTATCACACTCTGGACGTGAACGATGACTCTAGCGTGCAGCAGCTAGCCACCTGGGCACAGCAAACCTATGGCAGAGTCGATATTCTGGTCAATAACGCGGGTGTAAATCCTGGTCAGCCTGAAGAAGCTAGCCTGCTCACGGTACAGCTAGAAACAATGCTTTCAACCTTTGCAACAAATGTGTTGGCTGTGGCTCGGATCACGCAGGCGCTCTTGCCACTGATGCAGACACATAACTACGGTCGCATTGTAAACGTCTCCACTGAAATGGCTTCACTAACGACGCTCGGCAGTGATTACTACCCTCTCTCGCCCTCTTATCGGCTGTCGAAGTTGGGGCTGAACGGCTTAACCGTCCTGCTGGCAAAAGAGCTTCAGGGCACCAACATTCTGGTCAATGCCTACTCTCCAGGCTGGATGAAAACTGATATGGGCGGCTCGGATGCACCCTTTACCGCTGATGAGGGTGCTGAAACGGCTGTCTACCTGGCAACTTTGCCAGAACATGGCGCACAAGGTAAGTTCTTCGCTGAAATGCGGAAATTTGGTGGTCCGATCGCGTTGCCGTGGTAAGAGCGTTTTTCTTTCAATTGGTATGGCTATGGTTGCCAGTTGTTACTTTCTGCTCATTCACCAGAGTCAGGCTCACCCATGCTCCTTTACTGTCATAGCTGCGGATCAACCGCTGGCGTTGATGGGGCTGAAGGAGCCAACCAACCTCCAAAAAGAACGGTTGCTGTGTCTGGATCTGAAGAGGACTGGTTGCAGAAGCCCCATCTGGCAAGAGCAGCACTTGCACGGGCAACGCGCCCTGATTGAACTGTAAGCGTGAGCCAGCCACATTCGCTGTCGATCGTATCGTTGAGCCAGCACCGTTACCAAACGTTAGTGCCTGCACTACCTGATTGTCACCACTACGGCTGATTTGTAAGTGGGTTGAGTACGTAGTCGGCGATCGCCAATCAGGATACAGCGTGATCGCTTCACCGTGCCATTCACCCATTAGTGCCTCTAGTGTTAACGGTGCGCGTTCGGCAGCATCACTACCTGCGCGTTGTTCACGAATGAGGGTAAGTTGTGAAAGCTGGCTCTCGCGATCGAACAACTGCACCAACCGCAACCGACGATCGCCAGCAATCAAACCCAACTCCGCTCCAAACTCTGAAAAGGGCGCAAACTGCATCGAGCCTTGCGAAAACGCACCATCCTTAAAAAACAGCACACCTCGACCTAGAGAGCTGTACTCCAAAACTTTTTCATCGATCGGTACATCAGCTTGCAAGGGAGGACGAGAACCTGCTTCTACCATCGGCGTATAGCGCTGAATTATCTGACGCACTGTTTGGTCATCGTTCAAGCCCTCTAGAGAGACGATCGTGGGCGTTTCTTCTCGCCACTCTCCCGTCGGCGAAAATCTAGCAAACGAACCTTGCCATACGCCCAGATTTTTTAGTAGACAATGCCATTGGGATTGCATGGGTAGAAGGCAGAAGGTAAAAGCAGAGGGCAGTTTTCAGGTCTGATTGAGTGACAAAGCTTTTCATCCCGGTGGTTTCAACTACTGGCTCCCCTACTTCACCGCAATCCGGCGCACGGCAAACAGACTGCCCAGTATGCCCACAGAACTGCCAAAACTCAGCAAAATCAACGGTAGAAGAATTACGCGCAGCGGGCTGATTTGTACGCCATTCGCTAGAAATTGGACAAATTCGGGCTGTTGGGAGAGTAGGTTATTGAGAAAGTGCTGAATGCTGCTAATTAGCCCCCAAGACAGTACTGCGCCTACAACGCCGAAGGTGATGCCCTGCAGGATGAAGGGCAAATAAATCCAGATCGCTGTTGCACCAACCAGTTGCATCACTTCGATTTCTCGCTTGCGTGCCATCACGATGAGGCGAATCGTTGTAGTAATGACGGCGATCGCCGTTAAGGTCAACAAGGTCGTCACCGTGAAGCTCACCCAACTTAAGCCGCGATTCAGTTGCCCAACGCGCTGTACGGCTTCATCGACGTACTGCACCTCATCCACCCCTTCAACCTTTGCAAGCCTTTGGGCAACAAGTGGTACATCCTGCGACGATCGCGCTTTTACCTTAAGCTGATCGACCAGTGGGTTGCCATCTAGCTGCTTTGTCGCACCGTTGATATCCGACACGCCCAAATCTTGCACCAACGCTGACCAGGCGGCTTCTTTAGAAACAGTCTGGGTGTCTGCTACTCCCGGCATTGCAGCAACGATCGACTTTAGCGTCTCTGCCTGCACACCTGTATCTAGGTAAACGGAGACTTCCAACTGGCTGCCAAACTGATTGAGCAGTCCTTCAAGCTGCCAGGATGCCTGGAGGCTCACACCAAAGAGGAACAGCAACACCGTTACAGTGCTAATCGCTGCCCAGTTCATCCACCCACCTCGCCGTAGACCCAGCAGCGTTTCGCGGAGGAGATAATCTAACTTTGTCAAAAATTGAAACACGCGCCATTCCTTCTATAGCAGTCCTAAATCCTTTGTGAGCAAGACTGAATCATTTAGTGATCAGCGATCGGCTTTTTTGCTGGCTGCTGACCGCTGACCGCTCATACCAGCATAATTCTCATCATTCAAATAGGATCACTATAGGATGTGCCACCGCTACTACCTAATCATCCTCATCAAGATGCTCTGCCACCTCACGATAAAGATTGAGGACGTGGCTATCTTTGAGGCAATAAAAGACGTTGCGACCCTGCTTGCGATAGCTGACTAAACGCATGGCTCGTAATGCCCGAAGCTGGTGTGATACCGCTGATTCCGACATCTTTACAGCAGCGGCTAGATCGCAGACGCATAGCTCTTGTATTGCCAGTGCCGACAAAAGGCGAAGGCGGTTTGCGTCGCCCAGCAAGCTAAAAAACTCTGCCATGCGTTGCGCTTTCTCAACGTTGAGCAGGTCTCGATGCAACTGTCGCACGCTGGTTAAGTCGACCGGGTGCTGAACGGTGCAATTTAGCTCTGCCTCCGGCGGAGAGGCGCTAGCAGCAATGGGTTTGAGGCAAGACATGGCTAAACCATTGAAGGACAAAGAATAACGATCGTTCTCTAGTTTCGGCTGTCACGTTAGCACAATCAACTCAACGCCTATTAAACGTCAATTTCAAGTAATTGGCACAGCAAGCGTAACGTTATGGTCTTTTGCTAGCGCGTCAAAACGTTAAAGCGTTGAAGATAGCAAAGCACCCCTGTTACGATCGCGCCAGAGCAATCACAAACGATAATAATCGCCCCTGATCATAGTCTAGCCTTGGCAGCACTATCTCTGCTTATGCAGGCGCGATCGTCAGCCGTAAGCGCAAGTCAGCGACAAAGTTTTACAAAGATCGACCCTCTTTCCCAACTTTCATTTCGGCTTCTCAGTAATGGTCGTCCGTGCGATCGACATTGTAAGACGATGGTTAAGTAAGTTAAAGTCAACCAAGTCAGGCAATTGTCCGACGCGATCGTCTCTGCTCAACTCAGACGAAGAATGAGCAATTTCTGATAAAATCTTACAAAAAGTTAAGAAATAGTTACTACTCCCTCATGAATCTATTAATTGTGGGTGCCACAGGCACTTTAGGCAGACAGATTACCCGTCGCGCGTTAGATGAGGGATATCAGGTTCGCTGCCTAGTGCGTAGCTTCAAAAAAGCAGCGTTTTTAAGGGAATGGGGAGCAGAGCTGGTAGTCGGCAACTTGTGCGTGCCAGAAACGTTGACGCCAGCTCTGGAAGGCATTGATGCTGTGATTGATGCAGCGACCACGCGAGCAACCGATTCACTCAACATCAAGCAGGTGGATTGGGAGGGCAACGTCAACTTGATTCAGGCAGCGAAAGCCGCAGACGTGAAGCGTTTCATCTTCTTTTCAATTCTTGATGCCGAAAAGTATCCCCATGTGCCGCTGATGGAGGTGAAACACTGTACAGAGCTTTTTCTGGCAGAATCGGGGTTAAATTACACCATTCTTCGTCCCTGCGGCTTTTTGCAGGGGTTGATTGGGCAATATGCGATTCCAGTGCTAGAAAACCAATCGGTTTGGGTCATGGGCGATACGTCACCCACAGCTTATATGGATACGCAGGATGTCGCTAAGTTTGCTATTCAGGCGCTAAAAGTACCAGAAACAGAAAACAAAACGTTTCCGATCGTTGGTTCACGGGCATGGGGCGCGTATGAAATTATTCGGCTGTGTGAGCGCTTGTCAGGACGCGATGCGAAGGTTACGCGCATGCCGCTCGGTCTGATGCGAACTGTACGCCGGATTACCCGCTTTTTTCAGTGGACGTGGAACATCTCTGATCGGCTCGCTTTTGCAGAGGTGGTGTCTACAGGCAAGCCACTGACTGCGCCGATGGATGACGTTTACACGGTGTTTGGGCTAGATCCAAACGAGACGACGACGCTAGAAGCGTATATGCAAGATTACTTCAGCCGGATTCTTAAAAAGCTGAAAGAGCTTGATTACGAGAAATCAAAAGGCAAAAGCAAACAAAAAAACGATAAGAAGCGAACCTACCCTAGATTCTAGACTGCTCTAGGAGACGACCCAAAATGGTATAGTCCCTAGTACTCAATCATTGCCCTTCAGCCGAGCCTTTCCCGTGCCCAAAGCTGGCATTATTTACAACGACATTAAGCCTGTGGCTTGTCGTACTGCCGAAGAGATTAGAGACAAGCTGGTAGCGTGTGGCTGGGAGGTCTGTCTGGCAACCGGTGCTGGTGGCATCCTGGGCTACTCTGACCCGCAGGGTCCAGTTTGCCATATGCCGATCGAGTATCTCAATCCACCAGGGTTCGATCGCGATATGGTCTTTGCGATCGTGCTGGGAGGCGATGGCACTGTGCTTTCTGCCTTCCGCCAGGTGGCTCCCTACGGCATTCCGCTGCTAACGGTGAATACAGGACACATGGGCTTTCTTACAGAAACCTACCTGAACCAACTGCCGCAAGCGTTGGAAGGCATCCTGGCTAACGAGTACGAGCTAGAAGAACGAGCCATGCTGCTGGTGCAAGTGCATCGCGGTGACACGATGCTCTGGGAGGCACTGTGCCTGAATGAAATGGTCATTCACCGTGAGCCGTTGACGAGTATGTGTCATTTTGAAGTCAAAATTGGCAAGCATGCGCCGGTTGATATTGCGGCAGATGGGTTGATTGTCTCTACGCCGACTGGCTCGACGGCATACTCACTTTCAGCTGGTGGTCCCGTAGTGACGCCTGGTGTACCTGTGCTTCAGTTGGTGCCTATTTGCCCTCATTCGCTGGCATCGCGGGCACTCGTCTTTGCGGATACGGAATGCGTAACTATTTTCCCCGCTACCCCAAATCGAATGGTGATGGTGGTAGATGGCAATGGTGGGTGTTTTGTGTTTCCAGACGATCGTGTTCGCATTGAGCGATCGCGCTATCACGCTCGCTTCATACGGCTGCGACCACCAGAATTTTTTCATCTCTTGCGCGAAAAGCTTGGCTGGGGGCTGCCTCACGTTGCTAAACCCACTTCCGTAGAGCTACCGTAATAAAATAGTCTGGTGCAGACGTGCTACAACAGGAAGGATATTGACTAGGTATTCATTCCTACTAATATTCTTATAAATTTGGTTATCGCCTGATTGCCATCCTTCTCCCCACTGCATATGAATAGCGTCCTCTCTGACACAAATCCCTGTGTACTGTTGGTTGAAACTGATGAAGCACTGGCAAAGCACGTCAGCCTTGACCTTAAAGAATCTGGCTATGACACAATGCTCGCACCGGATGCGATCGGTGGGTTAAGGCAGGTGACTGAGCAGCAGCCGGCTCTGATCGTGGTTGATCGTTTGTTAGCGGGCGAATCGGGGCTATGGTTTTGCAACCGCCTGCGATCGCTGGGCAATCGTGCTCCTGTCTTACTGATGATGGCGCGCGATGGCGTAGACGATCGAGTTGCCTGCCTGGAAGCTGGCGCAGATGATTACTTCCTCAAACCCTATCGGACAGAAGATTTTCTGCGGCTTGTGCGTCTCTATCTGCAACCCGATAACCCCGCTAACGAACGGTTGCGCTTTGGCGATTTAATGTTGGATTTAGCCACTCGACGCGCCTTGCGAAACGGTCGGGCGATCGACCTGACTATGAAAGAATTTGAACTCCTGAAGTACCTGATGGAGCATCCCCGCGAAGTCCTGACCCGTGAACAGATTTTGGAAAACGTGTGGGGTTACGACTTTGTGGGCGAATCAAACGTCATCGAGGTGTACATCCGCTACCTGCGCCTGAAGATTGAGGACGAAGGTGAAAAGCGCCTGATCCAGACTGTGCGCGGTGTCGGTTACGTCATGCGTGAAGCGTAAGCCGCACGGTGGGAACTTAGCCTTCGCAGTGAGCGACTAAGCAAAAAAGCTAGAAGACTTCAGGCGAAGGTCTGGGGCACGTTTAAGTTGGTTGCTGGTTGCGACAACGACCTTGCAAAGCCGCCGCTTGCCGTCTGAACCTGGAACGTTTGTAGAAAAAGAGTATGCATTGGATTATGAAAGACGGTAGCCATCGCCTAACCAAAGCAGTGCGGTGGTATGCTCCGGTACGCTTGACAGGGTTTCTGCTTTTAGGGCTGCTGTTGCTTGGTTGCGCTCGATCGAACCTGGTAACGTCACCGGATGTCAGCGGCACACCCCCCACTTCAGACGCTCCAGCTAGCAGGCAGACAAATATACAAACGACAACGGAGGTTGGTCAGCAGTTGCCACTCTCAGCGCAGATTGAAGTTGCCAATCAGGTGATCCAGCTTGAAGTTGCGGGCACCCAAGAGCAGCAAGCGATCGGGTTAATGTCTCGCACAAACTTACCTGACAATCGAGGCATGCTTTTCCTGTTTGATTCGCCGCGCCGGGCTAGTTTCTGGATGAAAAACACCCTGATTCCGCTGGATATGATTTTTTTGCTGAACGATAAGGTGCAGGCAATCTTCAGTAATGTGCCACCCTGCAAAGCCGACCCCTGTCCTACTTATGGTCCAAAGGGTCTGGTGGATCAAGTCATTGAGCTACGGGCTGGACGGGCAGCAGAACTGAGACTAAAGCAAGGCGATCGCATTAACGTGCAAAAGCTGTAAGTCAAATGAGGTTTCTAGTAAACAAAATACCCGTAGGGGCAGGTTTGCTACTAACGTGATCGGATGAGCCAAGATTCTCGTAAAACCTGCCCCCTACAAGCGGTACATTCTTTCTCAGAAATCTCCTACTTAAGCCAAAGCTGCGCAGTAGGCTGATAGGTGATGGGGAACTGATTTGGTAAGGGGGATGGCTCAAGACAATAGGGCACTGAATCTATTTTTTGGCTTGCTACTGTTGCCAAAGCCGAATCGTACCGTCCCAACTGCTGCTGGCGATCGTGCGGTTGTTAGTAGAAAGGGCGATCGCAGAAACCACTGATGTATGACCCGTCAGCGTGGCGAGTGCTTTGCCTGTGCGGGGTTGCCAGAGTTTGAGGGTATCGCTGCCAGTACACAAAAGCTTGCCATCAGGGCTGACAGTAAGTGCTGTGACGCGACCAGATTCGGGCTGAAGGGTGCGCTTTTCGCGCTGGGTGCGGGTGCTCCACAGTTTAACGGTGCCATCCCAACTGCCGCTAGCGAGGGTTTTACCATCCGGCTCAAAGGTCAGCGCTGCAACGGTTTGGGAATGTCCTTTCAGCATACGCAAGGCGCGCCCTGTCGCTGGCTGCTCCAGGTTTAGCTCCCAGAGTGCGATCGTGGCATCGTTGCTACCACTGGCGAGCCACAGCCCATCAGGACTAAAGGCGAGTGCTTCGATACGTCCGGCTTGTCCAGACAGGCTAACAAGTTCCTGGTTCGTTTCCAAGTCCCATAGTTTAATTGGATCGTAGAGGCTACCGCTAGCGAGCATCCGTCCGTCTGAGCTAAGGGCAAGGCTGAGAATTGTATCGGTGTGGAGGGCGATCGTACTAATACGTTGTCCTGTCTGCAAATCCCACAGTCGAATGCTTTTGTCGGCACTCCCGCTGATCAGCAGCTTGCCGTCGGGACTAATGTCCAGACAGGAGACAACATCCAGATGCCCTGTCAGAGTGCGGAGCAGTTGCCCCGTTTGCACATCCCAGAGCTTGATAGTGGTGCCGCTGCTGCTTGCCAAAATTGGCTCTGTCGGACTTAGCGCGATCGCGTAGACCTTACCTGGATTGAGCCATTGGTGCACGCACTGCCAGGACGCTGCTTTTGGCTGGCGATGTGACACTGAGTTTTTTGCACCGTTGGCACTACTGGGCCGCTGAATATTCTGTGGGGCATTTTGTTGAGGTAATGGCTGGGGTTTTTGTTGAGGTAATGGCTGGAGCAATGGCTGGGGTTTTTGCTGGGGTTTTTGCTGGGGCAACGACGGTGCGATCGCGTGAGCTATTGCCTGCACAGCAGCAGAGGCAGCAGAGCGAAACGTCATAGGTATAGGGGCAGGGGGAGCAAGCCCAGCAATCGGTGCCGCCAGCGACACAGCAAGCAATGGGGCAGCCACTGGAGACAAATGTTCCTCAGGTCGTGCTCCATCCAGATCGCGCAGTACCTCTGTTGCAGACTGGTAGCGCTGATTGACGCCAGGCTCCAGAAGACGATCAAGAACGTGCCCTAGCGCTTCACTGACGGGGACGGTCAGATATTTGCGCCAGATCCAGGTATGGTCGCTGCTATCAAACAGATCGAAGGGCGATCGCTGGGTCAGTAAATGGATGCACGTCACGCCTAGGCTAAACAAATCGCTGGCAAACACGGCTTTGCCTCGACTTTGCTCCGGCGCAAGATATTCAGGACTGCCGATCGTCGTTCCGGTTTTGTTCCATGTGGTGCCTGTCGCTGCTTTTGCCGCCCCAAAGTCTACCAGTGCCAACCGTCTTTCGATCGCCTCCCCATGAGGCTCACACTGCCGCCGCAGTTCGTACAGCAAGCGACTGGTGTTAGCGATGAGAGCCTGCCGTTGGGCAAGGGACAACTCGGTATAGCTAGCAAACTGGGTGGTAAGCTGCTGCCAGCGTTTATAGACGGCGATCGACAACGCTTTGGGCGGTTGAGCAAAACTGGCGCTCAGCCGATCGCTAAACCGACGATCGCTGACAAAATCATGGCATCCTTGTGCCGCCTCTAGCGCCAGTGCATGCTGTAAGGCAGCCCAGTCAGGTTGATTAGATGCTTGTTCGGACGATTGCCCTGCTCCCCCGCCTGACATCTGAATCACGTTAGAAGGCTTAAGATCACGATGAATAACGCTGTGAGCATGGATAAACTCCAGCACAGGCAGCAACCCTACCAACACCGATCGCACCTGTGCCTCTGTAAACGCACCCTCATCGTGCAGCAGTTCTGCCAGATTTTTGCCATTCACAAACTCCTGCACCAGGTATTGCTGCCGCTCTTGCCTAAAGTACGCCAGCAGCGTCGGAATTTGCGGATGATTGCCTAACTCCTCCAGCCGCATTGCCTCCCGCTCAAAGAGTTGAGCCGCTTTTTTCAAATGCTGCGCGTCCTGATTTACAGGCAGAAATTGCTTGATCACACAGCGCGGTTTGGATGGTTTGTCTTCATCGATCGCCAGAAACGTTCTGCCAAAGCCACCCTGACCGATCGGCTTCGCAGGTCGATAGCGATCCTTCAACAGTAGCCTTGCGCCACAGTAATGGCAAAGCTCTGCACTGTTTCGATTTTGAGGCTTTTGACAATCGGGATTGAGGCAGTAGCTCATAGCGAAAGAGCAACCAGCAACTAGATGCTTATAATAAGCGGTTCGTGAGGGTTGTGAGGGGAGAGGTGTGAGGAAGTAAGGGCGGCAGAGAGAATGGGGCGGCAGGCGTGGCAAGGAGAATGAGGCGGCAGGGGAAGCAAGGGGAATGGCGCAGTAGGAGTTGTTGGTTTTTGGCTTTTAGAAGAAAGCTGACTGCTGACTGCTAAAGCAACTCAAAACTTTATCTCTTATCCTTCATCCCTCATCCTTTATCCTTCATACCTCCCCCACCGCTCCATACCTTGCCGTTACCTTCGCGTCAGGATTCGCTTGCATCGTTAGCCATGCCCACATCTGGTCGCCCAAGCAAAAGTGCCACCATTCGTTGGGATGTTGCTGAAAGCCAGCCGTGAGCATGATCGATCGCAGTCGTTGGCGCTGTTCATGAAAGGAACGATCGCGAAAATCAGTGCTGGCAGCAAAGTGGTCGGGATACGATCGAGGCGAGAGTTCATCAATGGGAGAACCCATAGCCACGGCTTGACCAAACTCATCCACCAACGTGACATCGATCGCGCCACCTGTGCTGTGTGGCGGCGGCGTAGCGGGATTGAGGCTTGGCACTGCCCAAAACTCGTAAACCAGTTCTAAAAGCGACTCACGCTCCGACTCAGTGAGACGATCCGGCGACAAGCCCTTTGACTGCGCTACATCCCGAAACGTATAGTCCACCATGTATTGCTGTACCGCGATCGGGCGATAGGCATCAAAGACCTGAATCCGCCAGCCAGGAAATTCTTTCTGTAGTAGCGCTTGCGCTTCAATCAGATGCTTTAGTACGCCTTCCCGTAAGTAGAAGGGCGACTTTTCACCATATGGTGCCCCTACAGTGGCATAGGGGTGGGGCGATACTAAGGCAAACAGTGACTCAGGGATGGGTAGTAACGGTTCACCACACTCGACGATCGCAACGTGTTGGTACGGTTTCATGGCAGCTTAAACCTCGTCCCGTTCCAGTGGTTTAGGTGAGGAGGGTCGTGGCACTGGATCGTAACCGCCAGGATGAAACGGATGACAGCGACAGATTCGTTGTGCCGTGAGCCAGCTTCCTTGTAAGACACCGAAGCGATCGACTGCCTCTAGCGCATACTGTGAACAGGTTGGCTGAAAGCGACACATTGGCGGAAACAGCGGTGAAAGAAACACCCGGTAGCCGCGAATTAGCCCCATAAGTAAGATCTTCATACTGCCAGTTCATTGCGGTAAGGGTTGAGGCAGCAGTACGGCTCCTGCCTTCTAAAGTTGCTTTTCACTGGTCGCACCTAGCTTTCTATCGTAGCGGATTCCACGCTTGGTGGTCGGTGTCCGTTGGTATGGTTGGTTCGTCTCGACAAACTAGGAGTTAGCTGTCCCTGACTCATCTACAACTTCAAAATCAGACCCTAACTCTTCCCGTAACAAATGTAATACTTCTTGTGCAGCAGCACTGAACTGTACTACTTCCCTATCGCTCCACCGAGAAGGTTGTGGGGCATTGTCCCAGTTCAGAAATGTATTATGCCAACTCAAGACGAAATTAATACGCTTCTCTAGCGTTTGAGATATCGGCAGTTTAAAGCTATCGATTGGGTAATTACCAAAATGTTCGTAGGCTGCATCGTTTGCACTCCACAAGCAGATACCTGAACCAAAATCGAAGAAATAACGGAGCCTATACATGGTCTCTGCAAAAAACTTCCAACAGCATACCAGTTACAGCTTTCCGCCTCTCTGAGCGTAGCGTTTCACAAATAGCCTCTCGCTACGTTTCTACAGGTGACTCTACCCAACAAGTCACTAACAGAATGGGCACTAATCTATCTGTTGGTCGTCTATCTGCCCTATTCTAGCCATCAGTCCTCAGTCTCTAGCTTCTCATGCGCGTACTCTGTCTCAGCAATGGTCATGGTGAAGATGCGATCGCCATCCGCATTCTGCGCGAACTGCAACAGCACCCCACACCACCGGAACTTGCAGCCCTACCGATCGTTGGCGAAGGTCATGCCTATACCAACAGTGGCATCCCTCTCATCGGTTCCGTCAAAACCATGCCGTCTGGTGGCTTCATTTACCAGGATGGTCGGCAGCTTGCACGAGATATCCGAGGCGGCTTACTACAACTGACCCTGACACAACTCCGGGCGATTCGCACATGGGCAAGTTCCGCAGAGACGCAGAGACGCGCAGAGACGGAGAGGCATCTCTCTCCTTCCACTCCCCACTCCCCACTCCCCACTCCCCACTCCCTCATTCTTGCGGTCGGCGACATCGTGCCACTGCTCTTTGCCCGTTTAAGTGGGCTTCCCTACGCCTTTGTGGGCACTGCCAAGTCTGAATACTACCTGCGCGATGAGGCGGGTTGGTTGCCACGAAAATCCTGGTGGGACGATCGCCTTGAGCGTTGGACGGGCTGCATTTATCATCCGTGGGAGCGCTGGCTGATGAGCCATCCCAACTGCAAAGCTGTGTTTCCCAGAGACACCATTACTGCCAATAGCCTTAAGCAACGCGGAATTCTAGCCTTTGACCTGGGCAACCCGATGATGGATGGGCTGGAGTGGGAAGGGGAAAAGGATAAAGAATTAAGGCTAAAGGATGAGCAGAATTTAGCTTTTAGCCTTGGTCCTTCTGCCTTAACGATCGCCCTCCTGCCTGGTTCGCGCCCACCGGAAGCGTATGCTAATTGGGAAACGATGCTGCAAGCGGTGAATGGAGTGGTTGCCCAAACGCTTCGACCGTTGACGTTTTTAGCGGCGATCGCGTCTGAACTAGAAGCAGAGAAACTGCGGCAGACGCTCATGACGTATCGCTGGCAGCAAGTGACAGAGGATTCCTACACGGTAGGTTTGGGCGAACGAAAATCAACGCTGGTGTTAGCGCAACATCGGTTTGCTGAGTGCCTGCATCGTGCGGATCTCGCGATCGCGATGGCAGGCACCGCAACAGAGCAGTTTGTTGGCTTAGGCAAGCCTGCGATTACGCTGCCCGGTAAAGGTCCACAGTTCACACCTGCTTTCGCCGAAGCGCAAACCCGTTTGCTGGGTGCCTCTGCTGTGTTGGTGAAGGAACCCGATCGTGTGGCGACTGTCATTCAATCGCTGCTGCAAAATCCCGATGCCCTGCAAACGATCGCCGAGAGTGGTCGTCGTCGGATGGGCGCATCCGGAGCTGCCAAACGCATTGCAGATTGTTTGATGACGATGGACGCACCGTGAGATCCAGAAGGAGGTTTCGTTGACAAACGTTTTTGATGAAACTTGTCTGAAAGCACTGCACGGTTATCGGTATTCTGGTAGCAGCTAGTTCCAGGTTCGCAGTGTCTCGACAACTCCATGCTTTGCTTTTGCTGGTGGTTTGGGCAGTGGTAACGTTAACCAGTTTGCCTCAACCGCTGTGGGCAACGATCGCCCAACCCGATCGCGTTCCCCTGACGCTGGAGCTTTTGCAAGCGCGGCTCAAGAATCCGATGCAGAGTGACGGGGTGCGTATTCTCGATTTGAGTCGCCTGACGATCGATTTGCGTCCCGAAAATGCAGCCTTGCGCGATCAGTTTTATGAGTTGGTGCGGGGGCAACTACAGCGTCCTGGTACTCCTGTCGGGCTTGATCTCAGCTACTCACAGATCCAGGGCGAGTTTAAAATCAGCCAGTTGGGGCTACGAGCACCGCTGTATGGGCAATCGCTCTCGCCACTTTTTACACCTACTGAACAAAAGCAGCTACAGCGCGATCGACGGCTTTTATCACGACTCAGCACCCTTTCCCAGTCGTTGCTGTCTAAACCTGATGTTGGTACTCCGCCAGCACCGCTGCAAATCACTGTTTTTCGGGGACCGCTCAAGCTAATTCAAACGCGCTTTACTGGGTTAGCTGACTTTACCAATACGTTTTTTCTTAATCGCGTCGAAGCGCAGGGCGTGCAGTTTGCTCAGTTGGCAGACTGGTCGCAGGCACGCTTAAGCCAGAACGCTAGCTTCGCTGGAGCCACCTTTGAGCGCGATGCTCGGTTTCGTAGCAGCATTTTCTTCGCCAAAACAGAGTTCACGCAGACGCAGTGGCAGGGTGCCGTCAATTTTCAGAACAGCGAATTTCAGGCGACAGCAAACTTCAATCAGGCGTTGTTTCAGCAGCCGACCAACTTCATGCGGGTGCAGTGGGTAGGCAACGCCGACTTTGCCCAGGCGCATTGGCAAAACCAAGCAATTTTTACGAAGGGTACGTTCAACCAATCGCTGTTTCTGACAGATGCGGTGTTTGAGAAAACGGCGTTGTTTCGAGAAGCGCAGTTTAATCGTCCGGTAAACTTGCGCGGTGCTTCCATCTTGGATCGAGCAGAGTTTGGCTATACCGGGTTTGCTAAGGGTGCCTACCTGAATGTGCCGGGACTCCGCTTTGACTCTGATCGCGCCAAAATTATCGGTAATCCAGGGCAAATTAGTCGCGTGATCTCCGTGCCAACGCTGCAAGGCAACGAAAACCTGCTGCGGGAACTGGTGCGAAATTTTCGCCGCTTGGAGCAAATTCCCGATGCGAATCAATTGGAGTATATGCGGGAGCGGTTGCGCTTACGAGAACTACGTCAGCAACTGGTTGGGATCAATATCAACACAGCACCCGCAACACAGTTGGTAGCCGTAGGGTTTTCGCAACGACAGGCAGATGCGATCGCCGAACGACGTACGCAGCAACCGTTTCGCAGCACTGCCGATCTATTGATTGTGGGCAGTGTTGATCTGGCAACGTATATCAATGTGCGCGATCGCGTTATTGCCAAAGAAGCGGTTTCACCAAGTCTAGAAGCCCTCAATCGCCTTTCTACGGGGTTGAGTTGGTTGGGGCTAAGCCAGTTGCTACTGCTGACGCGCTACGGCACTGATTTCTGGCTCATTTTTGGTGTCGGGTTAGTGGCAAGCGCGTACTTTGGAGTCCTGTTTTGGCTGGTCGATCGTTGGCGACGCATCACGCCTGCACCCGTTTTGCCAAAGCTTCCTGAGACCTTTTGGGTACTCTCGCTCTTTAGCGTTTTGTCTTTGTGGGGAGTTGTTTCTATCTTTCGGGCTGCTGATCGCCCCTGGCTCACCCTTGCTAGCATTGCGGCACTCATTATCCCCATACCAGCCTTACTCACCATCCGATTGTATAAAGTGGGTCGCTATCACCCCTTAATGGATGTCAGCTACTTCACCGAAGAAGGGACGTTGCGCCAGCTACGTATCCTGATTGGGCGGTTGCCTGTCATTCCTCGATATGAGCTATTCCGCGAACGCTACATTCCCCTCCTATGGGATCGTCGCTGGAGTTGGCTCAACTACTTCGATTTCAGCCTCAACAATTTACTCAAGTTCGGCTTTAACGACATTCGTCTGCGTGACGAACATCTTCCTGGGCTCATTAGTGCGCTTGTCTGGTATCAGTGGGGGCTAGGCATTCTCTATATTGCTTTGCTGCTATGGACACTCTCCCGCACAATTCCGGGGCTGAATCTGTTGATTTACTTTAAGTGAGGAGAGAGTCGACGGATGGGGCGGCTAGGGAAGTTAAGGAAGATAGGGAGGCAGAGAATTTTAAGTTTTGAGTTTCCCCCTGCCTCCCCTGCTCCCCCTGCCCTCTGCCCTCTGCCTCCTCTGCTTCCCCCTTCGACAGGCTGTCTTTTGACAGTAAGTATGGTTCACGCCACAGTAAACGAGTTGTTATGTGCTGGTTCTATGGTTCGTATGGGTAATTTTCGTCGGGCGATCAGTTGGCTCGTCGTTCCTGTGCTTTTGACCACGCCTGTCCTGGCGCATACTGTGAAAGTTTCGGGTGATGTGGCGGCAACCTTTCATATTGAACCGAACCATAACCCCAGAGCAGGCACACCATCTCAAGCGTGGTTTGGTCTGACGCGCAAAGGTGGCAGCACGATTCCGTTGTCGCAATGCAACTGTCGGTTGGCAGTTTACGCAGTGCCCCATAACAGTAAGGCAGCGCCACTGCTACAACCTGCCCTCAAGCCGATCAATGCAGCGAAGTACAAAGGTGTTCCGGGTGCCAACATTGTGTTTCCTAAGGCGGGGCGGTACGAGCTACGACTCAGTGGTACACCTAAGGCACCGGCAAGTTTTAGACCGTTTCAGCTTAGTTACAGCGTTACGGTTGGAGGGCGTTAGTGCCGCTCGTCATCACGGTAAATTAGTAAGTGGGTGTAACGACAGGTTCGATCAAGCCTAAGCCCAAATCTTTGGAGCCTAATAGAGTCACAGATACTGTCAGATTCAAAATCTATCTTTATGCATAATCTTTGCATCACCTTTTCCCGTACAACAGAGTGAGGTTAAGGAGATGCAGGTGTGAATGTTTTCAGATAAACCCGATCGAGAGCTGGTTGAAGAGGATGTCTTTATTTTTCCGGCCTCGTTTGCTCAACAGCGCTTGTGGTTTATCGAACAACTGCTTCCTGGAGATGCTCTTTACGTTATTCCGCTGGTTTTCCGGCTTACAGGTTCGCTCCAGCGATCGCTCCTCCATCAGAGTTTGCAGGCGATCGTGCAGCGTCATGAAAGCCTCCGCACTACCTTTGATGTCGTGGATGGACAACTGATGCAGGCGATCGCGCCTGAGTTGTCAGTGCCGCTCAACTTCACAGATTTACGAGCCTTGCCCGCTAGCACCCGCGAAGATAGTGCGCTAGCTCAAATCTGGCAGGCAATTCAACAGCCGTTTCATTTAAACCAGGGACCACTGTTTCGCGTCCAGTTGTGGCAATTGCAGGATACGGAACATCTGTTGCTGCTGGCACTGCATCACATTGTTTTTGATGAGTGGTCAAGCGGTGTGTTGATCCGCGAGTTGGGCGCACTCTACGCCGCGTTGGTGGAAAACAAACCGATCGCGTTGCCAGACTTACCCATTCAATATGCTGATTTTGCCCACTGGCAGCGGGAGTGGTTGCAAGGAGAGGTGCTAAACGCCCAATTACGCTACTGGAAGCAGCAGTTAGCAGATGTCCCAGTGCTTAGTTTACCTGGTGCGGCAGCTCGTCCGCTCCTGCATTCAGTGGTGCAGGGGCATCAGGGTGCCAGCCAACTGTTGGAATTACCGCAGCCGTTATTGGATGAGTTAGAGGCACTAAGCCAGCAGGCAGGCGTAACGTTGTTTATGACTCTGCTGGCAGCCTTTCAGACGTTGCTACATCGCTATACTGGGCAGACTGATCTGGCGATCGGCTCTCCCATTGCTAATCGTCATCGCAGCGAGTTGGAAGGGTTGATTGGGTTCTTGGTCAATAGCCTGGTGTTGCGAACCAATCTGGCAGGTGATCCCACCTTTCGCGAGTTACTAGACCGGGTGCGGGATGTCACTTTGGCAGCGTACGCTCATCAGGATTTACCGTTTGAAAAGCTGGTAGAAGAACTGCAACCCGTACGTAGCCTGGGTCAAAATCCGCTCTTTCAAGTGGTCTTTGCGCTGCAAAATACACCGATGGAGCAACTGACGTTACCGGGCTTAATCCTTAGCCCGGTGGAGTTGGAGACGAAGACTTCACGCTTTGACCTGGAACTCTATGTTTGGAAAAGTGGGGACAACTTCAGAAATTTGTGGGGTAAGGGTTGGCAGCAAGCGGATGGGTTGCGCGGTGTCATCGTTTACAACACGGCTTTGTTTGATTCGACCACGATCGCAGCACTACGACAGCACTTTCAGACGTTATTGGAGGGGATCGTCGCAAAGCCAGAGACTCCTCTCTCGGCATTGCCATTGCTAACGGTTGCAGAACAGCGATCGTTGTTACAGCAGTGGCAAGGCAAGCAATCCAGTTATCCCGCTCATGTTTGTATCCACCAACTGTTTGAAGCACAGGTTAAGGAACGACCCACCGCGATCGCTATCCAATTTAATGATCAATCGTTCACCTATCAGGCATTGAATCAAGGCAGTAATCAACTGGCGCGGTATTTGCAACGATTAGGGGTTGGCGCTATGCCCGTTGGCATCTGTCTGGAACAAGGGGTGGAAGCGATCGCGGCAATGTTGGCAATTCTCAAAGTCGGTGGTGCTTACGTGCCGCTTGATCCCACCTATCCCTCAGAGCGGCTGCACTTCATGCTGGAGGATGCGGGTATTACAGTGGTGTTGACGCAGGCAGACTGGGCAGAGGCACTGCGAACTGACCACACAACGATCGTTTGTTTGGAACAAGCCTGGGGCACGATCGCTAAGGAGTCGGATGAAAACCTGTCGGCTCCCTGCACTGCCGATCAACTTGCCTACGTCATCTATACCTCTGGCTCAACTGGAACGCCCAAAGGTGTGATGGTGCCCCATCGGGCAGTGAATCGGCTGGTGTGTGACACCAACTATGTGCAGATCGAACCGGGCGCTCGGGTGGCACAAGTGGCAAACCTTGCCTTTGATGCCGCCACCTTTGAAGTTTGGGGTGCTTTATTGAACGGTGCCCAACTGATTGGCATAGAGCGAGAAACGACACTGACACCCACTGCGTTTGTTGCTGCTCTGGAACACCAGCGCATCAGCATTCTGTTTTTGACAACCGCGTTATTTAATCAAACGGTAAGCCAGATTCCTACTGCCTTTCGATCGCTCAAATACCTGCTGTTTGGCGGTGAAATGGTGAATGTGGATTGCGCGCGATCAGTGGTGCAACAGGGCAAACCCCAGCATCTCATCCATGTCTATGGTCCCACTGAAAACACGACCTTTTCCACCTGGTACGAGGTGCAAAACGTGCCAGAGAACGCCACGACCATTCCCATTGGTCAAGCCATCGCTCAGACCCAGGTGTATTTATTAGATGCTAGGCAAAATCCAGTCCCAGCAGGCGTAGGCGGTGAACTTTATTTAGGTGGCGATGGGCTGTCACGAGGCTACTTGAAGCGTCCAGAGCTGACAGCAGAACGGTTTATTGACAATCCCTTTAAGGAGTGGGGCATGGGGAATGGGGCAAAGCACTCAACTCCTGGCTCCCAACTCCCAACTCTTTACAAAACGGGCGATCGCGCCCTGTATCGTTCTGATGGCGCGCTTGAGTTTTTAGGACGCACAGACCATCAAATCAAACTGCGCGGTTTTCGGGTGGAACTGGGCGAGATTGAAACGGCGATCGTGCAACATCCAGCCGTGCGAACCGCCCTAGTGGTGCTGCGAGAGATGGACAACGCGCCTACAGAGACGCTGCGCGAACGACAGTTGGTTGCCTATGTTGTAGCCGACGCGGCGGTTGTACCAACAGAGCGGGAGCTGCGATCGTTTCTCAAAACAAAACTACCGCTTTATATGCTGCCTGCAGCCGTTGTAGTGCTAGACGCATTGCCACTTACTGCCAATGGCAAGGTGAATCAAAAGGCATTGCCACCACCTTACGTGGCTGTTGCGATGGAAGCCAGCCCAATCATTGCACCCACCACCTCCCTAGAGGCATCCCTGGTCGAAGTCTGGACGCAGCTTTTGGGACGGACAGTGGGCATCCACGACAATTTCTTTGAGTTGGGTGGGCATTCCCTCCTGGCAACTCAGCTTGTCTCGCGTCTGCGCGATCGCTTGCAAGTGGAATTGCCGCTACGCAGTGTGTTTGAAGCGTCCACAATCGCAGCACTGGCAGAGAAGATTGAAGCGCTGGAGGCAGCGCAAACAGTCTCCAGCAGGGCACCTCGTCAGCCAGCAGCACAACGACGTGAGGAAGTAGAACTATGACGCAGAAAACGATCGCTGAATTTGTTTCCCAGCTAAACAGCCTGGATGTAGAGGTTTTTGTGGAGGGCGATCGCGATTCATCCTTAGAGGTGATGCGTTTGCGCTGTACTGCTCCTGAAGGAACGCTAACCACTGCATTGCGCCAGGAATTAGCCGATCGTAAAGCCGAACTTGTTTCGTACCTGTCTCAGGAGAAGACAGAGGGCGGAGGGCAGAAGGTAGAGGGCAGAGGGCAGAGGGCAGAGGGCAAGGACGTACTATTTTCTCCAACCTCAACTCCTGCTGCTCGACTCCCGACTCGTACGCAAAGCCCCCTTTCCTTTGCTCAACAGCGCTTGTGGTTTCTCTATCAACTCACTCCAGGCAACCCTTTCTACAATGTGCCTGCTGCTATCCGGTTAACAGGGACGCTGGATCAAACAGCGCTAGAGCGATCGTTTCAGGTGGTGGTGCGTCGTCATGCTGCCCTTCGCACTACTTTTACAACCCATGAGGGACAGCCCGTTCAAGTCGTTGAACCCGATGTCACGGTTGAGTTGGCGGTTGTGAATCTGCAGGCAGTGGCGGTGAGCGATCGCGAACGCATTAGCCAACAGCTAGCCACGGCTGAAGCCCAACATCCGTTTAACCTCACCACCGATCCGCTGTTGCGAGTGACGTTGCTGCAATTTGACTCTACTGAAGCAGTGCTGTTGCTGACGATGCATCATATCGTTGCCGATGGCTGGTCGTTGGGCGTGTTGATCAAAGAATTGGCGTGTTGCTACACCGCCTTTGTAGAAGGGCAATCGCCCAGCTTGCCACCTTTACCCATCCAATACACAGATTTTGCTGACTGGCAGCACCGTTGGTTGCAGGGAGAGGTTTTAGAGAAACAACTGGCTTACTGGCGAAAGCAATTACAGGCGTTGCCAGTACTACAATTGCCCAGCGATCGTCCCCGTCCTGCCGTTCAGAGCTACCGGGGCGCAACCTATCCGCTGCAAATTTCCGCTACGCTGACACAAGCCTTAGAGACACTTAGCCAACAGTCGGGCGCATCGCTCTTTATGACCCTGCTGGCAGCTTTTCAAACGCTGCTATATCGCTATACCGGGCAGACTGATATTGCGATCGGCTGTCCCATTGCTAACCGCCATCGAAGTGAGTTGGAAGGGCTGATTGGCTTTTTTGTAAACAGTTTGGTGCTGCGATCGAATTTATCTGGTCAGCCCACCTTCCGTACTTTATTGGAGCGGGTGCGCAATGTTGCCCTAGAAGCTTACAAATATCAGGACTTGCCGTTTGAGAAGCTGGTCGAAGCGTTAGATCCCGATCGCGATCTCAGTCGCAATCCCTTATTCCAGGTTGCCTTTGCGCTACAAAATGCTCCCATGCAGCCCTTAGAATTGCCAGGTTTAACGCTGACACCTGCGCCTCTAGAGTCAGGCAGCACTCGGTTTGATCTGGAAGTTCACCTATGGGAACCTGCTCACGGGCTGCGAAGCTTGTGGCAATCGCAGGAAGGTTTGAGCGGCTTTATCTCCTACAGCACTGATTTGTTCGATCGCGACAGAATTGGTCGCCTCATTGGTCATTTTCAAACGTTGCTGGAAGGCATTGTTGCCAACCCTGATGCTTCTCTAGCAGACTTGCCGCTGCTCACACCCGTAGAACAGCAGCTGCTTGTTGGATGGAACCGCTCCCCCCTAGCCCTTCTTGAAAAAGGGAGGGATCAGTCTGAAGTCCCCGTTTTTAAGGAAGATTTAGGGGGGGCACGCTGCTTCCATCACCTTTTTGAGGCGCAGGTGGCTTTGGCTCCAGAGGCGATCGCCCTTGTGTCAGAACAGGGATCGCTCACTTACCAAGAACTTAACCAGCAAGCGGATCAGTTGGCGCAAACCTTGCACGAGATGGGCACTCAACCCGGTGATCTGGTGGGCTTATGTGTCGATCGCTCCGCCGACATGGTGATTGGCATTCTCGGCATTCTCAAAGCTGGAGGAGCCTATGTGCCGCTCGACCCCAACTACCCAAGCGATCGACTTCACTTTATGTTGACCGATACGCAGGTGCCGCTTTTGCTGACGCAATCCTGGTTGCTCGAACAGCTACCGCGATCGCAAGCAACGGTCCTTTGTCTCGATCAACCCTTGCCCCCGGGAAAACAGGCTAGGAGAGAGGGTTGCACAGTTACGCCTGATCAGCTTGCCTATGTAATCTATACATCTGGTTCGACGGGCACACCAAAAGGCGTTCTCCTCTCTCATCATGGGTTGTGCAATGTCGTTGAAGCACAGCAGCAAGTCTTTCATCTTTCCCGCAGCAGTCGCATTCTGCAATTTAGTTCGCTGAGTTTTGATGCCTCCATTTTTGAGCTTGCCCTGGCATTTGGTTCGGGTGGCACCTTATATCTTCCACCCAAGTCTGCCCAGCTGCCGGGCATGGCATTGGTACAATTTCTAAACGACAACGCGATTACCCATGCCCTACTGACTCCAGCAGTGCTAGCTGTGCTGCCGCCTGCGGTACTACCTGCCCTTCAGGTATTGATTACAGGTGGAGAAGCCTGCTCCAGTCAGGTGGTCGATCGCTGGGCAGTGGGGCGGCACTTCTTCAACGCGTATGGACCGACAGAAGTTACCATCTGGGCAACCGTTGCTGAACTCCATCCAGGCGACAACCCATCGACGATCGGTCGCCCCATTCTCAATACCCAGGTGTATATTCTGGATGCCAACTTAAATCCTGTGCCCGCAGGCATTCCAGGCGAGCTATACATCGGCGGTGCCGGACTCGCTCGTGGCTATCTCAATCGTCCAGAGCTAACAGCAGAGCGGTTTGTGCCTAATCCATTTCAGGAGAAGGGAGACGCAACCCCAACTTCCTTGCTTTATAAAACGGGCGATCGTGCTTTCTTTCGCACTGACGGCACCATTGAGTTTCTCGGTCGGGTCGATTACCAAATTAAAATCCGAGGGTTTCGGGTTGAATTAGGCGAAATTGAAGCAACACTGCAACGCCATCCCGCGATTCAGGAAGCAATCGTCATCCCTTCCGGCGAACCATCAAACGAGATGCGCCTCATCACTTACTTCAGCCTCGATCGCCAACATTTTCAGCAAACCATTCTGCAATCGCTGCAAACTCAACATATTCAATACTGGCAAACCCTTTACAACCAAACCTACCAGGCTCCACAGCCTACAGCCATTACCCCACAACATCCAGTTGAGCGCTCACGCCGAAACTCTACCCCCCCATTCAACATCACCGGTTGGAACAGCAGCTACACCGGAGAGCCCATTCCCCTTGAGCAAATGCAAGAGTGGGTGAGCGATCGCGTCCAGCAAATGCTTGCCCTTAAACCCAAGCGAATCTTGGAAATCGGTTGTGGTACTGGCTTGTTACTCTTTCAACTTGCACCGCATTGCCGAAAATATGTGGGAACGGACTTTTCAAAGGATGCGTTGGAGTCAATTCAAACTCAATTGAACCCCCTCAATCTTCCTCAAGTCGAACTACTGCACCGCATGGCAACTGATTTTGAGGGTATTGATGTAGCCTCGTTTGATGTGGTGCTTTTGAATTCGATCGTGCAATATTTTCCAAGCCAGGATTATCTAATGCAGGTGTTGGAGAAAGCCATGCAAGCAGTGGCACCCGGAGGTGTTTTGTTTCTGGGCGATGTGCGAAGCCTGCCGTTATTGACGGCGTTTCATACCTGGGTGCAATTTTGTCAGGCAGATGGAGGTATGGAGCGCACCCAATTACAGCAACAAGTGGAACGATCGCGGTTTGAAGAACCAGAACTAGCGATCGATCCAGCGTTTTTTCATGCCTTGCGCGATCGCTTCCCCCAAATTCAACAGGTGCAAATTCGTCTCTCGCGTGGTCGCAGCCAAAATGAAATGACGCAGTTTCGCTATAACGTTTTGCTGCACCTAGAACCGCTACGATCCCCAACCGCTCAAGCATTGCAGGGATCGTCGGCTCACGAGCAATCGCGCTCCATCCAACAACATGATTGGCAACGTCAGCCTATTACAGTGGAAGCGATGCAAACACAACTACGTGAGACTGAACCAGCGCTAGTCACGATCGCGAATGTTGCAAACAGCCGTGTGCAGGCTGCTGTTCAAGCGGCAAACTGGTTACGCAACAACGACACGCCAAAAACGGTTGGGCGGATGCGAGAAACGTTACAGGATGCTGTTGCCTTGGCGATCGATCCTGAAGATTGGTGGGCTTTAGAAACAGTGCTGCCCTACACCGTAGAAATCACCTGGTCAACGCAAACCCATACAGGTGCTTATGATGTGCTGCTGACTCGGCAGGGTGTTGATGCGACGTTTGCCGTACCCCTCTCTCAGCCATTCAGCCAAGCCGGTCAGCCTTACACGAATGATCCGCTTCAGTCGAACTTTGCCCGTCAGCTCATTCCTGAACTCCGGCACCATCTCAAGCAAACCTTGCCAGATTACATGGTGCCGTCTGCCTTTGTGCCGTTGGAAACGCTGCCGCTTACTGTCAATGGCAAAGTAGACCGTCGTGCCCTCCCAACGCTGAGTAATGCCCTCCCCTCCGCCAGCACTGCACTTTCCGCCAGCACTACCATTGCACCCTCAACCCAAACAGAATCAACTTTAATTGACATCTGGCAAGAACTCTTGCGGCTCAAGCAAGTGACGGTTCACGACAACTTTTTTGAACTCGGTGGGCATTCCCTTCTGGCTACGCAAATGACCTCCCGTGTACGCGATGCTTTTGGGCTAGAGCTACCGTTGCAGAGCGTGTTTGAAACACCCACGATCGCTCAACTGGCTCCGATTCTAGAAACATTACGCGCAGCCCCTTCTGCCCCTAACGTGCCCCCGCTTGTCCGTTTGGATCGTGCGGCTCATCGTCGCTCGCGATCGCAGCAATCCAGCGTTCCGGCTCAGGCTCTCCAAGATCTGGCTGCTCAAGACCAGGCTCTTCAAGACTTCGCTCCTCAAGATCTATCCGTCCAGGCAACTCCACCATTCAACAATCAAGTTGCCTCTGAGCAAGCGATCGCCGCTCGATCGCCGCTAGTGCCCTTAACGCTGGGTGGAAGCAAGCAACCGTTCTTCTGCGTGCATCCCATGTTTGGAGTTGTGTTTCCCTATCTAGAACTGGCGCAGCAGCTAGGCAGCGATCGCAGTTTTTATGGGCTGCAACCGCTGGGATTGGACGGCAAACATGCGCCCCTAACTAAGATTGAAGCGATCGCCGCTTACTACGTTCAAGCAATGCAAACCCTTCAGCCACACGGTCCCTATTTTTTAGGCGGATGGTCATTTGGTGGGCTGGTTGCCTTCGAGATGGCGCAACAGCTCACGCAGGCAGGGCAGAAGGTGGGTCTCCTGGCAATGCTTGATACGCCTGCACCGACCAACCACCAACCGTCGTTGGGTCAAAGCCTCAAGTTTCTTCTGGGAACGGCTCTCTGGTCTACGCTACCGTTTGTGCTGGACTATGGTGCGATCGCGGCAAATCGATTGCGCTCCTTGACCTGGGTATCTCGCTGGCAGTGGTCTGCGCTGATCCGTCGGTTGCCTGAAGAATCCCGCTTACAGCTTTTGGATGAATCGGCGATCGCACCCCTGCTGCGTATTGTCTATGCCAACGCTCAAGCAGCGTACCGCTATGTGCCGCAGCCTTACCCCGATCGCATCACGCTCTTTAAAGCCACTGAACAAGCCGATGTCATGGGGCAGGACTCAACGTTAGGCTGGAGCACTTTAACGACGGATGTGCAACTGCATCCGGTGCCGGGAAACCATCTCTCTTTGCTGAAACAACCGCATGTGCAAACCCTGGCGCAGCAACTTCGACCCTATCTGGCTTAAACGCTGCTTTTTCTAACTTCCGGGGGTTCTCCAGGTTCAAGCATCCCCTTAAACTCAATGCACCTTAATCCTTAGTACGGACGTTTGACTTGCCATGTTCATGCCCTTCGGTTTTCTGTTGCAGTGGTTAACCAATTTATTTACCGTTGCTATTCTTGGCGGTGGCGCTTACGTTCTTTACGAATGGTATGAAGGCGACCTGGTGAGCGATCGCTGGTTATATCTAGGGGTAGGGTTGCTGCTGTGGTCATTTTTGGGCTTTCTGCCCATTTTGCTGCTGCGTCGTCCCGGCAGCGATGAACCGAGAGTAATCCGTAGCAACCGCACTGAACGTTTACCCCGACCCGATGGCAGCGAAATTCACGTCGAAATCTATGGACCCGATCGTGCTCCTACCCTTATCCTGACGCATGGCTGGGGACCTGATAGCACTGTCTGGTATTACCCTAAGCAGCAACTCACCGAGCACTTTCGCATTATCGTTTGGGATCTACCTGGTTTAGGTAAGTCCAAAAAACCAAAAAATCGAGATTTCTCACTAGAAAAATTTGCTTGTGACCTGGAAGCAGTCTTAACGCTGGCAGGCGATCAACCCGTCATTTTGTTGGGGCATAGCATCGGCGCAATGATCCTGCTGACCTTCTGCCGCTTGTTTCCACAACATCTAGGGCAACGGGTGGCTGGCTTGATTTTGGTCGATGGCACATATATCAATCCGCTGAAAACTACCATTCTCAGCAAGCTGTTGCTGACATTGCAGAAGCCATTGCTAGAACCATTGCTTTACCTGTCGATCGCGATCGCTCCCTTACTCTGGCTCATCAGTTGGCTCAGCTATTTCAATGGCACGACGCTGTTAACGACAGAAATTTCTGGCTTCACGGGCAGAGAAACACGGGGGCAGCTTAATTTTTCCAGTTTGATTGGCATTAAGGCATCACCGGGAATACTTGCGCGAGGCGTCTTGGCAATGTTCAAGTTCGACGAAACAGCAACATTACCAAAAATCTCCGTTCCTACGCTGGTGGTCGTTGGTAAGTCTGACATTGCAACCCGACCCTTTGCTAGCAAACGCATCAGTACAGACATACCGCAAGCAGAACTAACAGTCTTGGCTCCGGGAGGGCACATGGTATTAATGGAACGCAACCAACAATTTGCCGAAGTAGTCCAAACCTTTAGTAAGACCTGCTTGAGTTTAAAGAGTTGAGTCTATCAGGGGGAATTACAAGTGCTTTACAGCCGGCTCCAGTAATCTCCAATTAATAAGTCACACTCTTTATCCCTTCACTCTTTCACTCCTTCACCCTCTCACCCCCTCACTCCTTCACAAGAAACTACGGCTTACTGATCGAAGCATCACTGTCCTGCTCCATCCCCTGCCGCTCAATTATGTGAAAGAAGTGCCCAATCAGGTAAAGTGACCCGCACAAAACGGTGAGAGGCGTGTCTGTTTGGGGCTGTGTTGTCCCCGCTTGGTCGAGCGAACTGTTGTAAGTTGCAGCTTCTAAAGCAGACAGTACATCAGCGTAGGTTTGGCACGCTGCTAAATCGGGGCAGATTTCGTGCGCTAAAGTAGCCAGTTCTTTGGGGTCGGCAGTGCTATGGTCGGGAACGGGCACCAGGTAAAGTCGATCGCCCCCCCGCAAGAGCGCCTCAAAGACCTCGGCATGATCTTTGGTGGAGAGCATTCCCATCACCCAATGAATTGATGCGCTGCGATTCATGGCGATCGCAGGGCTATCTACAAACTGTCGCAACACTTCAGCACTGGCGGGATTGTGAGCACCGTCGATGAGAATGTTGTGCCCCTGCCAAGTGAACCATTGCAACCGTCCCGCCCACTTCGTTTTGGCAATGCCGTTGACGATCGTTTCGTCTGAAAACTGCCATCCTTGCTGTCGAAGCATTTGCAGCGTAGCGATCGCGAGTGCTGCGTTATGGCGCTGGATATCACCCAGGAGGGGCGATCGATACTTGAGAGTCTTGAGGACAATCATGCCCTCTGCCTCGCTATCCGGCGACTCTGGCTGTATGTCGTACTCTTCGATGCCCTGATACTCTGCCCAACCATCGCCTAAGTCCTTTGCAGGCTGGGGATAAACCGTCAGACACTCTAGCTCGGCAGTGCGACGATGAACGACAGCAGCAGCTTCTGGCGGCAGTTGCCCAATCACTGCAACCCCGCCCTGCTTAAGGATGCCTGCTTTTTCCCAGGCAATGTCTGCCAGCGTGGGACCCAGCCGTTGCCAGTGTTCGCGGCTAAGGGAGGTGATGACACTGACGAGGGGGCGATCGCACACATTCGTTGCATCCAGCCGCCCGCCCAGCCCAACCTCCATCACCGCAATATCGACGTTCTGTTGCGCAAAGTAAAGCCATGCAGCGGCAGTAAAGACCTCAAACTGAGTGGGAGATGGCTCCAACGGCTGAGCGGCTGCAATCACCTGCTGAAGGACGTGTTCTAGATCGCTGGTAGCGATCGGTTGTTCGTTGAGACAAATGCGTTCTTGCCATCTAATCAGATGGGGGGAGGTGTAGCGTCCCACACGATAGCCTGCTTCCGTCAACACAGCCGAGAGGTAGGCGCAAACGGAGCCTTTGCCGTTGCTCCCTGCTACATGGACGATCGGCACTTGCTTCTGGGGATTGCCAAGCGCTGCTAAAAGCGCTTGAATCGATTCAAGCCCTAACCTCACACCAAAACGGGCAAATTGTTGGAGTGTTGAGTCGATATCCAAAATCTCTGCGCTCTCTGTGTCTCTGCGGTTCCTTCAACTATCTTAGGCACCGAAGTCATACGTGAACGCGAGATCCCCGACTTCTTCAAGAAGTCGGGGATCTGAACAGCTAACTTTCAGAGCGATCATTTTGGATCGACGATCGCGCCCATAAACAACACCGTCCCAGTTTTGTTATCGCGGATGGCACAGAAGAAAGGGCGATCGACGTTCATTTGAAACGGTTGACTTGTGGGCATGGAGGTTGTGACAATTCCGATCGACGTCGCTGCTGCCGCTTCGGTGCCTTCTTCGTTTACCTCGACAAAGGTTTTGTGCTTTACCTGGTCAATTTTGGTGGACGCAGTACTCAGCTCATCAAAGGTAGCTTTATTGGCATCAAAGGCGATCGACATTCCCAACGTAGACAGCGCTTTTTTCAATGCCACATCATATTCCAGCTTGAAGCGGGGTACTTGTACTGAGCCTGGTTGCGTGCGAAAGCGACCCATCCATTGCTGCCAGTTCTCAGCCGTCAGGATTTTGGTAAAGCGAGACAGGTTGGATGCTTTCTTGGGCAGAAAGAGATACATACTGACGCGCTCGTTGCCGTAGGGGAGGCTTACTGCCTGAAACTGGTTCGTTTCGTAATACTTGTAGCTGCCAGTCTGCGCCATCGTGGGGTGACTTTTCGAGCGACCGTTCGACAGGTAAAAAGGCTTGTTAGCAGTTTCACTCTTGTCAAACGCTTTTGTCCAGTTGCCTTTGAAGTAGATGGCGTTAACCAAAAACATGACGTCATCGGGCTTCAGACCGTCCACAATTTGACTGATCTTGCCACGAGTGTTTTCTTTCACCCAGTTGTTAATCGTTGCTGTAGACTCGGGGGCTGCAAAGTCTAGCTCTGTAATCTGTGCGCCGTAAAAGTCTCGATTGCGTTGGATAAAAGCTGGCTTGAAGGGGGTGCCCTGCCGTGCCCAGAGTGAGTTGGCGATCGTAAGCTGCACGCCACTATCAGGGCTTTCTAGCATTTTCTTTAGGTCAGCGTTGGCTCGGTTAAGCTGGCTCAAGCTCATGCCCTGAAGCTCCAGGGTTTTTGCCATTTGCTGTTGGGTCGCTCCGCTGGCACCGTTGTAGGTCATGGCAAGGGCGATCGCCACGCTCGACGGCGACACAAACACATTTTTCTTGTCGTCCTGCTTCAGCACCTCTGAAAACAGCTTGAAGCCAAACTTGGTATTTGCACTGACGAGCTTCGGATCAACGGCTGAGGGCTTTTGCATCGCTACCGGCTGCGGTGGTTGGGTCGGCTGCGGGGCAGTTGCCGAATTTACATTCGTCCCGTGCAAACACCCCATCAAGCCCAGCAGTAGGAAACTGCCGATCGCCACTACCCCTGTCCGCCGTAACTTACGATGACCCATCTTTCCACTCCTGACCAAACGCTGCATGAAGCTCTTTACCTCTCAACAATGCCACGTTCGGGATGGAAGGGCGCGATCGTTGCAGATTCGGTAACTGCAACAAAAAAGTTGACAGCAAAATGCGCTTGGTTTCCTTTATAAGCATCTCCAAGTAGCTTGTCAAAGCTAACTATGAATTAAGTGGCTCATAATTATTTGTAAGATGCATTGAGCGAAGTCGAAACGCCCTCAGTTCTGCGTGTCGGTGGGTTGAGCGCAGTCGAAACCCGATCTCTCAGTAGTGCTTAATTTAGCCCTCCTACTTATTTTTTACAGATTGGGTGTCGAGAATCTGTACAGCTAAGAGCCACAAGCTTTTTGCAAGATAGAAGCATCTATAGTATCAACTTTGACTGCTTCCCAGGCTGTAGTTTCTTTAAAGACTCTCATCGACTGATCATCAAAAAGAGCAATGAGCTGTTTCACTCTAGACTTCTTTTCTTTACAGGTATATTCCCGCGTCACAATAGTAGCAACAGTGCCATCTTCTTCTGGCTTCTGCCCGATTTCAAACGTTTTGATCTCGGAAACATTCCCTTTGCGTTTGATAGAGCTTCGATCAAGAAAAAACTTGTTTCCTGCATCACTCTCTGCGACAAAGAACCAATCCTCAGCTTGAGCAGCAGTGGCGAGAACAACAACGGTTGCTGTTAGGAAAAGCGAACAATAAACTCTCGAAATTCTCATACTTTTCAGCTTTTTAGTAACGAACGACATACCAGAACAACTAACTCACTTAATCACCAATTTGCACCGTACCAGAAGTGCAACAGTTTAATGGCTGGATCACTAGCGGCAGGCCTCGACCAACCGAAGCAGAAGCAGCTAAGCCACCTGGCACAGGCAAGAATTAGATGAAGAGGCTAGGTTTCCCTGCATTAACCTAACCGATAATATCGGCGATCGCGATGTTTTGCTTTTATTTGATCAAAGCCCTGGTTTGGATGGGTATATTGACATCAGATAGTTTTGTCCAGCACTAGAGAATAATTGCCACTTTTAGGAGTTCTGCCAGAGAAAGCCCTCCCAATCAAGCTTTTTCTCTGTCTTTCACAAAAGCGCCCCACCTGGCAGCGTAGATAGTTGAATATTTTTTGTACTAGCCTGACTCTCACTTACTCATACAGTAGGAGCATTCTGCATGAACACAAGACCTACACCCGCATTCGTCGCGGCATCATATTTCGCTCTAGCAGTGGGGATGGTTGCCTTCCTCATGGGGCTTTGGAACTCTTCAATGCTTTTGGATGAAAAGGGGTTGTACTTTACGCTTTTAATGTACGCCCTCTTTTCTGCAGTCTCGCTACAAAAGAGTGTTCGCGATCGCAGTGAAGGCATTCCAGTTACCAGTTTTTACTACGGGATTTGTTGGTGCTCCATCATTCTCTGTGTCGGGTTACTCTCTGTTAGTTTATGGAATGCCAGTTGGGCATTGAGCGAAAAGGGGTTTTATGGCATGGCTTTTCTGCTCAGCTTGTTTGCAGCAATTGCCGTTCAGAAGAATACCCGAGACTTAAGCACAACTTTGGATAGGCTAAAGAGCCGCTAGCCAAACAGGACTACCGTAAGCAGCGAAAAAAGCGCGATCGCCTCTCACTGTCGATCGTGTTGAGTATAGTTAAATCCTTGCCCTTATTGTCGATCGTGCTCAACTACTAGAATAAAGAAAAGTTCTTGTGAACAGAAGCGATGACAACTTCCCTGCATTGGCGACATCGGGTAGGCAATCAGCGCGATTGGGTTTGGCGCGGCTGGCAGACTCGCTACACCTACCTTCGAGCCGCGAAACCGGGGAGTACAACGCCGCTCATTTTGCTGCATGGGTTTGGTGCGTCGATCGGGCATTGGCGCAACAACCTGGATGCATTGGCAGAGCATCACACCGTTTATGCACTGGATATGTTGGGTTTTGGCGCCTCTGAGAAAGCCTGTGCATCCTATAAAACCGATCTGTGGGTCGAGCAGGTTTACGACTTTTGGCAAACTTTTATCCAAACTCCTGTAGTGCTGGTGGGAAACTCGATCGGCTCGCTAATCTGTATGGCTGCTGCTGCTGCTCATCCCGATATGGTTGCAGGCGTGGTGATGATCAGCCTGCCCGATCTGTCGATGGAGGAAGAAGCACTGCCGAAACCATTGCGTCCTTTCGTCGCCAGTGTCAAACGCTTGATCCTCTCGCCACTTTTGCTTAGAGCGTTGTTCCCCCTAGTGCGACGACCAAAGTTTGTGCGTACTTGGGCATCGATCGCCTACGCTCAGCCAACCGCTATCACTGACGAACTGATCGACATCCTTGCAGGACCGCCTCAAGACCGGGGTTCGGCTCAAGCCTTTGCCGCCATTTTTAGAGCCGTTACCGATGCGCGCTATAGTCCTCACATTAGAACCGTCTTACCGACGCTGACAGTGCCAATGCTGTTGCTCTGGGGACAGCAAGACCGCATGATTCCCAAACAGTTTGCCCGTCCAAGTCAGTACGGTGAGTACAATCCCAACCTCAAACTGATTGAACTCGAAAATGCGGGACATTGCCCCCACGATGAATGCCCCGAACAAGTGAACGAAGCGATTTTAGACTGGCTGGTTTCGTGGAAACTTAAGAGGGGTGAGGAGAGAATAGCAAAGGTAGAAGAGTAGGGCGGGAGCAGGGGGAGCAGAGGACATAACTGATAACGCTCCGGCAAGAAGGCGTAAAGCGCTACCCAGAACTTCCCTTGCCTCCTCTGCCTCTCATCCTCCTATGCAATGCTGCCGCGTTTTCTAGCTTCCTTGTAGGAAGTGCCAACGTTTTTCAAGCCAGCGCGAATCATTTGTTGTTCCAGAAGGGCGAAGAAACGGCTGCGATCGCCCCCCCTTACAACTGCCTGATTGTGTGCCTCTGCCAATGCCACTGGATAGCCATACCCTTTCTGCACCTGTGCCAACGTTAGACTAAGCGCTGTATCTAGCAAATTAGCATCTTCTGCAACCCAGGCAGGGAACTCAATGCGGGCGATCTCTGTACCGACATGGACATAGCAGAAGTAGATGTGATGGTTTCCGTAAAGCTCTAGAATGCGGGCAGAACTCCGCCAGAGAGGGCTGCGCTGTCCAGGTTTTAGCTCCATTGCCCACAGGGCTGCATCCTTCAGTGGCTCTAATACCTGACAGGGCGCATGAGCCAGTGGAAAGCCTTCACGATCGCCCAACCCACTACAGTGCGTGGGGCAATCAGGCGTATCGTAGGGGCAGGCTTGCAACCGCAGAAAGTTGAGCGCTTCCCCACTCCGCGAGGCGCTGATGTAGCCAACGAGTGGAATCCCCAGAGTGCGAAGTTTCTCCCAGGCATCTAGAATAGGCGGCAAGATGCGATCGCGTGCCTCCCCTGGCAACGAGTCGAGAAACCAGTAAATGAGAGAGCCATCGACCATTGCGAGGGATGGGGGAGTCGGGAGTCGGGAGTCGGGAGTCGGGAGTTGAGAGGTTCTGAGTTTTGAGTTTTGAAATGTTTTTGCCTCCGTATCTCCACATCTCCACGTTTCCGTGTCCTCTCTTACCTCCCCTGCTGCTTCCGCCTTCTGCCTTCTGCCTTCTGCCTCCTGCCTTCTAATCTCTTCTCCTAACTCTGCTAGCACGATCGCCTCCGACACGGTGCGCCGATAGCCCATCCATTCTTCGGTGCGGATGCCCCACTGGCGTGAGACGTAAAGATCTTCAGGACGGTAAAACACTTCGGGCAAGCTATCGAGCAGGGGAAGACGGTTTTGACCGTAATGCAGCACAATCCGCCCAACGTTGATGAGGTAGCAATAGGCAATTTCGTGGTGGCTGGGGGCGATTTGAGACCCATCAGTTGCCAAAACAGTGTGAGCCGCCGGTGGAACGGAAATACTGCCGCGCAGGTTGAGCGACTCGACTGGTGCGGCAGCGGTAAAGCTCAGGCGATCGCGCCAGGTCTGTTGCTGCTCAACTAACACATCCTGGTGTCGATGTGCCTGTCCTAACAGCGTTTGCGCTCGTTCTAGCCGCTGTTTGGTTGCCGTTGCTTCAAGCGTTAGCTGCTGACTGATGCCCTGCATTTGTTGGGCAAGCTTTGTGAGGTCAAGCATGGGGGAAAGGCGTAGGGGAGCATAGAGAATGGGCTTCGGCTTGAGCTTTCAACCTGCGCTCAAGCCGAAGGGCGCTCAACTGAACGGGCGTTAGGAGAAGTTTTGAGTTGTAAGTGATGGTGTCACTTATTATCGCTTTGTGGCGGAGTGAGGGTAGTCGGCAACAGGTGAAAAATTGAGTTTTGAGGGTTCTATTCTCCTCGAAGAGTGTTCTGCATTGCTTCCTCTGCCTTCCCTGCTCCCTTCTAGCTGCTGGTTGCGCACTCCTTGCGCCTCGCTCCGCTTCTTTCTTTACCTATTTTCCAAAATTTTTTGATCAACTCTCCAAAATATGTGTAACATCGCTGGTGAGTAAGTAAGAGCGCTAGAGAGGGAAAGTCTTTTTTCTGACGATCGCACCCTTCATTATTGTAGTAAGGGCAATGTATGATTGCTTTCAAACGTAGGGTCAAGACTGCGATTGATGGCTTTAATGATGGTTGCTTAAGACAAAAAGGTTTTTGCTTTCAAGCCTCCTTACCCAGCGCAGACTTTGGATCGTTTTTCTTTGTTGAAAAGCTGCTAAATTGGTGAATCTTTTTAAGGTTTATCTCTTTGTTTCTAAAGTGGTCGATCTGAACTAGATTGGGTATCATACCTAACACTAGATTCTGCTTGATTCGTTTTCATAAACTCGCCTTTAACTGTTTAAGTGAGTAGACAGCATTGTGGTTAACTCTCTGAGAAATCTGCTTCCTGGAAAGCCTAAGGGCATTGGTATTGAGCTGTCTCCCGATCGGATTAGCGTGGCTCAGCTACGCAAGCAAGGTCAGACGTTTAAACTAGAGGCTTTGGCAACGGTTCCTATGCCAGAGGGACTGTTTCAAGAAGGTCAAATTGTTGATGCTGCGGGCATGGCTGAACTTATTCAGTCAACGCTTGCAGAAAATAAACTCAAAATTAAGCGGGTTGCTACAGCAGTGCCAGGGGGGCGCGATACTGTTACCCGCATTATTCCAATTCCAGCAGAGCTGAATGATCAGGAACTGCGGGAAATGGTTCTTAATCAAGAAGCGGGGCTTTATTTACCCTTTCCACGTGAAGAAGCAGACGTTGACTATCAAAAACTAGGGCTGTTTGTTGACGAAGACGGCATTGAAAAATTTCAGGTTTTGCTGGTAGCGACACGCAAAGAAATTACAGATTCTTATGTTCGCACCTTTCAGCAGGCTGGCTTGCAGATTGATGTGCTGGAAATCAGCAGCTTTTCACTAATTCGCACCATTCGTGAGCAGCTACGGCAGTTTTCACCCCAAGAAGCAGTAGCGATTGTAGATATTGAGTTTGAGAGCACCGAAATCTCGATCGCGGTGGATGGCGTACCTCAGTTTTCTCGTACTGTACCGATCGGCACTTACCAAATTCAAAGCGCTTTGTCGCGGGCTATGAACCTGCCTCCGTCGAGAAGTACTGAGTTACTCCAGAGCATGACTATTCCCGTGAACCCGGCAGATGGGATGGGTAATCCTGGCAAGATGGGAGGCGGTAATCCAGGTGCAGCCGCTATGCTGCGGATTATTGGTGAACTGGCAGATGAGTTGCGGCGATCGATCGACTTCTACTTGAATCAGGGCGATAACCTGGAAGTAGCCCAATTGCTGCTAGCTGGACCTGGTGGCTCGATCGGTCAGCTCGACGAATTTTTCACGCAACGATTAAGTTTGCCAAGTAGTCAAATTGATCCGATTGCCGCGCTGGGTTTAGAAGTTGCTCAAGATGTACCTCTAGCCCAACGTCCAGGGCTAGGAGTAGTACTGGGCTTAGGTTTACGGGAGGCTAAGTAGGATGTACAGTCTAGACATTAACTTTCTCAACGATCGACCGGAATATAAACCGGAAGGCGCACGTCAGAAAACAAAGGCAGTCTCAACCGATAGTAAGCGACCGATCTTTGTTGGTGCGGCGGTAGCGGTCGCTCTGCTAGCAGCAGTCGGTGGCTCTCTGCTCTTCTTGCAGGCGCAAAACGCAACCCTTGAGCAACGGCAGTCTGAGTTAGCCAGCCAGCTCGGCGACTTAGAGGCTAAACAAAAGCAGATCGCTGCCATCAACGCCCAAACGCAAGAAATCAAAGCTGAAACGGCTGCGCTGGCAGGTGTGTTTAATCTGGTCAAGCCTTGGTCTGCTATGACGCAGGAGATGCGCGATCGTATCCCTCCTGGTGTACAGCTTTTAAGTATTACCCAATCAGTACCCACGGCTTCAGCAACGCCCCAGGCAGCACCAAGCCCAGGCGCGGCTCCCGCAGTTGTCAGTCCTCCTGGGTCAGTGCTTCAGATAGCGGGGATTGCTAATTCATTCAATGATGTCAACGACTTTTTGCTGGTGCTGCAAAAATCAAACTTTTTGAAAGCCGAGAATACAAAACTTGTGAAAGCGGAGCTGCAGAAAGAGGCTACTAGAGTTGAACCAGCCAGGCTGCAAAACTCTCAACAGCAGCAATTGCGAACCGAACAACTGCCGCTATTGCCTAGACAGGTGGCATTTCAGATTGAAACAGCTTTAAGCGATGTACCTGCCTCTGATTTGTTGCGCGAACTTGACCGTAAAGGCGCAGTTGGTTTAGTGACCCGTATTGAGAATTTGCAACGTAAGGGAGTGATTAAACCATGACCGCTGGCGGTGATTTTATCCCCAACGATCCAAATCTTGATACTGAACCCAGTTATCCAGTTATTTTTGGCATCGCACTGACACCCGTTATCATCGGCACATTGCTGGCAGTCGGTGGTCTTGCACTGGCAGCTTATCTGTTCTTGAATTTTGTGCAGCCTGCGCTGGAACAATACAACGTCTTAAAGCAGAAGGTGCAGGATCAGGAAGCGCAAGTACAGCAGGCAGCCGCGATCGCTAAGCAAGATGCTGAAGCAAGAGCTAACCTCGAAGCTGCTAAAAAACAGGGTGCTGATGTTTTAACGTTGTTCTCTAATGAAGCCACCCTTAACACACTGCTACTTGACTTAAACCGTCAAATTGAAACGCGGAACGCTGGTGTAGCCAGACTAGAGCGCGATCGATTAGCAGCTTGTCCGGCATGGGTGCGTAACAACGTTGATGAATTGCGAAGGAGTGGTGTAGAAGTGGCACGGAAAGCTTCATTGAGAGAATTTACACCTAATGCAAAAGCGTCAGGGGTTATTACTGACAGTGCTTACGGTTCACTTGTAAACAATAAGCTCAAGCGTCAGGTTGCAAATGTCGTCTTTGAAGGCAATGTTAACCAAACGCAAGCCATTTTCCGCAATATTGAGCGATTACAGCCGTTTCTTGTCTTCAAAGACGTGAAGATTGTCGTGGGTGACGGGACACAAGCCCCTACCACCGTGAATCGACTGTTTGAGGTTCGGGGTAACACAGTGCAATTTTTGCCGAACTGCCAGCCTGAACCAAAGTTGACCACAACCTTCACGCTAGAAGCTCTGTCGCCCTTAACAGCGGCAGAAAAACCAAAAGCTGCGCCTGCGCCTGCTCCCTCGCCGTAGCGTGATGAACGTCATAGTCTGACAAAAGTCATAGTCTGATGAAAAAAGTGTAATAAGGCAGCACGTTACCAAGTTGATTTCGTGACAGTTCATTTTTAGTATCAACAGCCCAAGCCCAGCATCTGTGCAAGCAATCTAACGATTTGAGTGAGGAAGGAACCGTGAAACAGTCTCTAGGATTTAATAGCATTGCGCTGGGTGGGGCAGCCGCACTGATAGCCATTCAGCCCGCACTAGCCGCACCGGTACAAGTAACAGGTGTGCAGCTTAATCGAACGGCATCTGGTGTTAATGTGACGCTGCAAACTCAGTCAGGTAGCCGTCCCCAGGTTTTTGCAGTGAATCGTGGCAATAGCTGGACGGCAGATCTGCCAAGTAGTCAGCTCCGTCTAACAAGCGGCAAGAATTTTCGTCAGGATAACCCAGCTCCAGGCATTGCGTCTGTAACCGTTGCGCCTTTAAGTGCCACTAGTGTCCGCGTTACTGTTGTTGGCAAGTCAGGTGCGCCGGTAGGACAGGTAGTGCGACCCGACAAGGGTGGTGTCTTATTAAGTGTAAGTCCGTTTGGTACGCAGCAAGCGGCAGCGCCTACACCGATTGCGGCAGGGGCAGGGGCAGCAGCAGCGTCTGCTCGCTCGTACTCAGTAATCGCGCAGCCACCAGCGTCTGCAGCTGGTCTAGCGCCTACAACAGCCCCGATCGCTGTCCCCTTACCAGAAAAACCTGCAGCATTGGCTCCCGCGCCCACTAATCGTGTGCCTATAAGCTCGCCAACTGTGATTAGTCAGGCACCTGTTACTCCAGCGCCTGTTGCCCCCGCGCCTATTACTCCAGCGCCTGTTGCCCCCGCGCCCATTCCGGCAAGCCCCACAGCCGTTCCTACCAACCGAACGGCTCCGCTGTTGCCCAATCCAGAGATTCAAGTTCGGGATGCGTCTGGGGCATTGGTACCTCCTGGTGTTGTAGGCGTTGCCCCACGTGCAGTACCGCCGCCAGCAGGGGATATTGCGACTGCTCAGGTTGATGCGTCTGGGACAACGATCGATTTAGGGTCTGCGGAACGAGTCCCTCGTCTTGTCTTGCGAGATGCTCCGGCGCGAGAAGTGCTGGGGTTATTGGCACGGGCAGCAGGGCTGAACCTTGCCTTCGTGGGTGATTTGTTAACCCAGGGTCAGGCAGGACAGCCAGCACCCGCAGCAGCCGGGCAGGCAGGCGCAGGTGCCAGCGAGGGACCGAGAATAACGCTAGATGTTGAAAATGAGCCAGTGCAAAACGTGTTTAACTACGTGTTGCAAATTACCGGCTTGGAAGCAAATCGCGTTGGACGGACGGTTTTTGTTGGACCGAAGCTGCCAAATACGGCGCGTAATCTTGTTGTACGGAGTGTGCGCCTCAACCAGGCATCTATTACAACTGCAATCAATTTTCTGGTAACGTTGGGTGCTGAAAGTGCGGTTAGCCGCGATCGCCTGGTGACCAACGCGGTAGCAACACCCGTTGGCACCCTGGCAGGTGGTGCTGGTGGTTCGGCAATCACACAGACGCAGACTGCCACCGAGTCTCGTATTGAGAACCAACGGGTGGAATATCAAGATTCCACACCACTGCTGCGCGGCTTGCAAATTTCTGGCGATGAGCGGACGAACCAGGTCACGCTAGTCGGTGAACCGAAAAAAGTTGGCATTGCGATCGCCCAACTCGCTCAACTCGATATCCGTCGTCGTCAGGTGACGGTTAACGTTCGCGTTGTGGATGTCGATTTACTCAGCACCGACCAGTTCTCTGCCAATTCGTCCTTCGGAATTATTGATAACACGCGTGCGGTACTGGATGCAGGTACCGCTGTCATTAACTTCGGTCGGACTGCACCTGCTGGTACAGGGCTTAATACTGGTACTGGTATAGCTCAACTCGGCTCGGCAGTCGGTGCTGGTATTGCCAGTCCCTTCAACTTCGCACGCAACTTCCTTCTCCAGCTACAGGCATCAATTTCCAGTGGCAATGCCAAGATTCTGACTGACCCAACATTGTTAGTACAAGAAGGTCAGACGGCAACAGTCAATGTCACTCAGGAAGTGGTCACTAACATTACCCAGCAAACTACTGCCACTGAAAACTCGACTCAAACCAATCTTACCGTTGAAAAAGGTCGTGCAGGTCTAATCTTGCCCATCAAGGTTGATCGTATTGATGACAATGGCTTTGTTTCTCTCTCCATTGCACCGTCGGTCTCGCGGATTGGTGAAACTATCGCCGTCAACCTCCAGGGGAGCGTTAATGAGATTAATCTCTTGAACGAACGTCGTCTAGAATCTGGGCAGGTACGCCTACGCGATGGGCAAACCCTACTGTTGACAGGCATTATTCAGGATGAAGACCGAGCCGATGTTACCAAAGTGCCAATTTTAGGCGACATTCCTATTCTCGGTGCCCTTTTCCGTCGGACAAACCGGACAAACCAGCGCCGGGAGGTTATTGTCATCGTTACGCCGCGTGTTCTGGATGATAGCCAGCAAGCGACCTTTGGCTACGGCTATTCACCCGGTCCAACCGTGCGTCAAGTGTTGGATGGCAATAATGGTAATAGGCAGTAAAGCTCTACTAGCCTTCCGCTAGCACCGCTTTGTTAAGACGGAGTGCAGGAGTTTCTCTTGCACTCCGTTCGTTTAATGTCGCTTCAAGTGGATCAGCCATCGCCTTCCTGTGAAGGGAGCAAGCGATGTAACGTGCTTCCCACAACAGCTGTATAGCAGTCTTAAATCAGTTGTGAGATTGAGAGGCTTTGTGAGAAAGGATTCAAGTGGAATCCTTTCTCACAATCTAGATAGGATCGCTATAGCAGTCGAAGAGAACATTAGGACAGACCTAAACCTTGAAACCTCCTTTAGGCAAGGGCTTCTATTCATCCTTCATCCTTTTGCTATAGGGGCTAGTAAGGTCACTTGTTTAAAAGACAACGGCTATCTTTGTACAGGCTGAATTTGTATCAGTGCCTTCGCGCTGGCATTGCCCTCTTTAATTCACCACAGTTTTACAGGCTTAGTTCGCTCCAGGTGTTCTGGTTCCCGTCTTACGGTGCTGTGCCAAAGGGGAAAAACATTCGCTAGCGTGGTAGGTAGTTTTTGTCTTTCAACCCGCCATGTATCGTTTGTCTTTCTTAGCAGTTTTAGGTCTTGCCCTGGTTGCTTGTCGTACTGCCGATACCTCGCGCGCTGCACCAACGGCTGACCCTGCGGCATCTGCTAAGGTCTCTGGGGCACTTAGCCAGACACAAGCAGCATCAACGCCAGCCGCAAAGTTAGTTAAGACAGAGGCTTTGTCGCCACAACCCATCAAAATTCTCCCTGACAGCCTGCCGCAACCCTACGCTAGCAGCAGTGCATCTAAATCGCCCAACGTCATTCCTATTCCGTCAACACCAACGCTAAAAGTTCCAGCTGGCTTTGTGGTTAGCGTTTTTGCGGAAGGTTTAGACCGTCCTCGTTGGCTGGCGCTAACGCCTACGGGTGACGTTCTGGTGACAGAAACGCGTCGGAACCGCATCCAGCTTTTGCGCGATGCTAATCAAGATGGCGTAGCCGAGGTGCAGAAAACCTTTGCTGACTCACAAAACGGCTTGAGTATTCCCTTTGGAATGTCATTTGGCAACTATGCCTTTTTCTTAGGAAACACTGCCTCTGTGCTGCGCTTTCCTTATACCAAAGGACAAGAGCAGCTTACTGGGACTGGTACAAAGATTACTGACTTACCAGGAGGTGGCTATAACCAACACTGGACGCGGAATGTTATCGTTTCGCCCGATCGCACAAAGCTCTATGTCTCGATCGGCTCTCAGTCGAATGCAGATGAAGAACCTTCACCACGAGCTTCCGTGCAGGTCATGAATTTGGATGGTTCCGATCGCCAAACGTTTGCCTCTGGTCTGCGGAACCCTGTTGGGCTAGCGTTTCATCCCACAACACGCGAACTCTATACCACTGTGAATGAGCGCGATGGTCTGGGCGATGACCTGGTGCCTGACTATTTCACCCGTATTCAGGCAGGGCAGTTTTACGGCTGGCCCTATGCTTACATTACGCCCGATCGCCTCGATCCAAATCATGTCCAAAATGGGCGTAGCGTTCGTCCTGACCTAGCCGCTCAAACTCGTACTCCAGATGTACTGTTTCAGGCGCACTCCGCCGCTTTAGGCGTACAGTTTTACAACGGTCAAACCTTTCCAGCCAGATACCGTAACGGAGCCTTTGTTGCCTTTCGGGGTTCCTGGAACCGCGATCGAGGCACTGGCTACAAAATTGCCTTTGTACCTTTTAATGCCCAAGGACGACCACAAGGTTATTACGAAGACTTCTTGACTGGCTTTCTAGTCAATCCCATGGGTCCCGATACCTGGGGTAGACCTGTGGGATTGTTAACCCTCCCCGATGGAAGTTTGTTGGTCACTGAAGAAGCGAATGGACGAATTTATCGGATTCAGTATCGGGGGTAAGCGATGAGGGGTGAAGGATAAAGGATGAGGGATAAAGTTTCTTTTGCTCCTTTTGCTCCCTCTGCTTCTTGCTCCTGCTACCGTCACCATTACTTTACTTCCATTGAGAAGGCATAGCGATAACCCTTAAAGTTGGACTCTAGCTCGATCGCGTAGTCGCCAGTCTGTGTAAGGGGTCCGCTCCAGGTGGATCGCCTGTCGTCTTTCTCATGCCCCAACAGCATAGTACCGTCTGGAGCAGTAATCATCGGAAACGGTCCACGATCGCGGTTAATTGTCAGTGTTTGACCCTGCTCAACGGGGAAAATGTAGCGGTGGCTGCCTGTACCGACGAAGCGATCTGCCACTTGCACGGGGTCGTTGGCATCACTCAGGCTAATACGCTCTACTTTTTCGTTGCAGCTATTCGTTGTCTGCCGCTTGGAAATCCAGCCTTTCAATGGTGTTTTGATTTGGAGCCAGCCGTTTTGGTCAGATGCGATCGTTACTAGCGTCCCGTTCTTCAGTTGACCAACCACATTATCGCCCTCGGTTGTGGGTGCCGAACGAACGTTTAGCGGCGGCTCAGGGTCATTAACCAATGCCATTTTGACTACGCAAGACTCAACGGTGCGGTTGGCAGCACTCGTCCGGTTGTCACTAGCCGTCTGATTTGCTGGCTCGGTTGTTTGCTTCTGTATCATTGTTTTTGGAGTCGAAGCAGGGGAAGGACTGGGAGAAAGGCTGGGAGAGGGGCTGGCTGGTGCGGTCAGCGGAGACGCACTGATTGGCTCTGGTGGCTCTGTTACCGAAGATTGAGAACAGGCAACCGTTAGTCCGGCAAGTGCTGCTAACGAGATGGCACCTGCTACAGCCAGCACAGAAGCATTAGGTTTCATAGAAGAGGGTTCCTGGAAGATGTATCTAGAGAGTGGCTACACAGCGCTTGAAGATGGCGACGGACGAAGCCTAGTAGTCTGTGCAGCTTTTTGAAGTGCAACATCATGAGGGGCAATGTGTTTGATCTGTCTGGCAACAGATAGCAAGAGCAAGGCTTAATGACAATCAACAGACTTCGTTGTAAAGACAGCTAGCTCCTCGTCCTTTAGGATAGATTGCCTTTAACTGAGCCTAGTTATAGGACATTTCACTTACCGTTTTGAAAGAACAAATCGGCATGAAATCTGCCATATCTTACCAATAACCTAAACGTTACAAGGTGTCTGTGTAGCTATCGTTCTACTGCATCAAGCAATACTGACGTGCCGTCTAGGGGACTGTCACAATTTTGGCTAGGATTGCAACATAATCGGCAGCGATCGCCCTTCATGCCATCTATATTGATCTTAGTTGTTGTCAGAGGGATCAAGGCTTGAGTGAACCATCGATCGTTGAACAAGCGTGGGAAGCCCTTGAAAAATCGATCATTTACTACGAGGGGCAACCGATCGGCACGATCGCAGCCAGTGACCCTGAAGTAGCATCGCTGAACTACGACCAGTGCTTTATCCGCGACTTTATTTCCTCGGGGCTGCTGTTTTTGATCAAAGGCAAGCCCGCCATTGTGCGCAATTTTTTGGAAGCGACCCTCAAGCTGCAGCCTAAAACTGGGCAGCTTGATTGCTCCAAGCCTAGTCGTGGGTTGATGCCTGCTAGCTTCAAGATTGTGATGGTTGACGGGCAAGAATATATCAAGGCAGACTTCGGCAATCACGCGATCGGTCGAGTGGCTCCCGCCGATGCCTGTTTATGGTGGATTATTCTCTTGCGTGCGTACCTCATTGCAACGCAAGACTTTGAGCTAGTGCAACGGGCTGATTTTCAAGAAGGCATTCGCGTCAGCCTCGAACTCTGTCTGGTCACACGCTTCGATATGTATCCGATGGTATTGGTGCCGGATGGAGCCAGCATGATCGATCGACGGATGGGGCTTTACGGGCATCCGCTCGATATTCAGTCTCTGTTTTATACCGCGCTGCGAGCCAGTCTCGAGCTACTGGTGCCTAATACAGACAATCAAATTATGATTCAGGCAGTGTGTAGTCGTCTACCGCTCCTGCTGCGACAGCTACGCGAGGATTACTGGCTTGACCCAGACCGCTTGAACGTCATTTACCGCTACCAGGTCGAAGAATATGGTGAAGAAGCGCTCAACCAGTTCAATATTTACTCCGACTCAATCCCGTTTTATCGGCTGGCAAAATGGGTGCCCGAAGCAGGGGGCTATCTAGCGGGCAATTTAGGTCCTTCGCAGCTAGACTGTCGCTTCTTTGCGCTGGGTAACTTGATGGCGATTATCGGGTCGCTTACGACAGAGTTACAATCCCATAAAATTTTGAATCTAATTGAGCTGCGCTGGAGCGACTTAATCAGCTATATGCCCATGAAGCTTTGCTATCCGGCGTTGGAAGACGTTGACTGGCGCACGATCACTGGCGCTGACCCCAAAAATCGTCCCTGGTCTTACCACAATGGCGGAAGCTGGCCGGTTTTGCTATGGATGCTGGTGGCAGCGGCAAAAAAAATGAACCGTGGTGAACTGGCGCACCACGCGATCGCCATTGCCGAACGCCGACTAGTACAAGATCAATGGCCTGAATACTACGATGGTCCCGATGGTCGTTTAATTGGCAAGGAAGCACGGCGCTACCAGACTTGGACGATTACCGGGTACTTACTCGCCAAAGAAATCCTTGCAAATCCTGATCACCTCAAACTCATGACCTTTGATCTCAATGCGTAACGCTGCTTCGCTCTACTGAGCCACGTTTTCCTGCCAACCTTTGGAGGAACATTATCTCAATTCAAATGCTTGCTACAGATTCCCTCTGCCTACTGCTCCCCCTTAATCCCTCTTATGAGTGGGAAGCCGTAGCAGGGGGATCTTGCTTTGTTGCGTGTCAGAAGAGAATTGGTATGAGACCTTTACAACTTGATGTTGACCTGTCGATTTAAACAGAGTGTTGTCATCAGTTAGAAGCGACTGGGAACGCTGCGATCGCCACCCCTCGCTAGAGTGTCAGACTTAAACCTTCCGTATTCGGAGATACAAACTACCCCTTCTAGCAACACGTACGCTGGCGAGTAATCTGACCCAGCAAGCGAGTAGAAACCAAATGCAAACGCACTATGCTGTCGTTATTGTCGGTGGCGGTCAAGCTGGTTTAGCCATGAGCTATTGCCTGAAAGCAAGAGGCTTTGACCATCTCGTTTGTGAGAAAAACACGATCGGCTATTCGTGGCGTGCCAAACGATGGGATTCCTTTTGCCTGGTAACGCCCAACTGGCAGTGCAAACTCCCTGGCTTCCATTATCCAGGCGATGACCCACACGGGTTTATGCAGCGCGATGAAATTGTGCAATACATCGAAGCCTACGCTGCCTCGTTTGATCCACCTTTAAAGGAAGGCGTTGCTGTGTCAAAGGTGCGACGCAATGAGGCTGGCGTGTTTGAGATTGAAACAACGATCGGCAACTACACAGCCGATCAGGTCATTATTGCGGTCGGCGGCTATCACGTACCCAAACTGCCCTCGATCGCCGAGCGTTTGCCTGAAGCGATCGTCCAACTGCACTCATCCGAATACCGCAACCCAGAATCGTTGCCCGACGGCAAGGCAGTTTTGGTCGTTGGCACGGGGCAATCTGGCTGTCAAATCGCTGAAGATCTTCACCTTGCAGGCAAGCAGGTGCATTTATGTGTGGGCAGTGCGCCTCGCTCGCCCCGTCGCTACCGTGGCAAAGATGTAGTGGATTGGCTCGATCAAATGGGGTACTACGACCTGTCGATCGACGAACATCCTCAAAAAGAGAAAGCACGTACGAATACCAATCACTACGTTACAGGTCGCGGTGGCGGACGCGAAATCGATCTGCGCCAATTTGCACTTGAAGGGATGCAACTCCACGGTCGGCTCAAAACCATTCGCAACAACAAACTCGAATTTGCCGACAATTTGAAGCAAAACCTCGATCAAGCTGATGCAGTTGCCGAAAATATCAAAAAAGGCATTGATAGCTTCATCGAAAAAAATCACATCTCAGCCCCGATCGAACCACCCTATCAACCTGTCTGGGAACCTGAGCAAGCGCTCCTCGACCTTGACTATGAAGCCGCTAATATTGGCGCAGTTGTTTGGTCTACAGGTTACCATTCCGACTTTAGCTGGATCGAAATTCCAGTCTTTGATGGCAAAGGCTATCCAGGGCATGATCGCGGTGTTACAGACGTACCAGGCTTCTATTTTCTTGGGCTACCGTGGCTCTACACCTGGGGTTCTGGCAGGTTTTCAGGTGTCGCACGTGATGCAACGTATCTTGCCGATACGATCGTCATGCGAAAAAAAGTCTCCCAACGCAACGACTGGAGTACCATCAACGAATTTTTGCTGGGTTCGTAACGGCGGCACTACCAGAATGAAAAGCCCTGTTACTTCGGTAGACTAGGAAACGCTATCACTACCATCTCGCCCAGAACTCTGGGAACACAACAACTGCATGATCGGCTACCTCAAAGGCACTGTTGCATATATCCAGAAAGCGAACAACCGTGTCACCTTAACGTTAGAAGTCGGTCAAATTGGTTATGACATCCAAATTGTGCCGCGTCTGTTGCAGCAGTTGGCTGGCGTGGGGGAGACGGTGCAAATTTTTACGCATCTCCATGTGCGGGAGGATCAGATTGTACTGTTTGGCTTTGATTCAGCTGCCGAGCGCGATCTGTTTCGGCAACTGGTCAGCGTCAGTGGTATTGGTCCGCAGTTGGCACTAGCGCTGCTCGACACGATGGGGTTGCAAGACTTGATACAGGCGATCGTCGTTGGCAACACCCGTGCCCTCTCTCGCACTCCAGGCGTAGGCACCAAAACCGCCGAACGTCTTGCGTTAGAGCTAAAAACAAAGCTAGCAGAATGGCGACAGCAAGCAGGCATGATCACCGCTCCTTCTGCGGGACCAATTCTTTCAATTCAGGAAGATGTGGAGATGACCTTGCTGGCATTGGGCTACACCAATAGTGAAATCGCCCAGGCACTACAAACAGTAGGACAAAGCAGCAGCCTCTCGAAAACTGCGGATGCAGAAGAGTGGATTCGACGGGCGATCGCCTGGTTGAGCCAATAGGGCTAAAGGCAAAAGGCAAAAGGTTAGGCTTACAACTCACTCCTCTCCCCTCACTCCTTCCCGATCCAGGTTGCAATCCGTAGTCATAATGAGTATGATTTAGAGGTGAGCTTGAGAGAACGGCAATGGTCAGAGTAGAAGCAATACCTATTGATAAGATTCGTCGCCCCTTGTTTCGACAAAATGATCAGGCGAAAGTTAGTGCTTTGATGACATCCATTCAAGACATTGGGCAGCAAGAGCCGATCGATGTCCTTGAAGTTGAGGGCGAATATTACGGTTTTTCTGGCTGCCATCGCTATGAAGCTTGTAGCCGTTTGGGGCAAGAAACGATTCTTTGCCGCATTCGACGTGCTCCGCGTGCGGTGCTACAGCGACATTTGGCTTAGGCTGCTTTTACGAGTAGTTTGCACGAATGGGTAGTATTTTTTTGCCACAGCAGACTAGCGGCGATCGTTCTTAACAAGCTACTGTCTAAACAAGCTACTGTTAGAACTCGTCACAAATCGCTCATTTCAACGTTTTCACTGCGTTCAACGAAACGATTTCTTTTACTTAAAGGACATTATGGCAATCCCAACCGAAACAATGCCCATCAACATCGGCATTGACGAAAAAGCGAGAGGCGAAATCGCGGAAGGTCTGTCTCGTTTTCTGGCAGACACGTACTCCCTTTATCTCAAAACCCATAACTTTCATTGGAACGTGACTGGTCCCATGTTTCAAACGTTACACCTGATGTTTGAGGGGCAGTACACCGAATTGGCTACGGCTGTTGATTTGATTGCTGAACGAATTCGGGCACTTGGCTTTCCTGCACCTGCTACCTATTCAGAGTTCGCGCAGTTGAGTTCGATTCCCGAAACGCTAGGCGTGCCCAAAGCAGAAGACATGATCCGCGAATTGGTTGCCGGTCAAGAATCGGTTGTCCGTACGGCGCGATCGATCTTTCCAGTTGTCGATCAGGTGAACGACGAGCCAACGGCTGATCTGCTAACTCAACGGATGCAGGTGCATGAAAAAACTGCCTGGATGCTGAGAAGTCTCTTAGAAGGTTAAGAGTTTTGAGTTTTGAGTTTTGAGTGGAATTGACCACTTAAAATTCAAAACTTAAAACTTAGAATTTCTTTCCCTATGTCCCCAGATTTTACCCACCGTTTGCGCGAGTTGATGCAGTCGGTGGGTTTTTCTAGTTTTAGGGCGCTGAGTCAGGCAGCAGGTGTGTCAGAAAACCAAATTCTGCGGCTACGACGTAGCGATACCCAACTGCGGGTCGAGACGCTGCTGAAACTGAGCCATGTTCTTCAAGTACCTGTAAGCGAATTACTGTCTGTAGCGGCTGATGCGAAAGGTCAGGCGTCAGCGGTCAGTGATCAGGCGTCAGCGGTCAGCGGTCAGCATTCAGAACTCAAAAGTCGAAACTCAAAACTCGAAATTGACCACGCTGTACTTCATCAACGCCTGTTGGACTTGCAGCATGAGTACGATCGCTTACAGCAACAGCTTGCGCAGCAACGCCAGGATTTGTGGCAGGAGTTTCAGCAGTCAAGCGTGCAAGTTTTGGAATCACTGCTGCTGCAACTGCCAACCGCTGCCTATGCCGCGCAGCAAAATCCACAAGCCCCGGCTGTCAAAATGCTGCCATTGCTGCGTCCACTGGATCAATTGCTGCAAGCATGGGATATCGAGCCGATCGCCACGGTTGGCGCTGAGGTGTCCTACGATCCCCAGCAGCATCAATTGATGGCAGGTGTGGCTCAATCCGGCGATCGCGTCAAAGTGCGTTATACAGGCTATCGTCAGGGCGATCGCCTGCTCTATCGGGCAAAGGTTAGTCCAGTTAGTTAAACGATCGCACACCGTTTAAGCAATTGCAAAGAAGCAGATGATTGGGGTTAAGAAGAACTATCTTAGGATGGAGTTCAATCAATCCCTACTTTTTTGGGTCGGTTATGCGGATAGAATGCGTTGCTCAAGATCAGAATGCTCAGGATCAGCTTTACAGGCAGCGAGCGACGGTAGCTGTCAAAGCACTACTTCGTCAGCCATCGCTTGGGGTCGTGTTGGCGATCGCATCTATGTTCGGGCTTGGGCTTGGGCTAGCAGCACCCGGCACCGCCGCCACTCGTAAGGATGTCGAGTTACAGATTGGTGTGGTGCAACGCTTTGGCAGTAAAGCAACTGATGGACTGATGTTGCAGGCAGCCACAGGCGATCGTCTGACCTTCCGGTTTGAAACCAAGGGCAAGGCTCAAACTGTTACCGCTACAAGTGCCAAGCTGGATGTCGTTCAGCAAACTCTACCGGAACCAAACCTGCAAGAACGGGTTGTTCTTAGCACTCACCGCAGTTTTGAGAGTGCCGAAGCGAGCGCTAAGCGCTGGCTGGCGCAGGGCATCCCGGTCGAAGTTGCCCAACCGGAACGTTGGCAGGTCTGGGCAAAACGAGACACGTATAGCAATCCTTTACTCCGTCGTCTGCTGTTACAGAGTCTTCAAGCACAGGGTATGCAAACGGCATACATTGATACTCAGGTGTTGCCGCAACAGCCGCGTGCATCGCTAGTGGTCAATGGCTACCGCTATACCCGCGATCGCGTTGAGATTGGGTCGTCACAAGGCACGATTCAAGTCCTACAGACAAGCGGTGACAAAAAACGCACTCTCTACGCTGGTAGTTTACGGCTGCAACCCAATACGTATGGCACGTATACGCTGGTTAATCAGGTACCACTTGAAACCTATTTGCGCGGGGTGGTGCCGCATGAGATTGGTGCTTGGGCAGTGCAGCCTGTGCTAGAGGTGCAGGCAATTCTGGCTCGTACCTATGCCCTGCGTAATGTGCGACGCTTTGCGATCGACGGCTATCAGCTTTGTGCCGATACCCAATGTCAGGTCTATAACGGTCTTACAGGCGCTCATCCAGCGACCGATCGCGCGATCGCTGCCACTCGTGGCACTGTCCTCACCTACAAGAACGAGCTGGTCGATGCCGTCTACTCTTCCTCAACGGGCGGCATTACTGCACCCTTTACCGATATTTGGGCAGGTGCCGATCGCCCTTACTTGCGGGCTGTCATCGATTCAGTAGGTCAGCCGTGGGACTTGGCGCGGCAAAACCTGGCAGAGGAAAAGAATTTTCGCCGCTTCATCAGCCAGACCAAAGGCTTCAATGAAGCCGGAGCTAACCTGTTTCGCTGGCGGGTTGAGAGCCGTTTAGAGGATCTTAATCGAGACATACGGCGCTACCTGGTCGCCTCAAAAGATCCGCTAGCCAACTTTAAAACCATTCAACGTCTTGAAGTAACCAAGCGATCCCCGGCTGGACGAGTGCTAAACGTACGCATTACCACTGATCGAGGCACCTTTGAACTGGTGAAAGACAACATTCTCGTCGCCCTGTACGCGCCGAACAGCACCTTGTTTTACGTCGAACCGCTCTATGGCGCAAACAAGACCTTACAAGGCTATAGCTTCGTTGGTGGTGGCTTTGGGCATGGCGTTGGGCTAAGTCAAACAGGCACCTATCATCTCGGTAAGCTGGGCTGGTCGAGCGATCGCATCCTTAGCTTCTACTATCCCGGCACTCAACTGCGACCCATCAGTGATGCCATTACGTTCTGGCGCGGCGACCAGAACAACGGTAGCTAAAAAGCAGTTAGCTGCTACTCCTAGTCAAGCTCTTTTGAGCCATCACTCATCCTTGCTGACCTGAGAATAGTTGCTCTACCAACATTAAAAGTGGTGTTTTGGCTCTTCTCTCAGTAAGTTTAGCCACGCCAAAATCTTTACCCAGAGCCTAAGGTTATAAAAACAAAAACAGGCGGTAAAGAGCCATAGAAACTCCTTACCGCCTGTTTTTACATCAGTACAGCAACAGCGTAACCGTTAGTACAGTTCTTCTTCTTGATGGGTCAGGATTGTGACATCAGAGGTTGGGTAAGCAACGCACGTCAGCACGTAGCCTGCTTCAATCTGATCATCATCTAAGAACGATTGGTCTGACTGATCAACCGTGCCTTCCTTTAGCTTGCCAGCACAAGTCGAACAAGCACCAGCGCGGCAGGAGTAGGGTAGATCAATCCCCTGTTCTTCGGCAGCATCAAGAATATACTCGTCTTCAGGAACCTCAATCGTTGTATTCAGCCCTTCAGCCTCGTTGACTAACGTGACTTTAAAAGTTGCCATGCAGTGGTCCTCTCAATTAATGGAAACAGTACTCTAAGCTCATTGGAAGCTGGCTCCGTAGCTTTATTTGAATAAAGTCTGCTTCCTGAATCAGCTTTACTCTTGATACTACGGGAAAACCATTGGTTTAGAAACGTTACGTCATCAGTGGGATGAATGGTATTCGTAATAAAAGTACCAGATTTTATCTAGTTAGCTTATATAAAGACCTGTAACGCCGATCTCATAATGATGCAAACAGCGATGGAACGATAACTTCAGTACCACCGAGCCGAAGCCTCATGCCTTAGCGCTACTGACAGCAGGCGGTTTCTATCCTTAACTATTTTTTGTGGTGCTAGGGTTTTGTGATGACAGGTACATTAAGAGTGCAGCCCATGACAAAAAACGCCTCGTCTTTTTCGACCCCTCTCCAGGTCGGGCTGGTTGGTACGGGCTATGCGGCAAAGCTGCGATCACAGGCACTCCAGGCAGAACCGCGTGCCACACTAGCCGCCGTTGCCGGACACATCCTCGAAACCACGCAGGCATTTAGCCAAACCTATGGCGCAGACGCGATCGCATCCTGGCAAGCACTGCTAGAGCGATCGTCTCTAGACTTGATCATCATCGCTACAGTAAATCGGGATCATGGAGCGATCGTCCGAGCCGCGTTGGAAGCAGGGAAGCACGTCATTGTGGAGTATCCCCTAGCGCTGGATGTTGCCGAAGCGATGGAGTTGATTGCGTTGTCGAAAGCTCAAAACAAACTGCTGCACATTGAGCATATCGAGCTATTGGGCAATATGCACCAGGCGCTGAAAGCCTCACTGTCGGCGATCGACACTCCCTTTTACGCCCGCTACGCCACCATCAAACCAGAGCGTCCCGCTCCTCAGCGCTGGACGTATCAGCCTGAACTCTTTGGGTTCCCGCTGATGGGTGCCCTGTCGCGGCTGCATCGTTTCACCGATCTCTTTGGCAAGGTGGCAACTGTAAGCTGTCAGACCCAGTTTAGCGATCGCAGCGAGTTGAGCGATCCCCATTATGCGACCTGTTATTGCACTGCCCAGCTACGGTTTCAATCGGGTCTATTGGCAGAAGTCATTTATGCCAAAGGTGAAGCTATGTGGCAACCAGAGCGCAAAATGGAGGTGCATGGCGAAAAGGGCGCACTGATCTTTGATGGGGATCAGGGAACGCTCGTGCAGGCAGAGGGAAGCCAACCGATCGCACTAGGCAGTCGTCAGGGACTCTTCGCTAAAGATACGGCAATGGTGCTGGATTACTTAATCGACGGTAGTCCGCTCTACGTGACACCCGAAGCGAGTTTATACACGCTAAAAGTGGCAGATGCAGCAAGGCGATCGGCTGAAACAGGACAAACCATTACTTTAAAGTAACCATTGCCGCTTGCCTTTTTCATGCTTTCGTTTACTCTTGATCGTTCGCAGGACATGACTTAATCCTGCAAGGCTTCCTCATTCTTTATTGAGAGATGGTTAAGGAATACAGACTCTCACGATAAAATGGGAGACTCAAGCACGATCGTCCCCTGCTGCACTGTTAGACTTCCACCACACTCGCCGTTCTTAAGCTAATCTCAAGTCCATGAAGCATACTCTCTCGGTTCTAGTTGAAGACGAAGCGGGGGTTCTCTCCCGCATTGCTGGTTTGTTTGCCCGTCGTGGGTTTAATATCGAGAGTTTAGCTGTCGGACCTGCTGAGCAAATGGGCGTTTCGCGCATTACGATGGTTGTTCCTGGCGATGATAACAGCATTGAGCAGTTGACCAAGCAACTTTACAAGCTCATCAGCGTGCTGAAAGTGCAAGACATTACTGAAGTGCCCTGTGTCGAGCGCGAACTGATGCTGATGAAAGTCAACGCTACCAGCACCAATCGTTCTGAGATTGTCGAACTGGCGCAGATCTTTCGGGCACGGGTGGTTGATGTCGCCGAAGATTCTGTCACGCTAGAAGTAGTCGGTGATCCGGGCAAGATGGTAGCGATCGTCCAGGTGCTCAACAAATTTGGCATTCGCGAAATTGCTCGCACCGGCAAAATTGCCCTTATGCGTGAATCGGGTGTGAATACAGAGTATCTCAAGTCTCTAGAAGCGAAAGTCTGAATGGTTGTTAGTTGTTAGTTGTTAGCTTGAGACTGGATTTTGTCTAACGACCAACAACTAAAAACCAACAACTTTATGCTGCTACACGAAGCTGATTCATCCATGTAGCAAGATCGTTAAAGGAGCGATCGCGGTACATGCCATACCGTTCTTGCTTGTTGCGAATGCGTTTGGGCAGTTCTGGCAGAATCCCAAAGTTAGGCGGCATGGGTTGAAAATGCTTGGGCGATGCCGAACTAATGAAGTCGAACAAGGCACCCATCATGGTGGTTACAGGTAGGGCGATCGGCGCTTGTCCTAACGCGACCCGCGCTGCATTCGTGCCAGCCAGCCAGCCGCCCGCTGCTGCTGCTGTGTAACCTTCAGTGCCGACCAATTGACCTGCGGCGAGCAAGGTTTCGCGCTGCTTAAATTGCAACGTCGCATGAAGTAACTCCGGCGCGTTGACAAAGGTATTGCGGTGCATCACACCCATACGAACAAATTCGGCACTCTCTAAGCCCGGAATCAGTTGGAACACACGCTTTTGCTCACCCCAGCGCAGGTTTGTCTGAAAGCCCACCATATTCCACAGTTGTCCTGCCCGATCTTCTTGCCGCAGTTGGACGACTGCATAGGGACGCTTCGTCTTATTTTCAGGCTCCCGAAAGTCTCCCTGCCGTGCATCAAACAAGCCCACAGGTTTCAGTGGACCGTAGCGCATGGTATCTTCGCCACGTCTCGCCATTTCTTCGATCGGCAAACAGCCTTCAAAAAACTTCGCTGTTTCTTGTTCAAAGTCTTTTAGCTCTGCCTGCTCTGCCTGACAGAGCTCTTGCCGAAAGTGAAGATACTGGTCACGGTTCATGGGGCAGTTGAGATAGGCGGCTTCACCTCGATCGTACCGAGACGCAAGGAACGCCACCTCAAAATCGATCGACTCGCCCACGACGATCGGGCTAGCGGCATCAAAGAAGCTCATGTACTCCATGCCTGTAAAGCGGCGTAGATCCCCTGTTAGAGCCGGACTAGTTAAAGGTCCTGTCGTCAAGACGCTAATGCCCTCAGTGGGAATTGCCTGCACTTCTTCACGTCGCAGATCAATTAGAGGATGCTGAGCAAGCGTTTCAGTCAAATTCTTGCTAAAAATGGCACGATCGACCGCCAGCGCACCACCTGCTGGCACTGAGTGTTCATCGGCTTTACCAATCACGATCGAACCCAAACGCCGCAGTTCCTCATGAAGCAAACCAGAGGCGCGATCACTCGACTGTGCCCCAAAGGAGTTGCTGCATACCAGTTCTGCCAGATGCTCTGAATGGTGTGCCGGACTTAACCGTTGTGGTCGCATTTCGTATAGAACGACCGGGATACCTGCCTGGGCAATTTGCCACGCGGCTTCAGTCCCCGCTAAGCCGCCGCCAATCACATGAATAGGTTTAATCTCTGCCATCGCTATCTCAGACCGCTATGCATCTTTAACCAGGATACGAGGTTCAGGGAAGATGGTGGTTGCTTGGATGTTTAAAACTCTAGAAGACTCTCGCCTAAACGCTGGCAATTTTGAGCAGGAGGGTTTCGTGTGTTTGTAAGGAGCCTCAAGCAGCTTTCTACATCAACTACGCAAGATATTCTCGTAAAATGTAAAAGGATTGTAGAGACAAAGGTTAATTCATGTTTTGGGCTGACAAAATTGCTGCGGATGCACAAGAAAACCAGGTTGTCAACGATTCAAAAACTCCCTCTGGAAGGGTTCATGTTGGATCGTTACGAGGGGTTGTGATCCATGATGTGATTTACCGAGCCTTAAAATATGCTGGGAAATCGCCTAAGTTTCTCTACGGTGTGGATGATTATGATGCGCTTGATACGGTGCCTCATTATCTCGATCGCCAAAAATTTGAACCGTATTTGGGTTTCCCTCTCTGCAATGTGCCCTCACCAGAGGATAGTGCTAGCGATTACGCGAAATACTTTATGGGTGAGTTTCTAGAAGTTTTCGAGTATTTAGGCGTTAAACCAGAGGTTTACTATTTACGTGATCTGTATCGCTCTGGTCGCCTAAATACTTACATTGATATCTTTCTCAAAAATGCTCAACTTGTAAGAGAAGCTTATCTAGAAGTTAGCAAAGCACGGCGATCGGACGACTGGTATCCTTTTCAAACCATTTGTGAAAATTGCGGCAAGATTGCAACAACTGTCGTCTCTGATTACAACGGTTCGGAAGTTTTCTATACCTGTAAGCCTGATGCAACTGATTGGGTAAAAGGTTGTGGTCACTCAGGATGGGTTTCTCCGTTTGATGGCAATGGCAAATTACCCTGGAAAGTGGAGTGGGTCGCCAAGTGGGATCTTTTAGGCATCAATATTGAGCTTGCTGGAAAAGACCACTCCCAAAAGGGCGGCTCTAGAGATGTTGCGAATGCAATCTGCCGCAAAGTATTACGTAAGCAGCCACCGTTTCATTCACCCTACGAATTCATTTTGGTCAATGGAACAAAGATGAGTTCATCGAAGGGCGTTGGCTCAAGTGCTAAAGAAATTGCTGCCTTACTTCCGCCTGAATTACTTCGCTTTTTGATACTGCGAACGCAGCCGAAAACGGTCATCAACTTTGCTCCCAATTATGAGACCACAACTCGGCTCTTTCGAGACTATGACACTTTAATTGAGAAACATCAGGCTTTGTCGCCAGAGCTGCAACAAGCAACTGCCTTGCCCGAGGAGCTAAAACCATTGTTATATGCTCAGTTAGATGGAGTCATTCAGCCCTACCATCCAGTCGAGCTAAGTACGCTAATTTCTTTGCTTCAAGTGCCGCACCTTGATCTGCAAAAAGAGATTACAGCACGTAGTACACAGCTCCTTAATGAATATGACTGGCAGATTGCCAATCAAAGAATTGCAGTGGCTCAAAAATGGTTAGCAGACTATGCTGATGAAGAAGAAAAACTGGTGATTTATCTTGACAAGGTTCCTGAAAAGGTAAAAGACCTGACTCAAGAACAGGTGGCTTATCTCAAACAGCTAATCCACACCTTAGCTAATGTTCCAGCCTGGGATGCTGAGGCGCTACAAACAGCATTATTTGCAACGGCAAGAGAATTGGAGATGCAGCAACCCCTTGCCTTTAAAGCTGTTTATTTGTCTTTTCTGGGCAAAGAACGTGGACCGAAAGCAGGTGCTTTATTGTCCTATTTAGAGCGAGACTTCACCCTAGACCGCTTGAAAACAGTCACCGCTAGCTTTACGCCAGTTTAAGCTGTTCCTGCTTCATGCTTTGGGAGTCCGTTGAAGAAGCTAGCCAGATATAGCGATCCTATTTGAATTGTGAGAAAGGATTCCCCTGAAATCCTTTCTCACAAAGCCTCTCAATCTCACAACTATTAGGACTGCTATAGGACGTTTCGTGGCGTTGGATCACAAGATTAACGATCGCACGCCCATCCTGTCGCATTCAAGTCAGCTTAATCAAGCTTGTCTAGTTGACCTAGAAACTCCTCTGGGTCTTCTTCTGGCAATAGCGCAGGTTCCTTGTTCGATCGCATCCAAGCGGCAATCATACCCGCGATCGGGATGGCAAGAAAAATTCCTAGCAAGCCAGCTACCCGTTCGCCCACAAAGAGAGCCAAAAACAGCAGCACCGGATTTAATTCCAGGGCATCTCCCATCACTTTGGGATGCACAAAATTATCCTGAATTTGTTGAAGGATGACGCAGGTGATTACCGCTTTAAGGGCGATCGCGCCTCCTTGAGAGGCGAAGACTAGCAGGGTCACAACCAGTACGCCGAGCGTGGCTCCAATACCAGGAATCGCATCTAGTATGCCGATGATTACCGCCAGAATAAGGGCATAGTTAATGCCCAAAAGCGAAAAAAGAATAAAAGTAGCGCTTGCTAAGAACAGCATTAGCAGCAGTTGTCCACGCAAAAAGCCAAGGAAACTGTGTCGGAACGTCTGAGCAAAGCGATCACGAGACGCAATAGGTGCCAGCCTAAGAAATAGTTGCCATAGCTTTTCACCATGAATCAGCATATACAGGCTAATCACTGCCCCAAAAATACCGGTAAAAACGCTGGAAAAGATGGTTTGTACTACGCCTAGTCCGGAGGCTAAACCTGTTTGCAGCGTGCCAATGAACCTGCTGATATCCAGTTGGTTGAGGAAGTCCCGGAATGGCAGGAAGTTTGGCTGGTTCAAAGTATCTTTGAGCTGAGTCAGCAACCCCTGCCCCTGGTTCACCACTTCCAACCCGACTAGCATGATTAACCCCAGCAGTAAAGCGATTGCCCCAAGAAAGGTAATGGCAATCGCCAACCCTCTAGGCATAGAGCGCGACAGCCAATCCACTGGATAATTCAAGAGTGCAGCAAAGATGCCCGCAGCGGTAAAAAGGGCGATCGTGCCATAGAAGTAATTGATTAGTAAAACAGTTGCCCAGCCACAACCAAACAGAAGTAAGTAATGCAGGAGGGTGGTATTACTATAGGCTTGCCATAATTGGGTTAAAGGCTGGGAGGGCTGCGGTGGGCGCATTGTCAATTCTCCTGGCTCAAAGCCATCGCTCGATCAACCAGGCGTAAGCGTTCGCGTCACGATGTTACCAATCTGATGGAGCCGCAGCACTGCCACAAGTACTTCAACCAGTTCTACCGCGATCGCCTGAACCGCAATTATAGGCGCTGGGCTATTAATGAACAATCCTTCCTAAACGTCTGAGTTCGCTATGGCTTTGGATAGGGTGGTCAATGCAGTTATGCAAGCGAAAACGGCTGTAAAGAGCATTTACAGCCGTTCAATTAATTTCAAGTGCAAGACCTACAGCGTGAAGCTTTCAGACAGCAATTATTTTTTAGAAACCAGTGGTTGCTGTCAGGTGATGTTAACTCAACCGAATCAACAGCAAGGGGCGATCATGTTGAGGGGTAGATGCACCCCTTGTAAGCGTTTAAACGATTGAGAAACATGCAGGAAACTGAATCATCAACAAGGCGATCGACTTACAAAATTACGTTAGAGATATAATCTACGACAACGTAATTCACTTGATCAAGCAGCAACACATTAGAACCAATAACTACTAGATCATAGTTCGCTGGCAAGTTGACGTATGTGTTCACTTGCTTCGGCAACCGCACCAATTTCTTGGCAATACCGGGAGGTAAACCTTTACCGCGCAGCAGTTGCTTTTGAATACTAGGTGGTAGAGAGCGAGATTGTCTCACAATTTCAGTTCGGGTCGCACTGGTCAAAAGATTGTTACAGGTACAGTTTCCGCGCAGCAGATCAACTAGCACCGTCCGCTGGCTTGATGAAAAGTTTGTCACCTGAGTTTGTTGCACTGTCGCTGTGCGAACGGGACCGTTGTACGCTGTCACAATCCGGCTAGTGTTTTTGTAAACTGTCACCACACTTTGGATTGTTTTGGTTTGTGAACCAACACTATTACCTGTAAAGGTAAAAGTCCAAGAGTCGCCGTTATCAACATACGGACAATTTTGAGCGGGTCCATGCATGGAGGCTTCAGCACGGTAATAGCGAATGCCACCGTTTGCTGATTCTGCGGCTTGGCGAGCAAGGTTTTTTGCCCGATTCAGGTCAATCCGAACGACACGTTTTTTATCATCGTCATCGCGATCGCGTCCCCGATTGCGATTGCGATTTTTCTTGTCATCGTCATCGTCATCATCGTCGTCGTCATCGTCACCATCTGCCATTAACCATTGCTGGCTATCAGCATTTTGCTTCGCAGACATTTTGCCCAAGGTGCTTGCTTGAGGGTTTGGCGCAAACGCATAGGCTGCGGAAGGCATTGCCGTTAGGAGAGCGAGACTGATTGCAGCCAAGGCACGTTTACTCAAAGGTTTAGCCAATAGTGAATATGGCATTAATTGTCATCCTTTCTAAGTTGAATTGGTCGGCGATCTAAGTTCTTAAACTATCTCGGTACAAATAGTGTTCCCTTTAAGCAACCTACTTAACCTCACCTTCATAGAAAGGCTGGTTTAAGCAACCTAGAAGTGATAACGCTTTACACTTGCAGCGATCAACCGCTTTTTGCAGCTAATTGAACACTGTAAAAAACTGCTCACTGCGTCTTTATTTGTAGTTCCAGAGATTAATCATTTCGCAATTACTGCTAGCAAGAGTTTGCCCATCGGGGCTAAACTTCAACGACCACACTTCGCTGGCACAAAGACGACCTCGCTCAGCAGGCGTGTTGTTAAGTGTGTTAACGAGTGCTCCATCCCGTAGGCGCCATAGCTTTATTTCTCCGTGAGTACCAGTAGCGATCGTTTGACTGTCTGGGCTAATGGCTACAGAGCGGACATAGTCAGTTGCCTGCCCTTTCAAGCTGTGTGTAAGCTGACCTGTTTTTAAGTTCCAAGTACGGGCAAAATCACCATGACCGCTGACTAACGTTTTGCCATCGGGGCTAATGGCGATCGACCAAACTTTGGATCGAGCATCAAACGTGCGGATGGCGGCTCCCGTTTTGAGGTTCCACAGACGAATCGTACCGTCATAGCTACCAGTGGCAAGGCTTCGACCATCAGGAGTGAAGGCGATCGCTTCAATGTCCTGGGTATGCGCCAACAGCGTGTGCTGCAATGTGCCAGAGGCTAAAGCCCAGAGTTGCACTGGCACCTTCGGTCCGACGCGATCAGCTTGCATGATCAGTATCTTGCTATCAGGACTAATACCTTTAAGGCGATGGGTGCCCGGAAAACGTTGCTGCAACTGTCCAGAGCGGAGATCCCAAAACTGGATTTGTTCACCCTTTTGCGATGGATCGCTGAGTCTAACCGCCAGTGTCTGCCCATTTGGACTAAAGGGCTGCTCCGCCGCCCAGCCTCGGAGCGTACAGACAACCTTCTTAGTCTGCCAATTCCATAATCTGGTCAGGTTCGCACTTGGGTCATTGTCAATTTGCTCGGCGCTGCTGCTGACAAGCAGCTTACCGTTGGGGCTAAGAGCAAGTGAGATAACTGAGCCAACAACCCCTCTAGCATTTCGGTCAGTTTTGTAATCAAAATGATGTAACGTTCGGTTGAGCGTGGCTTGCCTCCACAACGCAGGGCTAGTCCGGGTGGCAGAACTAGGCACCGAAGTAGCAGTGAGTGCTGGCGGTAGCTGGCAGGCTGGCAGGTTGGCGGGTGTGGGCAATTTAGATGGCTGTACGGATGGTGGGGTAGCCGCTGCGGTGACGCATGGTTCAGTCGATCGCGCTCCACTTGGCATGATTGCTCGACACCAGTTCGTCTGCCTTGAGCTTACTGCACCTGTTAGTTTGGCATTCCTGAAGCTAGCACCCTGGAGGTTGGCATCCGCAAGTTTTGCCTGCTCTAGATTGGCACCATCCACGTTGGCTCCCTGCAAGTTTGCGTGCTCCAACCAGGCACCGCCTAAATCCGCTCTCTGGAGGTTTGCACCGCTTAGGTCAGCATTATCCAAAACGACCCCGTGCAGATTCGCCTCTCTCAGATCTGCCCCCTTCAAGTCGGCGTTCTCTAGTCCAAAGCCTGTTAGATTTGCTCCCCGAAGGTTGCAGTTGGGACATTTTTTCGTCATTCCCAAGCGCTGTTCACGAATTGTTTGGCAGCCTGCCAGGGATAGAATGCTGATGGCAAACACTGCTGTTAAGACGCTGACAGTTTTCATGCTTGCACTTGGCATCCTTCGGTAGCTTATTTGCGTCTTTACATCTGGACTGCGATCGACTGCATTTATGGCAACGGAGATTGCATGGTTGCGCCAGTGAAAGCGCGATCGCTACCGAAGTAACGGGGCTAAAAATCGCTAGTGTGCGAGAAATAGCTACCGACATTGAAGCTGGTAGTATCTTCGATTTGCTTCAGCGTCGATCGGGTAATCAGCTTGCCCGCTTCGACCAGCACTTTCCCAGTTAGAGGATGCAACAAATCCTGATCGGCACGTCTGCCAATGAGTGCTTCGATATCCTTGATGGAGTTGATATACATACCGGGTGGTAGTTCAACTACAACACCATTTTGCAGAACTCTGGCTTGACAGGCTAAGCGGGAGTTGGGCTTGCAGGTTGTAATGACCTCTAGCGTACGTTGTTCACGGCGGCTAATCGACGACAGAGATTCCATGCCCTCTTGCACGTAGATGTGGCAGGTGGCGCACATACCCCGACCACCACATTCTTTCAAAACATCCAAATCTTTATTTAAAAGGACTGACAGCAGATTGCCGTTGGTTTCAACAGAGGTTTCCTGCGCGATCGGTTCCAGTCTGACAGTTTTAGCCATGATTTTTAGAGGAGAAAGTAAAAGGTGAAGTATAGGGAGAGAGGCGTAGGCGTGGGGGGTAAGAGATAAGGTTGGGGGGTTGAAGGCTAAGGGATAAGAACACTAAATCTGAATTCAACACTCAAAATTTTCCTCTTGCAGCTGCCTGCTGCCCCTTGGCTCCCCTCGCTGCCGTCCCCGCACTCTTTACCCTTTTGTGGAATCGTTAAATGGCTTCAGTAGGAGTGCTTTTTGCTGGTTGTTGAGGGCTTTTTGTTCAACGATCGCAGGAAAATCGCGCATTACTTGAGAACAACGTTTGACGAAAGCGGTAACCCACTCTTGCAGCCACTGGCGCTCTGGTGCAGTGAGGGGTGTAGTGGTTGCCTGCGGTGGTGCTCCCGTGACTGTAAACTGGGCAGTGCGATCGACCTGCACAGTGGCTAGCCAATCTGATGATGGACGCGTAGCCTTCCAGTAGTTTGCAATCACGTGTGTGCCAAGGTATTGGGTTGTGAATTGGCTGAGGTGGTTGAGCGCGGCGATCGCCTCAAACAACGTGGCAGCGTCAGATGTTTTAGCATTGGGAGGGCTAGGTTCTGGCAGAAACGGTGCGGGACTACTGTTTGCCAGTGGTGTCTCTTCTACCAGTGGTATGTCTGCAAGCGGTGTAGCCCTAGTTGCCTGTGGCTTCTCTGACTGGAGAGCTGTTGTTGTGTTAGGAGTTGTGGCTGGGGCAGCACTCTGCCTGCGATAGTGCAGACCTGTAAGGGTGACGTTACCTGCAAGCAACCGAAAGGTCGCGATCGCATTTGGTATATCTTCCTTCAGCACAGTCTTAAGCTGGGTGATCATGCTTAAATAGTCTGCACAGATTAACCTCTGATGGGTTAACACCAGCAGCACCATGCCACGATCGAGCCTATAAAGCCGCACCTGATGTTCAGCAAATTGAAACTCAAACACGTCAAAGCTATCAGGAATGGTTTCAACGACTTGCAAGATACCTTGAGCGAGAGCTTCTTTTTGTTGAAAGTTCAGGGCTTGATCGATTCCGCAGAAATAAGGACGAGAGCGCCCATCCATTAGGGCAACGCCTGCAATTCCTGGTAAATTCAGAAAGTCCTGAATAACCTCCCGTTTCATAGTTCTTTAATTTACGTTTCAATACGATACATGGCACAACGTACTGCTAGGGACTATGCAGGCGGCTGTGTTAGGGTTTCTGGTTTAGCAGCTTCTTGCTTCTGGTGAGTGAAAGGCTGTTTAGCCAGTAGATGAACACTCCGGCTCCTCCCATCTCTCAGGTTTAGCAGTATGTCTGACCTTCCATTTACTCTGGATCAACTACGCATTCTCAAAGCGATCGCCGCTGAGGGAAGTTTTAAGCGCGCTGCCGATAGTTTATACGTCTCTCAGCCTGCCGTTAGTTTACAAGTCCAAAACCTAGAGCGCCAGTTGGATGTGCCCTTATTTGACCGTGGTGGTAGGCGAGCACAGCTTACAGAAGCGGGGCATCTCCTTTTGAGCTATGGCGAAAAGATTCTCACGCTCTGTCAAGAAACCTGTCGCGCGATCGAAGATTTGCAAAACCTTCAGGGCGGCACGTTGATTATTGGAGCGAGTCAAACGACTGGCACGTATCTATTACCTCGTATGATTGGCGTTTTTCGGCAGCAGTACCCTGATGTTGCTGTGCAGCTACATGTGCATTCAACCCGTCGTACCTCCTGGAGTGTGGCGAATGGACAAATCGATCTTGCGATCATTGGTGGCGAAATTTCGCCTGAATTGCAAGACTCTCTAGAAATTATTCCCTATGCTGAGGACGAACTAGCACTGATTTTGCCCGTCTTGCATCCGCTAGCAAAAGCGGGAACGATTCAAAAAGACGATTTATACAAGCTCCAGTTCATTGCGTTAGATTCACAGTCAACGATTCGCAAAGTTATTGATCAGGTACTAGCTCGCTGTGGTATTGAAACGCGTCGCCTCAAAATTGAGATGGAGTTAAATTCGATCGAGGCAATCAAAAATGCCGTGCAATCGGGTCTAGGCGCAGCGTTTGTGTCGATTTCGGCGATCGAAAAAGAGCTGCAAATGGGTGTGTTGCACCGTGCCAGAATCGATGATGTGGTAGTGAAACGGATGTTGTCGGTCATTATTAATCCCAACCGCTATCGATCGAAGGCAGCCGAAGCCTTCTGCCGGGAGATTTTGCCAAAGTTTGCTGGCTATGCCAATTTGCAGCCCTACCAACCGGAACATACCGAACTGTTAAAGCCTGCCATTTCCAGTTCAAGCAGCCGTTTAGTCGTGCCGGAAATTGATTAAGCTAGCCTTAGCGATCGCCTCACAGCCCATTTCTTATGGATCTTTACTGCACTCGTCCAGGCTGTCCACGTCCCGTCAATGCTTTCGCTGACTTAGATCATCAAGTCACACTCAAAGCAGTGCCGCAAAAATATTGCACCACGTGCGGCATGGAGTTGATTCTTATTGGGCGATATCTGCCGCTGAGATTATTGGGGCAGGGTGGCTTTGGGGCAGCTTTTTTAGCGCGCGATCGCTACACGCCTGCTATGCGCCAGTGCGTTGTTAAACAGTTTTTGCCCTCTGGTCAACTTAGCCCTGCTCAACTGGTCGTCGCGCAACAGTTGTTTGAGCGCGAGGCAGAGGTGCTGGAGCAGCTAGGCAACACGCATCCACTGATTCCTGACCTGTTTGCCTTTTTTGAGCTGACGGCTTCCAGCCCTCAAGCCGGTAAGCAAGACAAGTTTTTCTACCTCGTACAGGAATACATTGACGGGGAGACGATGGAAGAGGAACTTGTACAGAAAGGCACGCTCTCCACAGACGATGTGGTAGCCATGCTGAAGGAAATGCTTGATGTTTTAACCTTTGTCCACGAAAACGGCTCTATCCATCGTGATATCAAGCCGTCCAACATCATGCGTCATCGCAATGGACGCTTTTACCTGTTGGATTTTGGTGCAGTGAAGCAGGCTGCCAAAGGCGCAGCAACGGCTAAGTCAACTGGTATTTATTCGTTGGGCTTTGCGCCGCCAGAACAGATGTCGGGTGGTGAAGTGTATCCCTCTAGCGACCTCTATGCCCTCGCTATCACTTGCCTGATGCTGTTGACGGGTAAGCAGCCCAATGATCTGTTTGATTCCTATAGCAATACCTGGAAGTGGCGTAATGATGCGCCTAATGTCCCTACGTCTTTAGCTGATGTGTTCGATCGAATGCTGCTGCAAACTCCCAGCCAGCGATTTCAGTCGGCAGCAGACGTATTAGTGGCGTTGAAAGCAGCGTCGGGTACTGTACGATCGCAGCCCTCAAAGCGAACGCCCTCACCGACACCTCAACCAACACCGATACCTGCTACCACGCTACCGCAGCCCGTCTCACCGCCGCAGGCGCCTCAGCCTACCCCTGGGCAAACTGCCCCCCCGGTCGCTGTTCAGTCGGCAAAACCTGTGCACCAACGTGCTGCGATTGCGCCGTTCTCAACGGTGGAATTGTTGGGTGCCGCTGCCTTTACTGGCTTTGAAGGGGGGCTGCTGGCGATCGCCCTGTTGAGTCTTTCTGGCACCGTGCTAATCGGTGCTGGTTTTTGGGTAGTGTTGCTAGCCGGACTAGTCTTTTTGCAAAGTCGTCGCATTATTGAGCGGCTAGATTTGCTGATTGTAGTGGGTCTCACGCTCCCGATCGTACTGTTTTTGCCGCCACTGCATCGTGTGGTTGTCTTGCTAGGCGGCAGTGTATTGACGACCGTTATAGCCATAGCTGTGGTAGCTGGATTAAGTGCGATCGCGGTGACAGCTTTCTTTCGCATCATTTTCAATCTGCTGTCAAACTGGCTTTAAAGAACACAGATTAAACAAAGCCAGATTTTTCACTCAGGGGTTCGGTATTGCCTTCGCATCGCCATACTAAAAGCTCTTACCCTGATGGCTTGAGAGGTTTACGAGTGCTTTTACTTGGCTCCTGAGAATGCTTTGGAGAACGCTCGTTCAAGAGCCGACGTACAAGATGAAAGCTCGATCTCTGCCTAGTGTTAGCTGGAATGCTAGCTCTGGCTGCGGTTGACGTTAAGCGTTTACCCTTAAACACTTGATTGATCGCTAGCTTTTGAAATAGCACAACAAATCTTTATCTGAAGTCCCCTCTACTCAAGCGCTCTTAGGGGAACAATAACAAGAGTGACACCGGAGCCTAAGAGTATTCTGATTGCAATCTCAATGCGGATCACAACGTTACAGGCTTTGCTACACGTATCGTCGGCTCAACTCTCCTCAATACAATTAGTCTGTGTTACATGAGACCATCTCCTCTGAAGCTCTATGGCACCAAGCGCCGATCGGCATACTTCAGCTTGGTTTAGATGGGGGCATTACCCATGCCAATCCAGCTTTTTGTAAGCTAGTTGGCTATACAGAAGCACAACTGCGCCGCCTCGATCATCGTGCCATTTCTCACCCTGACGATTTTGTGGCTGAAGTACAGTTACTTCAGCAAATGATTGAGCACGGTCAACGTCAGCAAGTTTTTCGAAAACGCTATCAGCAGTGTGATGGCAGCATAGTTTGGACTGAAGTTAACCTCTCCTTGACACCCAATGATGAAACAAGCGAAGGAGTTATTCTTTGCTTTATTACCAACGTCACCGATCGTCGCCTGAGAGAGCAAGAGGTGTGGCGCTATCGTGAGCGAGAGGCGCTGCTGGCAGATATCTCGTTGCAGTTGCGGGCAACAACTGGCTTGCAAGACGTGATGCAAGACGCTGTAGAACGACTGCGGCAAACCCTTGTGGTCGATCGCGTTCTTGCGTATCAATTTTTTCCTGACCAGAGCGGCGTTTGTTTGGTAGAAGCGGTTGCCCCCCACTACCCGTTGATGCAGGGACAAACGTTTGCGGCTGACTGTGTGCCCTCGACTTATCTGGATGCATACCGTGATGGACGGTTGTGGGCAGCCACCGATATCCTCGACGAAGATCTGTCCGACTGCCACAAGGAAGTGCTAGAAAATGCTCACGTTCGGGGCATGATGGTTGCTGCGATCGTCAGCATGGATGCAGCACTAGAGCCTCAAAAGCGTACCCTCTGGGGTCTGCTAGCAGTACATTGTCGCGCGCCTCGCCTCTGGACGATTGAGGAACAACGATTGCTGCAAGTGGTAGCGACTCAGATGGCGATCGCAGCTGAACAAAACCAGCTACTGCAATCGCTTCAGCAGCGTGCCCATGACCTTGAAGACCGAGTGAGCGAACGGACGCGATCGCTAGCACAGGCGCTTAAGTTTGAGCAACTGGTGCATCATTTGACCGAGACACTACGCCAGCATCTCGACGCTGACCAGGTACTACAAGCAGCGGTGGAAGGACTTACGCAGATACTCGATCTTGATCGCTGTGCGGCTGGTTTAATCAGTACTGACCAGGCTTACTTGACTATTCGCTATGAGAGTATTGGCAACGGTGCATCCTTACCAGCCCTGCTAGGGGAATCGTTTTCATGGCAATATCTGCCAACTATATGGTCTCAGACGCTTAAGCCGCCCACCGATCGCAGCCCGACGATCGCTAGAGACACCGAAACTGCGTCTTCAACGGCAGGATCTAAGCAAGCGGCTGCAACACCATTCCGCGTGACTCCACCATCCTCAACGGCATCATCCTTAACGGCACGATTCTTGGCGGAATACACTAGCCCCATTCGAGATGACCAGGGGCTACTCGGCATTCTCACAGTTTGTCGTCATCCCGATCGCTCGTTTACACCAGATGAAATTACGCTGATCGAGCAAGTTGCCAGCCAGTGTGCAATCGCGCTTCGCCAAGCTGACCTCCACTACCAAAAGCACGACTTGCGCGTTAGTGCAGACTACTTTCGCTCGTTTTTAGCAACATCAACCGATGTCTTTGTAGAGTACGACGCTAGTTTCCGCTGCCTGTCGATCAACCCTGCGGGTAGCACGATGCTTGCGCTGGCGACCGAGGCGATCGTGGGCAAAACAAATCAGGAGCTCTTTGGTGACGCAGCCGCATTCATTGACTCCACCCTTCAGCGCACCTTTGAGACAGGCGAAAAAGCCTTTGTTGACTACGAACTGCTCTTGCCACAAGGTCGCCGCATCTTTGAAACCGTTTACACCCCCATCACAGCGCCATCAGGAGCAGTCCAGCGCGTAGTGGGGGTCAGTCGTGACGTAACGGAACTAAAGCAGCAGTGGCAACTTTTGGAACAACAAAACCAACAGTTAACCGAAACCACACGCGTCAAACAAGAATTTATTGCCACCACTAGCCATGAGCTTCGCACTCCACTAACAGCGGTTTTAGGCTTCTCAAACGTCTTACTGCAAGGCTTTTTTGGGACGCTCAACGCAAAACAACAGGATTATGTGGAGCGCATTCACGAGAGTGGGCAGCACTTACTAGATTTGATTAACGACATTTTAGATTTATCACGCCTTGAAGCCGATCGCCTGGAGCTAGACGTGCAAGCCATCCTAGTTGCAGACGTCTGTGAAGGTCTGATGGGCTTGATCCGTGAACGTGCGCTGAATCAAGGACTCAAGCTAGACATTGATCTTGATCCAAGTATTGACTGGATTGTTGTTGATCCCAGACGGCTCAAGCAAATGTTGCTGAACCTCTTGGTTAATGCCATCAAGTTTACACAAGAGGGCACTGTCGGCTTGAAAGTCTATCGGCAATCGCTACCAAACTGCGCCCATACTTTGACAGCAACTGAGCCAGCCGAGTCGAGCGATGATACAACCATCGATATGATTCACTTTTTGGTCTGGGACACTGGCATTGGTATTGATGCCGTTAATCAGCAGAAACTCTTTTTGCCCTTTTCCCAAATTGATAGTTCCCTGGCTCGACAACACCAGGGAAGTGGTTTAGGACTCGTCATTACACGTAAGCTGGCAGAATTACACGGCGGCACGGTCACGCTAGAATCTAGCCCCAATGAAGGTGCTCGTTTCACCATTTCGTTGCCGTTCCGCCGGGCGGCCTAACGCTTAGGAACACAGTTCAGTAAAGTCAGTTTTGTCATGTTATCGGCATGGCGTTGCGTTAGCGTAGCCATGCCGCAGGTCTATTGTCCTTACAGAGATTTGAATTTACAGGTTGTTAACGGCTCGTTTCTAGTAGCTTGCGTCACCTGGAACACGATCGCCTGCCAGTTCAGCACCCTCTTGCTCTAACGAAGCATTGCGAATTGCCAACCACTGACGAAACAACTCAACACCTTGCAAATCGCTTGCTTGATAGTGACGCACCGCCCGATCGATCTCCTGAGATGTTTTGAAAACCGGAACCGTGCCTTGAAGTTCTTGCATTGTCAGCCTCCGCTTTAAGTGCGTTTGGATCTATCTGTATTATTCCCTAGAAATCTGAAGCAGATATGAAGATAATAAAAAGTATCTTAAGCTACAGTTTTTGTTTTCGTGAATTAAACCAGGGGCAGTAATAGCTCAAACTCTGTTCCGGTGGCTAAAGGCTGCTCTGTTAAGGTCGCTGAAGCATGAGCGTCAGTTCTGTCAGCTGCTGGGCATGATCGCAGGTTAAATTTGCCGCCATGCTTAGCTGTAATAATTTGGTAGCTTACAGCTAGACTCGTTTCCTTCTCTGCCCGCTTCTTCACCGAAAACGACTCCAAAATACGCGTTTGATCCGCAGTCGCGATGCCAGGACCATTGTCTGCAATGCAAATGGCAACCCAGCGCAATGTGGGAGCACCCACTATCGCCTGCGATCGAATTTCGGTCGTGATTGTGATCGTCGGCTTCACGGCAGTGGGCGGAAGTATGAGGCTCTGATGACTTGCTCTTAAGTCTTGCTCTAGCTGCTGGCTCACTGCTTGATCAATCAGTGCATCCACCGCATTACTAAGGATATTCATGAAAACCTGGTGAAGCTGTCCGGCAAAGCAGACGACGGGTGGCAAATGTCCATAGTGCTTGACGACTTGAATATCGCTAGTGAGGCGGCTTTTGAGCAGCAGCAAAATGCTATCAAGCAGTTCATGCAGGTTGGCAGGCTTAGGGTAAACCTCATCAATGTGGCAAAAGTTTTGCAAGCTGCTTGCCAACTTTGATAAGCGCTCTGCGCCTGTACGAATGCTAGCGATCGTCTGTGGCAAATCCTGTCGAAGGTAGTCAAGCTCCAAGTCGTCTCGCAACTGCGCCAGCGCGGTAGGCAACTGCCCCAGATTTGTTTCGTAAGCAGTCAGCAGTTGTAAAAGGCTGTCACTGTAGGTAGAAACGTGGCTGAGATTGCCCCAAATAAAGCTTACTGGGTCAAGAATCTCATGAGCAATGCCATCTACCAGTCTCCCTAGGCTTGCCATCTTGTCGCTCTGAATCATTTGCGCTTGTGTCCGCTCGTACCGCACCTGTGTCTCAATGCCACGGATCTGCCAGTAGGCAATATTGAGCGTGTGAATATCCAGCAAGTAATACGTTTGGGGATCTGCCTGGACGACGATCGGTTCTCCTTGTAGCTCTGGCGATCGTCGCAATGCCTGCTGTGCTGCCACCACGATCGGTGTTGTCCCTGACAGCAGTAATAAATCGCTACGAGCATAGCTGTACAAGACCCGAAGCGGTTTCTTGAGAAAGAGTTCAATGCCGCTAGGACGAATCAAATACTCCAGCAGGCGATGGCGGGAAATCATGCCCCTAAACTGCCCCTGCTCCACCAGTACCGCTCCTGGTAACAATGGATGTTGCTCAAACGTCTGAGCCAGTTCAATGCCTAAGCAGCCCAACTCCATGTAAAAGCTGTAGCGCTGCAATTCCTGAAGCGTTGCCTCCAGGTGTAGTGTTTGTAGACATCCCTCTACAAGCGTTGGTGGTGAGAGATGATGGTAGAACTCGTTTGGCACCGTGTGACAAAACAATTTAGGAACCCCAATCTATTTATTTAAGAAATAACCGATGGAGCTAGCCATACTGGCAGGCAGGTTCCGCTCAGTTTGCCCAGAAGTCGGCAAGTAGTAACTTCCTGCTTTTTTCAGGCAAGACAAGGGCTTTCTCAGCACAAGACGGTTTAGCTATACCTGCCATCTGTAGCCAATTTTCTGGTTATTAGCTTTTAGTATCTTTAAGTATTGATAAAAAAAGTAGCGTTACGGTTGCCGTAGGGATGCATTTTCACTTAGATGGAAACGTTTAAAGCGACGCTAGTTACTTATGACCAATTCTGGATCGTCCCCTGAGCCACCAAAGACGGGATTTAAAGTCACACTCCTTCAAGGTGTGATCGGTGCCGTTTCCCTGGCTGGCACTACAGCCATTCCGCTAGTGGTACAGCGCCTTGTTGCACCTGCTCCACCTGCCAGTAGTCCAACGCCAGTACCAGCTCAAGTGACACCATCTCCTCAAGTACAGCCAACTCTGAATGAGCTGGGTGTAACCCAGTTGTCTAACGATAGTGACGCTCACGATAAAGGCAAAGGTAAAAAGAAGGGTAAGAAGGACGATTAAAATTTTGTGCGGCAGATCGATTTGCCCTGAGAGAGGTTGTCCTTGAGGATAGCCTCTCTCAGCTGTTTTAAGGCGTTCTCTGGTAGAAGCAGAAGCGAGAAACTTCGCTCAGTTCGGATACCCGTACAGACAAAAAAGTTGCAATTGTATCTAACCTTCGGTAGATTAGCACTCAGGGGGTGAGAGTGCTAACTCCTCCCTAAGTGCTAACGCAACTGAATTTTGTTGTTCAGCTTAACCTGCTAGTTTGGAGAATTTTGTATGGCAGCCGTAACTCTGAGCGTCTCTACTGTAAAGCCGCTGGGTGATCGTGTTTTTGTGAAAGTAAGCGCCTCTGAGGAGAAGACCGCTGGTGGAATTCTTCTACCTGATGCTGCGAAAGAAAAGCCTCAGATTGGCGAAATCGTTGCCGTTGGTCCTGGCAAGCGCAGTGACGATGGTGCCCGCCAAGAACCAGAAGTGAAAATCGGCGACAAGGTGCTTTATTCCAAGTATGCAGGCACCGATATCAAGCTTGGCGCTGAGGAATATGTCCTGTTGTCTGAAAAAGACATTCTGGCGATCGTCTCTTAGGAGTTAAGAGTTCTCAGTTTTGAGTTTTGAGTTATTCCATGACCGTGATAACCAAAACTTGAAGCTTGAGATTCAAAGCTGGTAAGCGATTCAACTCAAAACTCATTACTCAACCCTTATAACTACTGGAAACTATGGCTAAGCGCATCATTTACAACGAAAATGCTCGTCGTGCTCTTGAAAAAGGCATGGACATTTTGGCTGAAGCAGTGGCTGTCACCCTCGGTCCTAAGGGTCGGAACGTTGTACTAGAGAAGAAGTTTGGCGCTCCCCAAATTGTGAACGACGGTGTCACGATCGCCAAAGAAATCGAACTCGAAGACCATGTGGAAAACACAGGTGTTGCGTTGATTCGTCAGGCAGCTTCCAAGACCAATGATGCAGCGGGTGATGGTACAACCACTGCAACCGTATTGGCTCATGCCATTGTGAAAGAAGGTCTGCGGAACGTGGCAGCGGGTGCAAACGCGATTTCACTTAAGCGCGGCATCGATAAGGCAACTAACTTCCTGGTAGATCGTATTGCTGAGCACGCTCGTCCTGTGGAAGATTCTAAGGCGATCGCTCAAGTCGGTGCAATTTCTGCTGGTAACGATGATGAAGTGGGTCGGATGATTGCCGATGCCATGGATAAGGTTGGCAAAGAGGGTGTTATCTCCCTTGAAGAAGGCAAGTCCATGACAACCGAACTGGAAGTCACTGAAGGGATGCGCTTTGACAAAGGCTATATCTCGCCTTACTTTGCTACCGACACCGAGCGCATGGAAGCTGTTCTGGATGAGCCTTTCATCCTGATCACCGATAAGAAAATCACGCTGGTGCAAGATCTGGTGCCCGTTCTAGAGCAAGTTGCTCGTTCTGGTCGTCCTCTGGTCATCATCGCTGAAGACATTGAGAAAGAAGCGCTGGCAACCCTGGTGGTCAACCGTTTACGTGGTGTACTGAATGTTGCTGCTGTCAAGGCTCCTGGCTTTGGCGATCGCCGTAAGGCAATGCTAGAAGACATTGCTGTGCTCACTGGTGGTCAGATGATCACTGAAGATGCAGGTCTGAAGCTAGACACCACTAAGCTTGAATCGTTGGGTAAGGCTCGTCGCATCACCCTCACCAAAGACACCACCACGATCGTCGCTGAAGGTAACGAGAAAGCTGTCAAGACTCGTGTTGAGCAAATCCGTCGTCAAATTGAGGAAACTGAGTCCTCCTACGACAAAGAGAAGCTACAAGAGCGCTTGGCAAAACTGGCTGGTGGCGTTGCCGTCATCAAGGTTGGTGCAGCAACTGAAACTGAAATGAAGGACCGCAAATTGCGGTTGGAAGATGCGATTAACGCAACTAAAGCTGCTGTTGAAGAAGGCATCGTTCCTGGTGGTGGTACTACGCTGGCGCACCTGTCTCCTGAACTGGAAACCTGGGCAAACAGCAACCTTAAGGGCGAAGAGCTGATTGGTGCATCGATCGTTGCTCGTGCTTTGGCGGCTCCCCTGAAGCGGATTGCTGAAAACGCAGGTCAGAATGGTGCTGTCATTGCTGAGCGCGTCAAAGAGAAGGATTTCAACGTGGGCTACAACGCCGCGACAAATGAATTCGTTGACCTCTTTGAAGCAGGTATCGTTGACCCTGCTAAAGTGACTCGTTCCGCGCTGCAAAACGCTGCTTCGATCGCAGGCATGGTGTTGACTACCGAATGTATTGTCGTTGACAAGCCTGAACCCAAAGATGGCGCTCCTGCTGGCGGCGCTGGTGGTATGGGCGGCGGCGACTTCGACTACTAATTTAAGTATCGGGTTTGAGGTGTCAGCATTCCAAATCCGAACACTCATAGAAAGGGGCGATTGCTTTTATGGGCGATCGCCCCTTTCTTATAGATTTCATACGAGAGCTGATGGCGTCACAGTAAGCGATCACGTTATTGCATAATGACAGTGCGAGCAAAAGATCAACGCCCTTTACCTGGAGTGCCTGCAATACCGCTCTTGATGTGGAAGGGGTACATTGGCTCGTCAAGCTTAGGCTTGCTGTACTCATGGTTAACACGTACTTATGGCTAAAGTCTTTGCTTCAATCACTGAAGATCTTCAGCACTTCATTGCAGCACAGCAGATGTTTTTTGTTGCGACTGCGCCCCTTGCGGCGGATGGGCACATCAATGTTTCTCCTAAAGGTTTAGACAGCTTTCGGATTCTTTCCCCTAATCAAGTTGTTTATCTTGATTTAACTGGAAGTGGCAACGAAACATCAGCACATTTACAAGAGAATGAGCGTATTACGCTAATGTTTTGTGCGTTCCAGGAACCGCCAGTCATTCTGCGGCTCTATGGTAAGGGCCGTACTGTTTTGCCAAATTCTCCTGACTGGGAGCTTCTGTATGCTAAGTTTTCGCCTATTCCGGGTACTCGTCAACTGATCGTTGCAGACATCGATCGCGTTCAAACGTCTTGCGGTATGGGTGTACCGTTATATGAACCGATCGCACAGCGGCAATCATTACTGAAATGGGCAGAGAAGAAAGGCAGAGATGGTTTGAAAGACTATCAGCAGCAGAAAAACAGCAGCAGCATTGATGGGTTGCCAGCACCACTGGCACAAACATCAAAGAGCGGAGTGTAAAAGGTCTTGCCGCAATCTAAAGATCTGAGACTTTTTTAGAAAGCGCTGGTTGCTTGTCCTAATATCTGACCCGCTCTCTTAGAGGCAAAGACATAAAATTAAGGTGGCTCTAGCGAACTAGAACCACCTTAAACCCGTTGATTAAGCGTGCAGAGACCTAGTAACAGTTAGTTAGGCGATCGAAGCCATTTTTACATCGCTGTTAGCAAGTAGTTCCTGAAGTTCATCAGAATCCACTGTTTCCTTCTCAATCAGCATGGCTGCTAACTGATCCAGCACATGGCGATTAGCAACTAAAACCGCTTTACAGCGACGGTATGCCTGCTCGACCAAGTTCCGTACTTCATCGTCGATCGCTGCTGCTGTCTCTTCTGAGAAGTCCCGTTCAGCAGCAATGTCGCGTCCTAGGAACATATTGCCCTGTTGACGACCCAGCGCTACAGGACCGAGGCGATCGCTCATCCCGAACCGTGTAACCATTTGACGAGCCACTCGAGCCACCTGCTGGAGGTCATTCGATGCGCCTGTGGTTACTTCTTCTTCGCCATAGATGAGCTCTTCTGCCAGGCGACCACCAAGGGCAACTGCCATCTGGTTTTGCAGGTAAGAACGCGAATACAACCCTGAATCCATTCGGTCTTCGCTAGGCGTAAACCAGGTAAGACCACCAGCACGACCACGTGGGATGATGCTAATTTTTTGTACTGGGTCGTAGTCAGGCATCAGTGCGCCAACTAACGCATGACCCGCTTCATGGTATGCCACTAACTCTTTACGCTTTTCGCTCATGACCCGATCCTTCTTCTCTGGACCAGCAAGGACGCGATCGATCGCATCGTTCACTTCATCCATCGAAATTTCGGTCAAGTTGCGACGAGCTGCCAGAATTGCCGCTTCGTTCAGCAAGTTCGATAAATCAGCCCCAGTAAAACCAGGAGTCCGACGGGCAATTTTTTCCAGATCCACATCTTTGGACAAGGTTTTGCCACGTGCATGGACGTTGAGAATTTCGAGGCGACCTGCATAATCGGGGCGATCAACCACAACTTGACGGTCAAAGCGACCCGGACGCAGCAAGGCTGCATCCAGCACATCAGGACGGTTTGTTGCCGCAATGATGATGATGCCGGTATTGCCCTCAAAGCCATCCATCTCGGTCAGCAACTGGTTAAGGGTTTGCTCCCGCTCATCATTACCACCACCTAGTCCAGCGCCCCGTTGACGACCCACTGCGTCAATTTCATCAATAAAGACGATACAGGGTGCGTTAGTCTTCGCTTGTTCAAACAGGTCACGGACGCGAGACGCACCCACACCCACAAACATTTCGACAAACTCAGAACCAGAGATGGAGAAGAACGGTACGCCTGCTTCACCCGCGACAGCACGTGCTAGAAGGGTTTTACCTGTTCCGGGAGGACCCACTAGCAGAACACCTTTAGGAATCTTGGCACCCACTGCCGTAAAGCGATCGGCGTTCTTCAAAAAGTCTACTACTTCGCTGAGTTCCAGCTTCGCCTGATCAATCCCTGCAACGTCGCCAAACGTCACTTGTGTTTGTGGCTCCATTTGCACTCTGGCTTTTGACTTGCCAAAGTTCATTGCTTGATTACCAGGACCACTCTGGGCACGGCGCAGCAAGAAAAACAGACCCACTAGCAACAAGACTGGGAAGAACAGGCTACTCAAAGCTTTGAGCCAAAAACCGTCATCGTTCTGCGGCAAGACAGAAATATCAACCTTGTTTGAAGTCAGAATGTTGATCAACTCAGGATCATTGGGCAAATTGACTACGATACGATTGTTGCCATCCTGAACTACCGCAATACTGCGATCGGCGCTAATCCGAACTTTTTCGATCTTGCCCGTTTGCACCTTTTCAATAAACTGGCTGTAGCGCCAGGTTTCCCTGCTAGGGGGCTGCTTGTCAAAGAACGCAGTTGCCAAAGAGACAACTACGATCGCGAGCAGCGTATACAGTCCAACATTTCTCCACCGCTTATTCACCGGGATTTGTCCTCCTTTTATAGGGGTGCGGAGTTTTGCACTATTCGTTTGATGTTAATTAATATTAACGTACTCTCAGGAATAGCGGATCAAGGTCTGGTAGCAAGGTTTAGAACTTGCCTGCCTTCATCATGCCAAAATTGGGCTGACCAAATTCTGTTAACGTCCTTGTATCTCCTCATCCTAACGAATGGCTCGTCGTGGTGAAGTGCTAATTGCAGTGCTAAATAGTCAGGCGGATTTAGCGATCGCCCGTGAACAGCATTGGTATCGCATTCCGATGGAACAGTCGGAAAAGCTGAAGCAGCAAGGTCATTGGTCGCCCAAGTGGCTAGCGTTTTACCAAACTAAAGTGTTTGGCACTGAGGCATATTGTGTGAATTACTATGCCTCAGTACGCCGCATTTACGAAGTTTATCGCTGGGAACTGTTTCCTGATCAGCCTAAAGATGACAGGAGTGAGCAGCGCTACCAGAAACTAGAGCTATCGCCGTTAGAAAGGCTAGCCCAGCCGCTCGTCAGTCAGCGCCTTCGTCGCATCACCTTTATTCCCACGACCTGGGATCAATTTCAAGCAGCAAGTGCGATCGAGGAGCTATTAACGCACTCGAACACATGATGCTTGGACGTTGCGATTGTAGAGGCATACTAGCCATAAAAAAGGGACAGGCGATCACCTGTCCCTTTCAGGTATGAAATTGCAGTGCCAACGTTAGAAGTTCATCTCGGCTTCCTGCACGCGCTCAACTTGCTTCTTCTTCAGCACAAGCATGATTTGAGATAGGACCACAATACCGAAGAATGCGAGCAGACCCTTAACGCGATCGGGGTTTTGCAGCACGATTTCTGTATCTGCTTGACCAAAGCCGCCTACATTGGGGTTAATAGTCAGGGCATCACCCGCTTTCACCTCTTGCCCTTCTGAAACAACCAGATCTGGTCCGGCAGGAATCGTGTCAACGACTGTCTTGCCATCCGCCATTTGAATCGTGACCTCATAGCCGCCATCTTCTGGCTTAGTCACCTGGGTGATCGTGCCCGCTTCAGACGCATTGTAAACAGCGTTGTTGCTCTTTTCGCCATTGGGGTAAATTTGTCCACGACCACGATTACCGCCTACGTGAACCGCATACTTACCGAAGCGGAGCGATTTATCCGTCTTAGGATCAGGAGACAAGATTGGGAAGACGATCTCCTGGTACTGCTCACCGGGCAGCGGACCAATCACAACAATATTCTCTTTCCCTTCGCTGTAAGGCTGGAAGTAGAGGTCTTGCACCTTCTCCTTCATCTCTTCGGGAATCCGATCTTCCGGTGCAATCTTGAAGCCTTCGGGCAGCATCAACACCGCGCCTACGTTTAGAGGACCCTTGTCGCCACCGCCAATAACCTGCTGCTTCGTAATGTCATAAGGAATTTTGACAACGGCTTCAAACACAGAGTCGGGCAGTACAGACTGGGGTACTTCCACTTCGGTTGGCTTTGCTGCTAAATGGCAGTTAGCACAGACAATGCGCCCAGTTGCCTCACGGGGGTTTTCATACGCCTGTTGAGCAAAAATCGGATAGGCTGACGCAGTTTGGGGCAGCATCAAACTGCCTGTCAAAAACACTGCGATCGCCAGCACTGTCAGCGCAGCAGACTGACAAAGCTCAGCAGTAGGTATCAATCTCTCTAATGGATTTTTTTTCATTGGTAACGAACGTGTCATGAGCAAGGGACAGTCAGCAAACGATTGAGATTTAAGCCCACCAAGGGTCTTCACTAGTACGAAAATCAGTCTCAGTCCAGGGAGTAAAACTTACTTTGTTGTCAACAACAGTTGCATGTGCCAACGGTAGCGACAATGGTGCTGGACCGCGAACAACCTTGCCATTGCTGTCATACTGAGAGCCGTGGCAAGGGCACTTAAACTTGTTCTCAGCGGCGTTCCAAGGCACTACACAGCCTAGATGCGTACACACCGCATTGATGCCAAAGTCAGCCAGCGCTTTATCTTCTTTGATCACAATGTAGGTTGGATCGCCCTTCAACCCCTGAGAAAGGACGTGATCTCCAGCCGCATGACTAGCAACAAAATCGCTCACTAAAATATCGTTACCGAGTGCATCTTTAGCAGTAGCACCACCACCAGCAGCACCACTGGATGGAGGGATAAAGTATTTTACTACTGGATAAAGGGCACCCAACGCAGTGCCTGTCACCGCACCAAATGTCAAAAGGTTCATGAATTGACGACGCCCAAGATCGGGCACATCCGAAGATCCAGAAATTTGTGTCATGACTACGTATAGTTCTGTTAAGGGAGGGCTGTGACAATTGCTGGCGAGCGTTTAGTAGAGTTGCCATCCGCTTCACTCCACGCTGCGATGGATTCAGATGTCTGCCCCTTTTGCAGTCATTCGCTCGCCAAACACTGCAATAATCCTCTCACAGAGAGGCTTGTCGCTTTTCTGAGGAAGTTACTAAGATTATTACATTTCTTGACGCTAGCATCATAGCTAAGTAGGGGGCTGTCAGTTTTATACAAAATGTTAACAATGCGCTGAAGACTCCTTTGCATCGTTAGCTGTGTTTAAAGTTGCCTGCAAACTTAAGAAAAATAAGACAAGCAATGAGCCTGTGTGATCGATAGCCTATGCGATCGGTAGACAGACGCAATTAAAGACTTCTCCTTAGCTTCTCTATAGAAGGGGACAGCAACTGCTGGGGTGGCACAAGGTAGTTTCTCATGTCCAAGTACCTAGTAATAGCACTATGACCGGAAATGACTTACGTCAGATCTTGCTCGACAAGTGGGGACGCTCGTATGACGTTCAATTGCGGCGTACTCAAGGCAAGATCTTTTTTTTGGTCATGTGGAAGTATCTGGAGCAGGTCTCTTTTCCCTTGACCGAAACTGAATACGTAGAACATTTAGATGAAGTCGCAAGCCATCTGCAAGCGTGGGGTAGCGCGGAGCAAGTGCATACCTTGATTCAGCAGACGCGCGATCGTCCCCGGCTTGGCAAGGCAGTCAGCATTCCTCTCGAACTGGGCGAACGAGCCTCTGAATGGTTGCTCGAAGAGTTTTAGTCACACGAAAGACTTTCAGGACACACAAATCTATACCTTTCTGTCCAGGCATAACTCAGTTTGGTTGTGAGGGCTCAGTTTGTCAAAGCGTTCCTAGCGTTGAAACAAAATGACTTCGTGTGTCGGCAAGATGGTTCGCTTAAGACGATTTAGCACAGAAAGGCGATACTCCTGCTTAATAACTCCCTTCTCCCGTGCCTCTATAAAATCCCGCCCTTTAAACCCGGAGGGCACAAATTGATAGCTTCTGACTGGGCTAGACCAAAGTTTTTTGAAGTTAGAAAAGACTTCAAATGGACGAATACGTTCGCCTCCTACCAGATTCAAGCTTTGATAGAGGTCAAAGTAGAACAAAAAGCCCCCTGGTGGAAGCGTCTGATAAATCTGTTGTGCTAACTGTTTACGCCTTTCCATACTCTCAATTGTTGACAGAACGGCTGCTATTGAAAGCCAATTAAAGCCCTGATTAGCAAAGGTCGTTGGATCGCCTTCATAAGTCTCAAAGCGAATTGCAGGATTGAGCTTTCTAGCAAGATCGATCGCGCCAGATCTAACGTCTACGCCCATCAATTGCTCTGGTCGCAGCCCTAAGTCAACATACATTCGAGTACTGCGCCCATTGCCACAGCCTAAATCCAGCACATTGAGTGACTCTAAGGGAAGCGGGCTTAACAGTAAGGCTTGTGTTAGCCAGTAGAAAAGACTTAAGCGATAGGCGATTTCAAACTCAGAAAAAAGTGGGTTCCAAGTATCAGTTTCACCTGGTTCGAGTCGATCATAAGTATCTCGAACCTGGTTAGCCAGTGAATCTTTTTTGATATTCATAATCGCTATTAGGTGAAGAAGCTAGACTTCTCTGAATCATATTTGCTGGACAAGTCGTTTCAAACTGGCAAACGTGTTATGTAGCGATATTGCCTACTAAAGCGGTATTACTTTTTAAAGCTCTGTTTGACGCATGATTAGAAACATCTTAATAATCCAATCCTTGTAAAATTAGAATGCTTTTGGGCTAGAGAGGATAGAACTCTATAGCTTTAGAAGAAGTCCTTCAAAAAACCTTTGCCAATAACTTTTACGTCAATCTAGAAGTAAGTATTTCCTGTTATGTTGTTTACTTCTAACGCCGCATACTAAAAACAGGATGAAAATGTGAAATTTAGAGGAAAGAAAAATAGTGTGAACTTTTATATCGTTTCTACCATTAGAGAAAATCCTTGCGGCTTCAGCAGCTCCGGTGTGTAATCAACCTTAAAACTCTGATCCCCATCCAGTAATCGTGCAAAGCATCAAACTCTCTAACCAGAGTCTGATTGTCAGCCAGTATGAATACCGACATAATAGAACTATTAGCTCAACAGCATTCATTCTTCGTTTTTGCTCGCTTTAGTTGTTTTCGATACGTTCGCTGTTAACAATTCAAAATATAAGGGTGGTGATCGCCCTATCAAGCCAATGATTCAAACTTCGCTTAACCTAAAACCATTTCATATGAACACTATTTTGGATATTCACTGCCCAAACTGTGGTAGCCGTGCCGAACGGCATTACCTTGGGGCAGAACACTTAACCCGGACCCAATGCTCGACTTGTGACTATCTGATGGTGATGTGTTCCCAAACAGGACGGGTGATTGAAGCCTATGCCCCTGGGCTTTATGCCCATCGCTAAGTGCTAGCTCCTGAACTCTAAATGTGCTAGCCGCTAGAATGTATGATTTTGGTTGAATGTGATTGACTCAATGAAGTTTTATATCCCTGGACTCCTCAAAAAGCTGGGGATTCTGTTTCTTTAAATTCGATCACAACTTGGCGTACAGCCGTCATAAGCATGATACTTGCCCTAAAACTTAATGGCTTCTCAACGCTACTCCTTCAAGGTTATTTCTACAAGTTTCGTGCTGGCGCTCTTACACGCTCTTTAAGCAGCCTGCTAATGTCCTTCAGGTTAGGTCCCAAAGTCTTAGTTAAGTTTTTGGTAAAAAAGTTGAAGTGGTGCATAGCGCTGTGCCTGGTTTCTGTAGCTTTGCAGATCCTTGTAGTAGTTGCGCTTGCTTATTAGGCCTTAGCGAACTCTCAATAGCAGGCTGGTTTTCTTGCTATGCAGCTAACGGAAACCACATAGTCCAACACAATTTATATAGCCAGATTAAAGACTGTCCATTAGCTGTATTCGTCAACTGATCCTTCATTCACAATGGTGTCCTTATCAGGAGACGAGCCATGACGGCACCGACAACCTATTCTCGCTTTATTCGCTTCCTGCAAGAAGACTTGGCAATTTCGGCTGCCTCGATCGCCATTGCCCTTCGCCACAGGGAACTCGATCCAGGACCGTTATCAATGATTCTTTGGCAATATGGTTTAGTCACGCTTGAGCAGCTCGATCAAATCTATGATTGGCTTGAGCAAGCATAGGTGCCTGTGAGTTTAGATGGATTGGTAAGACGTGAGATCGCCTGTTGTTTCTGGCTTGATCATTGGATGCTTTGAGAAAATTTTGTCTCTAGCTGCTATAAAAAAAGGCTTTACTGGTAGAGCAGGCTAAACGTAGTCTGCTCTTTTGTTTTTTGATCAGGTACTTTTTTCTCCGCTGTGGTACTAGGCATACCAAGTTGCTTTTGTATCGTTTTTGCCTCTATCATTCGGCCTATCTGGCTCTTGTGCGACGATTGAAAGCAAATGGTGCGAGCTAAGCATGATTGATCGGGTGAAGTAATGATTCTCCAGCCAATGAAGAAAGGACTGTACATACGTATGGTTACGCTGGGACTGCTGCTATTGGCTCTACCGCTTGGAGTCGGTTGGTGGGCAGTGAATGTGCTGCGCTTTCAACACCTTTCTGGGTGTCAGTCACTAGCAGAAGCAGAAAACCAGACGGATGACGCAGCGGCAGTAAGTTTCTATTGTGCGCAGGAAAGTGTAGGTCAGCAAACGGTTGATGGACTGTCAGAAGCAATTAGAATGGCGCGTTTAGTGCCGTCAGAGCATCCCTTAGCAGCACAGAGCGATCGCCTGGTAGAGCAGGCCTCTCAGTCACTTTTGGCTTTAGCTGAAGACTCGTTTCAGGGAGGAAACCTGGAGGAGGCGATCGATGCAGCACGGCGTATTCCTGTTCTAACCGCAGCATACAAAACGGCGGATGAGCGAATTGAGTCATGGCAAACTGCTTGGGATACGGCACAGTCTGTTGATAGTGATGCCCAAGCCTTTGCTGAACGCGGTCAATGGGATCAAGCCTTTGCTAAAGCAAGGGAGTTGCGGCAGTTAGGTAATCGCTATTGGGATGGCGATCGTTACCAGGCATTGGTGCAGAAGATTCAGGAAGCAAAGGAAAATAAGGCAGCACAGACAAAAGCAGAGCGGGAGCAGCAAAAAGTAGTTCAGGCAAACGTTGCTCCTCGCTTTGATCCGTTGCCAGACTGGCAAAAAGAGCAGGAAAAAGAAGCGGCGGCTAACCTCGATCGCGCTCGTAAACTGGCAAGTGCTGGCAGTGTCGACGGACTACGTGCCGCAACTGATGCTGCTGGGTTGGTATTATACGGTACGCCTCAGTACGAACAGGCGCAGCAATTGGTTGGACAGTGGAGCCGTCAGCTTCAGGAATTACAAGACCGCCCCTATCTCACTCGCGCTATACAGCTAGCAGGTAAAGGTGATATGCCCTCGCTACAGGCAGCGATCGCCGAAGCCAGCAATGTTAGCTTTGGTAGCGCACTCTATCAGGAAGCACAGACAAAAATTGGTCAGTGGACAGATGCAATTCAAAAGCTACACCTCCAGGCATACCCTGTTCGTCCAGCCAATAGTAGTTTAGTCAGCCCTTCTAACTACGCTATTCCGCCTGCAGCAGCGCCTACACCATAAAGAGAGGGCGCTGGAGATTTAATGCTCAAAAAACGCTACTTTTTGATTGTCCATGCAACTTTAGTAGAGCAAACAGCCGCTTACTCTATGGCATATGCCATCGCCTCAAGAAGGCTCTGTATCAGTTGCGAAGCGGTGGCGAACGCTTTAGGCTGTAGCAAAAACCTTGGCTGCTGCTGCTACACCTGCGCCGGGTGTAAAGCCTTCATAACCTAGCTCTTGTAACGTTGCTTCTAACGCACCGATCGCGGTCAAAATATCACGATCGCTGACAAAGCCTAGGTGCCCAATACGAAAGATTTTGCCCTTGAGGTGATCCTGCCCGCCTGCAAGGATGATGTCAAACCGCTTTTTCATTACAGCGCGGATTTGTTCAGCATCAACGCGATCGGGGGCGACCGCAGTAATGGCGGGACTAGCGGCACCATCGGGTGCAAGCAATGGCATTCCTAAGGCTTTGACAGAGGCACGCGTAGCGCTGGTCAATCGCTGATGACGTGCAAAGATCTGCTCCAAACCCTCTGCCTGCATCATCCGTAGTGCCACTTGCAGGGCAAAGAACATATTAACGGGCGGTGTAAACGGTGTGGTGTTCTTTGCTGCATCTTTGCGGTACTTGCCCAAGTCAAGGTAGAAACGAGGCAGCTTAGCCGTTTTGTATGCTTCCCACGCTCTGGCATTAACGGTCACGAAGCCTAATCCTGGTGGCACCATATAGCCCTTTTGAGAACCGGAAGCAACTACATCCAGACCCCAGGCATCAACTGGTACATTGTAGGAACCCAGACTGGTCACAGTATCAACGATGATGAGCGCTTCGCCATGGGTTTTAATGTGACGGTTAATCGTTTCCAGATCGTTCAACACCCCAGTGGACGTTTCGCTATGGGTGACGATGACCGCCTTGATCGCCTTTGCAGTATCTGCCTCTAACGTCTCCCGAAATTTCTCTGGGTCAAGCGCTTGTCCCCATTCAGCAGTAATAGGCTCAACGTTCAAACCATAGGCTTGGGCAACCTCTACCCAGCGCTCACCAAACTTACCATTGCTGCCGACCAGCACACGATCGCCCGGACTCAAAAAGTTAATGATGGCTGCTTCCACTGCACCTGTACCGCTGACGGTTAGACTCAGCACATCATTTTGTGTTTGATGCAACCATTTCAACCCATCTGTTACTTCCGCCATGATTTTGGAAAAGTCGCCACTGCGATGCCCGATCGGGTGCTTCGCCATTGCGAGTAGAACCTGTTCTGGTACCGGCGTTGGACCCGGAATCATCAGCATGAGCTTGTCGTCCATAAATCTGCCCTGAGCATCAATAACATCGCGCCTGATGGCGGCATACTCCAGAATGACACAATTTCTTACCTTTCAACCAAGGTGACGATCGCCACCTGGCTGCAATTGCCATCTTTTACGATCGCTGCGGTTTGTAATTGCGCCGACGAAGCAGGAAGTCAGGCAAATCAACTTTTGTTTCCTGAGGAAAGGGAGACACTGGGATGAGGGTAGGGCTGCCGGGTTCGGGTTCATCGGCAGCGGCTAACAGTGTCGTTAGCAACTCTGATAGTGCTGGTGGAGCATCCGGTAACGCCTGATCCAGTAATTCTTTGAGCTTAAGGATGCCGCTTTGACTGCTCAAACAGCGGTCTTTCCAATGTTGGATGGCGGTTTCATATTCACTCGCCTGCTGTGCCTGCCGCAAGATCTGCTCTTGCATATCAGCAGTCTGATTTTCCAGCTCTGTCAGGCGAACATATTGGCGATCGCGCTCTTCTTCCAGTTCTTGGCAGGCGTGCCGAAGCATTGCCTGAGTCGTTGTTTGCTTGGCTGCCTGAGTTTCTAGTGCCGCAATCCTGGCATGGGCTGTGACTAAATCAGGCACGAGCGCTACGGCTGATACGTCTGGTGTCGCCTGATCCGAAGGGACGCGAGATGTAACTGAGACATGAGATAAGTGAGTCTGTTGCAAACTGTCGAGCCATGTCTGCTGCTCTTGCAGCGTAGTATGAGCCTGCTGTAGCTCTGTTTCAAGCTGTTCTAAGGCAATTTGGCGATTGCTCAGAATTTGTGAGAGTTCGCAAACTTGATCACGAGCGCTCTCTAACCGCTCTGTCAATTGAGTGGCTAAAGTCTGGGCATCCAGTGATTGGGACTCCAACGCGATCGTCCGTGCTTGTTGGGTATGCAGATCGGTTTGCAGTTGTTCTAGCTGCTCCTCTAGCTGCTGGCGGTATGCTTGCACGTCGGCACGATCATGGGCAACCTGAGTTTGTAGTTGCTCTAGCTCTTGCTGCTGCGCCTGAGTCAGCCCTTCCATCGTGTTTAGCAGCGTTTGCAATGAGCGATCGCGTGCTTGCGTTTCGGTTAGTTGTGCGGTTAAGGCTTGCTGTTGATGTGCCAGTTGCAGCTTTAAACGGGCGATCGCCCGCTGTTGAATGTTAGAAATATCTTCAGTCGCCGCTAGCTGTGCTTCCAAACGCTGCTGGTCAACCATCTGTAGCCGCATCTCGCTTAACGATGTTAGCGACTGATCAAGGGCTTGCTCTAAGTGGCGAATGCGCTCAATCTGCTCATGGGACAGCAATCGAGCTTGCCTTAGCTCGGCTTGCAGGGTTGCTTGCTCATGTTCCCAACAGTGCCATTGCGATGCTAAAGCAACGGTTGCCTGCTGGCATACCATTTCAATGAAATCTGGATCAATCGCATTGAGTTCATGATGTGCTGCTGCCCAGGCAGTCAAAAAGCCTTGCAGAGGCTCTAAAAATTGTGTTTCATCACGTTGTGTGTTGTCTCGCTTTTGGTTGTCGTCCCCGGTGATTGTCCCTCCAGCAGCCAGCGCTGTCGTCTCCTGCAACTGACCATCGCCAAGCTGTTCTTGTAGGGCAGGCTGTTGTTGCGGAGCGGCGTAGCTATCCGCTGCTGCTAAAGCGCTAGAAGCTAGATTCGGTTCAGACACACAGAACCTCCCGGAAACGTGAACCAGCTATATTGATGCTCGTTAGGCTAGTGATCTGACTCTAGAGTGTTCAACTTTAAGCAAGGCACCCAGCTACTTCAGAAGCTTTAGAGTTTAGCGTTTAACGTTAGCCGTCCTAAGCCAAGATTATTCTTTTTGTAGACTCAGCACTGTATTAGGGATTTCTTGATCAGGTGTCAGACTGTTTAGCGACCAGCGATACTCGATCGGCTGGTTGCGGCGCTCACAGTTTTCTTCTAGCTGCTTCTGTAGTGCAAGTGCTTTACGAAGCGTGATGATTAACTGCTGTACTTGAGCCTGAGCTGGAGACTGCCGACCCACAGCAACTATTGTTTGACGTTCGAGCAGTTGGAGGAGGAGTTCGTAATGAATGTGTGATGGAAGGGGAATGGGTTCCATTAAAACTGACTACCTTATAGCATGAATCAACTGGGACAACAGTCTGGGGCTACACCGTTTAGCGATCGAACTAAGCTGTCAAGCCGTTGGACGATGAAGCTGTGGAACCATCCAGCAAAGGTGCTGCGCGTTGCGCTTAGAGCGCCTTTTGACAACAGCCTATGGCTTTGGAGTTCTACGGGGTTAGCGTTCTGCCAACGAGTTCTGCTAGTGCCACTGCTGGATCGGGTTGTCGCATGAGTGACTCGCCAACCAGAACGGCACTAGCACCGGCTGCCTCAACTAAGGACAGATCAGCAGGTGTATGAAGCCCTGATTCACTCACCACGAGGATGTCCCGCGATCGCAGTTGGTCTTGACGATCGTTTAGCAAGCGGCATGTCGTTTGTAAATCAACCGAAAAGTCCTCCAGATTGCGATTGTTGATGCCAATCAAGTTAATGCCTTCAAGCGCCAACACGCGGTCAAGTTCCGCCAGGGTATGGACCTCAACTAGGGCAGCCATGCCTAGCGTTGCCGCAATTTTCAGAAAGTACTGGAGGTCTTTATCAGACAGAATGGCAGCAATTAGCAGTATGGCATCGGCTCCACTGATCCGTGCCAGATACATCTGATACGGATAAATAATGAACTCCTTACATAGCAAAGGGAGGTCAGTAACAGCGCGGATACGGGCAAGGTTGTCGAAGCTGCCCTGGAAAAATGTTTGGTCAGTCAAAACTGAGAGACAAGTAGCACCGCCTTGCTCATAAGAGCGGGCGATCGCAACAGGATCAAAGTCTTCCCGAATGATTCCCTTGCTAGGCGATGCTTTTTTAACTTCGGCAATGACTGCTGGATGAGTCTTACCATGCTGGAGCGCCTGCAAAAAGGATCGTGGTGATGGTAAATCTTTGACTTGCTTTTGCAGCTCTAGTAGAGGGACGCGATCGCGCAGTTGAGCGACTTCAGTCTCTTTCTGCCAGACGATTTCCTCCAAAATATGACGAGGAGCTGCATCAGGCATCTTTGCCTGGTAGCGCAATGACTGTACAGAAACCGCAGGATTAGGTGGACGACGACGGATCTGCATTGGTAGCCTGGGCGTAAGTTAAAACAAAGTAAGCGATCGGAGCCGTGTTCTACCACTGCTCAAAGCGATGCTAATGAATGCTTTTGATAGCGTAACCTAACTCTGAAGCTGTACGGAGTGGAATTGTATAGAGCCGTACAAAAATAATCCGAATTTTTAAGAAAGGCTAAAGGCTAAAAGCTAAAGGCTAAAAGTTGTAGGTTATGGGTTAAACAGCTTCCAACCCCTACGCTTGCTCTAAGCTGTCTGACCCTTTTAGCCCTTAGCCTTGCTTCCTTAATGCGTTGTCACTGCTCGCTTATACGCTTCGTCTAGCACCTCCGAAAGCGTGGGATGGGCGTGTACCAAGAAGGCAAGGTCTTGAATGGCTTGCCGTTGGGCGATCGCGTTAGCAGCTTCTTGAATGAGGTCAGAGGCGTGGAGACCAAAGATATGAACGCCCAGCACTTCACCGGTGTCTTGCCGATAAATAACTTTGGCTACGCCATCGGTTTCGCCTTCTGCGATCGCTTTAGCGTTCCCCTTGAAATAGCTTCGTACAGCGGCAATTTCAAAACCTTCTACATTACCCTTCTCTTTAGCAGCCGGTTCTGTCAAGCCAACAAAGCCGATTTCGGGATGAGTAAAAGCGGCGGCAGGAATGCTGTGGTAATCAACCGCACGGGGGCGATCGCAGATGTTCTCAACCGCTGCCACACCCTGAGCGGCGGCAGCATGAGCCAGCATCAGTTTGCCTGTTGCGTCACCGATCGCCCAGAGATGGGGTACAGGTTCGCCATGCGATAGCACTGCCATGTGGTCATTGATGGGGATGAATCCTGGTCGCACGGTTTCTACGCCAACTGCATCCAGCCCCAAATCCTTGGTCAGCGGGACACGTCCCGTTGCAACCAGACAGGCATCGACCTCCAAAACTTCAATGATTTCCTTTGTTTTGGCATCCGCTAGTTCAATGACGACGGGCGAACCAGGCGTAATGCGTTTTGCTAACACGCCGACTTTCGTTTCAATATCGCGGGGGGTAATGAGCTTCCGCTGCGCGAGTTTGGCAATATCAGGGTCGAACCCTGGCATGAGTTGGTCAAGCGCTTCAATTAAGGTGATTTCGCAACCCAGCGCAGAGTAAACGTCAGCAAACTCTAAGCCAATGTAACCGCTACCGACGATCGCAATCCAGGGGGGCAGCGACTCTAACCGCACCGCATCGTCGCTGGTAAAGACGGTCTTACCATCCAGCTCAATACCTGGTGGCACAAAGGGCACTGAGCCTGGGGCAAGCATAATGTCCTTCGCCGTGATGACTTTCTCGCCATCGGTTGTTGTAACCGAAACTTTTTGCTGTCCGGCGATTTTGCCCCACCCATGAATTGTGTCAACGCCCAAGCGCTTCAAACTACCAACTAATGCCTCTCGCTGCTTAGCGACGATGGTATTGGCATGATCAGCGATCGTCTGGCGGTCAAATGCCACCTTGTCTAATTGAATGCCAAGCGCTTTCAGGTGATGGGTATCCTGCAATTCGCGCACTCGTCCCGATGCAGCTAGCAGCGCTTTGGAAGGAATGCAGCCACGATTAACGCAGGTGCCACCCATATCGGCGGCTTCGATGACGGCTGTTTTCAGCCCACAGTTTACTGCATGAATCGCTGCCCCATGACCGCCAACCCCGGCTCCAATGATGACCAAATCGTAATCGAATGACTGACTCACAACTCTCTCCTGGTGCATTACTTTCTATTCTCTGTTGGACAGGGGCGATCGACAAGGGAGGGAGTAGGAAGTAGGCGAAAGAGTGACTCATATTTAGTTTTAAATCCCTTTAGGCATTCTAGAAAAGTTATTAGAAGAAAGCTGACCACCTGACTGCTGAATCAGCTTAAAACTCCTTAGCATAGTGGCACAGAGCGCTACTCAACCCGATTTACGCCTCGCGCCTCGCTTTCACTCAACACGATCTCCGTCTGGCTTCTGGTTCCTACGCTTCCATTTTGCTGCCCTGGTCGATCGCTATGCCACCAGTTTTTCGTCGCTTCCGGTAAATTGACAGCATAGAGGGTAATAACAATCGGCTCTTGCAAGCCCTGTCCGAGAATTTCGACGTTGTAGGACGGATGTTTTTTGGTCGATAGATCCACAATGAAGCGTTTACCAATGCGTCGCCAGCTTGGTTCTTTGCCGCGCCACTGAAGACGACAACAGGGATAGGGCAACTGTTCGCGGTCGAACAAGCGACAGCAGGGACCAATCACACGGTAACTAAAGTGACAACCGGGGCTAAAAAAGACCTGCCCATGCTGAAGCGGATGAGCCATAACGATTAGCAAGCAGTCGGTCGTGTTTCCAAACGGTTGTTTTCGTCAGTAGGGACGTTAGAGCTAACGTCCCTACACCATGTCACCTTTTCTACGAGAGGGCTGCTTTAGCATTTTGCAGTGCGTGTCGCACCTGAGCAAAGCCAGTGCCCCCGTAGCTATTACGGGCAGAGACCACCTGGGCAGGCTCGATCGCAGCGTAAATATCAGACTCAAACGCCGGATGGAGCGTTTTCCATTCATCTAAGGTCAGATCTTTTAAAAGCTTGCCTTGAGCCAGGGACATTTTCACCACTTTGCCGACCAGGTTATACGCTTCTCGAAACGGCACGCCTTTGCCTGCAAGATAGTCTGCTACATCCGTCGCGTTGGAAAAGTCTTCGTTGACGGCTGCTTGTAGACGAGCCACGCGAAACTCTAGCCCTTCTTGCAGCAGAATGGTCATTGCTTCCAAGCAACCCTGCACCGTCACAACCGCATCAAAGAGAGCTTCTTTATCTTCCTGCAAATCTTTGTTGTAGGCGAGGGGCAAGCCCTTCATCAGCACCAGTAGACCCTGAAGATGCCCAAAAACTCGCCCAGTTTTGCCTCGCACCAGTTCGGGTACGTCAGGGTTCTTCTTCTGTGGCATGATGCTGGAACCCGTAGAGCAACTGTCTTTGAGGGTGACAAAGCCAAATTCTTCAGATGCCCATAGAATTACTTCTTCAGCAAGGCGGCTAAGATGCACCATGATGAGGCTTGCTGCACACAGAAACTCAATGGCAAAGTCACGATCGCTCACCCCATCTAAACTGTTGGCATACACGCCGCCAAAGTTAAGCAATTCAGCCGTGTAGTGGCGATCGATGGGAAAAGTGGTGCCTGCCAGCGCACCGGAACCTAGCGGTGAGATATTGACCCGCTGATAAATTTCGCCTAGCCGCTCCCAGTCGCGCTGGCTCATTTCAAAGTAGGCAAGCAGATGATGGGCAAGACTAAGCGGCTGTGCCCGTTGCAGATGCGTATAGCCAGGGATCAGCGTCTCGACGTGCTGCTCTGCCAGCGTAAGTAAAATTGACTGAAACGATCGCACCCGTTGGCGAATCTGCTGGATCTGGTCGCGCAAGTAAAGGCGCGTGTCGGTGCCCACCTGATCATTGCGCGATCGTGCCGTGTGGAGTTTTTTGCCCACATCACCCACAATCTCGGTCAGGCGGCGCTCAACTGCAAAGTGTACATCCTCTGCCTCAACGCCAGGAACAAACAGCCCTTGCCGATACTCCTGCCGGATCTGCTCTAAACCATCGACCAGTTGCTCTCCCTCGGCAGCCGCAATAATGCCTGTATGAGCCAACATGCGTGCATGAGCTTGTGAGCCAATCAAATCGTACTCAATGAGTTGGATATCAAAACCAATACTGGCGTTGAACTGGGCGATCGCAGGATGGAGCGCCGACTCAAAGCGTTGGCTCCAGGTGGAGGGCTGGCTCACCGATGATTGAGAGAGGTCTTGATTCAAAGCAGTTCTCACTAGGTTAGAGAGTTTAGATTTCTGGCTAGAGTTACAGAGTTTTTAGCTCAACGTCCGTAAACTCTGAAGGCAACTAAAATCTACTTCACTCAATATCACAAAAAGCATTCCCGAACTGTTATCAGTAGGGTTGATCCCACCGCACAACTACAAAGGCTGTGCTTGCCGAGGGCGAAGGCTTTGCAAAAATAAGCTCATGCTTAAGAAAGTGGTTAACCCTCAAGCATCAGCCGTTGATCGACAGCGGCGAATCTTGTACACATCCCTAATTGTTGATGTTTAACCTTTAGCCGAAGGATGTAAATGTCTTCACAAAATAACCAAAAATGATGCCAATGAGAAATGCCCAAACCTGACCTGTTTTGACAAAGTTGTTGAATGCTCTCTGCACATCGCCGCCCAAGTCAACTTTAATTTCCTTGTCGCCGATAGCTGCTAGGTCGATCGGCAAGTGCCAGTGAGATGGTTGTAACAGGTCAAGCAAAGACGTATGAATCCAAGCTGTATCGAGTAAATGCGTTGGATCAATAAGCCCAGTTACTACATCCGGTATCACGCAAAGAACCATTGCCGCTCTCTCCTCTTTTGAATGAATGCAAACTAACGCACACGTTTATCTTACAGACTGCAAGGATACCAGAAAAGTATTTGAGCGATCACACGACTCAAGCACATAAAGGCTTGCTGCAAAGCGGTTTAAAACCGAAGACAGTTGGCGATTGCCTCCTTCAATTAGCGAACTAGAACTGTCTAACCGACAGCCAAAGAGTCAAGAAGAATACTTGTGATTGCATGAAGGGATATATAAAAACGTCTTTCCTTGTCGAACGACCTGCTTATGGTTATCAAGCTATCTTCTTTAGAAATCTGTTGTCTACTATACGACGACACTTAGCATTTCCTAGTAAGTACGTAGAATAGCGTTGCGGTTTCGTAAAACCTGATGAAGACGACATCTGAGACGGGTGCAGATATAGTGGCGGGAGCAGGCGGAGCCTCAGAAGATTACCCGTTAGCGGCAGTGCCGTTGACTGCTCGTAAATCCCTGGCATCGTTAGGTCCGCTACTTATGGGTTTCACCCTTTATTCTGGCACTCTCTTTGCTGGCGGATTAGTGGGTCCTGCGTTTAAGTTTTTTCCCGATTTAGTTGTGCTAATTGTCATTGGCAACTTGATTTTGGGAACGTATGCCGCTGCACTCGGCTATATTGCTGCCAAAACGGGTCTCAGTACGGTGTTAATGGCACGCTTTAGTTTTGGCAGTGTGGGTTCTCGGTGGGTTGACTTTATCTTAGGCTTTACGCAAATCGGTTGGTATGCATGGGGAACGGCGCTGATTGCTGATTTGTTGAACAAGCTGGCTGGGGTGCCAACGTCCTGGAATTGGCTCACTATTCTGTTTTTCACCTATTTCTTCTGTTCCACTGCCTACGTCGGTTACAAGGCAATGGATTGGTTGAGCCGTATTGCAGTGCCAGCTATGCTGATTTTGATGGTTTGGTGTCTCGCGATCGCCTCTGGTCAAATCGGTGGCTGGGAGGGATTACAGGCAATTCAGCCGACTAAGGAAATGACGATCGGTGCGGCTTTGACAATTATTGTTGGCACCTTTGTTTCGGGTGGCACTCAGGCAACTAACTGGAGCCGCTTTGCTAAGAACGGCAAGGTCGCTACGATCGCTACGCTGCTTGCCTTTTTCTTTGCTAATGGCTTTCTCATTTTTAGTGGTGCGTTTTGTTCTCTGGTGTATGCCAATGTCCCTGCTATTGCCGATAGTTCTGATATTGTGCAAGTCATGGCGTATCAGGGGTTAGTGGGCTGGGGGTTGTTGCTGTTGTTCTTAAATATGTGGACGACCCAGGACAACACGATCTATGCCTTTTCAGTAGCAGGTGCCCATATGTTTCGCACCAATAAGCGGACGCTGTTTGTGCTGGGTGGCGCGACGATCGCCCTCGTTTTAGCATGGGGCGGCATTTACAAAATGTTGGTAGACTACCTGATTTTACTGGGCACGTTTATTCCACCGATCGGTGGAGTGATTATGGCTGATTTTTGGTTGCAGCGCCGTAGTGAATTTCCAGCGCTTGATACTCCGCAGCCTGCCTTTAATTGGGCAGGGGTGATTGCTTATGTAGTGGCATCGGCGATCGCCTACTTCACAGGCAAAGCTAGCCTTGGCATTGCACCCATTAATGGCATCATTGCGGCAGTCATTCTATACGTGGTTTTGAGCAGGGTTCTACCGCAGCAAAACGCTCGCAGTACGGTGAGCTAGTTGATGTTGCTTAAATAACCTGAGTTCGGGATAAGAACTGGGACAAGAAAGGGGCAAACCCGATAGGCTGAAAATGCAAAATCTCATGCCTGGTTTGCCCTCATGCTTAGTCTAGAAGCACTTTTTTGC
>NZ_JACJPI010000046.1 GCF_014695975.1 Leptolyngbya sp. FACHB-321
AGGGTGGGGACCATGAGGACGCCGAACCAGCCGACATATAGTCGGTTGTCGGTGCTGGTTACCCAGTTGCAAAACTGCTCCCACACGTTGACGCTCTCGCGTCTCTGTAAGGTCGTAGTCATAGTGGTAATAAGTCCGTTAGGGTTTGGATGAGTGCTGAGGCACGGGGATAATATGTCTTTACTTTAGCCGACTTGTGAAGGAATGTAAAGAGTCGTCAAGGATCATCTTACTACTGAGATCTGTTTGAGCTTGTAGGCAGACCGATTGATAGCCCTTGGAATTCTTACGTTTGAACCCCCACCGAGGATAATATCTATGTAAGGTTGGAATGCGAGGTCTATGAAAGAGCGATTACTTCAGTGGCTTAATGTGGCGTTAATGTGGGATTTGTTTCTAGTGTTGTTTAGTTTTGTATGGCTTGCGATCGCAGTCGCTGGTCGTGCCGCAAAGGTGCCGCTTGGGCTTGATCTCTGGTATAAGCTTTGGGAGCCTGTTTTTACTCCAGCACTGGGTATTTTGATGGCGGGCGCGCTTCTAAGTGGTGCAATTAGTTGGGTTGCTAAGCGCTGGGGCGATCGCTCGACTAGCAGCCTTTAAACCGCACACAGTATGTACGTCTCGGACTCAAGCGTCAGCAGGCTGGATGATAAGTTTGTGTTTTAAATGCCTTCCAACTTTTAAGAATGGGCTGGTGGATTAAGCACTATCACTTCAGACTACGCAACGACGCCTGTTTACTCCAAAATTTCTGTCACTGCCTGCGTTACCGTTGAGTACTGATACTGAAAACCAGTTGCCTGAGTACGTTTTGGCAGTACTTGTTGACCTTCTAATACAACCCTTGCACCATCGCCTAGTAGTGCTTCAAGGGCAAAGCCAGGCACAGGAAGCCAGGAGGGGCGCTTTAGCAACAAACCTAAGGTGTTAGCAAATTCAGCCATACGAACTGGGTTTGGAGCCGTTGCGTTGTAAATGCCTGAGATATTGGTATTGGTCAAGGCTTGCAGGATAAGACTTACCAAGTCTTCGCGGTGAATCCAGGAGAACCACTGCTTACCCGTGCCAATCGGTCCTCCAGCAAAGAGCTTGAAAGAAGGAATCATCTTAGCGAGCGCTCCACCATCACCTAGCACAATACCGATGCGTAGAATGACTAGCCTCACGCCAGCTTGCTCTACCGTCTGCGCTGCAAGTTCCCACTCCTGGCAAACTTGAGCCAGAAAATCGCCACCAGGAGCACTGGTTTCATCAAAAGTAGCAGTTTCACTAGTGCCGTAGTAGCCGATCGCAGATGCATTCACTAGAACAGAGGGTTCAGGAGTCGTCTGGGCAATCGCCGCAACCAATGTTTGCGTTCCCAGTTTGCGACTATTAAGAATCATCTGCTTGCGCTCCGGTGTCCAACGGCTTTCGGCGATCGGTTCGCCCGCTAGGTTCACTACCCCATTACACCCTGAAAGTGACTGTTGCCAGTCACCGAGCTTCGTTGGGGTATAACCAACTGTCTCGACTTTGGGAAATGCAGCAGCTGGAAACATCTGCAAAGCTCGTTCAGGGTTGCGGACCAGCGCCACCACTGTATGTCCATCTGCGTGTAAACGCTCAATTAAGCGACTGCCAACAAAGCCTGTTGCACCCGTAACAGCAACTTTCATGCAAAACCTCTGTGTGCGATCGTAATGGCAGTGAGAGAAGAACTAGTAGCTCTTTGAAATCTCGGCATCAAGCCTGAGCAAGTAGCGTAAAGACTGCGGTTTCAGTATATCGTCCTGCAACCTTTTGAAAGCCGTCGTGAGGCAGAATCGCAGTCAACTCGCGATCACACAGCAATTTCTACTACAGTGAAAGCATACAGACTCTTTCATGCATTTGCTCTGATGACTGCGCCGCTCTGGTTCTCTACTGTGCCACCGCTCTGGCTACAAATTGCGATTACTGGGGCATGGATTGGCTTGCTTGGCTTACTAGCAGAATGGCTGCACCGCTACACTGATACAGGCTCAGAAGTGGTTCGAAAGGTGGTGCATATTGGCACTGGTAACGTCATTTTGCTGGCGTGGTGGCTTCATGTACCCGCCTGGTTAGGCATTGGCGCATCAGTTGTGTTTAGCGCGATCGCCTTTCTTTCCTATCGCTTGCCCATCCTGCCCAGTATTAATGGCATTGGGCGCAAGAGTCTTGGCACCTTTTTTTATGCAGTGAGCATTGGCATTTTAGTTGCCTGGTTTTGGTCAATTCAGCAGCCACAATATGCTGCTTTGGGCGTGCTGGTGATGACGTGGGGTGATGGGTTGGCAGCCTTAGTTGGTCAGCGCTTTGGTACCCATTCCTATAAGCTTTGGGATATGCAGAAAACTTGGGAAGGATCACTAACGATGGCGATCGTAAGTGCTCTTGTTAGTTTTTTAATTTTGCTGGCTGTGCAAGGCGCAATCTGGCAAACCTGGTTGATCTCACTCGTTGTTGCGATCGTGGCGACTGGGCTGGAAGCCTTCTCAAAATTTGGGCTTGATAATTTGACAGTGCCGCTGGGTAGTGCCACGCTCTGTTTTGTCCTATGCCAACTGCTGCTGTAATAGCAGACCGTTGTTTTAGAAGTTCTTTGAGAAGCTAGAACTTTGTATGCTATGACGATCACGAATCTGCTTGCGTTAGCCCTGCCATGTGCCTATAAAAATACTTCTTACTGCGGCGGCAATGCGGTTCAAGTCTTCATCTAACAAGGGTGGCCAGGCAACTCCTGATTGCAGACCGTGTTCAAACTGCTGACGACTCTCGCTTGCCAAAAGATAGAGCGAGCCAACCAGTTCTCGCTCAAATACATCCGCCTCTCGCAGTGCTTCAAAAACGACTTTGAGCGCTAATAAGAGCGATGTAATTTGACCAGGGATCGGCGGTTGCCCTTGCTGCAAGCGCACAATCAAGGCATCGGGATTCTGCTCGGTTGCCATCCCTTGATTAACCAGCAAACTTCGAGCCGTTTGGTAATCCACAAAAATTAAACGAAGGGCTTGATTAATTGGTTGTAGTCCAGGCTAGACAGAAATAAGTTAGCCTGGGTGCCACGTCTGGTTACCAGGTCAGTTAGTTGAGGCTAAACACCAACGACAGCAGGTTCAGCCAGCCACCGTCCGGTCGCTTTACCAATGACCGAAAGCTCCTGCATCAGACGATCGAAGCGTTCGGGCGTGAGCGATTGCGGACCGTCAGACAAGGCTTTTTTGGGGTTTGGATGCACTTCAATCATCAGAGAATCCGTACCCGCTGCGATCGCTGCCATTGCCATCGATGGGACATATTCCGATCGCCCGGTACCATGGCTGGGATCAATCATGATAGGCAAGTGGGTCAGCGATCGCAGTACTGGAATCACAGATAAATCCAAAGTGTTTCGTGCATATTGGTTATCAAAAGTGCGAATGCCACGCTCACAAAAAATGACATTCGGGTTTCCAGCAGCGAGAATATATTCGGCTGCCATCAACCATTCTTCGATCGTTGCCGACATCCCCCGCTTCAATAGCACTGGCTTATCTTGAGCGCCAACCTTTTTCAGCAACGAAAAGTTGTGCATATTACGGGCACCAATCTGAATCATGTCAGCGACTTCGCCTACAAGCTCTAAATCGGCTGCATCCATTAATTCTGTGATAATGCCCAGACCGGTTGCTTCCCGTGCTTTTGCCAGCAACCCAAGTGCACTTTCGCCATGTCCTTGAAACGCATAGGGCGATGTACGGGGCTTATAGGCACCACCACGAAGGAACTGTGCGCCTGCTGCTTTGACCCGTTGCGCTGTCTCGACGATCATCTCCTCATTCTCTACGGAGCAAGGACCTGCCACCACTACAAGAGGGTGCCCTTCACCAAAGACAATATTTCCATTGGGAGTCGGGACAATAACTTCGCTAGATTCACCATGACGATACTCTCGGCTGGTGCGCTTGTATGGCTTCTCAACCCGTAGCACCTGCTCAATCCAGGGGCTTGACTCCTGAATCTGAAGGGGATCCATCTCAACCGTATCGCCCACCAAACCGATGACAACTTTATGCTTCCCAACGATCTTTTCTGGATTCAAGCTCCAGCTAGAGAACTCGTCAGTGAGGCGAGTAATTTCGGCTTCTGGAGCGCCAATCTTCATAACCACAATCATTGGTTTACGTTCCTGCTGGTAAGTGAATAGATGGGTTGCGTGACAAAAAACTGGGTAAGCGCTGCAAGAGAGCCTGGGGCAATGTATACAACGTACATTAGAGCAGACTAAGCGAGCTGCTTTAGGAAAATCACTTTAATGCTAATCATGGCTCAAATCGTCGACGTGATGCCACCTAAAAACTGGCAGGAAATCAACACAGAAGACATGAGCAGACTAACAAATTTTTATCTGTATGTCGTAAATGATACTTTTCTTAAGGTTAAAGCTACCTCTCACAGCGATCTCCGCATTAGTCATTAATAAAAATGACTGGATTGAGCGCTACTTTAGATTCAATTAACTTCTAGCAGTGTCAGCCAAATGACTGAAGGCAAATAGAGGCTAAGGATAATGGGGATAATGGCTCAATCTTCTTTAGCGGCTTTAGCCGTACGCCAAGAGTCTCGAAGTCGTCCAAAATTGAGCTTAAAATCATTCCATCCAATCAAGTTGCCAACCCGTTCTTCGTCCCAAGAGGCAGAAAGAGGACCGTAGCTCAAACCCAACACACCTAGACCAAAAAAGCCAAGGCTGACCAGCAAAACTGCAGCGGTCGGCGGATGGAACACATCGTTGGCGATCGCGAGATAGCTTACAACGAACGTTAGCAGTGCTAAGACACTTGGTACACCACAATATAATGCCGCTCGACTGACCATACGACGGCTTACAATCTCGGGAATGCTTGATGGCGTAGATGCACGACTGGAGCGCCCTTTCATTGACTTCGGCGTGCTTTGGGGAGTCTTGCTCTGCGTAACAGCAGGAGTGACAGGCGGCTTCGATGGTTTTTGACGCACTGGTTCAAAAGGCAACCGATTCGCCGAGTCTACTTCCTTGCTAGTAGAAGTAGCCTTGACCTGATTTTTCTTTTTCTTCGCTGCCATAAAGCAATCCCTGATTGAGCTGCGAATAGTTAACCACGAACGCCTAGCCGTGTAATCAGTGCCCGGTAACGAGCATTGTCTTGCTTCTGAATGTAGGACAGAAGACGCTTTCTCAGACCGATCATCCGTAATAAACCTTTGCGAGAAGCGTGGTCTTTTTTGTTGGTCTTGAGGTGTAAGCTGAGGCGGTTGATGCGCTCGGTAAGCATAGCAACCTGGACATCCGCAGAGCCAGTATCGGTTTCATGAACCTGATAGTCGGAGATGAGTTCTTGTTTGCGCTGTTGCAGCAGAGGCATAGCTCGTGTCTTTTCCTGGTTGATATAGGGTCGCAGTTTATGATCTTACCATAGCCTTTTCATTGAGGCAGCAAGTTTTTGCAGAGGCAGCATGAACTAACGTGTAGTGTAAAAGGAAAAAATAACCTTGTTTCTTGATTAGTAGACGAACAGTATGAGCAGAATTGGCTTTTGGTTGGTGTGGATTGGGTTTGTGACGTATGCCTTTTTTCTGGCTCCGCCCGATCGCCCCGATACCTTCGATCTCATTAAGCACCTTGTAACTGGGCAGATTGCAGGCATCAATCCACTGATTGTGGCGCTGTTTAATCTGATGGGCGTCCTACCAATGCTTTATAGTTGCCTGCTGTTAATTGATGGCAGAATGCAAAAAATTCCGGCATGGCTGTTTGCAACGGCATCGTTTGCTGTCGGCGCGTTCGCGATCGTACCTTACCTGGCATTACGAGAGCCAAACGGAACCTTTAGCGGTAAGAAAACGTGGTGGCTCAAAGTTTTGGATTCGCGGTGGCTAGGGCTGGCGTTAGCGATCACTACGCTCGGCTTGCTGTTCTACGGCATTAGTCAAGGCGATTGGACAGACTTTGGGGAACAGTGGCGATCGAGCCGCTTTATTCATGTGATGAGCCTGGATTTTTGTTTACTTTCCGTGCTGTTTCCAGCGCTGTTGCGCGATGATATGACGCGACGTGGACTTACAGACGATCGCCTGTTTTGGGCAGTGGCATTGCTGCCTTTACTGGGCGCGATCGTCTATCTAGTTTTACGTCCACCGTTGCAGGAGCAACCCGAAAACGCAGTATTACCTCAGCCCAACTACCGCACATTGCCATAAATCATCTTTTAAGGGGGTGAACGTAGCAATGTTTGTATGGCTGAAAGGCAAGATAAACGGTTGACGCTTCAGTAAGGGATTGGTGACCAAGCACGAGCAATCACTTCAAGTTACGTTGCCAGGTAGAGTGTAGACGCATAGGACCGCCTAAAGAGTGGCTCACAATGCAAAGGCGGTAACGCTGCTACCCCCTGAAGCGTATTTGACACAAGAGTCGATCGCTAGCTTGATTTAGTTTGTGTCCCTTAAAGTCGATCAACGATGCTCAGTAAGGTTTCGATGCTGGCGTTTTGATCCAGGAATGAGAAGACGTGCTTGTAGCGTAGTTGCCCGACCTTATTCAACACAAATTGAGCTGGAAGCGGTGCGCCAAGAGCCTGCCCAGTCTGATAATCACGAAAACTTTTACAGCTTGAGTCGCTTAAAAGAGGCATTTTCAAACCCAAATCTTTGACAACCGTTTTGCTTTGCTTTGGGTCAGTGCTTGCAATCAGCAACAGTTCAACATCACGATCGAGAAAGGCTTCGTACTGCTCATTCAGCGCCTTAATGTGCGGAAAGCAAAGCGGGCAGTACTGCTTTTCGGTAAAAATGCGCGTAAACGCCAGCACCACGGGTCGCCGTCGTCGAAAATCCGTCAGTTTAATCAATCGCCCGTTGGTAACATCCGGCAGCTCAAAATTGGGCGTAATCATGCCTTTTGCCAGCGTATTGGTAGCAGGAATCGGCAAAAAGTTATTGAAAAAACGCTGATTTAGCAGCCCGCTAAAATCCGTAGAAGTCAGCATGAAACGGTGATAAGACTTGATACAACATTTCAACTAATTATAAAAGGCAAAGTCCATAGCCGCCTGTCTACTAGGAAACAAGCATCGGCTACGGACTCACCAACAAACACTAAACTTTAACAGCTACACCGCTGCAAAGTATTCTTTTGACTTCTTCGGGTCAGGGCTCATTGTTGCTTCACCAGGCTTCCAGCCAGCGGGGCAAACTTCATCAGGATGAGATTGCACATACTGAATTGCTTGTAGAGTCCGCAAGGTTTCATCAACGCTACGACCAAATGCCAGATTGTTGATGGTGGAGTGTTGAATCACACCATCTTTATCAATCAGAAACAGACCACGTAGAGCAACGCCATCCTCGGTTAAGACGTTATAGGCAGTGCTGATTTCTTTTTTAAGATCAGATACTAACGGGTAATTTAGATCGCCAACACCACCACTTTTGCGATCGGCTTGAATCCAGGCAAGATGGGAAAACTCACTGTCAACTGAAACACCCAGCACTTCAGCACCAATCTGCTTGAATTCATCAAAGCGATCGCTGAACGCTGTAATTTCAGTAGGGCAAACAAAGGTGAAGTCGAGCGGATAGAAGAAGAGTACAACGTACTTGCCACGGTAGTCAGACAGCTTAATCGTCTTAAACTCTTGGTCTACCACAGCTGTCGCCGTAAAATCGGGAGCGGATTGCCCGACGCGCAAGCATGCTTCATAAGTCATGAGATATACAGTCTCCTTACATTTAGGTTTATTGGGTGCGTCTTGATCTTTTCAGCGCCTTTGGCTCGCAGAAAAATTTGTAAAGTTAGCCCAGCACTGATTCGGTACGCACAACAACCGATAACTTAAGAACTGTTAAGACTATATCATAGTCATAACGATTTTGACTAAGACATTACTGCAAGCAAAGGAATAGTGGTTGACCTTACCTCTGTATTCCACGGCACGTAGTTCATCGATAGTTTAAGCGTTTGTATAAATCAGTTTACAGACCCTCAAACTGGTTCCTGTTTAGGGTAGAGCTAAGGATGAACTCGCTAAATATCCTGCTTATAAGCCATGAGGTGAGCTGTAAGAGCTACCTATTTGGAGAGATGCTTAAGCAAAAGAAAACTGCGACCGTAATGCAACCTGTCCGCAGCTCTAAATTTAAAGCAAGATAAGAGCGTTTAAAGAATGGGAACACTGAGAAAGAGGATGTAGCGTATCAGACCACTTAAGCTCGTACAAAGTTAGCACTCTGAGGGATAGGCTCGTGCAGGCGACGAAACAGCAGCAAATCTTGGGTTACTTCATTGAGGAAGCAAAAGAGCACCTCGACACGATCGAGCAGGGCTTGTTAGATCTACAAGCCACAATGGGCGACACCGAACGGCTTAATGAACTGTTTCGTGCCGCTCATTCCGTCAAAGGCGGTGCTGCCATGTTGGGCTTTAACAGCATTCATAAAGTAGGGCATCACTTAGAAGATTGCTTCAAGCTACTGACTGACGACCCTGTGGCGATTGACCAACACTTGGAGAACCTGTTTTTGCAAGGGTTTGACATTCTTAAAGAGCTGGTCGAAGGTCTGCAATCGCCCTATGGGTTACGAGAAGAAGATGCCGCTCAGACAGTGCAGGCAGCGGAACCAACATTTTTAGAATTACAAACTTATCTCAATCGTCTGGTACAAGCAAGCAAGGCAGCGTCCAAACCAGCAGCAGCACCTGCGGCTGCAAACCCAGAGCTAGCGAATCGGCTCAACGGTGCCCTGAAAATGATGCTGCAACTGTTCAAGCAAGGGGATACGCCAGCCAATCGTCAGCAACTTGCAACGCTATGTAGTCGGATGGTGCAGCTACATAACGCACCTGAGTGGCGCAAACTGTTGCAAGCAGTGCATGGTGCTATTGTCGGTCGTAATGCCTATGCAACGCTGGCTCCATTGGTCATCAAGGAACTTAAATTAGCTGGTGATCTGCTGATCAGCGGCAAAGCGAATGGAATTGCTCCTAGCAGCGCATTGCAGCAGCTTCTTCCGACTGTAACCTCTACACCAACCGCAAAAGCAGTACCACAGCCCGCACCCCAACCTGCCCCAGTCGCTGCGCCACAACCAATGGTACGCGAGGCGATTGTCACCAAAACTCAGCAAATTACCATTCCTGCTGAACCAAGAGCCGCTGCTAAAGCGCTTTTAGAAGCGTTTAATAAGGCGCAATTGATTGAGTTGGCAGAGTTTTTAATGAAAGCGCTTCAATGAGCAGCAGTCATAACAAGTGACAGCCAGCAGCCAGTAAATAGTAGAAGCTTTAACAGGATAGTTCGCCTCCAGAAGGTCAACTCCTGGAGGTCAAAAGGCAAGAGGCTAAGATATGCTAACGCTTACTTTAGCGAGCAGACACTAATGCACAGTTTGTATTTAGTTCACTAGTAGGTGGTACTAGCGCAACAACATGTGGTACAGGGCGAGGCGTGTAGCCTACTAATGAAGCGCCCTTGTAAGCAAGGGATGTACTGGCACCGGAATCAAGCATGACAGCATGACGAAAGCCTGCTTTGGCTAGCGCTGCTCCTAAATCGACTGAACCGATCGGCTCAGTAGACACTCCAATTTGAGGTTGACCCGCCTGGTTAATGCCCCAAAACGCGCGATGGCGTAGTTCGTTCACGCTATACAGACGACCAAAGCGCTCAAGTGGCTGTGCTTGACTATTCTCGACTAGCCAGCCTGCTGCTACAAACGCATCCGTAACATTGGGCAGTTCGGCTTGAATGCTTTCGAGCGTATTGTGTTTTTTGTGGTCGAACGGCACAAACTTGACTGCCGTCGGACTTATTAGCACCAGAGGACGCTGATCGAGAAATGGAATTTCGCCCCGCTTACCAGGAATGAAGGTGCCTTCTGACTGGCTAAAGACCGGACCCAGCATCGCATTGGAGTCTAGAAACTCTAGAGAGAAGAAGCCTCCATCAACAGCCGCGATCGCTTCTGTGCCTTCTAAAATTTCTGGCACTTGAGCACGTGTGCGAGCATGAATTGTAATGGGTTTGCCACCTGAAACGAAGATAAATGGCGTGTTGTCGATCGTTGCATCAGTACGGGTAACCGGTGCTGTAAAGTCGAACGACTGGCTCCAAGAAGGCAGTTTGGCCCCGCCCCAGGCAACATCTAACATCTCTAGCAACCGCGATTGCCCAACACGCCCGATCGTTAGCAAATTGTCTGATTTCCCTGCGAGACGCTCATCGTTGTCATCCATAGTTAGTGCGGCTGCATAACCCGCTTCTTTTACGGCTTCAACCGCTTGAGCATCAAACTTGCCTTCGGGATAAGTGAAATAACGCACGGGCACGCCCAACTCTGTTTCCAGAATGCGCTTCGATTCTTGGGTTTCAAGCTGAAGCTGCTCTTTGGTGAGACCTGACATCACCTTGTGAGTAACACTGTGAGAAGAAATTGTGACCAGCGGGTCTTTTGCCATTTCCCGCAGTTGCTCCCATGTCAAGCTCGATCGCCCGATTTTTTTGCCAACTTTAGTTGTGTAAATTGCAAAGACAGCCGGATAGTTATATTTCTTCAGCAGCGGATAAACGTGCTCGTAATGTCCGCTGTAGCCATCATCAAACGTCAGCAGAATTGGTTTTTCGGGCAGGGGAAGCCCCGTCCGCAGATGTGTGACCAACTGATCCATTGTGATCGGTGTCACGCCCTTCTGTTTAATCTCCTGGAAGCGCTGCTCCAATTCTTCAGGAGTAACATCAAAAAAGACCTGTTTTTCTGGAAGGATATCGTGATACATCACCACAGGCACCTTGGCTAGACGTGCGCGTTGATGAATATCTGGGAATGCGGGTGCACTTAGATAGGCAAGCATCTGCGGTGCTATGCTGCCAAACAGTGTTTCGATACCGATCGCAGGCTGCTCAATCATTGCTGCTGTTTGAGTGACATCACTGACAAATCGAGTTAACCCAATTGCCTGGGTAGCCTGTGTGGGCTGGCAACTCATCGGCAATAGCCCTGACGGTTCCTCAGTAGAAGGGGCGGTATCCGGTTCGTATGACCAGGCTGGGCTAAGGAACCCTACAGAGAGCGGTACGATCACTGCCAAACTGCCTACCCAAAACCCTTTAAAGCGATCGCGGGGCTTGCACGTTGCTACCGACTGGTCAAATTTTCGCATCGCTAACTTTTGTCTGTTCTGCACGACATACCCCACACACATAGATTTCAAACCATTAACAAGATCCAGCACTTAGCAATCGTTTTTCAATCTGACATTGCTTCCATCCGGCATGGCTGCATAAAAATATGCACAGTTCTCTGGCATTACTTAAGTGTCCTAATGTTTGTACCCTTCTACTGCGGTAGAAGAGCCTCTAGAAGCCTGTCCCACTATTCTGTGCAAAAAGCCTACAGGTTAGTCTCACGTCCGTATTTAGAGTGAGCTACGCTCTCAATCTCGCGTTCACGCGCTAGAGCAGTACAGCCATTACTTTTAACAGTCATTACTTTTAGCAGTGGACAACGTGTTGAACTAGGGATCTTAAAATGCCCTTGCTATATCTATCCTATTTCTGCGCGTTTGTCAGGCTTTTCAACTATTGTTGCGAGCAGAAATAATCAAGTAGGAGGACTTCATTTTCTCTGCTCTTGCTCTCAAGGGCGAAGTGTCTCCTGGTGATGGTTAGGATGGAATGTTTGAATTAGGACTTACGCAAAAGCTACTGTAAGAGACAGCTTCTTGAATTGCTGACAGCGGTCATCATCGAGTAAGCCATGTTTAAGTTGAGCCATCGTCTGCCTGGCTAGGTTAGCAAGAGCGTGGAGCCAGACCCAAACAACGACGGCACAGCCAAGATGACTGTGCTGAATCCGTGCTTTACGGCAGTGACACGCCTCTCAACCCGTCATCGGTTTACCTTCGCGGTGCTATAGCTCAAGCTCCCCACGAAAGCCACACGCCTGTGGTATTGCCTCAGTCGGTTATTGAGCCCAAGCGTTCGTGACAACGACAGCCGTAAAGCGGGTAGACACCATAACCTAGCAACCCCGCCCTTTATAGTCTTTGGGAAAGCCTTTGATGTTCACAACTTTGCCCTGCTCCAGTTCGGTCGCACTTCAAGTCAGGATAGCGTCTTGTTGGTAGGGCGGTTGTCCCCAGAATCATCGACTTGGCGATTAGCTTCCGGGGGCAGTAGTAGACTTTCTGCGTTATGGCGTCTCTCATCCCTTGACTCTAGCGATCTTTCGTTAGCTTGGAGTTCCCCTCTCTCTTCGCCCTGCATAAGTCCTATAAGTATGATTGAGCAGTAATACGCTGTTAGCCGTGCAAAAATCCGGCTAGTATGGATAAGCTGATTTCATATGAAGCGCTCAACAGTCACTTTTAGACCGAGCCGATTGCCGCATCAAAGCCTCTACTGTGAGGTGACGCTGACGGAGACAAACACCTTACGTGATGTAGAGATACAGAGCGATCGTTGCTTAGGGAGAAGCGTTTGCAGAGCGAATTTCCTCTTTTGCTGCCCTCAGTAATATTGCCAGACACACCGATCCAGCAAGTTGCTCCGGCGGCTCTGGCATATTTAGGAGACGCTGTTTACGAACTTTATATCCGCCGTGCTTACCTGATGCCGCCCAAACGGCTCCAGGCTTACCACAATCAGGTTGTCGCTCAAGTGCGGGCAGAACGTCAGGCTGACCATCTACGCTCGCTCCTACCCTTGCTTACAGAACCGGAGCTAGAAATCCTGAAACGGGGGCGCAATGCGGCAACTGGACATCCTAAGCGGGTTGAACTTAACGTCTATCAACAGGCGACCAGCTTGGAAACCTTGATTGGCTATCTTTACCTGACTGACCTACAACGGCTAGCGCACTTACTGGCGCAATTAGAACTTGAGCCGTCTGCCTAGCTGCTAGCAAGCTTTAACTTTAATCAGGCGACTCCAACCCTTAGGATCGCTCATTCGCTACCCCCCCTGCAACATTATGGCTGCCAAAGAACATCATTCCGATCCCCAACCACGAGCCTTACCGACCCGCGCTGCTAAAGCCCGTATTAAACCAGCAGCGAAGGGACATCCTCAGCCTGTCAAAGCTGGTAAACCGCGGTTAGCGCGAGCAGCCAACGTCGATTTCAATGCTGACAAACCGAGACCGAACCGGGAAGCAAAAACTGATTTCAAATTTGATCGACCACGACGCGATGCAGATCGATCGACATCAGATCGACCACGACGTGACGTAGAGGCTGGCTCTAGAGCAGATAGACCCCGACCATTGCGGTCAGCCGACAGTGACTTTAAAGCAGGTAAACCGCGACGCCATGAAGGTGCTGACTTTAAAGCCGAGAGACGATCAGACCGACCACGACCAGACTCAGAAGGAAGGAGGAGCGGTCGATCGGACCGACCACAACCATCGCGAGAAGGAAACAGGGAACTGCCAGGACGACGATCGGGAGGACAGTCACGTTCACCGCGCCATGAATCGTCCCGCTATGACCAGTCTGCGTCCCGCTCTCAGCGATCGCTGCCACCTGTTGAAGCAAAGCCATCTGGGACAGATTACGCTCCCGAGAACGCTGTGCCAACATCGTTTGAAGAAGCCGATTTGATCTACGGTCGTCACCCTGTTCTGGCAGCACTTGAAGGGCAGCGATCGCTCAACCGCATCTGGATTACAGCCAAGCTCCGCTACGATCATCGTTTTCACGATTTGCTTGGTCAGGCAAAAGCCAACGGCACTGTCATTGATGAAGTAGAACCGCAGCGGCTTGACCAGCTTACCTTTCGAGCCAACCATCAAGGCGTGGTAGCTCAAGTTGCGCCTCATGCGTACATGGAATTGCCAGACCTAATTGAGCAAGCAAAAGCAGCATCTGAGCAGCCTGTGCTAATTGTGGCAGACAGTATTACTGATCCCCATAATTTGGGTGCCATCATCCGTACAGCTGAAGCACTAGGTGCACAAGGTTTAGTGATCCCACAGCGACGTGCGGTTGGAGTTACCTCTACGGTTGTCAAAGTTGCTGCTGGAGCGCTAGAAACCTTCTCAGTGGCACGAGTTGTCAATCTAGGTCGCGCTTTAGAAGAACTGAAAACCGCAGGCTTCTGGATTTACGGCACAGCTAGCGGCGGTAGTCAGGCGCTGCATACCGTCAAGTTCTCTGGACCAGTGGTGCTGGTAGTGGGCGCAGAGGGCGAGGGGTTAAGTATGTTAACTCAGCGTGCGTGCGATAGTCTTGTCTCCATTCCGTTAGGTGGAAATACGCCCAGTTTGAATGCTTCGGTTGCTACCGGCATGGCACTCTATGAAATCTTTCGCCAGCGCTGGTCGAATATGCTGCATATAGATACAGTAGAAAAAGAAATGCGGTTGAAAAAATAAGCTGCAAACGATACGTCAACCTGTAGAGTTTCAGCTACAGGTTGCTCAAATGGCGCTCTCGGACACTTTTGTAAACTAACAGTAGATGAACAGAGACTTGAATGAATGAGCTTTTGACTAATCTGTTAAATTTGTTCGGGCTGGCCTGGTGGGTTGAAGTGATTACAGAGACACCTAACTGCACCTACTACTTTGGTCCTTTCCTAAGTGCAAAGGCTGCTACCGCCGCCAAAAGTGGCTACGTAGAAGATCTGGAGCAGGAAGGTGCCCAGGGTATTAAAGTTACGCTTAAGCGCTTTAAACCAACGATGCTAACGGTGGCTGATGATTTGGGGGAGAAGCCTAGCCAGGGAACCCCACGCCCATTGCGTGGTCAATTCCAATAGGTTCTCTGGCATTGTTAGTTTCTTGGTGCTTAGTGAGTGGCTGCACTTGAGGCAACGGCGTCTTCTGCAATAGCTAGACGTTGGCGATCGCCTCTGCCAGCAGCCATCCTCCCGACGTATTTATACTCCCCAGCACTTTCACTTGCTGTTTCGGCATTGTAGCTAGAAACTGTTGATTGACGTGGTGGTCTAAGGTGACAAGCTTTAACGCCTGACCTTGAAGCGCGATCGGTGCTGTTACCAGCAGTATGTAAGTTTGTTCATCATTTTTTTGGAAGGTGCCGTAAACTTCGAGTGACGCAGAAACTCTGGCAGATACTGATGACAGTGGCTGTGGACTGCTTGCAGCATTGCCTACGGTTCGCCTTGAGCAGTAACCATCCGCAGGATAAGCCTCTGGGTGATCAAGATAGTAGCGCTGCCAGTAGTGCCAGTCGGGGTCACTAGTAGGCAAGTTCAGTAGAGGAATGACAGCAGCGGGCGCGCTCGTGTCACTCAACAGCGCCTCTTGCAGCAAGCGGACGTTCAACTCACGGGGCTGACAGTCCTGTTTAGCACAAAGCGCTGCCGCCATACCGACCGCCTGCCCAATCCCCAACACAAGTGGCTGTAAGCGCGTTGCACCATTTGCCATGTGGGAAACAGAAAGATTTTTTTCGCAAGCTAGTAAGCCATCCGTGCGGATGGGCACTAGTGATCGATAGGGGATCGTAAAGGGGGTTCCTGTCCAGCGACCGCCCCAGCGCATTGACTTCGGCTTCAGCGCAATGTCGCCGCTAGGATAATGGTGGTCGTTTGGATAATTACCAACGGCGATCGCATCACAGACATTCTCTGCTTGCACACAGCCCTGTGCTGAAACTGTGATAGGCAGTGGCGCAACACACCCCCTATTGAGAGGCAGAATATCCTGTTCGCGTAGGGTGGTTAAACCTTGTATGCGCCGACTTTCCCGGTAATACGGATGCAGCGCATATGCTCCACCACCAAGGCTTGCAGTTCTTTCCCCAACAGGAAAAATATCTGTTGCTAACCCGTAACGACGACCGAGCTGCATCTGGATAAAGCGGGCAAAGCTTTGTGTATGCCATAGCGCTTCACATAAGAACTCCCGACGCTGTTCGGTGGAAAGCAGGCGATCGACCCCTTCGCCATAATCATTTCCCTTAATGGGCCAATTGATCATGAAGCGGTTTCCGGGCAAGCGTCCGTAGTTAAGAAAGCGATCGCCACCATAGTTATCCCACGCACCCGCAAAGCGATCGGGATTATCCATAGGCGGAGGCAGAATCTCCGGAGCTGTCTCGCCCTCACCATAGTCCTGCATTACAACGATCCATGTTGGAGCCTGTACCGGATACTGTTGCGTCAACAGGTTAGGCTGCAGCGGAGCACTAGGTTCGTTAAACTCTGCTTGTAGCTCCCATCCCCAGCGATAAGGCACCTCACCAAGAGCCAGCAAATCTCCCAATTCAGTGCCATCGATCGTCAGCTTGGCGCGAACTGTGTAGTCCTGAAAAGCAACTCCAGAAACACGGTTCTCCTGTACAAAGACAGCTTCTGGCGTTTGCCCTGCGATCCACTGAAGGTTGGGTAACGCAGCCACCCAATCGGCAAAAATTTGAGCACCCACGCGGGGATCGTAAGTAAAGAAGCTAACCCAGCCATGGTTTAAACCCTCTGGTTGTCGTCGCGTTAGTTCTTGCAGAAAAGCGCCCCAGATACCCGTTTGTAAAGCTATTAACTCATTGCCATCGGGGGCTGCCACGCCTGCACTCGTTAGCATTCCGCCCAGCCAGGAAAACTCGCTAACTAGAATTGTTTTTGCGCCCCGTCGTGCGGCTTGAATCGCTGCTGCTGTACCGCCCGTGCCGCCACCTACGACTAAAACATCGGCTGTTAGTTCTTGCATTTCAAGCACTTTAAAGAAAGACCTGTACCAAAACCGCTTCCGTGCGCCGGAGTATTTCTAGTTTTCGCCAGAGACGTTGAAGTTTCAGGGTTTTCGGCTAGCCGGACTGCCTACGAAGCCATCCTTCCGAATGAGCAGGGTTGGCGTCGGAGTGAAGAACTTAAGCTCTACCTCGGCATAAATGCTAACTAGTTGCGCTACTTCACGGCTCAGGGTGAAGTAGTGCCAACCCTTCCCGAAGCGAGCGCTCAGGCAAAAGCAGAAGCAGACCAGGCAAAGCAGGAGCTAGAACACGAGCGTTTACTAAGTCCCAAGCTCAGCAAAAGGCAGAACAGTTAGCAGAGCGCCTAGAAGCGCTAGGAATTGAGCTGGACTAGTGCCTCAGGTGAATTCATTCGTTAGGCTCTGCTGATTCTGCTGCCGCACTTTTGATTGTTGCTGCTGGGAGCGCTGCATTGGTTGCCCCTTCCAAATGATTGCCATAGTGCTCTGCGCCAACACTCTTAACCTGCTTCATCAGGCTTGCCATTTCCAAAGCGCTCATGGCATAGTTCCAGCCCAAATTGCTTTTAATGCCAGCTCGCTCTAGCGCCTGTTGCATAGTATCGGTCGTCAGCACACCAAAAATGACTGGCACACCAGTTTGAAAGCCAATGGCAGCAATGCCTTTAGACACTTCTGCTGCCACGTAATCGAAATGGGGTGTTTGCCCTTTGATGATGGCACCTAAACAGACGATCGCATCGTAGCGGTTTGTTAATGCTAGTTGACGAGCGACTAGAGGCACTTCAAAGCTACCAGGTACCCAGGCATAGTCAACCTGAGTACCGTTGGGATCGATGTCGATGCCATGCCGCTTGAGGCAATCCTGACAGCCCTCTAGAAGCTTGCTCGTGACCAAATCGTTAAACCGACCAATGACGATCGCAAACCGCATTCGATCGGTTTGAGTGAACGTTCCTTCAAAAACTGCCATGCTGCTTAACTTAAATGTTAGAAACCCGTCCTATCAGCTTAAAGCTTACAAAGCTGTTGCTTCTAGCCGATAGGCGTATGCTGATCTTAAGCGAGTGTTTTTATGGTGAGGATCGTTAACACGCTAGAAACAATTAGACAACGAGGTAGTTTAGTCCTCCGACCAGCAGCACCAGCGCTGTCCACAAGGCAGAACCAAGTAGAATGAGACGCTTGGATTGATCCCAGTTTTGCGGCGTTGCCAGAGCGACAGGCGTGCCCACAACCAAGATGAACGACAAAATCACTAAAGCAGCCAGGGAAATCTGAAAGACGATGGTCATAATTTCCGCTTCTCCGATACGGGGATAGAGTTAGACAACGTAAGGTTATGAATGCAGGCGATCGCACTTACTCCCTTGATTAGTAAGCTATCAGAAAACGGTACACAGAAGATGAAGGCTAAAAGCTAAAGGCGAGAGGCTCAAGGCTAAGTTTTTATACTTCATGCTTTAGCCGCTCCATCTGACTTCTCCCTTACAGCTCAAGCCCATCCCCTTTATGGATCTCATTCTTTGCCACACGACTGCTGACTTCGACACGCTCGGTGCTGCCGTTGGGTTATCACGCTTGCTGCCAGGGTCGCGGATTGTGCTGGCAGGTGGGGCACACGCTGCTGTACGCGCTTTTCTGGCGCTGCATCGCGATGAGTATGCACTGATCGAGCGGCGATCGGTGAACCCAGACCAGATTCGGACGATCGCGGTAGTCGATACCCAGGTGCGCGATCGGCTAGGAGCAGTAGCAGAGTGGCTAGCGTTACCCGACATTACGATCGCTGTATACGACCATCATCTTGGTATGGAGTCTGATATTGCCGCCACACAGCGTCATGTGGAAGCGGTTGGCGCAACGACAACGCTAATGGTGGAACAACTTCAGGCACAACAGCTTACACCGACTGCTGCTGAAGCCACTGTGATGGCATTAGGTATTCATGTTGATACTGGATCGCTAACCTTCGACCAGACCACACCACGCGATGCGAGAGCATTGGCATGGCTCATGGAACAGGGAGCCAGTTTGCGTGCGATCGCCCACTATGCCGAACCTGGTCTCGCCCCTGCCTTACAGCCATTGCTCACAACAGCACTCCATGATTTGCAAACAGAAACCGTTAGGGGCAGTACGATCGGCTGGGTCATCTTAACGCTGGACAGTTTCGTGCCGGGATTATCTAGTCTGGCATCTCATCTGATGCAACTAACGGATGTAGATGCATTGCTGCTAGCGGCTCACTACTCTAAAAAGGCTGCTGATCACTCCCTTACAAATGAGTCTTCAGATAAGCAACGGTCAGAAGAGCAACAGGCAGATGATCAACAGGCAGGTGATCAACGGTTAGAGGCGTATAACGAGCGTGCCTTGACGGTGATTGGGCGATCGCGCATTGATGGGACTGATTTGAATGCTCTCTTTCAGCCGATCGGAGGTGGCGGGCATCCCCGTGCGGCATCGGTCAATCTGCATCGAGTGAATCCAGAGGCAACGCTAGCGCAACTGGTGACTCAGCTTAAAGCGCAGGTTCCGCAGCCACTTACTGCTAGAGCGCTCATGTCGTCGCCTGTCCGCACCATTCGTCCCGAAACGTCGATCGCAGAGGCACAGCGGCTGTTGTTACGTTATGGTCACTCTGGCTTGTCCGTTGTTAATGAGGCAGGTCAGCTTCTTGGCATCATTTCAAGGCGCGACCTGGATCTTGCCTTGCATCATGGGTTTAGCCATGCTCCTGTCAAAGGCTACATGACTACTAACCTAAAAACCATCACGCCAGATACATCATTGCCCACGATCGAAGCGCTAATGGTGACCTATAACATTGGTCGTCTACCTGTCCTGGATCAGGGGAACCTCGTCGGCATCGTCACGCGCACCGATGTGTTGCGTCAGTTGCATCGGCAGGATGGAGAGCGAGGGAAATGGAGGGAGGAGGGAGACAAAGAGAGGGAAAAACGCAGTGATGGGGAGCGGTTGCCAAGTAAACTGCGATCAACGATCGACAAGCCAAAATCACTTCTTGCTGCGTTGCGCCACTGCCTTAAACCTGAACTTTGGCAAGTTTTGTCTGCTGCTGCTGAAGAGGCTGAACAGCAAGGATGGCATCTCTACCTGGTAGGGGGAGCCGTGCGAGATTTGCTGCTAGCGATCGCAAAGGGCACGGCACTGCAAGGAGGTTTGCTGCTAGAAGACATAGATTTAGTCGTTGATGGTTTTCATCGTGCGGCAGTAGTAGGAGCAGGTGTCGCATTGGCAAAATCACTCCAGACCCATTACCCAACCGCTCGTTTAGAGATTCACGGCAAATTTCAGACGGCTGCTTTGCTCTGGCATCGTGACCCGGTGCTTAAATCTCTTTGGGTCGATTTTGCTACCGCACGCACCGAGTTTTACCCCTATCCTGCCGCAAACCCAGAGGTAGAATCCAGTTCTATTCAGCAGGATCTCTATCGTCGCGATTTCACCATTAACGCGATGGCAATCCGTCTGACAGAACCCTACGCTGGAGAAATATTGGATTTTTTTGGCGGCTTGCTTGATCTACAAGCCAAACAGATTCGCGTCCTGCATGCTAACAGTTTTATTGAAGACCCCACTCGCATCTACCGTGCTGTGCGGTTTGCGACGCGTCTGGGGTTTCAGCTTGATGCTCAAACGGAAAGCTATATTCGCTATGCGATCGCCAGCGGCATTTATAGCCAAACTCAAGTCCAAAGCCAAGATCAACAAAAGCACCATCAGTCATCTCAAGTACCCATTGCTACGCCTGCCCTGCAAACTCGCCTTAGAGCAGAACTCAAGTACATTTTTCAATCACCCTATTGGGAACCTGCCCTACAAACGCTAGCGGACTTAGGAGCACTTCAGTGCCTTCATCCGACGCTAGCGATGGATGCCAACGTTTGGCGACAGCTAAGGTGGGTTGATCGTGGGCTGAAGTGGCTCAAAAGGCAGAAGGCAGAAGGTAACGTTGTTGACTCTACAGGCGAAGCAGGAGCGGATGACGTTAAAAGAAGGCAGAAGGCAGAAGCAACCTCCCTTCGGCTTGAGCTTAGGTCGAAAGCAAAATTCCATTCTTCAGCCTTCTGCCCTCCTCTCTCATCCTTCCCCCCTTCCTGGATCGCCTTACTCGAAGTCCTTCTCGCTCACCTTGCGCCAGAGCATCGCAGTGCTGTTGCTACTAACCTCCAGCTACCGATCGATAGTACGGAGCGTTTGCAGCAATTAGAAACGGCTCAATTGACATTAACGGCAGCATTGCCTGCCTGTCAGCGTCCCAGCGAAATTGTGCAATTGCTCAAGCCCTATGATTTGTGGTTGTTAGTGTTGATTGCCGTGCGTAGTGAGCGATCGACACCAGCACCAAGCAAGGCAGGTTCACCCCGTCGCAAAATTTGCCAGTATCTCACCCACTGGCTTGCCGTCAAACCGCCCCTGGATGGCAACGATCTCAAAGCCCTGGGCTATAAACCGGGTCCGCAGTTTAAAGCCATTCTAGAAGCATTAATTGCTGCCACGCTGGATGGGGTGCTTTCTAACCGTGCAGAGGCAGAAGCGTTTGTAGCGGAGCGGTTTGGTGAAGGATGAGGGTAAGGAATGAAGAATAAGTTTGAGTTTTGAGTTTTCTCCTGCCTTCTGCCCTCTGCCTTCTGCCTCCTGTTTGCTAGCTTCAGGTCAGTAGGAAGGGTTAGCATGGTCACGATCGTTGAGGTAGTGATGCCCATGAATTTAACTGCGGGTACACCGCTGCAAGACGGCAAATACGTACTCAATAATCTCCTCGGTCAGAGTGCGTGGGGTATCACTTTCAAAGCGACTCAGACTCGTTTGAACCAGGCTGTGGTGCTAAAAACATTGCGATCGCAGCCAGAGATGGATATAGCTCCTTTAAGACAGCCGTTTTTAGAAGAAGTGCGGCGGTTTACGCAGTGCCAGCATCCTGGGTTAGTGAGAGTGCTGGATAGCTTTACCGAAGCCGGATTACCGTTCGCAGTCATGGATTACGTTGCCGGTCAGACATTAGCAGAGCTAGTGCGATCGCAAAAGCCATTACCAGAGGCGCAGGCTGTGCAATATATCCGTCAGGCTAGCTCGGCACTCAGCGTCATCCATCGTCACGGCTTGCTCCATCGAGATGTCAAGCCAGAAAATCTGGTGCGTCCTACAGGTGCCGCATTTGTGGTGTTGGTGGGCTTTAGCATCACGCCTGGGGCTGTCCCAGTTGAGATCAATCGCGCAGACTCTCAATTGGCAAACCCTTATGCAGCGATCGAGCTACAGCAAGCTAAGGCATTAACTGCGGCGGCAGACATTTATGCCTTAGCGGCAACGCTCTACTTTTTAGTGACGCAGCATGAGCCGATCGCTGCCTCACACCGTCAGCAGACGCCCTTAGTGACACCGCGCCAACTGCAACCACAGCTTAGCACTGCGATCGAACACGCCATTCTTAGTGGTATGGCTGTAAACGTGCAAGAGCGTCCGCAGACGATCGCTGACTGGTTGGCGCTCCTACCAGATAGCAACCGGCTACCAGCTGCACAAGGAGTCAATGGTGCTGGGAAACTTCCGGCGGCAATCAACCTGCCTCATACTGCCAACGGTTCCGGTCGCACCACGGCTCCTCCGGCTCCACCAGCACTCGCCAATCCAACTCATGCCACTGCGCCTGTGCCTCCAGTACCAATGTCTACACCTAGCTTTGTGCCTGCACCCAAGAGTCGTTTGCCGAAAGCGCTAGGGGTAACAGCCGCGATCGCGATCGCGGGAGGATTCGGTCTGGGGTTAGTCCTACGCTTTAGCGCCATCAATGGCATTGGTCCAACGCTCTTTCAGACTACGCAAGACTTTCCGCCCGTACAAAATTGGCCGCTCCAGGCAACGCCTGAAGACTTGCTCACCGCTCCAGTTTTGCCGGAATCCGTGCCGTTTCGCGATCAGGAACCCGGCGATCGTCCTCCAGTTATCAGAGTCGCACCCGACCCAGCGCCAGTGCCAGTGATACCTACGCCCTCACCAACGGCAACGATCGAGGCAACGCCAGCGCCTGTTCCCACTCCAGTTGAACCAGACATACAGCCCTCGCCGCCGCCTAGTCCAGCACCAGCCACTGACTCAACGCCACGCCCCCTTCCTGCAGGAGAAGACGCACCAGACCCATCAGGCATACCATTAGAACGGGAGCGGTTACCGCTGAGGCAACCAAATCTAGATATAAACCAAAAGCCCAACTAACGTAAAGGCTGACTTGTTGCTTGCAGAACCTGTTTATGGTTTGTTCTCTTACGTTCAAGCTAGCAGTCTGTGAGGCAAGCAAGCTATAATTCCGGTTAAATGCAGCAGTTTCATGGCGGAGAGTTCTCATGAGTAGTCCCTTCGATGCTTTCTATGTTGGTAGAGCGATCGCTGAAGCTGTTTATGAGCAGGTAGAGCGTGCTCTAACAAATTCCCTAAGCGATCTGGGTAGATTTGATGCCGAGCAGCGGGAGCGTTTGCGTCAGTTTACAGAAGATGTACTAGCTCGTGCTCAACGGGATGCAGAGGCAGCAAAGCGGAGCCGCACTACGACGGCGATCGTGCCTATTGGTCAACCAACTGACCTGCAAGCAACAATTGACGAACTACGGGCAGAGGTCGCACAACTACGCTCCGAGCTGAAGCGCTATCGCAGTAGCAGTCAGGTTTAATCAGGCAAATTTTCTGCCGCTGATTTTACACTCATTAACTTTTTTCAATCAATCCGTTACGTTCAGCTACATTAAAACAAAGCTTTAGGAATTCGAGTGTCTGTTTCTTCCCACGACTCCGACCCGTCAACGAAACCTGCGGAGCCTGTAACGGGTGCTAACCTGCACCTAGATCATACGGACTCTCCTGCTGGCTACCGAGTGCCAGTGTACCTATCTGACCAGCATGATGGTCAGGATTTTCCGGTTGCAGGTGTCGATCATACGACACTAGACGAAGCCGATTTTGTAGAGCCATCGTTAGACGAAGCCGCTTCTGGGCATACTGTAACGGCAGAAGAAGCAGTAGCAGCGCGCTACGTGCAGTCTGCTAGAAAGTCTGCACGTGGAGCTACGCGGGGCGATCGTCGTGTCAAGTCTAAACCCTATGGTGACAAAGCTTACCGTTGGAATCACGAAAATTACTCTCGCCTGCGCCGTACTTACGACATTCAATCCTTTGTTTGGCTACTGGTTTTTTCGCAATGGCTTTACAAGAAGCCTTGGAGCTACCCCGGTGGCATGACCGAGGAGAAGCAGAAACTACGCCGCCGCAGTCAGGCAGTTTGGATTCGGGACACCTTACTTGATTTGGGTCCAACCTTTATTAAAGTCGGTCAACTGTTTTCCACTCGCGCTGATCTATTCCCTACTGAGTACGTTGAGGAACTCTCTAAACTACAGGACAGAGTGCCTGCGTTTAGCTACGAGCAAGCCAAAGCGATTATTGAGCAAGATTTTGGCAAGCCGATTCAGACGCTGTTTCGGAGCTTTGACCCCATTCCCTTAGCAGCGGCAAGTTTGGGGCAGGTACATCGGGCACAGCTTCACTCTGGCGAAGAAGTCGTGGTCAAAGTGCAGCGACCCGGTCTGCTGAAGCTTTTTAAGATTGACCTGGCGATTTTGAAAGGCATTACTCGCTACTTTCAAAACCATCCTGAATGGGGCAGAGGGCGCGATTGGCTTGGTATTTACGACGAATGCTGCAAGATTCTCTATGAAGAGGTAGACTACCTCAACGAAGGGCGCAATGCTGACACCTTTCGGCGCAATTTTCGCCAGGAAAACTGGGTCTATGTGCCCCGTGTCTACTGGCGCTATGCCTCACCTAGGGTACTGACGCTAGAGTATCTTCCGGGCATTAAAATTAGTCACTATGAAGCGTTGGAAGCGGCAGGGCTCGATCGCAAAGCGCTTGCTCAAATGGGTGCAAAAGCTTATCTGCATCAGTTGCTAAACGACGGCTTTTTCCATGCGGATCCGCATCCCGGCAACATTGCAGTTAGTGCGGATGGGTCGCTCATTTTCTACGACTTTGGCATGATGGGGCAAGTCTCCATTCTGACCCGTGAGAAGCTGCTAGAAGTCTTCTTTGGCGTTGCTCAGAAAGACGGCGATCGTGTGGTTGCGTCATTAGTTGAACTCGGCGCACTCGCTCAGTCAGACGATATGGGACCTGTACGGCGATCAGTACAGTTCATGCTAGACAACTTCATGGACAAGCCGTTTGAGAATCAGTCGGTCAGTGCCATCAGTGACGATTTGTACGAAATTGCTTACGGTCAACCGTTTCGCTTTCCGGCAACCTTCACCTTTGTGATGCGAGCGTTTTCGACCCTGGAAGGTGTAGGAAAAGGGTTAGACCCAGACTTTAACTTTATGGAGGTTGCAAGACCTTTTGCAATGCAAATTATGGCAAACGGAAATCCTTCATCAGATGCAAACAGCATTCTAAGCGAGTTTGGTCGGCAGGCGGCACAAGTTAGCAGTACCGCCTTGGGGCTACCGCGCCGGATTGAAGATACCCTGGATAAGCTGGAGCGCGGTGACGTGCGGGTGCGAGTGCGATCGATCGAGACTGATCGTATTCTCCGCCGACTTAGTGGCGTTAATATGGGTACCAATTACACGCTGCTGGTATGCGCTTTTACCCTTTCAGCAACAATTCTGCTAGCAACGGGCTATGGTTGGTGGGCACTAATCCCTGCATCGGCTGCGATCGCGGCTGCGATCGCGTTTATTCGGCTCATGATGCGCCTCGATCGCTCTGAACGAATTTCTTAAGCATCGGTTTAACTTCACAAACTGAAGCCTGTAATGGTCATTGACGACAGCACAGTCCCTTTATGAAACGCCTTTTCACAGGTCTAACAGATGTGGGGCTTCTGCGCTCTGTGAATCAGGATGCTTATTGCATTGATGCAGATGGGCGCTTTTTTATCGTTGCAGATGGTATGGGTGGACACGCTGGTGGTCAAGAAGCAAGCCATCTGGCAACCCAAGCCATTCAAGCCTATTTTCTCGCTCATTGGCAATCTAGTGAGAGTTCACGATCGCTGCTTGAAGGAGCCTTCCTCAGTGCCAATCAGGCAATTTTAAAAGACCAGCGCAGCCATCCCGAACGGTCTGATATGGGTACGACTGCGGTTGCAGTTATCTTTCGGGATGCACAGCCCTGGTGTGCTCACACTGGAGATTCACGTCTCTACCGCCTCCGTGGTGCGAAGCTGGAGCAACTGACTGAAGATCACACGTGGGTGGCACGGGCATTAAAAGTGGGTGAAATTACAGCCGATCAGGCAAGAGTTCACCCTTGGCGACACGTCTTAGCGCAGTGCTTAGGGCGTGAAGACCTTCAGCAAATTGATGTTCAGCCATTGTCACTACAGGGAGGCGATCGGCTGTTGCTGTGTAGCGATGGTCTCACTGAAGAAGTGTCTGATCAACTGATTGCCTCGCATCTTAAGTCGATTCGTGCTTGCGATCGAGCAGCTACGGCTCTGATTGACGCTGCTAAAAAACACGGTGGAAGAGACAACATCACAGTTGTAATTGTGGCGATCAGTAGTTCAAATCAACAAGACAGCGAAACTGCATAGCAGATTTATGCCTGTGGGGCTATGTGCTCTACAGCTACAACCTTTATCGTGCATATAAAGTTATCTAAATTTTTAAGAATCCACTTTGACTTGCGATAGTTGCTATAAGCCATGATTGCGATCGGTCAACTGCTGGATAGGGGCATAGTAAGGCTGTAGCTCAACAGTATGTGCTGTATGCTCAACCGTTATTGGTACGAGCAATTTTTTCGCTGGAAACTCGATCTTGAGAATAGTGAGGCTGGATCTTGGGAGTAGTGAAGCTAGAACCGATCGCACCTGAATTATCCCCAGAGCAACAAGTCCATCGGTTAATATCGGTAGCTGCGTTGCCCATCGTAGAATTTCCATCCCCGATCGCGGCAAAAAAGGCGATTCGCACTAGTCTCACGGCTTCGACTCTCGATGGAGTGTTTGCGGCTATTTTCTTAAATGTTACTGGCGGTGTGCTGCTTAGTAACTTTTTGGTCGAGTTAGATGCCAGTCCTACAGAAGTAGGGTTGCTGTCGTCAATACCGATGTTGGCAAACCTGATTCAACCGCTGGGAGCGTTTCTGGGCAATCGCACCACTAGTCGTCATCGTTACTGCCTTTGGGTGTATGTCCCTTCGCGCTTGATCTGGCTACTTCTGGCAGCTGGTATTGCGTTTTCTAGCTGGCATGGTGTTGTGGATGCGCAGCAATTAGTTTGGTGGACGCTGGCGACCGTCTGCATGACGCACTTTATTGGTGCTTTGGGTGGAGCCTCCTGGTTGAGTTGGTTGGCATCGCTCGTACCACGTCGTCTGCGGGGACGTTATTTTGGCATTCGCAATTGTACTGCCAGCCTAACAAACCTCCTGTCCGTACCGCTTTTAGGTTTTGCCGTCTCTACCTTTCCAGGTGGTTCAGTACGAGGCTTTGGGGTTGTTTTGCTCTTGGGCATAGTAGCAGGCATCATCAGCTTGGGCTTTCAGTTTTTCATGGTGGATGTCAATCCACAACGGCAGCGGGAAGGGATCTGGGGAGCAGAGGAGAAGAAGCGAGCCAAGGTGGGGAGCACGGAAGCAGAGGAGGAACAGGGAGAAACTGAGGATGCAGAGAGCATTACTCAAGCATTAGTCCCTGCCCCACTCCCTACTGACCACTCGCCACTACTCTTCTTAAAAGACAAAAATTTCCTCTTCTTCCTGCTGTATTTCAGCGCCTGGATGTTTGCGGTAAATTTGAGTGCGCCATTTTTCAATCTATATATGCTAGATAACCTGGCGATCGATGTCAGTTGGGTTACGGTTTACAACAGTTTGCAAGCCGGAGCCATGATGGTGATGTTAGTCCTATGGGGCAGGCTTGCTGATCGCGTGGGCAATCGTCCGATTCTGCTTGCAGTCGGTATTTTAGTTGCCATCACACCGTTGTTATGGCTGGGAACGGGTACAAACTCGCTTTCGCTCTGGCTCTGGCTACCACTGCTGCATATTGTGGCGGGTGCAACATGGGCAGCGATCGACTTGTGCAGTAACAATCTTCAGCTTGGTGTGGCTCCAGTCCAGCAGCAGGCAACGTACTTTGCGATCGCGGCAGCTATAGCGGGGATTAGCGGTGCTGCGGGTACAACCGTTGGCGGTTTTCTAGCAGAATTTGCAAACTATGGTGGTATTCCAGGTCTGTTTGCGCTCTCAGCGATCGTGCGCTTGGTGGCACTCTTACCGCTCATACTGGTACATGAGCAACGGGGGCAATCGCTAAAGCAGATGATGCAAGTATTGTTTCCTTCCAGATCGAACCCAGCACTAGAAGCAACGGAAGCAGCAGCGCTAGAAGAACCAGTATTAGAGCCAGTGGCTGTTGAAGTGCCAGCGCTAGCAAGGTCAGCCCAATTGCATGATGCGACACACTGAACGGCTGCAAGATCCGCCACAATGGAAGCATGAACCAGGTTGACTATCTCCGCATTAGCCTTATCGATCGCTGCAACTTTCGCTGCCAGTACTGTATGCCAGAGGGCACAGACCTGACCTATGCTTTGCAACAGAATCTACTAACGCAAGAGGAGTTGTTGACCTTACTCCATGAAGTGTTTATCCCGGTTGGGTTTACCCGCTTTCGGCTAACTGGCGGCGAACCGCTGCTTCGTCCTGGCGTAGTGGAAATTGTGCAAGCGATCGCTCAGTTCCCTGAAACGCAAGACCTGTCTATGACGACGAATGCGTTTTTACTCGCTGGTATGGCGCGAGAGCTTTATAACGCAGGCTTACGGCGCATCAACATTAGTCTGGATTCACTGCAACCAGATGTATTTGACGCCATTATTGGTCATCACGGTCGTTCGCGTTGGCAGCAAGTATGGGATGGCATTCAGGCGGCGTATCAAGTCGGTTTCAATCCCCTGAAGCTTAACGTAGTCGTGATCCCCGGTGTCAATGATCAGGAAGTCTTAGACTTGGCAGCCTTGAGCATTGAGCGCGAATGGCACGTCCGCTTCATCGAATTTATGCCAATCGGCAACGATTACCTGTTTAGCGATCGCGGCTGGGTCAGTTCCGAAGAACTGCGGCAACGCATTCGCGACCGCTGGGGGCTAACCGATGGACAAGTACGCGGTAACGGTCCCGCTGATGTGTTCAGAATTCCTGGTGCGAAAGGCACGCTCGGCTTCATTAGCCAGATGTCAGAATGCTTCTGCGATCGCTGTAACCGGATGCGTCTCTCTGCTGATGGTTGGTTGCGTCCTTGCTTACTCAATGAAACGGGACAGCTTGATTTGAGAACAGCACTACGATCAGGCGTTCCCCTCGCCCAGCTCCGCCAACAGGTACGCGACTTGCTGCTGCTCAAACCAGAAATTAACTACAAAGAGCGTGATTCTGGCACAACAGGCACTTACAACCGTACCATGTCCCAGATTGGCGGGTAAGTGAATGTGTGACGGCGCGGAAAAGTTTTCATCGTTTTCTTATACGTGCGAGGGTTCTGCTTTTGGTTCTTCTAATAGCCAGCGCCAGATCTCAGGCAATCGTCGTTGCCACGAGGTTTCGTAGTGTGTTTCACCCTCTGCCAACAGAAAGTGAACTTCATGATCACTATAACCAAGCTGTTTGAGATGCTTGTAAAAGTCTCGTGTGACGGGCACATAGTCGAGCCAAGCCCCATAAAACGAATGTTGTTCCTGGCTACCCACGTAGAGATAAATTTTTGACCAAAGCTCAGTGTGCTGATCCCACAGCTTAAACATTTGATCGCCACCCCACATTAGCGCTGGAGAGAGTCCACTAATGCGCCCTACTGTGTTGGCGTACTTTTTGCCGATGTAAAGCGACAATAGTCCACCCATGCTAGAACCCATGACGCTCGTCCATTGTGGCTGTGGCAGCGTCCGATAGGTGCGATCGATGTACGGTTTAAGCTGGCTAACCAAAAATTGAGCGCACAGATCGCCCCGACCACCCGCCCAAGGCGAGTACTCAATCATGCGATCGCGCGTGCTGTCGATGCCCACAATAATCCAGGGGCGTAAGGTGCCTGCGCTAACCAGTGCCTCCATCGTCGTATTCGCGCACCAGGTATCAAAAGCGGCTGATTCAGGATGGGAAAAAACATTCTGCCCGTCCAGCATATATAGTACAGGAGAGGACTGGTTAGGCTGCTGCGTATAAGCTTCTGGTATGAAAATACGCAGCGTGCGTGTCATCCGCTCCACGTCAGAATAGAAGTCGCGGATGATAGTAATATTGCCCATAGTGCAGTGAAGAAGGGATAAACGACGTGCGATCGTGGTTGAGCAAGGCTTAGCTTGAAAAGCGTAAGTAGCCTTTCTATGTCAAGCGCGGATGCTTAAGTTGTTGTGATTCGGTCATTAATGATGCGATCGTTTTTGGATACAGTAACAACCAGCGAAATCCCCTACTAACTGCTCTAAAAAATAACAGTCTTAAACACAATTCGGCTTCCAGCAGTTGATAAGACAATGCTTCAAGTTTCCACTTGATGTTAAGGATTAGCTTAAGCCACAAGTCAACATCACTATGCTTTGTGCTAAGCCAATAAATGCTTGTGTCTAACTTCACATTGTTAAAACACCGGTTGAGCTAGCTCTTACAGCTAAAACGTCAGTGTCAACAGGTCGCTACGTTCCGTACATATCCTGAGACAAATTACTCCTACCCTAATAAAATCCTGGGATTTACCGTAGGGAGCAATTCTGCTAATGAAGTTAAATCAGGACATCTTCACTTGAGGATTGCTGTTATGTCTCTCGAATTGACTGTTGAAGATTTGCTCGTTCTCGAAAAGCATCGTCTAGACCGTCTCCGCTCTTGCTTTGCAGAAACACTGGCAGAATGTTTTCTGCACCTTAGTCAAAACAATACGCTAACGATCCATTGCGCAGAAGCCTGGATGGTTGACCAGCTTTTGAGTGAAATCGATCGGCTACGTAGCGCAGTGTGGGTCATTACGGGTGCTCAGCGGCTGTCCGTTTGTTTTGCTCAAGAAGAAGTTTACCGAACCTCAACTCGTCAAGCACACAAAAGATCTAAGCGGCTTCAGAGCGCTTAAATAGCTGCCAGTATAGGATGCCAAGGCTTGAGTCAGCATTAACATACTGTTACTGACCACACTCTCTGGCAAAGGATGAGGGATGAAGAGAAACCCTTGCTCAAAGGAAGTTTCAAGGTTAATGTTTGTCCTAACGTTCTCTTCGTCTGCTAGACATATCTCTACTAAGAAACAAGCTGTAGCGATCAACGCAGCACTGATCGCGAAAGACAACGGCTGGCAGCGGCATAGCTTCTGAGCTATCTATGTATTTTCACCTGATCGGATGAATCTTTTGGGTGGAGCAAACCACGTCATTCATGAGCGAAGCTATCTCTATAAAGATTACATGAAGTGATGCTTGCAACATGAGCACCACTGCATGAGAAGGAGATTGCTATCTATGACCCCATCAAATGGCTCCAACCGACTCACCATTGCGCAGGTGATCGATCGCATTATGCGTTCTGGCAGAATTACCCGCTTAGATAAGGACTTTTTCTTTCACGCCATGCTTGCTGAAGTGCCACTTACTCAAGCAGAGCAGAATCAGGTCAGAAACGTCTTTGATCGCTTGAGTATGGGGCTTCTGCGCGTTGTTGAGTAACTCGCGGTTTAGCTGACTTGTGGACTGAGTTGCACCATGCTGGGTATGAAAGAGCAAGTAGGCACGGGTAGCTGAATGGAGAAGTGCGTCCAACCATTACGGCTCTCAACTAAGATAACGCCTTCCAGCTGGGCAATCAGACACTGTACCAGTGCTAGCCCCAGACCAGTCCCGCCTTGCTTCCAGGGATCAGCATTGGGCACGCGGTAAAACTTTTCAAAGATATGTGGCAGTTCTGAGGCAGGGATCTCAGCTTGATTAGCAACCGTAAAGACGATGTAGGGCAAAACTTCATACGTATTAGCATCGGATGCTGGGTCATACTCAACCATTAACGTTACTGCCCTTCCAGGAGACGTATATTTACAGGCGTTGTTGAGCAACTCAGCGATTACCCTTTGTAGCGTTGCCTTGTCGGTTGTTATGGTTGGAAAAATGGTTGGTAGTTGTACGGTCAGTGTCTGCTGTCGATCGTCTGTACGCGAATAAAACGGCTCAACGATCGTCGCAAGGCACTCTTGTAGATCAACCTGTTCCAGAGCCACAGGGTATGCTGCTGCCTCCAGTCGTTGCAAGTCGAGCAAATCATTAATGAGTTCGATTTCGCGTAGGCATTCTGCTTGCAGAATATCAAGGTAACGAGCCTGCCGCTCCGGTGCCGTAACGGTTTTCAGCATGTGAATTGCCATCTTCATGTTAGACATGGGTGTCCGCAATTCGTGGGAAACCGTGCTGAGAAAGTCATCTTTGAGTTGGTTGAGTTCTTCTAGCGCCGCAACTTGCGCCTGGGCAGCCTGATAGAGACGCGCTTGCCGAATCGCGATCGCACACTGGTTTGCGACTTGCTGCACCAGCCGGATCTCCTGGCTTGTAAAGATGTCGTCAGCGGGTCGGAAAAGCCACAAATCGCCAATGACGCCTTGATCGTCTACCATGGGACACGTCAGGATGGAATTTCTTTTGCCTAAGAGCCGTGGTTCACAGGACTGGATACGACAAAATTGAAAGCATTGCTCCCGTAATAACCAATCGTAGACCTCAGCCAGACTGTCCATCTTGACGGTAAGCCCATTGGCGGTCGGGAGGTCTGACAGGATATGTTCGTAGCAAACGGTAGACGTGCGTTGCTCAAGGTCGTAGAGTGCGGCATCACAACCCATAATCTTCAACCCCGATGCCAGTTCTTGCACGGCAGTTTGCAAAATGCGGTCTTCGTCTAGACTGTCGCGTACTGAGTCCGTAATGCGCTTTAAGGTCGCTTCAAACCGTAACGCCTGTTGAAGTTGAGCGGTGCGATCGTGGACTTGAGCTTCCAGTGCTGTGTTAAGCTGCTGCACCTGACAATAGAGTTCTGCCTGCTGAATAGCAATTGAAACCTGGGTTGCCAGTTGCTCTAGTAGCTCCATTTCAAACGTTTCCCAGTGTCGTTCAGTTGCACACTGATGTACTACCAGCACGCCCCAAATAGTCTTTCCATGCAAAATCGGCACGGCTAAAGCGGCTTTCACCTGCCATACTTCCAGAAACTGCCGAAACACATTATTAGAGTCAAGGTCTTGCACATTAGCAAGCACCAAATTTTTACCCTGCTCGTACTCCTGTTGCCGTTGCTGCACCCAGTTTTCCTGCACGTTCAGCCCTATCATTGGCTGCCAACACGTATCAACAGATTCAGCCGTGACTCGTCTACCGTTTCTTGGCTCCACCACAAAAAGGACAACTCGATCGGCTTTTAAGAATTGCCGCACCTCAGATACAGTTGTGTTCAACGTTTCCTTTAAATCCAACGAGTTGCGAATGCGTTGAGCGATCGTACCCACCAATCGTTCGCGTTCAGCTTGCTGGCGCAGTGCTTCTTCAAAACGTTTGCGATCAGTAATGTCCATCGAAATGCCCAGCGTTCTTACAGGCATACCCGCTTCGTCGTGAAAGGTATGGCTTCGCTCCGCAATCCAGCGAATACTGCCATCTGGATGAACAATCCGAAATTCTTTGCTGTAGTTCGCTGCCTGTTGGCTCTGCAAAAGAATGTGCATCCTAACAGCTTCGCGATCGTCAGGATGGACACAGTCAAGAAACGCTGCCTCTGTAGCGTCGGAAGTATCTGGCACCACACCAAACAAGTGTTTGCAGCTATCTGACCAATTATTTATGCCTGTCTTCTGTTCGTAGTCCCATGTTCCCATCTGCGTTGTTTCAAGCGTCAGCTTAAAGCGTTCCTGGCTCTCTAATAGTGCCGCTTCTGCCTGTTTTCGCTCCGTAATATCTTTTGTAAAACAGTGAAAACCAATCAGCCGATCGTGCCAGTCATGTGCCGCCACCATGACCTTTTCGCTGTAAAAGGTCGAGCCATCCTTACGTAAGCCCATGACCTCCACTTCAGCTTTGCCTTCAATCATCATCTGCTGATACGCTGCCACCACGCTATGAATACAATCGGGATGCACTGTTTGCTGCCAAACCATCCCAATCATTTCTTCTTGTTGATAGCCAAGGGCAGTGGCATACGCCCGGTTTAAGGCAACGTATTGTCCGTCGATATTGACGCGAGCAATACCCTCGACTGCATTACCAAGCGCGGTGCTCATCTCTAATAGTTCTGCCTGTGCATGCTTGCGATCGGTAACATCCAGAAAAAATAAGGACATCCCATCGGCAGAAGGAAACAGCCGGACATCAAACCAGGCATTAAGGGACGGGTGAAACTCCTCAAACGTGACTGGCACCTGCTCTGCCATCGCACGGTGATACTCCTGATCTAAGACAGAGCCGACAAGATCGGGAAAGACATCCCAAAGGCTTTGTCCCAGCAGATCTTCTGGCGATCGCCGACAAAGTTGTGCTGCCTGCTGATTCACATAGGTCAGTCGCCACTGTTTATCTAACGACATAAAAGCATCCGTGATGCTTTCGAGAATATTGACCGTTTGCCGATTGGCAACAAGCAAGGCTTCTTCGGCACGTTTGCGTTCGGTAATATCGTGGCAGTTGATAACGACACCACGAATCGCTGGCACATCTAACAAGCTCGTTGCCACTGCTTCAAAAAAGCACCATGCGCCATTGCGGTCTCGTACACGGTACTCGATCACAGGCTGACTAACGTTGGGGTTCTTGATTGCCTGCTCAAGCACAGTGATGATGAGCGGCACATCGTCTGGATGTACAAACTCTGTAGTGCTGTAGCCAACGACATCCTGCATGGTATAGCCCAGGACTTTTGCGGCAGAAGGGCTGCAATACCGAAAAATTCCCTTCCGATCCAGCACCACAATGATGTCAGTGGCGTTCTCAATCAGCGATCGAAACCGTTGCTCACTCTCCTGCAACGCTTTTTCAGCGCGTCTACGCTCAACAATTTCCTGCCGCAACCGACTGTTTGTGTCGAGCAAATCAGCCGTCCGCTCGAGAATCAGCTCTTCAAGCGACTTAAGATAGTGGGTGTGATTGGCACTCACTGCCACACCACGAGTCGAATCACTCAGCAACGAATGACAAAGCATCTTCAGCTCAGTCTGCTGGCGCTCGGCTTCTGCTGTTAATAAGATGTGTTGTAGTTGCTCAAACGCTGCTTCGCTCTGGCAACAATCGCGCAAGCTTTCAAGATATTCAGGTTTCATTGCAGCGGCTAAAGGCGTAGAACGACTATGAGCACTTGATCTTCAGCATAAGGTCTTTAAAGATAATGAGAACCGCCCCATCGTCATGGCTGCATGATCGCACTCAGTCATACTGCTTAGGAAGCCGCTTTGCTGCTGACAAACTATGTTTCAACCACTAAACGGTATGAAGCTGACTTTAATTAGAAGGGGATATGAAGTAAAGAGATGGAAAACACCCAACACTCACTATAGGGAGTATGCCCAAGCTTTTCTCAGTACTAACACGAATTATCTTTGACTTTACTGAGAGTATTACTTAGTCACTACCGTAAAACCACGGGTCGTTCAAGTAACCTGTAAATACTAAACCGGTTTACAACTCAGACAGTGAACTACAGCCATTGGCGGATGGTCTGACCCAGGGTTCCCAGGTAGTTCATTTCAGGGAGTACAAGTGGATCTGTAGTAAAGACGTAATAAATATTGCCTTCGTCGCTTACTTCAAACGTGGCAGAAAATTCTTTTGCCCAATCATCTAAATGCTGACGTGCGATCGCAGGTTCTAAGCGAGCGTTTGCCGCAAAATTGAGCACAGATACTCTACCGTGGCTGGCATGAAGAAGCTGAAAGAAGCGCTCACGCAGTGCCTGCCGCTCTAACTTAGAACTAGCATGCAATAACCAACCGCCCAGAGATGCAGGAGCAAGCCCAAAGGAGATAAGGGCGATCACCAAAGCTGCCAAAAGACCGCCAGTAGCGTGACTAAGCAAAATCGCAGTTACTAGCGCGATCGAGGTAGTACCGCCACCATAAAGAAACAGCGCACCCACTACCTTGCTTACCTTGCTCCAAATTCGACTCATAGCATCAGCCCGCAACTATATTTTCCATTCTCGCTTCTAAGCTGCCGTGCCTACATCAGCACTACGGTACGGGTTGCCGCACTGCCCTAAGGACGAATGGGTGAAAGTGCACAATCATGCCGTTGTCACTCTTACCGTTGATTTTTTTCCTGATCAAACAGCAATGGACTCAAACGCGGTACATCAAGAAGCAATACGATGTGTTGCGAATCGCTGCATTATGTTCAAGCTATTTCTAAAGGTGGGCAAATTAAAAGGGCAAGAATAATTTGCGATCGTGCTGCATCAACTAGCCTCTAGGAAGCGGTCGATCGCAGAAACAATTATGACTAGCAAGGTGCATCTGATGCACGCTCATATTGATATACACTCCAGCACGGCTCACTATGCACACCCTTAATCACAAACTGGAAAAAAGTATTTTGGAAGCGGATGGACGCTATCTTGGCGCTCAGGAGCTTTCTCAGTTGGAGCATTATGCTCGAAGCTATGCCGTGCGTCTGCAAACCTATCAGCAGCTACGCGACAACAGCGACAAGTTCATTCTCCAAGCGCTTCGCAAGCTAGCACAGAGCTATCCAGAACTGATTCAACAGCACGGGCAGCGCTGCAAATATGACATGACTGAGGTGTTACGCTATGTAGCGCTATCCATCTTACGGGATGACGAAATCTTCTTTAAAGAACAAATAATGTCCTGGTTAGATACAATCTTGCTGGCACACAAACGCACAGCCCACTGCGTCCTCGCTTACCGTTACTTACAAGAAGCGATCGCCACAGCCCTTTCTAACGATGCTTTAGCGATGACCCGTCCTTACTTTGATCTGATTACGCAGTCATTAGAAGCGCACGTTTGAGCATAGAAGTAGGAGTAAGAGGAGAGGAGCTGAGAAGCGTTACTCAAAACTTAGAACTCAAAACTCTTCTCCCTCATCCCTTTCTTTTCAGTGCGATCGCGATAGCTCTTGACTATGTTTCACCAAAAAATCTTGGGCTTCCATAATTTCATACAGGTTCACCCCTGCCTCTAGCAAACAAGCATGACCACTATGGGGCAATACAACAGTTTGGGCATTGGGAAAAAACCTAGCTAAATGCTCAACCTCTGCTAATGAGGGCAAGAGGCGATCAGCAGCACTAGCTAGCAGCAAAATTGGCTGCTGAAGCTGCTGGAACTGCTCATCATCAACATCAAAGTCGCTCAACAGTGAGAGCCGCCAGATCGAGGTACGCTGGGGCACAGAGAGCACTGCATCATAAAACGCCTGTCGATCGCCCTCTGTCACTCGTCCCAAATACGCCAAAAAGGGCATCAACGTGATCGAGGACAGCCGATAGACAAATTCTGGAACCCAGCGTGTGACTTGTGCTCCCCACATCACCAGAGGTTTACGGCGAAACGAAGAGGCAGGGTTAACCAGAATGATACGGTCAAAAAGCTGTGGCGCATGCAGCGCGACTTTCATTGCCAAGCAACCCCCAAACGACTCACCGCACAAGTAAACTGGGCGATCGGGCGACTGCTGCAATTCTGCCTCAATCAGCGCAACCACGTTTTCAGTTAAAACCTGCCAGTTGGTCAAATCATCCGGTGGAATCGCGAGGCAACGCACATCAAACGCTGATTCCAGTCCAGCTGTTTGCGCTCGCAGAAGGCGACCAGTGCCATCCATGCCAGGCAAAAAGACAAACAATGGATAATCTGGTTGCAACCGCTGTGGCGTGAGAAAGCAGGGATGGCTTTGAACGTTTGGCATGGTGAAAGGGGGAGAGGGTTGAAGAGTAAGGGGAGAGAGTACCTTTAAATTCAGAATTCCTTTTGCTCTTGCCTTCTGAGTTTAGGGTCCTAGTAGCTTCCCTGGCGCAACAAGTCATCAATTTCGTTGCGACACTGCTGGGTTAGTTCAGTCACAAGGGCTTTCGCTTGTTTGCCCTGATAGTGCTGGCGCTGCGCTGGGCTGATCCACTGAGGGCGACCCACCAAAAGATTAACTCGTTGGTAAATAACCATTGGGTGCCAACCCTCCTGCGAAAAAAGTGGCTCTGAGGGGTCAAAAAAACTCAGCAGCCTCAGGGGAACCGCCGCATTTGTGGCTTCAGCATCGGACACGATCGCTACAGGCAGCACCACCAAATCTTGTACCGGAGCACGTAGCGCCAAGTGAGCAAAACCACGCTGAAACACGCCTACTTGCTTGGGTAGCGTCTGCTTTACCATCGGTTCAGCACCTTCTGGGAAAAGCCCCACCACTTGCTGGCTCTGTAAAAGCTGTACTGCCTGATTAAAGAAAGTTTGCTGTCGGTGCTCCGGCAGATCTAGTGGAAAGCAGCCCATTTTTTCAACAATGTCTCGCATCACAGGCACCTGACCCATGTAGTGATGACAAGCAAAGCGGATCGGGCGATTCAAGGCAGCCATCAAGAGTGGAGCATCGAGAAAGCTGCGATGGTTGCTGACAAGGAGTACGGGTCCAGCTTGAGGAATACGGTCTTGATGCTGCGTATAGAGGCGTATTCCTAACGCTGCAAGCAGAAGACGCGAAAGCTGAAGTGGTTGAGCTGAAGGCATGGGGCAAGCCAAAAAAATCAGGAAGCAAGGCTAAGAGGGGAATGCGTTACATTGCTTTACATAGCCTAACAGCAATTGTAAGGACGATCGCGGCATTGCAGTATCGCAGGCTAACCAAGCGAGGCAACCGATTCATTTTACGCTGCTGACCCATGCTTTACCGCTGCCAGAAGAGGTAGGCAAGAAAATCTGTTTTTATAACCGTTTCCACTTGAGTCAGCCAAACTTATCTGATCGCTTGCTTCTCCCCCTTATCTATGTTTCAGTAACCCATCTAAATTTACTGTCAGGCTTATCAGTCGTTCAGAGGCGATCCTAAGCTCTTTCTAGGCAAAAATTACGTACGTCTAAAACTCTGGTGCTTGCATCTGGCTACAATGCGAACGCAAAGTTTAGGCGGTACACACGCTGCTAAATACATTACGTATTGCGATGACGAGTTTCAAACATGCTTTACCACCATTCTTGCTACCCTTAGCCATTCAGTAGGACACGATATTGCTCTAGCACCGCTCTGTTACTGGCTATTACCTCAATGTCAGGTGACACCTTTTCAATTTCATATTGGTATGAGTTCAGCTAGTCTGATGATTAACTTAAGATTTTCTTAGCTGTGAAACTGCTGTTTCTAGCTAGAATTAACAGATTAAGTCATCCTTTTCGATTGGGCGAAGAGCAAATAGTTTAGGAAGAGCACACAATTTAGGTGATTAGCTGCTGCATCAACCTTGATTTTTAGTGCTAGTTGGTCTGTGCTAGTAATCGAGCGAAATGCTAGAAGTAGTGTTCTCAACCACTAGCTATATCACGTTGAACCTTAAGCTAGAAGTCTCTTCTATTTTTCCGTAGTATTTGTTTTTTCGTTCAAATCGTATGAATTCTCAGTCGATAGCTAGTAATCCATTTACCATTACAACGCCACTCTATTATGTAAATGGATTGCCTCACGTTGGCAGTGCCTACCCAACAATCGCTGCTGATGCGATTGCTCGTTTTCGGCGCTTGCAGGGTAAGTCTGTGCTGATGATTACAGGCACAGATGAGCACGGGCAGAACATACAGCGGACGGCTGAAAGCCGAGGGTTGCAGCCGCAAGAACACTGTGATCAGATCGCTGCAAGCTTTAAAGCCCTCTGGCAGCAGTACAACATTCAGTACGATCGCTTTATTCGCACGACTGATCCCCGCCATGAGGCAATCGTTAATGAGTTTTTTCAGCGTGTCTGGGATCACGGTGACATCTATTTAGGGCGGCAGCAAGGCTGGTATTGCCTTTCCTGCGAAGAGTTCAAAGAAGAGCGAGATTTGCTAGATGATCATCGCTGCTCGATTCATACCAATCGTGTAGCTGAGTGGCGCAACGAAGAAAACTACTTTTTTCGATTGTCAAAGTATCAAGGTCAGCTAGAGGCTTTGTATGCCAAGCAGCCTGACTTTATTCAACCAGAGGCACGTCGTAACGAAGTCCTTAGCTTTGTGAGTCAAGGCTTGCAAGACTTTTCAATCTCTCGCGTTAATCTCGATTGGGGCATTCGAGTACCGAACGATCCCAAACACACGATTTACGTTTGGTTTGATGCGCTCTTGGGCTATGTAACGGCTCTACTAAAACCCGATGAGGAGCCAACCTTGGAGAATGCCCTCAAGCGCTGGTACCCGATCGACACCCATTTGATTGGTAAGGATATCCTGCGGTTTCATGCAGTTTATTGGCCCGCTATGCTGCTATCGGCTGAGTTGCCGCTGCCAGGACGCATTTTTGGGCATGGACATTTAACCAAAGACGGACAAAAAATGGGCAAAACGCTGGGTAATGTGCTTGATCCAGTTGCCTTAGTCGAACGCTACGGGTCAGATGCCGTTCGCTATTATTTTCTTAAAGAGATTGAATTTGGGCGTGACGGTGATTTTAACGAAACGCGCTTTATCAACACGTTGAATGCAGATCTAGCAAACGATTTGGGCAATCTGCTTAATCGCACGCTGAGAATGGCTTATAAGTACTGCGGTGCAATCGTTCCAGAGCTGTTACCTGACGCAATTCAAGCAGAGAATACGTTGATGGCGATCGGTATTGGTTTGGGCGATCGTGTCACGCAGGCATACGACGCTCTTGCCTTTAGCGAAGCCTGTGAGGCAATTCTAAGCCTGGTGAAAGCTGGCAACAAGTACATTGATGACCAAGCACCGTGGTCACTTCACAAGCAAGGTCAACAACAGGCAGTTGAACAAATTTTGTACACTGTATTAGAGTCAGTCAGACTTGCGGCATACCTCTTAGCGCCGATCACGCCACAGCTTAGTACAGCGGTCTACCAGCAGTTGGGCTTTTCAGTTAACTTCAATGAACACACGTTAATTCATATTGCCGCTCCGTTTGCAACTCATGCCGGTTGGGGAACACTTCCTCCAAAGCAGGCTCTGGGTGAACCTCAACCTGTATTTCAACGCTTAGAAGTTTTAGAAGCCGTTTCGTCCTAAGCAGACCGAAGGAGACTCAACGGTTGCTCATTGATTAAAAATCCCCTCATAAAATCAAGGTTTAGTACTAATGTTAAGTAACAGTTTTGAGAATGAATCCGTTTTTACTCAGGAACAAGTTCTTGAGAACCGTGGTCGAGTCGCTATTTTTATCGACGGTTCCAACTTGTTTTATGCGGCTTTGCAACTGGGGATCGAAATTGACTACACCAAGCTTCTCTGCCGATTAACGGCTGGTTCGCGGCTGTTGCGTTCGTTTTTCTATACGGGTGTTGATCGCACAAACGAAAAGCAACAAGGGTTTTTGCTGTGGATGCGGCGTAATGGCTATCGGGTGATTTCTAAAGATTTGGTTCAATTGCCTGATGGCTCTAAAAAAGCAAATCTAGATGTTGAAATTGCAGTTGATATGATGTCGCTGGTTGGCTCTTACGATACTGCTGTTCTAGTCAGTGGTGATGGCGATCTTGCCTACGCGGTCAATGCAGTAAGCTATCGCGGGGTGCGCGTGGAAGTAGTAAGCCTGCGATCGATGACCAGCGACAGTTTGATCAATGTTGCCGATCGCTACATTGATTTGGACAACATTAAAGAAGACATTCAAAAAACGCCGCGCAGCTACACCTATCGTCCTCTCTCCAGCATTGGGTTGATGGAAAACGTGGAAGACGAATAAACAGACTGTTGCAGGTTACTAGAAGAACCCTGTCGCTCTAGGCTGAACTTTTGAGCCGCACTTGGAGTCTTGAGCATTAGACAATAGACGCTTAACTGTAGACTGGATCAGCTAACTTTAGACAGACAGTTGGCTAGGTTCCTCTATAGTTGAGTCGTCTGCTGTCTAGTTTCTAACCCTGCCGCTGCTATGATTCCCATGCCCATTCTGTCTCTTCTTCAGCGCGATCGTACTAGCCAAAGCAACCAGAGGCAGAGGGGTATCCGTTCCCCACTACTGTATGCGTTGCTGCTGACTATACTCTGTACAACGACTGCCTGTGGCAATCGCAATCGCACTGCCGACAAAATTGCTCAAGATACCCAGCAGGCACAAGATTTTGATAACAGCCTCACCTTTAATGCCGTAACGCTCGAAGAGTTCGACAAGAAGGGGCGACTGTGGTGGAAGGTGAAGGCAGCGCAGGCAAGCTATAGCAAAGACAAAAAGGTTGCCCGCCTCCAGCAGCCAGCAGGTGAATTTTTTCAGGATGGCGTGTCTGTTTTGCAGGTTAAAGGGCAACAGGGTGAAGTCCAGCAAAACGGTCAGACAATCTTTTTACGTGGAAAGATTACGGCTACTGATACTCGCGATGGCTTAGTAATGAAGGGCGATGAGCTGGAATGGCAACCGCGTAAGGAGTTGGTGATTGTTCGCAACAACTTAACCGGAACTCATCGCCAAATGAAAATCGCTGCCAAAGAGGGGCGTTTGTTTACTCGCACACAACGGCTGGAATTGCAGGGTCAAGTGACGGCACAGGCAATCAACCCAGATTTAACCTTCCAGTCTGAGCGTGCGATCTGGCAGATCAAGCAGCAAACTTTAACGAGCGATCGCCCTTTGCAGATCGATCGCTTTAATAAAACAGTACTGACCGATCGGGCAACTGCAAATACGGGCGTGGCAGACCTTAAGGCAAAAACAGTCACGCTTAAACAGAATGCTCGGTTGACACTTACTAACCCACCAACTCAACTTGCTAGCAATAGTCTAGTTTGGGATTTACAAAGACAGACGGTAGCATCTGACCAATTACTGACGATCAATAACAGTCAACAGCAAGTTGCCCTCAGCGGTAATGAGGGTCGTATTGATCTCAAAGCGAAAATGCTTTATCTCGAAGGCGATGTGCGTGGCATTGGTACAAAGAATCAAGCCCAACTCAACTCCGATCGCTTGAACTGGAATATGGTCACGCAGAAGTTCGAGGCAGACGGTAATTTTCGCTATCGCCAGGGGCAGCCACCGTTAAACCTGGCAGGACCGAGAGCAACTGGCACACTCCGCGACCAAAATATCCTAGTGGGTGGCGGCAGAGTTGTCACAGAATTTACTCCTTGAAGGACAACAAGGAAGCGGAGCGTGAAAAGAGAGAATCGTACAGTAAGGCTAAACCAAAGTCCAATGCTGGCAGCGGTTCTGATAGCCGCTATCTCTGCGATCGCAGCAAGTTAACAGGCTCACTTCTTTAAGTGGTGAAAGCTTTTTTGAGATTAATGTTAAATAAACAACCCAGGATCAACATGAAAAAATGCGCCTAGCGCCCTTGCTTGAAAGGTGCTGATTTCGCGATCGCCATTCATAATTGCTGCCAGTGCGTCTTCAGAGCCAAGTAAATTGACTAAATCTGGTGGCTTAAGCTGACGTTGATCCATTAAAAACAGCAGCCTCGAACGAGGCGTTGAGGCATCACCAGGCAAGTAATGGTCTTGCTCAAACTTTTCAATGAGTGTGATCAGCAGCGCAAAAAGCTCATTTTCTTCTGGGCTACGGTTTGGGCGATGCATTAATACTTCTACGATCGCCAGAGCCTGTTCGTTTTCTGCCTCAGTCCGAATCAGCCTTGGCTGATATTGAGCTAAAAGCTCACCGTATTTCTTTGAATCAAAAGTAGGAGCCATTCTGTTGCTGCTCCTTGTACTCTGCATGAGTCAGAAGGTGCTTGAGGTAGATTAATTGCCCTTCGTAATTAATGCTCACAATTAAACGATACTGCTTTCCCTTAAGGCTAAACACTGTAAAGTGATTAATCACTTCAGCCTGCGGAAAAACTGACTGAATCCCACTTAAATTAGACCAATTCGCCCTGCTTGCAACCTTGAGCCAATCATCCAAAACACCACAATTATCAGAATGCTTTTTACCAAAGTCACGAAATTGCTTGTAACGGATGACGTGCATTTTAAGGACAATTACACTTCCTAAGTGACTTTCATTGTAATTACATCAATCTCCGCGTCCGGTCAATTTGTGCGATCGCCTTTACCCTAAGCGTTAAACGAGTGCTTAAGGCAAGCCTCAGAATAGAAGCTTAGTAAATGCTGGAGAGATGAGTGGGACAGCGGAGGGAGGTCGATCGTTAAAGTTTGCCTTGAAGCGCATCAAAACAATTGTTTACGACGCTCTTGCTGCCTTCTAAAGCATCTTCGTGAGGCAATTACACCCATAGTTACTAACAGCAAGGAGCAGCTAAACGGTTGACAGCTCACTGTTAATCGCAACTGGCTTTTTGTTAAACGTTAGGGCATTGTCAACCAAATCGATCAGGATAGTATCGCCTTCAGTGAAGGTGTTTTCCAAGATTTTGGTCGCGATCGGGTTTTGCAGTTGGCGTTGAATTGCCCGTTTCAGCGGACGAGCACCGTAGGTTGGGTCATAGCCTGCTGCTGCAATGAAGTTCTGAGCAGGAGTAGTAAGTTCCAGGGTGAGTTTCTGATCTGCCAGTAAAGACTGAATGCGGTTGAGTTGCAGACGTACGATCTGGCTCAGTTCGGTGCGGGTAAGGGTGTGGAAGATGATGGTGTCATCCACACGGTTGAGGAACTCAGGGCGGAAGTGCGATCGCAACGCATCGACCACTCGCTGCTGCATTTCTTCATAGCGGTCATCATCGCCCGACAAATCAAGAATATGATCACTGCCAATATTGCTGGTCATCACAATGACCGTGTTGCAGAAGTCGGTAGTACGTCCCTGCCCATCGGTAATGCGTCCGTCATCCAGCACTTGCAGCAAGATATTGAACACATCAGGATGTGCCTTCTCGACTTCATCTAGCAGCACGACCGCATAGGGCTTACGACGGACAGATTCAGTCAACTGTCCACCTTCTTCGTACCCGATATAGCCCGGTGGTGCACCAATGACACGCATAACAGAGCTTTTGTCCATATATTCCGACATATCGAGCCGGATCATGGCATCGTCTGCGTCAAAGAGCGACTGTGCCAGCGCACGAGCCAGTTCAGTTTTGCCCACACCCGTTGGTCCCATAAACAGAAAGGAACCGATCGGTCGTCCCGGATCTTTCATCCCCGCACGGGCGCGACGAATGGCAGCAGAAACAGCTTCAACCGCTTCGATTTGACCGACCACACGCTGATGCAGGTGGCTCTCTAGCTGGAGTAGCTTTTGGCGTTCGGTTTCTAGGAGGCGATTGACCGGAATGCCCGTCCAGTTAGCAACAATTTCGGCAATGTCAGACTCGGTGACTTGCTCGCGCAGAAGCGCTCCGCCATCAGACTGAATGACTCGCAGTTCTGCCTCGTACGCACCCCGTTCATCGCGAATGCGTGGCAGCACAGCATGATAGAGTTCGCCTGCTTTTTTAAGTTTGGCGTTGCGTTCGTACTCTTCGCTTGCCTTAGCAAGGTCTGCTTCTCGTTTAAGCTGCTGAATTTGCAGTTCGATTTGCTCTTCCTCTTCCTTCTTGGCATTGATGCCATCCAGCAAGCGTTTTTCGTTTCGCCAGTGAGAGTTAAGCTGCTCTTGCTTTTCGAGCAACTGCGTCATTTCTTGCTCAATCCGGTCTAACCGATCTTGCGCCGATCGTCCCGCACCAAATACATTACCGGGGCTTTGCTTCTCAGTTTCTAACGACAGCTTTTCCATCTCAAGCTGCATGATGCGGCGATCGTACATTTCCAGCTCGGCTGGCTTAGAGGTGATCTCCATCTTCAGGTTGGCAGCGGCTTCGTCAATCAGATCGATCGCCTTGTCGGGTAGGAAGCGATCGGCGATGTAGCGAGACGAAAGCGTAGCAGCGGCAACCAGAGCCGAATCGGTAATTTTAACGCCATGATGCACTTCGTAGCGTTCTTTGAGACCACGCAGGATCGAAATCGCGTCTTCTACGCTGGGCTGATCGACAAAGACTTGCTGAAAGCGACGTTCCAGTGCTGCATCTTTCTCAATGTATTTGCGGTATTCATCGATCGTCGTCGCACCAATACAGCGCAGTTCGCCACGTGCCAGCAGGGGTTTCAGCAAATTGCCCGCATCCATTGCGCCCTGAGTGGCTCCAGCCCCAACGACCTGATGGATTTCATCAATAAACAGCACAATCTGTCCGTCAGAGTGGATGACTTCTTTGAGAATTGATCGCAACCGATCTTCAAAGTCACCACGATACTTTGCCCCTGCCAGCAGCGATCCCATATCCAGAGAGATCAGCCGCCGATTTTTCAGGGATTCTGGCACGTCACCATTGACGATGCGCTGTGCCAAGGCTTCGACGATCGCCGTTTTACCAACCCCTGGTTCACCAATCAAGACCGGATTATTCTTTGTACGGCGAGAGAGCACTCGCACCACCCTGCGGATTTCTTCATCGCGACCAATGACTGGGTCAGTTTTGCCTGCTCTCGCCTTTTCGGTAAGATCTTGCCCGTATTTTTCGAGCGCGGCATAGCGATTTTCGGGGTTTTGATCGGTTACTTTCTGGCTGCCACGCACATCACGAATGACCGTTTCTAGCTGTTTGGCATCGACATTGAAACCACGCAGTAACCGCAGACCCAACCGTGAATCGGTCGCGAACCCCAGCAGCAGGTGTTCAACCGAAATAAACTCGTCTTTCCAGCCTTCGCGTGCTTCCTCAGCACGATCGAGCATGATATCCAGGTTGCGTCCCAGGTAAAGTTGCTCATTACTAGGCACTTTAGGCTGTCGCCGGACAAAATCTTCAATCTGCTGCCATAAGCGCGTAGTATCAACGCCTGCTTTTGTAAAAACCTTCGTCGCCAGACCGTCTTTTTGTTCTAGCAGAGTAATGATCAGGTGTTCTACTTCCAGTTGCTGTTGTTTGTAGCGGCGAACAACATCCTGCGCCTGTACGATCGCTTCCCATGCTTTGTCTGTGAACTTATTCGGGTCAGTGGGCTGCATTGTGAGTCTTAAATTTACAAGTATAAATACAGTGACGCTAGCGCTTTTAGTATAACGAGATTAACGATCGGCTATCAGTTAACGACCAGTAGAAACGTTAGACAGCACGTTCGTTAAAACGAATACACCAGACGTAGGAACCATTGAAAGATAGTACCGCGATCGCGATTGTCAGGATTGCTCACTACGGTTAGAGCTGGTGTAACACTGATGTTGTCGTTAAGCAAGAAGCTGTAGAACACTTCAATATTGGTCTGTGTCGCATCGCCCAGGTCTTTTTCGACAAACGGTTGCCCGATCGCAATGCCAGCTGTAGAGCCAGGGATGAACAACTGCCGTGCGACAAAGCCGATCGACCAGCTTTTAGGATTCAGGTCTAAGTCTTGATTCAACAGTGGATTGAAGCCCTCATAGCTGCCAATCGCAAACCGACCGAAGACAGCGAACTGGCGATTGAAAGCCCATTCGGCATTGATGCCGCCTGCAAAAATATCCACATTATTCACGGTTGCCTTCGTTAGCTGAAACCGAGCAATGATGTTTTTGCTAAAGTCATACTCGACTTCCAGGCTACCCTGGTTGCGATCGCCAAACAAACCACCATCAGTAATGTCAGCGTTGGGACGTGATGCATCCGCTGCCACATACAGCGCCCGCACAATCAGCGGTAGGTTCGCTGGTTTCCAGGTCAGTACGGCTCCGGCACCACCTACGCGATCGATCTGATTTTGCACAATCAGCGGATTGTTGAGAAAAAAACTGGAGGAAAACGTTTCGGTAGAGTCGTTTGCAAAGCGGTTGTAGTCAATGAAATCTCGTGGCGACAGTCGCGCCCCAACCGTGAGGTTAAAACCGGGTGCAGGCTGAAAGGAGTAGGACAAGTTGCTGAGGCGCACCGCACTTGCAACCCCAACGTAATCTAAGCCACCACCGCCTGCCAGCAAGCCCAGTGTTCCTAACAGGTTTTGTTCACGCTCTTGGGCACGTCCGATCGCATCGTTACCGTTGTTGCCAGCTTCCAGTTGCGTTGAGAGCGCACCATTGGGTGCAAAGCTTGTGATGAGGTTAAGGCGAGTGCGCGACAGCACGGTACCGCGAGCATTAGAGCCATCCGTAAACACTAAAACTGATTGCCCCGATAGTTTAGTGGTAGTGGAAAACTGATTCTGCTCCAGAATAGTAACTTGCTGGTCAAGCTGATTAGCACGCTCACGCAAATCGGTCGCGATCACTCCATAGGATGCCTGAAGCTGCTGTACGGTAGCAAGATCTTCCCGCAACTGGGCAACATTGCCACGACCGACGACATATTGCTGCGAAATAACATCCAGCACACGCGCCAATCCTGCCGCAAATTCGTTGCGTGTCAGTGCTTGATTGCCCCGAAACGTGCCGTTTGGATAGCCGATCGCCACATCATACCGTTCAGCAAGCGACTGTAAAGCCTGATACGCCCAATCAGTCGGACGCACGTCGCTCAACGCAGCCACCGATTGCACCTGCGCCATTGCATCATTAGCTGGTTCTATACAGTCAGATTCAAGGCGATCCGGCTGTACCTGTAGCGATTCTGGCTGTACCTGTGGTGGTATAAAAGGACAATCTAACGAGGGGCGCTCATCAAGCGGCACGACCTCTGAAAGCTCCGCAGGTTCTACTACAGAGTCATGATTAGGAATAGGGGTTGTCCACCCAGGCAAAGTCTGGCAGAGCACTCCCAGACTACCCAACCCTCTAGCCAACCAGTTTTTTTTACTCACACCACACTCCTCACACGGTTCGCTGGGTCTGCCTAATAAAGACAACCCAAGTTAGACCTATCAGGAGTTTACACGGTCGATCGGTCATTAGGGTGAGGGGAGCGAGGGGGATCAAAAGGAGACGCAAGGGAAGGAGAGGGGAAAGTAAGGGGAGGGAAGGGGGAGCAAGGGAAGGGGAAGCAGAAGAAGGGAAAACAAGGGTGGAAAGGCGTTTTGCATTTGAGTAAGCCAGTCAAACCGAGCCTTGGAGCAAACTGTTTCTCTGCCCCCCCACTCTCTATTCCCCATTCCCCTTAAACACCCGCCGTTTGGGCCTGCTGTTCCGCTTTGCCTGATCCCTGGCTGCCTAGTTGAATCAGCTCTACTTTGTAGCCGTTAGGATCTTCGACAAAGGCGATGACGGTCGAGCCATGTTTCATCGGTCCTGGTTCGCGGGTAACTTTGCCGCCTCGATCGCGGATTTCAGCACAGGTTGCGTAAATATCATCAACGCCGATCGCGATATGACCATAGGCGTCACCCAGGTTGTAAGCCTCGGTGCCCCAGTTGTATGTGAGTTCCAAAACGGTGTGATCGGCTTCTTCGCCATAGCCCACAAACGCCAGAGTAAATTCGCCGCCTGGATAATCCTTCCGGCGCAGCAGCTTCATCCCCAGAAGATCGCAATAAAACTGAAGAGATTCATCCAGGTTGCCAACGCGCAGCATGGTGTGGAGTAGTCGCATTGCTAATGCCTCATGTGGTTTGCTGCTTCTATAGTAAGCATTCAACCGTTGATGAAGCTTCAGTCTAAGCAGTCACATTGCAAGTTACTCCAAACCAAGCTCTCGCTTGAGCAGTTCGATCGACTTCGAGACGATGAAATTCTCACAGCAAATGAGCTGCGGTGGACGGATCAGGTCTTCTCGAGCGGCAGAAATGGCAGTCTTTACAGCAGCACAGCTTGCCTGATCGCTAATGATAGTCTGAGCACTCCGGACGATCGCTCCCAACTTGTAGCCATCGCCAACTTGAGCCGTCATGACCAACAGTTCATCGCCCCGTAGACTGTGAATAATGACTTCCGCAACGCCAACCGTGCCAGAGCTAAGGCTGACAACCCCGATGCAGGTGCCTTTAGCTAAACGCTTAATCAGCTTAATTTCGGAGTCAAAGTCATAAATATCAACTGGAATCACGCGCACCGACTTGGGAGCCGCGATCGCTTCTGCCTCAGCAATGAAATAACGACTGGTGACAACTGTGCCAGAGCGAGTTTGATCCAATATTTGCTCTAACTCTTCGATCGGTACAAGCTGCACAGGGATGTTCAGCGCCCGCTCTAGCTCACGTACAATCACTTCTCCGGCACCAATATCGTGAGTCGGAGCCGTCACCAAGACCTGAGCGCTACAGCGCAAGCGCCAGTCAATTTCTGCCAAAAAAAGCTCACGCGCCTGATTGAGCGAACAGCCAAGCTTCAGCAAATCATCTAGGCTGTTTTGAACAACTTTGTATGCCTCTGGATGCTGATCAAGAATGGGCGATCGCACTTTTGCAACGTCTTCATGGGTCTGTTCTCGCACATAAATGCCAGACCCTGCTTGTGCATCAACAACACCTGCATCTTCTAGCTGGCGATAGACTTTGCTAATCGTATTGCGATGTAAACCCGTTTGCATTGCCAACTGACGTGTACTAGGCAAACGGTGTCCCGGTGGATATTGGCGCGACGCGATCGCAAACAGAATTTGGTTATAAAGCTGTGTCGATGCCGGAATGTCGCTCTCCGTCTGAATATGAAATTGAACCATACAAGAGCCTCCACGCGCTCTAAAGGAAGCGTTTAACGATGCGACTAGTCGTAGGGATCACACATCTTTAGTTAAGTTACATTTTAGATGCTGCACTCCCTGATGCAGCACTGGTGGTTTACACCCTTCGTAAACCTAGCGGCTTCAAGGCTAACAAGACTTCACCCAGACAGGTGCAATGTCACGCCAGTAGCAAAGGGCTTGGCAACACAGCAAGCACTGTCGGTTCGCATAGCAGTTTGCTCTCATAAGCGACCGACCACGAGGAAAAATCAAACTGGTACAAGATGCCATGTGAAAAAAGAGTAATGTTTTTTTTGCTACCACCAACATCATTACGGCAGTAGTTGCGCTGGTCAGGACGCTGTGGCAACTTCTGAGAGGACAATGAACTAACGCAATCACGTGACCAGCTAGAGCAACCTGTCACCCTGTTTATGTAGGAAGAGGCTCAATGTCTCATGACGGTTGTTTCATAACGGTTGTCAAAACGACTGCTAATTACTGAATCTGAACCGCCCTTTACTAGACAAACACTTACCAGGCAAACACTGATCATGACTAGCCACATTCAGGCTACTGCTGTGCAAATCCCCAATGATGGCTTGCAAATAGATGCCCATCTTGCCCAACCAATAGGTAGTGGCACCTACCCTGGTATCGTCGTCATTCAGGAAATCTGGGGTGTCAATAGCCACATTCGCAGTGTCACGGAGCGTCTTGCTCAAGAAGGCTATGTCGCGATCGCGCCTGCTATTTTTCAGCGCAGTGCCCCTGGCTTTGAGGGCAATTACGATGCTGATAGTACAACTCTGGGTCGCCAGTACAAAGAGGCAACCAAAGCCGATGAACTGTTAAGTGATGTGCAAGCGACGATCGCCTATCTCCAAACCTTACCGGCAGTGAAAGGAAACGCGATCGGCGCGATCGGTTTCTGTTTTGGTGGTCACGTTGTCTACCTAGCAGCGACCCTGCCAGCTATCAAAGCGACTGCATCCTTTTACGGTGCTGGTATTGCAACCATGACCCCTGGTGGTGGTAAGCCCACCCTCACCCGCACCCCAGAGATTAAAGGCACACTCTACGCTTTTTTTGGTACGACTGATCCGCTGATTCCAGTAGAGCAAATCGAGCAGGTCGAAGACGCTCTTAAGGCACATCAAATCGACCATCGCTTTTTTCGCTATCCGTCTGGGCACGGTTTTTTCTGCGATCAACGCCCTGACTATAACCCTGAAGCCGCTGCTGATGCCTGGGAGAAGGTGAAGGAATTGTTTGGACGAGTTTTGAAGGCAGAGGAATAAAGGGTAAAGGACAGGGGAGGCTAAGGATGCAGGGGAGGTAGGGGAAGCAAAACCCAGCTTAAAGCTCAAAATCCCTCTTTCCTTGCATCACCTCTTCTCTTGCATCGCCTCTCCCTCTAATCCCGCTGCTCTCTTTCCGCCCCCGCAACGGACTATAGTAAGAAAGCCGACTACGATCGCTTGTCTCATGGAAGCTAAATCCGCTCGTTCAGCCAGTGAGTCCTTTTCAATGGAGGACTTTGAAAAAGCGCTGGAGCAACATAACTATCAATTTCAGCAAGGGCAGATGATTTCGGGTAAAGCTGTCAATTACGAAATTGATGGCATTTATGTCGATATTGGCGCGAAGTCCCTTGCCTTTTTGCCTGCCAATGAAGCTAGCCTGCGGGGTGTTACAGACCCGTCGGCGATCGTGCCCCTCCACGAAGAGCGTGAGTTTCTCATCATCCGCGAACAAGATGGCGATGGACAGGTCACGCTTTCGCTGAAGCAGTTGGAGATCAAGCAAGCCTGGGATCGGTTGGCAGAAACTCAAGCTAGCAATCAGAGTTATCAGGTAAGAGTCACAGGCGTTAATAAAGGTGGCGTTACAGTTGATATTCAGGGGTTACGGGGCTTCATTCCACGATCGCACCTGGTTGAACGCGAAGATTTGGAAGCGCTCAAAGGCACCACACTCAGCGCGAGCATTCTAGAAATTGACCAGGCTCGCGATAAGTTAGTGCTGTCAAACCGTCTTGCCACCCGCTCTGCCAGTTTCAGTCAGCTCGAAATTGGGCAACTGGTCGATGGCAAAGTTGCCAGTATTAAACCCTTTGGTGTGTTTGTTGAATTTGGCGGTACCACGGGACTACTCCACATCAACCAGATCAGCAAAAACTACGTCCAAGCCCTAACAGGTTTATTTCAGGTTGGGCAACCGATTAAAGCCATGATTGCAGGTCTTGACGAGGGCAAAGGCAGAATTTCCCTTTCCACGAAAGTGCTCGAAAACTTCCCTGGGGAAATGCTGGAAAAACCAGCTGATGTCATGGCAGAAGCAGAATCGCGTCAAGAACGGGCGAGAAAAGCGATTCTAGGAGAGTAAGGGTGATTACTGTCTGGGAACTTGACTTCTACTCGCGCCCAATCTTGGATGAAAACAAAAAAAAGGTTTGGGAAGTACTGGTTTGTGAAAGCCCGTTGGCTGTCGATCGCCAACCAGAATCTCTTTTTCGCTACGCCGAATTTTGTTCTAGTGCTGAAGTTAACTCGGTGCGTTTAAAGAGTGTGATTGAGGCGGCGATCGCCCAGGCTCCGCAGCCTCCTGATAAAATTCGCTTCTTTCGGCAGGCAATGAACAACATGATTGCCAAAGCCTGCAAAGAATTGGGCATCCCAGCCCAACTGAGCCAGCGAACATTTGTGCTAAACCAATGGCTTCGGCAGCGTCATCTAGAAGTTTATCCAGCCCTACCAGGCTTTCAACCGGGTGCTAATCCATCTGTGAGTTTTGCCAAAACCCCGCCGCAACCCCTACCCGATGCATTGCTGGGCGAAAAATGGCAGTTTGTCACCCTGTCAGCCAGTGACGTGGCAGAAATGAACGAGTGGACGATCGACTTTGGTGAAGCGTTTCCCCTAGCTCTTGCAGGGCTTGCGCCAGAAGCTCAAATTCCGGGGCTGCTAATCTTTTCGACACGTGCAACTCCCTTAGCTGGCTGGATGTCAGGTCTAGAGGTCGCCAGCGTTAGGTTTGACAGTGACTATCCCACGCGCTTGTTGCTAGAGACTGGGCTGAACGATCGCTGGACGCTTGCCAGCCTAGCGAATCAGCAGGTGAAAACAGAAGCACAGAACTTTGAAGCAGCGAAACAGCAGGCTAATGGTGTTCACTTCCTTGCGGTGCAAGCTGATCCCGAGACAGAAGCCTTTGCTGGATTTTGGCTATTACAGACGGTCAACTTAGCGTAAAGTGATCCTTAGCAGTCGTTGAGCAAGCAGCCTTTAGCGATCAGCGATGAAGGCAGGATCAACAACTAGCGGCTGTAATCTGCTTTTTCCTAAGAGTTGGCTAGACCCCCAAACCATACGCTTTTTCACACAAGCTCCTAGCTCAGTTAAACAGCCATTGCGTCCCTAGTGGGTGTTCTACTCTAAAAACTAACGGCTAACCTGCTGACGGTTGAAAGCTCATTACTCACCCTCTGTTCGCTCATACTTATGATGGGTTCCGACGACTTGCAACACGAGACCTTAGCAGAGCAACTGCTGGAATTGACTGCCAAGTCAGGCGCAGAAGCGGCAGAAGTCCTACAATCACGATCGCTGGCATATCCGGTCTTTTTTGAGGCAAATCGCCTGAAGCAGCTAGAAAGCGCCCAGGCAGAAGGAACAGCCTTGCGGCTGTGGCGAAACGGTTGCCCTGGTTTAGCCGTTGCTTACGGTTCCGTTGAGCCACAAGCTTTAGTTGATCGCGCGATCGCCCTGAGCCAGCTTAATGAACCAGAAACGATCGAACTGGCGGGTGCTGCTAAAAACCAATACCCTGACCTGGGCGAAACGGTGCCTGTAGAGCAATTAGTCACTTGGGGAAGAGAGGCGATCGCGCTCATCCGTGAGGCAAATCCAGACCTGATCTGCACTGCTGAATGGGAATGTGAAGCTGAAACAACTCGTTTGCTTAACTCCAACGGCTTAGACTGCGGCTACACTGATACAACTCTGAGCTGCTACCTTTCCGCGGAGTGGATACGTGGCGACGATTTTTTGTGCGTCTCAGATGGGCAAACCCAACGGGGCAGCCTTGACCCTACTGCACTAGTGCACCAAATTATGCAGCGGTTGGAGTGGGCAAGAGACAACACACAACCCCTGACTGGGCGCGTCCCCATTCTTTTCACATCCAAAGCCGCCGATATGCTGTGGGGCACGGTACAGTCGGCACTCAGCGGCAAACAGGTGCTTGAAGGCGCATCACCCTGGAGCGATCGCCTTAATGAACTCGTTACCTCTGAAGGCTTAACGCTTTCGCAACAGCCCCATATTGGTCCCTTTAGCTGTCCCTTTGATGATGAAGGCACCCCAACTCGTGCCATTACCTTCATTGATCATGGTGTGCTGCAACTCTTCTATGCCGACTTTACGACTGGGCGGGCGATCGGTAGCGGGACTACAGGCAACGGCTTTCGTCCTGGCTTGGGTAGCTACCCCACTCCTGGAGTGTTCAACATCATGATTCAACCCGTCGGCAGTGTCGCTACTGGCAAGTCTCTCCCGGATTTAATCGCTACCCTTGATGATGGGCTAGTCATCGACCAGATGCTTGGTGGCGGTGCCGGAATTTCGGGCGAATTTTCCATCAACGTTGACCTGGGCTACCGTGTTAAAAACGGTGAAGTGATCGGGCGCGTGAAAGATACGATGGTATCCGGCAATGTTTACACTGCCCTACAGCAACTGCTGGCGCTGGGTGGTGATGCCGATTGGAACGGTTCTTGCTATACCCCGTCCCTAATCGTTGACGGGCTATCAGTCACTGCACGGAGCTAGGTTTTAGACTTTAGACTAGGTACATCAAACCAGGTCTATGGATCACGGGCTGAGCAACCGCCAACTGTTCAGTGAACGAGCATCCAGTAGAAAAAGAAGGGAGCGGTTATGAGCGTTGCAGCCTTTAGAGACAGTCGACGTGGACATTATTGGTTGTTAGCAGGTTTGGCGATCGTGTTAGCGATCACCCTTTCTGCTTGCCAGGCACAAAACCTGAAAAGTCAGGCAGCTCGTATCCCGCAGCTTGTTATTAGCACCACAACCGATCCCAAGACGTTTAACTACGCCCTCAACAATTCATCACCCAATATTTTCTCCTTCACATTTGACGGGTTGGTTGACGAGCACGGCATCACAGCAGAGATTGTTCCAGCGTTGGCAGAATCCTGGCAAATCTCAGAGGATAAGAAGCGCATTACGTTTACCCTACGCGACGGGCTGAAGTGGTCAGACGGTGCGCCTTTGACGGCAGATGACGTGCTGTTCACCTACAAAGATGTGTATCTGAATGAAGCTATTCCCACTGATGTACGAGATGCGTTTCGCATTGGCGACAAAAAGCAGCTACCAACGGTGAAAAAGCTGGACGATCGCCGCGTAGAGTTCCTTCTACCAGAGCCATCTTCACCCTTTTTGCGGGCAATGGGTGCCAAGATTTTGCCTGCCCATCGCCTTCGCCAAAGCGTGTTTACCAAAGGCTCTGATGGTAATCCCCGGTTTCTGACGACCTGGGGCACTGACACCAACCCAGCCGAAATCGTCACTAATGGACCGTACACGATCGAGAGCTACGCCAATAGTCAGCGGATTATTTATCGTCGCAATCCGTACTACTGGCGTAAAGGTGCCCAAGGCGAGACTTTGCCATACATTGAGCGCATCATCTGGCAAGTCGTCGAAAACAGTGATAGCCGGATGTTGCGGTTTCGCTCTGGCGACCTGGACATGGCTGGGCTGCGCCCCGAAGATTTCTCCCTACTCAAGCGTGAAGAGCAACGTGGTAAATTTGCGATTCTTAACGGTGGACCAACCTCTGGGACGACCTTTATTGCTTTCAATCTGAATCGCGCCACAAACACTAACGGCAAACCCTTTGTTGACCCGATCAAATCGCGCTGGTTTAACACCAAAGCCTTTCGTCAGGCAGTCGCTTATGCGCTCGATCGCCAGAGCATCATCAACAATCTGTTTCGTGGCATTGGAGAACTTCAGAATTCGCCGATTTCGGTGCAGAGTCCCTACTTTCTGTCGCCGCAGCAAGGCTTAAAAGTCTATGAGCACGATCCTGCTAAAGCAAAGTCGCTACTGCTAGGCGCTGGGTTTAAGTACAACGCCAAGCAACAACTGCTAGATGAAGCAGGCAACCGCATTCGATTCACAATGATTTTGCCTGCGGGTAGCCGTACCGCACAGCAGTTTGCCGCTCAAATGCAGCAAGACTTGCAGAGTATCGGCATTCAGCTAGACCTGAATCCGGTTGACTTCAATGTGCTGGTGGAGAGTATCAGCAACCGTAACTGGGAATGCTACTTCCTCAGCTATACAGGTGGTGTGGAACCACATGACGGTGCGAACTACTGGACTAGCGCTGGCACCTCCCATGACTTTAACCAGGGTCCTAATGTTGGCGCACCACCAATCAAAAACTGGGTTATTTCCGATTGGGAGGAAGAGATCGATCGCCTCTTTGTTGCCGGAGCCAGAGAATATGACGAAACCAAGCGCAAACAAATCTACGCTGACTTTCAACGCATTATTCAAGAGCAGGTGCCTGTCATTCATCTGGTGACACCCACTGCGCTCTCAGCCATCCGCGACCGTGTTCAAGGCGTGCAGTTTTCTGGTTTGGATACCCGTGGCTCTCTCTGGAATCTCTACGAACTAAAAGTTGTAGATGAGCAATCTTAAACCCTGGTCTCTGATGAGAAAAAGGGCATGCTAGATCTTGTCTTGAGCTTAGATCCCTGACTTCTGCCCTAGATGGGGCGAATGATCAAGGCACAGAAAGAAGTCGGGGATCTGTGTTTCTTTAAGGGCAAGCTGCATCGCTTTTCTGGTTAACAGCGCCTAAAAGAGTTCGGACACTGACGCAGCGCTTCACACTTGGAGCACCCCTGAGTGCCAATGTCACTGTAAACGGCTGGGTATCAGTGATCGTTGGGTTGGTGGTCGCTTGTATCGTGGAAGCCACTGCCCCATCGGGACTGAAAATGATGGAATTACTGGCAGTGTGACTCGTTCTAAGAGTGAGAATGCCTGACCGAACCTCACCTTGTCCGAGCGTTTCCCATTGCGTGACCTGAGCATCAGGAATACGCCCTAAGGTCTGCACGGCTGCACCACCCGTACCCGTTATAGCAGCAGCAGTTAATGGTAAAACTGCTACTCTCGGCGGATCTGAAGCAACATCAAAACGGGCTTCTCGATAGGTCTGCGTGCGTTTCGCCTCAGCTTGGGCAGTGCGTAAGGTTTGGAGAATCCGCTCATTCGCAGTGCCTAGCCGTTGACGGTTAATGAAGGTCAACCACCCCGGAGCCGCGATCGCAAACAAGACTCCAATCATAATGACCACAACCAGCGTTTCGATAAGGGTGAAACCGGCGGTTGATTGTCTCAGTAAACGGTGATTTTTCATATTTCTTCTCTAAGCTAGAGCACTAAAAGGAGCAGCCTACTGAGGTGCCGGACTTTTCTCAAAACTGCCGCGACTCAGCACACGGGTTTGTAGATCGAAGACAACTTTGGCAGTGGATGGAACCCCAGCCCGACCAGCCGCATTGCCTCTGAGGAAAACGGCAGTCTCCTGGTTACGTCCGCCTGTGTTGTTTTGAATCCCGGCTGTAAAACCACCACCTCTTACACAGGCATAAAAGCTGGTAACAGTTGTACCGGATGGCGATCGGACAAAGGGTGGCAGGCTGCCAGCAACGACAGAATCACCAGGACAGGCAGTCGCAGTCGAGCCTGTAGTAGTAGGGCTATCCACAAAATCCACTAATACAGGCGGATTGACAGCTACACCAGCAATAGCACCTGCATAAGGGTTCGGTGACCCATCTGATAGGATTGTTGCAGTTTGCAAATTATTACCTGTAGCCTCAAAGGGCCAGCCAAGAAATTTATTGTTTGTTGTGGTCGGGTCAACCCAGCCCCTGTTGGGCGCACCAGTCGCTGTAAATTGAGTCAGCGCATAGCGTTTAAGCCGTGCCTTACCAGACCACGTATTACCTACATTAGTTGTATCAAGGTAGTACACAACTAAGCTATAAGTTCTGCGAGACAGGCAGGGCACTCCATTGATGCCACCTGGAGGATCAGGGTTAGTTGCGAGGTTTAAACTAGCTGCATTGGCTGCACAGAGATTAATTAAGACCTGAGGCAGCGGATCGACTCGCCAGAACGCTAAGACAGGCGTTGTTCCAGCCGCAGTTCCTGTCGGTTGCGTGTTGATCGCTGTAGGCAGGAAGCTGGTGACCCCTGGACAAGCATCCGCTGCAAAAGCGCCCGTTCCAGTTAAACAGCTACCATCATAAACAAAGACAGCTTGGCGCAGTTCGGCACTGATGTAGTCCATCGCCAACTGCATTTCGCGCTGAGTTTCAGCACGGCTCGATTCTCGCTGGTTCACTTTCAGCAGTTCGACCACACTGTAGAGCAATGTACTGGTTATGATGCCGCCGATTAACACCGAGATCAGTAGTTCCAGCAGGGTAAAGCCAGTGGTAGGATGCTTACGCTGGAACCGGAACGATCGCACTAATAGCCACGGGAAGGAGTGTTTAGCCATTCTAAGCCTGGTTGAGAGAAGGATAGTAGCGATTAGAATTTACGGGCATTGCTAGCGCCGTAGCATACGAGCGTTCTGGTTCAGCAACCATCGGGGGTCGAACAGACGGTGCTATAGTCTTGCAGAGAATTGCTGGTATCGTTGCGAACGATGGTGGAATACAAAATCGCTAGAGGTCGACGATTTTGGTCACCCAGTCCGCTCACAAAGCGGAGGGAGGCTTGTGCCGTTTGTAGACCGCCTAAATTTTGACGCAAAAGTGGATTGTCGGAGTAAACCCTTACGCCTAATCGGAAGCCAGATAATCCAGTCGGAGGGGGACCCGCTGTGCGAAAAGTCTGTACCAGAAATTGTGACTGGCACGCAGCAAGATTACTGGGATCAAGATCGGTGCTGACTGGGAGCAAAGCAGTAGCCGCAACGGTGACACCTGTGTAAGTGTTACAGCCTACAGTAGAGGACTTCAGAACGCCAGCGGCAATGCTAGTCGGTGCAGGAACGTTACTAATACTGCCAACTACTTCAGGCAGATCAGCCGCTGTATAAACGCCGCGCTCAACTACTGCCCGCACTCGGTCGATCTCTGCTTGAGCCACCTGCAAGGCTTGTTCTGCCTTCCGGCTCTGCACACGGGTTGCTGTGATGAAGAAGATCGGAGGGGTAATCGCAATCAGCGTGATGGAAACCACGACGATCGCCACCAAACACTCAATCAACGACAGACCCTGATCGCGTTTTGCAAGTTGTGCTGACGGAGCACGCTGCGGCAAACGAGTCAACAAAGAAAGGAGTAAGCGCTGCCGTCGCATCACTATGGTAGAAGAGGGGTTGGGCATTGCTGTCGTGGCTACCTGCACTGTAGGTTTACTGGATGCGGGATTGATGGACATAATCAGGTCTCCAGACAGAGTTAAGCAGGACATTTGATGTTTGCAGGAACCCCAGTGATGCCGGATGTACTCGCCGCAGTGCAGAGTCTCCTAATATAAGGATCGTTAGCAGGCAGTTCTGAATAGAACTCGTTGCGGTTTTTGCCAGCGGTAATAAAGCGAGCGGCTGCCGGACCGGCTGGTGCTAGCTGGAGTGCAGGATCGTAGCCCCAAATCCGATTGGGTGGTGAGTAATATCTGATGGCTTCACTGTTAGGAGAAGCTGTTAAGGGCGGTTCCCAAACATCCTGGTCAAAGGGTGCGGTCGCAGAGTTACTAAAGTTGAGCTGCAAGAACGAACCCGCAAACCAGAGGTTTCTTTGATCCCAGTTTTCTAGGAAGCGAGGGAAGTTGTGCAACCCACCATAGGACTGTCCTGCCCTGGAAGGCACAATGCCACTTACGATGATAGAGTCTACCGTCGTACCTGCGGTGGTGGCTGGCATCAGCGACTTGTCTTCAGTAAACTCATCGTAAGTTTCGCTGGCAATCGTTCCATAAGGAGTACCGTTCGCTTTCAAGGGTTTACCGTTGCGGTCAATGCGGATTGGCGCAGTGGCAGTAGCAGCAGCCGTTTTATCTTCTCGCTGCCAATTTGCCGCGCCGAGGTTCGTCTCCGGACGATTTTGGTTTAAGAACGATGTCCTATTGCTAGTACAGCCTGGACCAAACAGCCCAAAACCAGGGTTTGCAGGGGCGTTTAGGTTATTATACTTATCGGCAGCGGCAGTGATCGTGCCACCAGAGCCTGCATTTGCAACGAACGCATCTTCGATACTGCCATCGCAGAAGCTATCAGACAGGATGGAAACGGCATCAGCAAGAATTTCGGTTGGTCGCCAGCGATCGCCCCCTGTACCTACTCTGGCAAAGTTAGGGTTGCGAGTCGTACGACCATAAAACTGATCTTGCGTATAACGTCCATTATCGTCCCCAGGCACTAGGGTTTGAGTAAATTCCTCGATAGCCGTACCAGGGGTATCATCAGCGCCCGTCCGATGCAAGTTAAAATCGCCCTGAATATAAACCGGGCTATCGGTAAAGAAGGAAAGACCACGAGTGTTGTCTGTACTGGGAAGCGCAAAAGAATCATTGCGTTTAAGCTGCACGCCATTGCGAAGCCGGAAACCGTGAGGACGACGATCGGGATCAGCGATAAAGTCTACTTGCTTAGTGCTAATCGCAACGCCATTAGCATTGGGAGCGAGTGTTGGATCAGTTGGGCTAGTTAAAGTTGTGGCATTGGTCGTCACAGGTGCAAGACCACCTGCTGGTCGAGCAATTGCATCTTCTCGCACCGCATCTTCTCGGAACGCATAGACAATACCACTAACAGGTAGCCAGGGTGTCCCAGCAGTCGTGTTAGATAGACTCCGACTCCGCAGCATTCCTAGGTCAATATCCATTGTGCGGGTCGTCATCATTTCGCGACCGTTGAACACACCTCGATCAAGGAAGCCCACTGCTCTCAGCGCCCCTGTAGGATCAACAATCAGGTTAGGCGAGACATTTGCGCCAGCAACATTAGAACGAGTTTGCAGAATCGGTAAGGTCCAGCTTGCAACATCAGCACGTGGTGTCATTAAGATCGCAGAGAAATCATCGGGTGTGGCACCAACGACCTGGTATTGATAGGTAGAGCTAGTCTTAGCCTGAATATACGGGTCGCTAGAGTACGGCTCATTAGTGGGCTGAAGGTTGTTCGGTATTGCAGCGGCATCACCGTCATAGTCGTGAGCGACTTTAGGGAAAAGGTAGAAGAGAGCAGGGTAACGGGGCGTGTTTTCGCAGAAAGCAAGCGCCAATCCAACGCGCTGCCTGCTTTGCGCTTGAGGATTATTACTGGCATTGATAGGAAACGTTTCTGGATCGCAGCCAGTAGAGAAAGTAACGTCAGTATTGCCAGCCGCTTGAGCTTGATAGGTGTTGCCGTTGGCAGCCCAATAACCACTGCTTGTAACAGGGGGTTGCGGAGACCCTGTTTTGAAGCCAAAGAGACGATCACGCTCAACCTGCTGCTTCCCATAGACAATGCGGGCAATGCCTGCCAATGTCAGCTTGTCAGAGTTGCTTAAACCATTGATATTCGGATCAGTTAACAGAGCCTGAATAAACGCTTCGGGCGGCAGCTGGCTGTATGCTGCAGGGGCTTGAGTAGCATAGGATGCTGGAAGGCTACCGTTCACGACTGTAAAGGGGAAGTAGTCACCTGTTGCAGGATCTTTAACTTCACCGTTATTTCGAAGACCATCAATTAAGTCAAAGAGACGAGTGCCTAACATGCCTAAGCCAGGAGTACCACCACCGTCATTAGTGAAGGTGTAGTTTACCGACGTGTTAAGGTTATGCCCCAACATACCCAGGGTACAAGTGGCGGTATGCAGGGTAGACTTGTCAGCCAAACTCAGGTCTGCGTAGGGAGTCGCGGGAGTTCCAGTTCCATCCAAACGGGCAAGCGTACGGCGCAGCTCAGAAAAGTTACCCCACATTGACGTAAGGGGATAGGGATGCACGATCGAGCCAGAGGCTTCCTGCCTGGGCGGGAAGGCACCGTCAATGATACCAGCAGTTGCCGGATCGTCATCGCCCGCAAAGGTTGCCAAATTGCGGAGCGCTTTGCCCAGAGGTTGGGTAGGGGCGATCGCTGCACTAAAAGCGCCCTCAGATGCAAGCCAAGTCGGGGCGGCAAACTCCCAGCCATTTGTCCCATTTCCCGTCAAGAAGTCTGTGATTACCTGGGGATTGCCATTGACCGATTGCGACCGAAAAGTAATGCTGTTAGCAAGCGTAGCCGCTGTGCCAGGATGAGCCGTACTTGCCAAACACGCTACAGGAAGAGCAGCACCAACTGTACTGCCTACGTGGTAGATTGCCGTTGACTGCACCGCCGCAATGTTGTCCCGCAAGGTACGACGCTGGCGCTGCTCGTGACTGAGCGTTTCACTCGGTGGATACAGTGGATCTTTCGGGCCAGTACTAACCCAACCAAAGGCATTACCAAGCTCCAAGCGCTGCCCCACAATGACCCGCATTCCTTCATTAAAGGCACGGCGTTCCCAGTACCCATCTAAACCAGCGTTTGCAGCAGTAGAGGGATTCGATGGATCAACGGTGCCGCTAACCAGGGCGGTAACATTACTTGTGATTAAATCGCCCATCCTGTTCGGCGATTGAACCGCAATTTGGTCGCTGTAACGAGGCTTGGGTCCCCAGCGGTCATCAGCTCGGTAGAGGTCATCGACATAAGGCTTTGCCTCTGCCTGGTTGTAGATACGCGGTGTACCTGTGTTTGGTAAGCCCTTCCAACCTGCCCTACGGTTAGTCCGGTTTGTTCGATCGCTACCACGCGCTTGACTTACATCGTCAGTCAGTAACCTCACTGGATCTAAAGCAACCGGAATAGCAGTGCCACTAGCCTGCGCTGATCCCCCGTCAGCATCATTTTCGAGGGTCGCAATTTGTGACGGTTGAGCAGGGTTAGTCGTTGCGGGCCAGATGTGAATGCTGGAGGACCCGGCATAATCGTTGTCACGAATACTCCCTGCAAACGCCAAGCCAACAAAGTCGGGCGGCTTCGACGTATCGTTATTGGAGTTAACAATGTCCGTGACTGTAATTTCTGAGTTAGATGCAGTACTCATTAAGCACGATGCTTGAGAACTCACCAGATAGGCATTAAAACCACTTTGCGGCTTGGTCATGAAGCTGCCTTCCGTATGCATGGCTCCATTCCAGTTAAAGGTAGGACCAGGGAAGATTTCCATGTCGTAGCGGAACCAGGCTCCCCACTTATTCCCCCGATCGAGCTTCCGGTCTTGCTGCATTTCCAGCGTTGTGAAGCTGCCATTAGTGTTAATGGTGTCTGGAATAACGAGCGCATCGACCTGGAAGTTTTTGCGGAGCGTTGAAGAGGTGCTTAAATCCTGGAACCAACCCTGAGCCGCACTAGACGCTGCACTATCCTGAGCGATCGCGCAGTTGCCTCGCAGTTGATTGCTTAAAGGACCCTGCCGCACCTGTAAGTTATTTGCTTTATTGGTCTCCGATGTGTTGACTACACCAGAACCCGCAACGCCACCTGTGTCTGGTGGTGTTTGCAGCACGATGGAGTAAACAACTGTCGCATCAAGAGCGCCATCGCCATTCGTATCGGTGCGGAATGCCCAGGCATTGTCTTGAGGGGTCAGTTCGCCCGTCTTCGTTGCACCGTCTAGATTAATCCGGGTTTCGCCAGGAATGGTGTATTGATCTGAACCTCCCAAGGCACCAACGCCATAGCTGCCATCGTTACGCAGCATCCCAGTCATGTAGTTTTCAGCAGGGACACCACCTGGATAGCGGCTGTCTTTAGTCGCATCAAAGAGCGTTTCTAGCTTGGCTCTTGCTCGGTCGATCGCAGGGGTCGCCGCATTGTAGATAACCCGCTGCTGACTCTCACCAATCACCTGAGCGCTACGGCTGTAAGCACGGTAGACTAATGCGCCCACGGTTAACGACACAACGAGCAGTAGCAAGATAACGGTCGGCAACACAAAGCCCGCTGCGGGAGACCGAAACCTTCGGTTTAAAATCATTGCCGAACGCAGAAGCCAATTCATTAGCCCTTTAGTTAAGGCTCTGGACATCTTCTGCATCTGGCTAAAAAGAGCCTGAACTGCCTTGGCTAATTTACGGTCTGACATGATAGCTGCTTCCTGCGACGACGGCAAAAGGTTTATGAACTGAACTCACAACGTGAGCTAATGGGCACGACAGAAAACAGAGTGACAATTTTCTGCGGGATGTGTTTTAAATGTCCTGAAGGTACAAAATTTTTGTGTAGATGCCTACTGTGGTAACAGTTTAAATAGCCTGTGATCAACCGGGAAGCCACGAAGATAAACAAGGAACGATTGCTGAAACATCAGCAAATTAACGGAACGAACAAGAATTTAGCGTTAAGGCTGTGACAACAATCTAAGTAATCTTTCACATTGCGAAGTACTGCTTCACACAAGCTTTATAACTCAGTAGAAGATATTAATTCGTCATAAAGAGAGATGCCCCAATGTTACCCATGTACCTAAATAAAGCGATCGTCCGACTCAAATTATTTTTGAGCAGGTGCCACTTTTGCTAAATTCTCTTCTTAAAAAGTTTTTATAAAATTGACGATCGGGCAAGCTTTTATGGTTGCCCGATTACTTCGTTACACATTCATTGCCAGTCGTATCACCAACTGCGCTCAACGCAAAGAAGCTGCTCACACGCTTAGAAGCGATTCAGATCAATGCCTGATTCTTTAGCAAAAACGCTGAGGCTCTTGTGTTCGAGGGTTTTGATTGCTTTTGTAGAAAGCCGCAACTTCACCCAACGGTTGCCCTCAGCCCACCAGATACGCTTCCACTGCAAATTCACTTCTTGCAGTTTCTTTGTCCGACGATGAGAGTGGGACACGGCATAGGCGTTGTTTGCCTTCTTGCCAGTAAGTTGACATTGACGAGCCATAGCAATCTCCGGGGTGTGCGCTTAGAAAATGGTTAACCGACATCCTATTGTATACAACGACCTGGAAATCAGGAAGCTAAGAGGAAGAAGGTTAGAGAATTGAGCGAACGCTGTACTAGATATACAGCAAAAAAAATCCCTCCATCAGGATGTAGATCACATCTGGGAGGGGAGGGGGTAGAAGGTGAAAGGAGTAAGGAAGTGGAAGGGTGAAGCTAGAGAGTTTTGAGTTGCGCTAGAGCATTTTGAGTTAATGCTGCCCTCTGCCTTCTGCCCCCTCTCTCCTCACCCCTTACTTCAGGAAGCCGCGCGGTCAGTGAGACGAGTTAGTACCGCGTTCGATCGCTCAACGAAGGCTTGCATTCCTTCAGCATCGAAGCCTTTTTGCGCCATGAGTGCCAGATCATAGACGTGGTGACAGATCAGGTTTGCCAGTTCGGCAGAGGGAGACTGTCCTTCATTTTGGATGATGGCTCCCTGACTAAGGCTCACCAGATTTTGGATGAGCGGGTGTGAGGTATTAACCAGAAGAGTATGTTCTTCAGGGAACTGCACAGCTTGCTGTTGCATTAAGGCAGTCATCTCTTGCAACCGTCGCAAATGCTCTGGCAAGAGCACCATTGCTGGCGGCACACCATTGGCATCGCTAGACTTGAGTGCTTCAGTGCGGATGGTTAATTTGGGTTTGTTGAGCGCTTTTTGGAACAGCTCTTTAATGCGATCGCTACGGGTTTGATTGGTCGTCGGGTCAACGATGTCAGCAGGCTTATCTTTGTCAATCAAGGTGTCATCCAGATCGGCATCAACCCGTGAAAACTTCACATCGGGATGCTCACGCTCTAAGAAGCTAACAAAGTGGCTGTCGATGAACGAGTCCATAAACAGGACTTCTAGCCCTTGCTGCTTGTGAAGCTCTACGTAAGTCGTTTGTGCTACCTCATCGGTGCAGTAAAAGACGCGATTGGGATGACGATCTTTATTGCGCTCCAGGTATTCCTTCAGCGTCGTGTAGGGAGGTGAGTCGCTGGAAGCAGAAGAGGGGGAGGCGGGGGAAGCATCCTGCCAGGCGTCGCCGTCGGCAGACTGTACCTCAACTTTGGGTACTTCACTCTTCTCACCGCTTGCTTCACCCAGCTTTGCAGTCGTGCGATAGATGAGAATATCTTCGACCTGCTTTTTGAACTTGTCGTCGTTGATGGAGCCGAACTTGACGAAGGTGCCGAGGTCTTGCCAGCAACGGACATATTCGTCCCGGTTGTCACGGTAAAGCTCCTTCAGGCGATCGCCCACTTTCTTCGCAATGTAGTCAGCAATACGACGGACAGTGCGATCGTTCTGCAAGAAGCTGCGGGAGACGTTCAGCGGAATATCCACGCTGTCGATAACCCCACGCAGAGGCAGCAGAAACTTAGGAATGACCTCTTCGCAGTTGTCGCTGACGAAGACCTGATTGCAGAAAAGTTTGATTTGACCTTTGGTCGTATCAACATCAGGCTTGAGCTTGGGGAAGTAGAGAATGCCGTTGACGACGAAGGGATAGTCAGTGTTGAGGTGTACCCACAGCAGCGGCTCTTCCTGAAACGGATAGAGGTAGCGGTAGAACTCCATGTAGTCTTCGGAAGACAAGGCACTGGGCGATTCCTTCCAGGGAGCCTTCTGACGGTTGATTTGTTCTGGCGCTTTGATTTCGAGTGCGGCGGATTCAGCCGGAGTTTCTGCCGTGGCTTCTGCCGCAGGTTCTGTAGAAGACGTAGCGTCTGGTGCCGCTTCTTTGACTTCTAGCTTAATGGGTACGGGCAAAAAGTCGCAGTAGGTTTTGATCAACTGCCGAATACGATGCGGCTCCAGATATTCCTGTTCTTCCTCCTGGAGGAAAAGCGTCACAGTGGTACCGCGATCGCTCTTAGTCGAGGCACTAAGTTCAAATTCAGTAGAGCCATCACACGACCAATGCACAGGTTCGGCATTCGGCTGATAGGAAAGGGTATCAATATCAACCCGTTGCGCCACCATGAAAGACGAGTAGAAACCTAGCCCAAAGTGACCAATAATTTGCTGGTCACCAGCCGCTTTGTACTTTTCGACAAAGGATTCGGCACTGGAGAAGGCAACCTGGTTGATGTATTGCTTTACTTCATCAGCCGTCATGCCAATGCCCGTATCGGAAACAGCCAGAGTTTTCTGTGCCTTATCGATTGTGATGACCACTTCAGGCTCACCGACGTCTCCAGCCAATTCACCCGAATAGGACACCATCTTGAGCTTTTGGATAGCATCAACGGCGTTAGAGACTAGCTCTCTCAGGAAAATTTCGTGGTCTGAGTAGAGCCATTTTTTGATAATGGGGAAAATATTCTCAGTATGAATACTGATATTGCCCTTTTCAAGAACAGTCGTCATAGTAATACTCCAGTCTCAGCAGGTTGTTTGCAGCAGATAAATGACGAAAAGAAGGGAATCCAGTGGTGATACTGGCTAGTTGCCTCTGATTGTACTGAGAGGACGACCTTCCTTGTAGATGCGGATTTCCCTACCTGTAGAGAGAGGTGAAGGGTGGAGAAGTGGAAGGGTGATGGGGCAGAAGAGTGAAGGGTGAGGGGTGATGGATGTTAATGGCAGCTTTTGCCTTCTGACTTCTGCCTTCCGCCTCCTGCCTTTTGTCAGGAATGGGCATAAAGCTGCATGACATCGGCGATCGCCATACGCGATTGGGCACCCAGCGTTAGCGGTGAGGTATGCCCTCGTTGCAAGTGCTCGGCGGCAGCACAGGCAATCATGGCAGCGTTGTCGGTGCAGAACTGAAGGGGTGGGAAGAGGACGCGCAGATTGTGAGTTTGGGCAGCCGCTTGCAGGTGTTGACGTAAGCCCGTATTTGCTGCCACGCCACCACCGACTGCAATCGTGTCTAATCCGTAATCAAGGGCACAGGCGATCGCTCGTTTGGTCAGCGCTTTGGCAACGGTTGCCTGAAAGCTAGCCGCTAAATCCTCGATCGGCAGGGTTTGGTTTTCCTGTTGGAGTTTTTGGGTCAGTCGCAGCATGGCAGTTTTTAAGCCACTAAAGCTAGAGTCGTAACGGTGGAAGCCTCCAGTCGCTAGCGATACTTGCCCTTCTGGTAAGGGAAAAGCTTTGGAGTTACCTTGTGCGGCAAGGCGATCGATGATCGGTCCACCAGGGTAGCCCAGATGCATTAAGCGGGCGACTTTATCAAACGCTTCCCCTGCTGCATCATCACGGGTTTGTCCTAGCGTTTCGTAATGACCGCAGTCTTTGACGTAGATGAGACTCGTATGCCCACCCGAAACCAGGAGGCAGAGAAACGGCGGCTGAAGATCAGCGGCAGCCAGATAGGAGGCGTAGATGTGTCCCTCCAAATGATGCACACCAATGAATGGTTTTTGATACAGTAGCGCTAGGGTTTTGGCAGTGGTTAAGCCAACTAGCAATGCACCCAGCAATCCAGGTGTACAGGTCGCGGCAATGCCATCAATACCAGACCAATCCAGCGTCGCTTCTTGAAGCGCTTGAGCGATCGCGCTATTCACAATTTCCACATGTTGACGTGACGCGACTTCGGGCACAATGCCACCGTATGGTTGATGACTAGCAATCTGTGACGAAACAACACTACTTAAAACGTGACGATCTTTAACGATCGCCACGGCTGTTTCGTCACAACTTGTTTCAATTGCCAAAACCGTCGCCATTTGCTGGTACCTTTTTGAGGGTATGAACTTCCTCTTGTAGCTTAGACTGCATCAGAGGTCGCCTTAAACGGTACGATGCTACCTCGTTTAGTGAACCGACCGTTGCAAGACCTCTAAACTGTTTTACTAAGTGGTTTGTGCGAAAATTTTTGCCTTTCTATGTTTTGTCTTGTGCGTTTTGTAATTTAAAAAGAAGGGAAACAATTCCATGCAACGGTTGTTTGCTCTAGTGCTCGTCGTCATGCTTTGGTTCGGGTTTGTCTCCATCCCGCCCGCCAATGCCTCTAACTTAACACCTTGTAAAGATTCACCCGCATTTGCTCAGCGAGCCAAAGACTCAGTTAGCGCTACAGCCAAGCAGCGCTTTGAGTTTTACGCTAATTCTGGTGTCTTGTGTGGTGAAGAAGGACTACCTCACCTAGTCGTTGACCCAACAGCGGCTCATGCAGGCGAATTTGCGATCCCCAGTATTCTCTTTCTCTATATTGCGGGTTGGATTGGCTGGGTTGGTCGTTCTTATATTCAAGCTGTCAAGAAAAGCGCGACTCCTGAACAGGATGAGATCGTCATCAACGTGCCTCTAGCACTTAAATTGGCTCTGTCTGGGTTCGCTTGGCCCTTGGCAGCGTTGAAGGAGTTTACCACCGGTGAACTGACCGCTAAAGATGATGAAATCCCCGTCTCCGTCCGCTAATCTTTGCCCACGGTTTGAACTTTAGGCGATCGTTGTTGGGCAACAAACCATAGTGCTATCCGGTTGGATGCGGTACATCCTAAAAGGCAATAAGCCTTTTGACCCCACGGTTGGGTCTGCTAATCACTATCGGAAACTGCTCGCTCTAGCATCGCCTCAGGTCTCGATTGAGTTTCAGCTCTTTTCAGGAGAACACTTTATGCAGTATTTCCTCAAGTATCTTTCGACCGCTCCTGTTATCCTCACCGCTTGGCTGGTGTTTACAGCAGGAATCTTGATTGAGTTCAATCGCTTTTTTCCAGACCTCCTGTTTCACCCAATGCCATAAAGTAGTGTGAGTGAAGCAGTTGCGGTTCGGACAAAATTCAAGTTTGGTTAAAGCAGAGGGGTGGGATCAAAGCGATCGCACCCCTCTGTTCTATATGGGTTTAAAGGTGGATAGGTTTAGGGCGATCGGTAGATAGTGCCTGCTGTCTAATCAGCGACATTAACAGTGCCATCTCTCCACTTTTTCAGTGGTTTAGCTACCGCATGAGTTAGCTGTAACGACCGTCAGCCAATATTCCTTTAGTCACTAAATAAAAATGTTGGGCACCATATCTAATTGGGAAACTTCAGTTTAGAATTTTACAGAATTAGCGTTTACCCTCGCGCGTTTGCTTAAGGGTATCTATGAGCAAGGGATATAAAGTACAAGAACTATGACAAGCAGTAAGTCCAACGATCGGTCTAACCATTCTGGAGTGCAAGACCAGCCGCAGCGTAAAGCATCGAGTGTAGCCAAGAAGCCCACGCCATCCGTAGCAACATTTGTGTTCGCTGCTGGCGATCCACAAGAAGGCAATTTGGCAACTCCAATCAATAATTCGGCGTTTACTCACTGGTTTATCAATCAGTTGCCTGCCTATCGTCAAGGAGTTTCGCCGTTTCAGCGAGGGTTGCAGGTTGGTCTTTCACATGGCTTCTGGTTACTAGGTCCCTTTGTGGCATTGGGTCCGCTACGAGACACTAACCTAGCGCTGTTTGCAGGGCTAAGCGCCACGATCGGGTTGGTTGCCATCGCTACGCTAGCAATCGCCGTTTATGCCGAGAGTGCGCCCTTACCACCGATTGCAACACTAACGACACCAAAGCCACCGACTGATTTAGGCGTACCACAGGGCTGGCGATCGCTGGCACGTGGTTTTTGGTTCGGCGGTACGAGTGGAGCCTTTTTTGCGACAGCCCTCTTGCTAATTTTCACCTTTTAGCGGTGGCATTCAACCCGCCAACCTATGGCATTCAATGGTCTAGAGGCTGTGCTGTAGACATGTCTTAACGCAACATTCTCTACGCCGACTGTCTTTACGTGCCTAAGCCTGACCAAGACGTTGGGCTAACACGTCGCTGTTGCAAAGAGGGTTGCTTCGATGCGATCGAGCGCTTTGGCAATGTCATCGTTAACAATGCAAATGTCGAATTCATCGGCAGCAGCAATCTCAGTACGAGCGCTTTGCAGACGACGGACAATCGCTTCTTCGCTATCTTGGGCACGGTGCCGAATGCGATCTTCCAGTTCCAGCAGGGAAGGCGGCAGGATAAAGATTTGGAGAGCAGCGGGAAAGTTTTTGCGAATTTGCCGTGCGCCTTGCAGTTCGATTTCTAAAATCACACGATTGCCTTGACGAATCTGGTCTTCAACCGCTTTACGAGGCGTACCGTAAAGATTGCCAGCAAAATCTGCCCATTCCAACAGTTCGCCATTAGCAACCATGCGCTCAAAGGTGCTGCGCGAGACAAAGTAATAGTTTTTACCATCAATCTCGCCAGGGCGGGGCGATCGCGTCGTCACTGAGACGGAAAGATACAGTTCTGGATGGCGCTGAATGAGCGATCGTAGCAGCGTACCTTTACCGACTCCGCTTGGTCCTGTCAAAACAATTAATGCGCTCATGCCCGCTTTCGCCCTCAGTAAGAATGGTAGTCAGCAATAAGTCGATCGTTAACAATTCTTCATCTTCAACTAATAAGTCCGCTTCTGCAAGACAAACGGCAATTTCGGGTAGTTAAACTGTCTTCTTAGCGGTTTGGACCTGTTAATTACATTGCTTTTCTGACATACACATAACTTAACAAATTAAAAAGGAAGATATTTTACGGCTTACTACTGTGAAGCGCGACCATACCATCAGCATGGCTCAAGCATCAAGGATCACCAGGTCCGTCTTTACTGACAATTAAGCGATTGGCAACCGTTTCTGGCTGAATGGCTGACAGAATGATATGACCAGAGTCAGTAATGATCACGGCTCGGGTTCGGCGACCATACGTCGCGTCGATTAGCTGCTTACCATCGCGTGCATCAGTAATGATACGCTTGATGGGTGCAGATTCTGGGCTAACGATCGCAATCACCCTATTTGCAGACACAATGTTACCAAAACCAATATTGATGAGCTTAATGTCCATACGGACTCAAGGCGTGGGTGAGTGAGAAGCCTGTCCAAACTTAGATTTCTATCGTAATGCACCGCCAAAGCGAACGGCGCGATCGCGCTCTTTAGTCAGCCTCTTAAGTAAAGCTATACAGAACTGCTCCCTCCTGTAAGAAGCGACTTGTAATAGCATTCTTAGCCTTTCGATTACCTGAAGCATCACAAGGTCATGTCTGGCAGCATACCGACAAAAAGGATGCCTACACACGGCGCTCTGTTTTAGCCTTAGCAGAAGCCTCGTCCCAAACGAATCTTTAAGTGATTCTGAATCCGCCCTTCACCCCTCACTGCCCTTGCAACCTGTTGACGTTACAACGCTTACTGCGATCGCCGCAGAACTACGCACTGAATGGTTACCTGCCCGGTTGGAGCAGGTCTATCAGCGCGATCGTCATACACTCTATTTGGGCTTACGTACCCTTAAGCGGCGCGGATGGCTGATGCTCTCCTGGCATCCCCAGGCAGCGCGTCTTTGTATTAGCGATGCTCCGCCCCGCATACCAGATACGTTTACCTTTAGCCAGCAGCTAAAGCACCAGTTAGGCAACTTGGCACTGGTCGCCATTGAGCCAATCGCCCCCTGGGAGCGTGCTCTGGATCTCCAGTTTTCACAGCGTCCTGGCGAACCACCGCTCTGGCATCTGTACATAGAAATCATGGGGAAGTACAGCAACGTCGTGCTTGCCAACCAAGCCAACCTAATTGTTACAGCAGCCCATCAGGTTAGTGCCCAGCAGTCGAGTGTGCGTCCCATTCAAACAGGTGACCCATACACACTGCCGCCGCCCTTGACTGATCCAGCACCCAAGCTAGCGGAATCGTTCGATCGCTGGCAGGAGCGGATCAATCTGGTACCAGGTGCGCTACGACGCAACTTACAAAAAAACTATCGTGGACTCAGTTCTGCACTCACGCTCTCTTTGATTGCTGCGGCTGCACTTCGCCCTAACCAATCTACCGATAGCCTAGATGCAAGTGATTGGCACCGCTTATTTCACCGCTGGCAGGAGTGGCTGCAAGCATTAGAAACGGAAAAATTTTGCCCTGGTTGGACGAGCGATGGCTATACCGTTTTAGGTTGGGGTATGACACAGGCGGTCGATCGAGTGCAGCCTATCATCGATCGCTACTACACCAGCCAGCTTGAGCAGCAAGAATTTGTCCAGCTACGCCATCAGCTTACCCAAAAGCTCCACACCGTTTTAGAAAAGCTACGCGTAAAGGCAAACGTGTTTCAGGCGCGCTTGCAGCAATCTGAGGTTGCTGACCGTTATCGTGAACAAGCCGATCTATTGATGGCAAATTTACACCACTGGCAGCCAGGGTTAGCAACGATTACACTACCTGACTTCACGACAGAGCAACCCATTAGTATTCCTCTCAATCCTGAAAAAAACGCAGTGCAGAATGCTCAAGCACTTTACAAGCAGCACCAAAAGCTGAGGCGTGCTCGTAACGCGATCGATCCCCTGTTAGCAGAGGTCAATGCCGAGATCCACTATCTGGAGCAAGTCGAAGCGGCGATCGTAGAACTGGAGACTTACCAAACAGCCGAAGACCTTAACACACTCGACGAAATTCGTGATGAACTAATCCAGCAGCACTATTTGAACGATCCAGAATATCGTAACGCCAGCCTGCCTACCAAAGATTCACAAAGCCAACCCCATCGCTACACTACGCCAAGTGGACTGGAAGTACTTGTAGGGCGCAACAATCGTCAGAACGATCAGCTGACCTTTCGGACAGCAGGAGACTACGATCTCTGGTTTCATACGCAGGAAATTCCTGGTAGCCATGTTCTGCTGCGCTTGAAGCCAGGAAGTGCGCCTGATACGATCGATTTACAATGTGCCGCGAACCTGGCAGCATATTATAGCCGTGCCCGCCAGAGCGAACAGGTGTCTGTAGTCTATACAGAGCCAAAACACGTCTACAAGCCAAAGGGCGCTAAACCAGGGATGACCGTTTACAAACACGAGCGGACGCTTTGGGCACAGCCGAAGCAGGGAGAGCAGCTAGTAGCGAAGCGGCTGAAGAGTGAGTAAAGCAATGCTGGGGTATCTAGCGTATCGGGTCAATAGCGACGAGAGTTGAGCATTTTTTTGTGTCATCCTATTGGGTAACGCTGAAAGCTGGTTAGCCGAAACTAAAGCACTTTAGAGAAACTACTTTTAGACCAAAGGCAGTTACTTTTAGTATGTAGTATGACATTTTGAAATCACGTTCCATTTGAGTTTATTGAAGCGATCAAAGCTGTTTTTGTGATTGCAACCCTAAAGATAGAACGCTCTCACAGCGCACATTTCACGTCTTAATATTAGCCCCATAGTGAACGATCAATTTTGCAGATGTTTAAGAGCAAAGTCTCTTCGTACGAATGAATGCTGCACAGGTAAGACTTAAGTTGTGTTACTCTAAGGAAGAAGAACTATTTTCGGTTGTGTAATTCGTCATAGCACACGTTTCTCCGAATCTACCATCTCTGCACCTTTTGATTCTGGAGAAAGTCTATGTCGATTTATGTTGGTAATCTGTCTTACGAAGTGACGCAAGAAGATCTAACTCAAGCTTTTACTGAGTACGGTACAGTCAAGCGCGTTCAACTTCCCACTGATCGAGAAACGGGTCGTCTGCGCGGTTTTGCTTTTGTAGAAATGGGCGCTGAAGCAGAGGAAACTGCTGCGATCGAAGCGCTAGACGGTGCTGAATGGATGGGGCGCGACCTAAAAGTAAACAAGGCGAAACCACGTGAAGAAAGAGGTTCGTCTGGCGGTGGCGGCTGGGGGAATAAGGGTGGTGCTTCCAAGCGCTACTAAGTTTTATTTTTGAGCGTTCGAGACGCTGTGAATTTAGTGGTGCAACACCAGCGGCAGCTAGAAACTAGTAGTCAGTTGCTTCAACATTAAGGAACCAACTCTAAAGTCTAGAGGGCAGATAACAAGTCTGCCCTTTTTTGATTCTGCTGCTTGTGCAAAAGGTTAGCTAGTTTAGGTAAAGGAGCTTGAATGGCACAAATTATTCCTGGCGAAAACGAAAACATTGAGTCAGCGCTACGTCGGTTTAAGCGCGAAGTTTCAAAAGCGGGAATCTTTCCAGATATGAAAAAACATCGCCACTTTGAAACACCGATCGAGAAAGAAAAGCGCAAAGCAATTGCCAAGCATAAGCAGCGTCGCCGCAAGTTTCGCTATTAGCTGCAAACTGTATCCACTATTGGCTGCAACAGGAAGTGATGTTACTCAATCAAGGGCGTAATGGTATATAACCCGTCACTACAAGAAGAGCCACGCAATCAAAGAACAAAGCTGATTCCACCTAATCAGGTAGAACCGCTGCTTCACTGGTTAGATCAGACAGGGCGACTAGCCTCACGTGGTATTGAGGCAGAGCCTGATAGCATCGGTGCTAACGAACTAATTGATGAAATTGTTGATGCAAATGCTTATAACGATGATGATGAACTGATCGATTCAGAAGATGACTAATATTGTCGTTTGCTTGAGTTTCATACTATGCATTTGAACTGCATTAAATCCAACTCTGCTTGACGAAGTGCCACAATCTTTACTAGCAGAACAGACATTCATGATATGTTAATCCTATATACCAACAGAGTTTATATAGCTTGATGGCTGCATAGTTTTATCTCTTTGAGCGAAGGCTATGGGGTATGAGCATTATCAATGAAACTTGGGCTAATTTTTGACAAATCAGTTTATAGAATTCTGCTAAAGCGATCACGGCGAATCAGCCGCCAAGTTGAGTCTTAAATGAAAGTTCAAGCGCTAAATATTCAAATGGGCGATCGCATCATTGCTTATTGCAATAATAAGATGCAGGTCTGTACCGTCAGGCAGGTTATTGATCCGGGTCAGACAAATATTACGCTGTCCGTTTCAACGTCAGAACATTCTCGAAGCTCGTTTTCACGGGTTATTCGGTTTCAAAAAGATGCTCTGGTTGATTTAGCAGCTTAAAAGCTGTTTAGCAGATTATGAAACCGTTGCAAGTGTCACACCAGTTTTCTATGAAATACACATTATCGAACTCCTAGCTGTCCCTACTTTCTTTCACAAGAAAAACTGTAGAAAATCCTGCCTCTAGGCGTCTATAAGAAGAATGGGTATTTAGCTAGCTGGTGCATCCTGTAAGCGTTTTTCAATTAGCGAAGTGTCACCAGCAAATATTTTTGTTGGGTTGCCACTGCTGAATCTGGAATCAAGACTACGTTCAAATCCTCTCATTCAGGCTGTAGCCACAACATACCCATGGCAAAAGAACAGAAAGCTAATAAAGAAAACAAGAAGCAGAAAAAAGAATCTGACGGCACCAAGAAGCAGAAAAAAGACCCAAAGCGACATGATGGGTAGTTTCCTACGGTGGATGACTCTGTTTTCTGAGAGATTGTGACTTGCGCTTTACATATCGCTACATATTGTTACAGAACCGTTGCACGAAATGGTAGAACTACACTTGCAGAAATGCTAGTATTGTGAACGAGAATAAGTAATCGGTTGCAGAATTTGTTTCTAGTCTTGACGGGTTTTTCGCGTTTTGTATTGGCAGGCTTCTCTCCGAAATCTCACTCTCTACGAACTTTTGATTTTGGAGCCAATCTATGTCGATTTATGTAGGCAACCTTTCCTATGATGTTGCGGAAGCTGACCTAAGCTCTGTTTTTGCAGAGTATGGTTCAGTAAAAAGAGTTCAGCTTCCCACCGATCGTGAGACAGGTCGTCCACGCGGTTTTGGGTTTGTTGAAATGGGTACAGACGCTGAAGAAGCGGCTGCCATCGAAGCACTTGATGGTGCTGAGTGGATGGGTCGCGATCTTAAGGTCAACAAGGCTAAGCCCCGTGAAGACAGAGGTTCGTCCTTTGGCGGCGGTGGCGGTGGTCGCCGTAACAACAATTTTTCCCGCAGCTAGTTGATTGCTGGAGATTGAGTGTACTTGATTCAGGCATTTGAATGCAGGTAGGCAAGTAGCACTTAAGTACAATTAGAGACCGAGAATTAGAAGGGCGATAGTGCCCATATTGACCAGTTCGCTTAAACTTCTGGTTCTTGATAGTCTATTTGAAAGGTTCAGGCGATCGCGCTTGAACCTTTTTGTTTGAGTTTTTTTAGAGCCTGCATTTCAGTGCATGATCGATCCATGACTGGTGCAACACTAAGAAGATTGGGTACACCAATCACATTTACACTACTGGGCTATGCCACTGACTGAGCCAATGCTACCCGTCGATCGCCTGCCGCCACCGCTATCGCAAGGACTTGCCTTAACGGCACTAGCCCCTATGCAAGATGTAACAGACATACACTTCATGGGTGTGATCGCTCACTATGGCAGTCCCGATTACTTCTTTACAGAGTACTTTCGTGTCCATAACAGTTCGGGGTTGCATAAACACATTCTGCGATCGATTACGGAAAATGCCACTGGTCGCCCAGTCTTTGCTCAACTTATCGGCGAGAGTGTGGACGATCTAGTACGCATTGCCGGTGCTTTAAGCCACTATCCAATTGCGGGCATCGATCTTAATTTGGGCTGTCCTGCGCCAAGAATTTATCGCAAAAACGTAGGGGGCGGACTGTTGCGCGATCCCGACATGATCGATCGTATTCTTGGTGCGTTGCGGGATGCCGTGAAAGGGCGGCTGACCGTTAAGATGCGCCTTGGTTTTGATAACACCGCTCACTTCGATCGCATTCTCGACTTAATCAATCGGCACCACATTGATCTGCTGAGTTTACATGGTCGTACTGTTAAAGAGATGTACCATAGCGACGTGCATTACGATCTCATTGCCCATGCCGTTCAGCGAGTGCACTGTCCAGTTTTAGCTAACGGTAATGTGACGTCTGCGATCGCGGCTGGTGCAGTTTTAACTCAAACGGGTGCAGCCGGAGTGATGATTGGTCGTGCAGCGATCCGCAACCCGTGGATTTTTCAGCAAACCCGCCAGTACTTGAGTGGTCAACCCATGACCACTGTCACCTTAGCGGCAGTGCGCGACTATATTGAACGGCTCCGTCAAGTGGCAACTGCAGCAGCTATACCAGAGCGTGCCCGTGTAAGCCACATGAAGATGTATCTCAACTACATTGGGCAAAGTGTCGATGCAGCCGGTGCCTTCCTGAGCGAGATGCGTCGTGCTCATACAGAAACCGAACTCTTTGGTACCTGCGATCGCTACTTGTTGAGCGACCCAGACCAGCCCTTTGCTTTAGAGCCTTATCCTGGACTTGTGGCTCGTCCGCGTGCTGAAACTGCCCATGCGGCGGTCGCCTCATAACCACATCACATAAACCTGGTATGTAACGCTGACTGTAGGCGATCACGTCTTGATGCCAAGCAGACTTACTGTGCTCCACTTGGCTAGCAGTGACTAAGTTGGAACCAGAACCTAAAGGATATGGCTGGATGCAGGAAACACCTTTCTTGCTTGAGCCTACGTCTGTTAATGATTCGCGTTAAAGTGAAGGGACGCTTGTTTTTAGAACTGGCATTCAATTCGCTCTAAAGACGGTTAGCTGCGCCTAAAACAAAGCAGCAGTGATAGGATCTTTCTAGTATTTACGCAATTCCGACTGGCTTACTGGAAAAACAACCAGCGCCAAAAGCTGCATTCTCTTGTCTTTGACTTACTCTTGCCGCCCTCCTGATGGTTAACACTCAAACTCCTGCCACCGTTCGCAAACCCTCTAAAGTTGAAGGTCTTAAAGACCGCAGTAATTTTCTGCGCGAACCTGTTGCGTCTGAACTGCTGCTGGACACGACGCATTTTACTGAGGACGCGATCCAAATTCTGAAATTCCACGGTTCCTATCAGCAAGACAACCGGGATAATCGCCTTAAAGGGCAGGAAAAAGATTACCAGATGATGCTGCGGACACGTAGCCCTGGTGGATACATCCCGCCGGAACTGTATCTGACGCTTGATCGCCTAGCTGATGAGTACGGCAACCATACGCTACGGGCGACAACGCGCCAAGGCTTTCAGTTGCATGGCATCCTTAAGCGGAATTTGAAGGCAACGATCGCTGCGATCGTTAACAGCATGGGATCAACGCTGGGGGCTTGTGGCGACCTTAACCGCAACGTGATGGCTCCTGCTGCACCGTATCGGAACAAGCCAGAGTACGAGTATGCTCGGGAGTATGCCAACAACATTGCCGACCTGTTAACCCCTCAAACAGGAGCCTACTACGAAATTTGGTTGGATGGCGAGAAGGCAATTTCGGCAGAAGAAAACCCAGAGGTGATTGCGGCTCGTCAGCGCAACGGTAACGGCACCATTTTTCATGAGCCAGAAGAACCGCTGTACGGCAAGCACTATATGCCCCGTAAGTTTAAGATCAGCGTCACTGTGCCGGGTGACAACTCGGTTGACCTGTACTCGCAGGATGTCAGCCTGGTGGTGCTGACTAACCAACAAGGTGAACTAGAAGGGTTTAACGTTTTTGTGGGTGGTGGCTTAGGACGTACGCACAATAAGGAAGAAACCTTTCCTCGTCTTGCTGATCCGATCGGTTATGTTGCCAAAGCCGATGTCTATGACTTGATGAAGGCAATTTTGGCAACCCAGCGCGACTATGGCGATCGTAGCGATCGTCGTCACGCCCGGATGAAGTACCTGATCGAAGACTGGGGAATTGATCGCTTCCGCGAGAAGGTCGAAAGTTACTTTGGGAAGCCGATCGAACCCTTCAAGCCATTGCCTGAGTTTAAATATTTCGACTTTCTCGGCTGGCATGAACAGGGTGATGGCAAGCTCTTTGTTGGCATCTCCATCCAAAATGGGCGCGTGAAGGATGACGAGTCGCTACAGCTTAAAACAGCGCTACGAGAGCTAGTGCAGACTTTCAACTTGCCTATGCTGCTGACACCGAGCCAGGATGCAATTCTTTACGACATCGACCCAGCTCAGAAAGCTCAAATTCAGGCAGTTTTGACCCGTTGTGGCATCAAGGGTGAGACAGAAATTGATCCATTAGTGCGCTACTCAATGGCGTGCCCTGCTCTGCCTACATGCGGACTGGCTACAGCCGAATCAGAACGGGCGATTCCTAGTATTCTCGATCGCATTCGTGCCCTGTTAAACAAAGTTGGACTGGAGCAAGAGCAGTTCATCATTCGGATGACGGGATGCCCCAATGGGTGTGCCCGTCCCTATCTCGCAGAGCTTGGGTTTGTTGGCAACGGTCCCGATACCTACCAGATCTGGCTTGGTGCCGCGCCTAATCAGACGCGGCTGGCGCAGGTTTATCTGGAGAAGCTCCACATCAATGAACTGGAGACGGCGTTTGAACCGATTTTCGTTTACTTCAAGCAGTCTCGCCAGCCAAGCGAGAGCTTTGGGGATTTCTGCGATCGCATCGGTCTTGCCTCCCTTCATCAGTATGTTGCTCAGTATCAGCCCGAAAGCGCTATAGCTGCAACCATTGAGCCAGCTACAGCTCAGCAGAGTGAAACGCTAAAAGCTGCCAACAAAGCCCGTCGCCGCGTCACCATTCAAGAAGATGTTTATGCGCGGTTACAAGAAGCTGCGCTGCGAGAAGGGCAACCCGCAAGCCAGTTGGCGAATGCAGCGATCGCGGCTTACTTGAGCACCCTTGAGCAAGGCTAGGTCGCAAAGTAAACAGGAGTTAAGCACAAGATTGCTTGTGGAGTAGCAGATTGAACCCTTTCTATTCAATGATCTAAGTTTGAGTTCTTCCAAAGAGTATGGAAAGAATCATCAGATATTCCAGAAAGGACTGGTCTCATTGCGAGTGTGGCGATAGGGAAGAGCCTTTAAGTACTTTTCTCTATGACTTGCCAATTTTAACTGCTTGCAACGTTTTTCCACCGCTACACATTCTCAATGTTCTTCTTCTTAGAGGATGGGTTGGTGGTAGCATGAGTCCCAGGTTTAGCTGGCAACCGTTTGAAATTTTTGAACAAGAGTATCAAGAGGTCTTGCCCAAACTTCTTTATCCTGATTGGGCAGCACTAAGCAACAAGCTTTGGCGTATCAGAGCACTAATGAAACTTGATTCAGAGTTTGATCGTGTTAGCGATCGTGATACGTGGATGGCCTTAGTTGGCAAAAAACATGCAAGAACCTCAGTCAAATAGTCCACTGTAGCTACTTGCCGATACAAAAACGGCTGAAGATGCGATCGAGGACAGATTCGGTTACATCTTCGCCCAGAATTTCGCCAAAGGCTTGAATGGCGCTGCGGAGATCGATCGTCCAAAAATCAAGCGGCAGTTGATCGGCGATCGTCCCTTGTACTTGCTGTAAGGCTGCTTTGGCTCGGGTCAGAGCTGCCGCTTGACGCTGGTTAATCGCAATATCTAAATTCGCAGCCTGAAGTTTGCCAGACTGGACGATCGTTAAAATAGCTGCTTCAAGGTCATCAATACCCTGATTAAGAGCAGCGGCAGTTTTAGCGGAGGGGAGTAGGGAGTAGGGAGTAGGAAGAGATACAGAGAGGGAGCCAAGCAAATCGATTTTGTTGAATACCAAGATCAAGGGGCGATCCTTTACCTGTTCGTAAATGACTTGATCGGCATCTGTCCAGCCTGTTTGAGCATCAATAGTCAGCAAAACGAGATCAGCATTCTGAGCAGCCAGACGTGATCGCTCTACGCCAATTTTCTCTACCTTGTCATCAGTGTCACGAATGCCTGCGGTGTCTAGCACCTGAATGGGAATACCGCCGACCACAAGCTGTGATTCCACAACATCACGGGTTGTGCCAGGGAGATCGGTGACGATCGCGCGATCACTCCGACTCCAAGCATTCAACAGGCTCGATTTACCCACATTAGGACGACCGACGATCGCCACCTTCAACCCCGATCGCAGTAGTTCACCTTGATCAGCCGTTGCCAAAAGATGGCTCATCTCTACCAGCACTAGCTCCAGGTGTCTTTGAATCTCGGCTTCATGCAGCGGTGGCAGATCTTCTTCAAAGTCAATGCGTGCCTCTACCTCTGCCAAAATGTCGAGACACTTAGCGCGGAGCTGACGGATGGGCTGTGCGAGTTTGCCTTGTAAACCAGCCAAAGCTGTTTGCGCCGCTTGGGGCGATCGTGCCCCCACCAAGTCGGTAATACTCTCTGCCTGTGTCAAGTCTAGTCGCCCATTCAAAAAGGCTCTCAGCGTAAATTCGCCAGGTTGCGCGAGCTGTGCTCCCTGCTCCAGGCAAAGCTGCAAAACCTGCTGCACCGCCATAATGCCACCGTGACAGTGAAACTCTACGACATCTTCACGGGTATAAGAGCGGGGCGCTAGCATGAGCAACAAAAGCGCTTCGTCCACCACTTGATCAGTGCCAGGATGCCGCACGTAGCCGTAGAGAATGCGATGGCTTGCCCAAATTTGATCACCTGGCGCATGAAAGAGAGTGCGGGCGATCGCCACCGCTACCAGTCCAGATAGACGCACAATACCAACGCTACCCTGTGCAGGAACAATAGCAGTGGCAATGGCAGCGATCGTGCCCGGTGTGGACATAAGAACCGTGATGGAGCGACTGAAGGAATTGGAAACGAATAGAGACAATTGCCTCTAAAAAGCGTTCACCGCTGATCTCAATCTGACTGTTCAGAGTGAAATCAACGGTGAATGCGGCTAATCAAGATAGCACCGAACCGTTAGCGAACAAAGAGCATTGCTCCAGCTGCTTCAGCAAGAAGAGACGCTGGCAGCATTACGCAGCCCACTTCTCGGCAACGAGTTCTGCAAGGTCGACAACACGCTGGCTATAGCCCCACTCGTTGTCATACCACGCAACAACTTTTACTAAGTCACCGCCCATAACCATTGTGAGTGCTGAGTCAATGATAGAAGACTCATCTGTTCCAGCATGATCGCTGGAGACAAGCGGCAAATCGCAATACTTCAAGATGCCTTTGAGCGAGTTTTCAGACGCATCTTTCAACACTTCATTTACCTGCTCGGCAAACGTGGTCTTTTCTACCTGCACAACTAGATCGACGATCGAAACATTAGGTGTAGGTACTCGTAAGGCAATCCCGTTCAACTTGCCCGCTAAGGCTGGTAACACCATTGCAACCGCTTTAGCTGCGCCTGTAGACGTGGGTACGATATTCATGGCAGCAGCTCTTGCCCGACGCAGATCCCGGTGGCTAGCATCCAGCAGACGTTGGTCGCCTGTGTAGCTGTGGGTTGTAGTCATCACGCCTTTCACAATGCCAAACTGTTCGTGAAGCACTTTGGCGATCGGTGCCAGACAGTTGGTGGTGCAGCTTGCATTGCTGATCACCCAGTGATTCTCATGAGTGTAGTCTTGATGGTTAACACCAACTACAAACGTGCCATCATCACCCTTACCAGGTGCCGTGATCAGCACTTTTTTCGCGCCAGCTTTAATGTGCTTTGAGGCACCTTCTTTGCTGACAAAGACACCCGTTGATTCAATGATGAGGTCAATGTCCCAGTCTTTCCAGGGCAAGTTTTCAGGATTACGATCGGACGTACATTTGATCGTGTGCCCGTTGACAGTGATCGTATTTTCATCGGCGCTAATGTCAGCATCAAACTTGCCCAACATGGTGTCATATTTCAACAGGTGGGCATTTGTTTTAGGGTCAGAGGTGTCGTTAATAGCAACTACCTCAATCTGACTGTCGGCGCGAGTCAACCAGCACCGCGTAAAATTGCGCCCGATGCGTCCGAATCCGTTAATCGCTACTCTAATCACTGCGTCTTGCCCTCTGTCTATTAAAGAGATTCTTGGTAGTCAAATTGATCATAAGACCCTAAGGATACGAGTGCAATAACTCGCTTTAACGTCATCCTGCTTAAGAACGGTCTGACAAATGGCGATCGCGCCTCTGACAAGAACTTCCGCCCCAACACTTGACTTAAGCCTGTATTACTTTCTGTATCATTCATGCCTTAGCTAGGTATTTTAACTCATTTGGTACAAGAGTTTTTCAGTAATATAGCAACGAACGGACTCCGGTACCAGATACCGGATCGAACGCTTATCGCGACACTGCTGCCGAATGAGGCTAGAAGAAACTGCTACTGAAGGCATTTCTAGCCGGTGCCAGTTGAGAGGAAGGTAAGGCATAAGGCGCGAGGAGTTTAGCTTACTGCCACTTTGCGACGGGGTAAAGACATCCAGAGGTATTGCCACCTCTAAAAGTTGATCATTTCCTGCCGCCCTCTCTTCCCCTGCTGCCCTCTCTCCCTCTCCCGCCCTCTGCATCAATCTCGGTGCAACGAGCCAAATGCATTGTGCGGCTAATGTTTGGCTAGCTCTCCAGTGGGGCAGACTTTGAAAGGCATCATTGCCAATAATCCAGTACCAGCAAGCGTTGGGTTCAAGAGTTTGCAGAGCCTTGAAGGTGGCGATCGCGTAGGAGGTGCCTTGCTGTTGGCTGTCCACAGCAGAAACATGGAACGCAGGATGACCAGCGATCGCTAAGCTAACCATTGCTAGACGGTGTTCAAAGCTTACTAAAGGTAGCGCTTTATGTGGTGGTCGAAAGGTAGGTACCCAAATAATTCGATCAAGATGAAACTGATCAAGTGCTGTCTCCGCGATAAGAAGATGCCCCCAGTGAATAGGGTCAAAGGTGCCGCCAAAAATCGCAATATTGGGCATCTTAATCAAAGCGTTTACGTTGTGACGAATAAAGGGCAGCTTCATTCGATCAGTTAATAGCTTCACTTAATGGTTCGAGGTCTTCAACATAGACGACCATCGATCCGGACGTAAGCATTACAGGGCTGTAGTTAACTGTAAAAGCAAGAGCATCTATGTAATGACTGGCGCGATCGCAACACCTTTACAAACAAGCCTATGCGAGTAAAATTGTCAGCCTTTCAGCCAAAGCTAACCGGAAGATTCCCAAATTGATGGTATAACTTTCGTGACGATTAAACGTTGGTTATTGACAGAGAGCCTCTATTCATCTTAAATCGCAAGATTTTTGAGAGGCTGTATCCCGAGAAGATAATCCTTGATATGATAGCCCGAGATATTGGTGTGGTGTGTGAGGAGTTAAAATGCTGAATTCTGTCGATTTCAGCGGTAGACCATTTCATTTCATTGGCATTGGTGGCATTGGAATGTCAGCCCTTGCTTATGTACTAGCGAAGCGTGGACTACCCGTATCTGGATCGGATCTGCATCTCAGTCGTATTACACAACGGCTGCAAGAAGAAGGCGCTCATATTTTTTGGAGCCAAGATCCAAGCAATTTAGATTTTTTTCAAACGGCTGCAAGTGTAGCAACAGAGTCACTAGCATCTGCTGTGAGCGTTGCAAAAACAAACGCTGGGGGTAATCGATCAACTTCTTCGCGATCGCCCATACAACAGCCAACGTTACTGCCGCAGGTTATCTGTTCCACTGCGATTCATCCAGCGAATGCTGAATATCGGGCAGCACGGGAGTCAGGCTATCCGATTTTTCATCGCTCTGATGTATTGTCGGGGTTGATGCAGGAGTACGAAAGCGTTGCAGTGGCAGGCACCCATGGCAAAACAACAACCAGCAGCATGATTGGCTATATGCTGCTGCAAGCAGGGCTTGACCCGACGATCGTTGTTGGTGGTGAAGTAAACGCCTGGGAAGGTAACGCCCGTGTGGGGCAAGGTGCCCACCTAGTAGCAGAGGCAGATGAGTCAGATGGTTCGCTGGTGAAAATGGCAGCCAGCATTGGTATTGTCACCAACATTGAACTCGATCATCCCGATCACTACAGCACTCTAGATGAAGTCATTGCTATCTTTAAAACCTTTGCTGGGCGCTGTCAAACGCTGATCGGCAGCATTGATTGTGCCACAGTGCGAGATCAGCTCCAGCCGACCATCAGCTATAGCCTTGATGTGGATACAGGTGCTGACTACACAGTTGACTGTATTACCTGCCGAGCAGACGGTACGACAGCACGGGTTTGGGAGCGGGGGGTCATTCTGGGGCGGTTAAACGTCAAGCTTTTAGGGAAACATAACCTTAGTAATGCGCTGGCAGCGGTTGCTTTGGGGCGCTTGCTAAAGCTGGAGTTTGCGACGATCGCGCAGGCGATTTCCACCTTTGAAGGTGCGCGACGGCGATTTGAGCACCGTGGAGCATACAACGGCATCACCTTTATTGATGACTACGCCCATCATCCAAGCGAATTGCGGGCAACGCTGGCTGCTGCACGGCTGCAAAGCGACAACGGCTCAGCCTCCAAGCGTCGAGTGGTAGCAATCTTCCAGCCACATCGATACAGTCGCACGCTCACGTTTCTAGAAGACTTTGCCACATCATTTAACGATGCTGATGTAGTGGTTATTAGTGACATCTACAGTGCTGGTGAAGCAAATCCAGGAAATATCAGTGGTCAGCAGGTTGCTAATTTAATTGGAAAGTATCATTCTCAAGTAAACTACCAACCGTCTCTCCAAGCAATAAGTCAGCACTTGACTAAACTGTTAAGACCCGGAGACATTGCCCTCTTTCTGGGAGCGGGAAATCTCAATCAATTGATTCCCGAAGTCATGGCGTTTCATCAGACGATTGAACAAGGGCGATCGCAAGCTTGGTGCAACCAGGCTTAACGCCACAAACCTGACAGAACCTGAGACGATCGCACCCACTGGCGCTAACCGGTTGGGTCACAAACCTGATTTACTACCATGACGCTCTCGTACGATCCTCCAAAAGTAGCTATTTCCAGCAAAACTCGACCGAGTTTTGAATCACTTAAACGTGGCGCTCCACTCTCTCTTGCGCAACCAATCCGGCTCGCTGGTACTGACTGCCTAATCAAACCTCAAGTGCCGCTCGCATCGTTGACCTCTTTTCGGGTCGGTGGTCCAGCACAGTGGTATGCTGCACCCAAACACTTTGCTGAATTGCAGGCAAGTTTTGAATGGGCACAAGCGAATGCTCTACCCCTGACGCTGTTGGGGGCAGGTTCAAATTTGCTGATCAGCGATCGAGGCTTACCGGGCTTAGTCATTAGCACTCGCCGTCTACGCCAATATCAATTTGATGCCGAGTCAGGGCAGGTAACGGTTGGCGCAGGTGACCCTCTCCCCCGACTGGCATGGTTGGCAGCCGAACGTGGTTGGCAGGGCATGGAGTGGGCAGTGGGTATTCCAGGGACAGTTGGCGGTGCTGTTGTCATGAACGCTGGCGCTCATGGTGGTTGCACAGCAGATGTTCTGGTTAACGCCCACGTGCTGCTACCTGATGGCACTACCCAGATTTTGACTCCACAAGACTTGTGCTATCGCTACCGTACCTCGGCACTGCAAGGAAAGAACTGGCTAGTGACGCAAGCAACGTTTCAACTTCAGCCAGGGTTTGATCCGGTAGCGCTTACTAACTTGACCAGCCAGCACCTTAACCAACGTCGTACGACACAGCCTTACCATCTGCCCAGTTGTGGTAGCGTTTTCCGCAATCCCAATGAACAGCACAAAGCAGGCTGGCTGATTGAGCAAGCTGGACTAAAAGGCTACAAGATTGGCGGTGCCCAGATTGCTGAACGGCACGCTAACTTCATCCTTAACTGCGGTAACGCTCTGGCAAGCGATATCTTTCGGTTAATTGATCATGTGCAGCAGCAAGTTGAACAACATTGGTCACTGCATCTGGAGCCAGAGGTTAAGGTTTTAGGTGACTTTCAGGCTTTAGGCACCTAAGTTAGTTACTCAGTGTTTCAGCTTCCCGACTTCTTTAGGAAGTCGGGAAGCTTGGCTGTAATCTTACCCAAACTGTTTGTTTGACGTAGATTCCAGGTTGAACAAAGTAGTAAGCGTTTGCATTGCCTGCCGTCTAACTTCAATGTCTTGCTGTGCCCGTAGCTGCACCATCGGGTCATGAAGGATTTTGTTGACGATGCCTCGAGTAAGCGCTTCGATCACTTCCTGATGCTTTTCAGCAAACTCAGTGCCTAAACGAGACAGCGCTTTTTCGAGTTCTTGAGCGCGGATAGTTTCGACCTTTTCACGCAAGCTGCTGATAGTGGAGACGGTTTCGAGCGATCGTAACCAGCTATCAAACGTATCCACTTCCTGATCCAGGAGTAGCTCCGCCTCCATTGCCATTTGGCGACGACTTTCCTGGTTTTGCGCTACTACTGCCTTCAGGTCATCGACGTTAAATGCCTGTACATGAGGCAACTCGTTGACATCAGTATGAACATTGCGCGGAACAGCGATATCAAATAGCATTAACGGCTGTGCCGGATCCAAGACCATTTCCAGCTTGGCACGATCGAGCAAAGGTTCTGTAGCCGCTGTACTCGTAAACACGATGTCGGAATTTGCCAATACGGTCGGCAGGTCAGACAGTGGATGCAGGTGCAACTCTGCGTCTGGAAAAAGTTTAGCTAATTCCTGCGCCCGTTCTAAGGAGCGGTTCAGAATCGAAATATTGACTGCACCTTTAGAGAGTAAGTGTTGCACCAAGAGGCGAGACATCTTGCCCGCACCCAAAATGCCTACACGACAGGCAGCTAAATTTTGCGCTTTGAGCTGTGCCAGCTCTACGGCTGCGGAACTAATTGAAACCGCTCCAGTGCCAATGCTGGTTTCAGTGCGAACACGCTTACCAGCTGTCAGCGCTTGTTTAAATAGCTGGTTGAGCACACGCCCAATGCCCTCATGCTGCTGCCCTAGCTTATGACAGTGCTTGACTTGAGCCAGAATTTGTCCTTCACCGAGCACAAGGCTATCTAGCCCTGAGGCAACACGCATGAGATGCATCACCGCATCCTGATGCAACAGGGTAAAAAGATGGGGACGTAACTGCGGGAGAAAAAGCTTACTATGATCGCTTAAAAATTGGGTTACTTCGCGGATGCCCTGCTCGGTTTCGCTAGTAACCAGATAGATTTCGAGGCGATTGCAGGTGCTTAGAACAGCAACTTCTTCAAGGTGAGGACAGGCACAAAGCTGAGCAATCGCTCTTTCATAAAGGGTTTCGGGAATGCTTAATTTTTCTCGAACGTCAACCGGGGCTGTTTTGTGGCTTAACCCTACAACGGCAATGTTCATTTCAAAATGCGCTCTTTTTATGTGAACCGAATCTCAATGCGTAGCGGTTGGTTGTTAGCTATTAGCCGCCATTGCCCTAAGAACTAACAACCAACTACTAACAAGTTAGTGCAACTGCACGACTTTTGGCTGCCCAGACATATGGATTGTGTCTACAAAGCGAGCCGTACTGGACTGGTTAGAGATGACTAGCGACTGCGTTCTAGCGCCACCACCAAAGAACCGTACGCCTTGCATCAGATTACCCGTTGTGATGCCGCATCCGGCAAACAAGACAGTTTCACCAGATGCAAGTTCATGGGCATCGTACACTTTGTCTGGATCAGTGATATTCATGCTCTTGAGGCGATCGATGTTAGCCTGCTTGCTTTCGCCAATCAGCCCTGTCTGCACAACTTCAGGGTCATAGATGAGTTGCCCTTGGAAGTGTCCACCCATTGCCCGCATTGCTGCTGCAGAGATGACCCCTTCAGGAGCCGCACCAATGCCCATCAGCGCGTGGATGTTTGTGCCAGCAAAACCGCAAGAAATCGCTGCGCCCACATCGCCATCACTAATGAGAGAGACTCTGGCACCAGCATCACGAATTTCTTTAATCAAGCCAGCGTGACGATCGCGTTTCATAACGACAATAACCAGCTCTTCAACCGCCCGATCAAGGCATTCCGCCAGAATCTTGAGGTTTTCGGTCGCAGATTTGTTGATATCAACTTTGCCTTTAGCTGCGGGGGGTGCTGCCAACTTTTTCATGTAAAAGTCGGGTGCAGCAAACAGCCCGCCTTTTTCAGAGATTGCCAACACCGCCATGGAACCAGGTTGTCCATAAGCAACGAGGTTAGTCCCTTCACACGGATCTACCGCGATGTCGATTTCAACCAGTTCATCAGGGTTACAGAAGGCTTCTGCATTCTCTTGTGTACAAATACCGACTTCTTCACCGATGTAGAGCATGGGTGCGTCATCGCGCTCACCTTCACCAATGACGATACGACCCCGCATGTGGATCTTGTTCATGCGTTCACGCATGGCTTCTACCGCAACCTGATCGGCAATGTTCTTCTCGCCCTTACCCATCCAGCGGGCAGACGCGATTGCCGCCTGTTCCACAACCTCAATAATCTCTAGACCGAGCGTGTTCTCCACGAAGTAAATCCTCCAACTGCTTGAGTTTGCGCGGTTTTGTTAATTCTGATCTCAGTCTTTAAGTCTACCAAAAGGGGGAGACGTGCTTGACAGCAATCTTCTCGCTTCACTATGTTAAGTTTTGCTGCGTCAGCCCAGACATCTGGACTACTTTCTCCCCGTATTTATGTGTAGAGGCTAACCAGATTACCGCACGTTAGTTGCTAGTTTTCTCTACTGTCAAACCATAACAACAGCGTTAGATTAGATCTAAGCACTCGATACAAACGTGCGAATCAACGGGTTAACGCTACATAAACCCATACAGGAGCCTCATACAATGTCTAAATTACTTGAAACGAACAATACTGCCCCCCTTGGACAGCAGTTGCAATCCATGCTTGAGCAAGCACGCTCTGCCTGTAGTAACAATGGCGAACTTTCCAGTGAATGCGCAGTTGCCTGGGATGCTGTAGAAGAAATGCAAGCAGCAAGCTCTGATCGTCGCTTGCACCAAAAGACTAACTTCGATCGCTACTGCGAAGAACGCCCTGACGCTTTAGAATGTCGCATTTACGATGTCTAAGCTAGCTGGCGCATAATTCTAGCGAGTTATGCTTAACATTACTGACCCCCTGGCTGCAGCTAGGGGTTTTTTGTAGCCGTTCCCAGCCTGCAGCGCGGCTGATAAAGTTAAGTAGGTGTCGGATGATCTGATTCAGGTAGTAAGTAGCTGGGTGTAATTAATTGATAAGAAGCCTTTCGACTTCGCGTTCGACTGAGTACCCTTTGGCTTAAGCGCTTAGGTCGAAAGCTCACGCCGAAGTCTTAATGCTCTCAGTCCTATGTGTCGGTGGGTTGAGCGCAGTCGAAACCCGGTCTCTCAGTGGTGCTTAATTTAGCCCTCCTGCTTACCAATGCTCTTTCTAGATGCTACAAATCAAGCTTCCACCTTATTAAAGAAAATTGAGGATCAAGAGGGGAAATGTGTAACCAGCACTTGTTGAATTGATAGAAGAACTGCTGTGTAACTACGTGCCCGACTCTGGACGGCAGACATCAAACCATCTAAGGTACAAAACTAAATGTCTTGAGATACGCTCCATGTCACAAAGCCTCTGGTTTGCTCTCACCTGGATTGCTGGCACTGCTGCTATTCTCGGCAGCCTCATGGCGTTGGGCAGTGTGCTCCTTTGGTTTGTGCCGTCTGTTCCACCCCGCTCGCGCAAACTAGAAGAAGCATCGACTATCCCAGCCTGGCAGAATCGACTCAAACTACTAGTCTTTTCAGTTGCGATCGCCCTTGCTGGGCTTGGCATACTAGTAGTAACGCCCTTTCCTTCTCTTTAGACTGTTTTTCAAGCTATTTATACCTGCGATCATGGAGCGATCAACCGATGCTGAAAACGCTCAATTCCTTGCTTAAACGACATCCTGAGCAAGTCAACGCTAACGTAGAGATCTATACCTGGCAGACATGTCCCTTCTGCATTCGTGCCAAACTGCTCTTATGGTGGAAAGGAGTTAGCTTTACAGAATTCAAAATTGATGGTGATGAAGCAGCCAGAACTAGAATGGCAGAGCGCTCTAACGGGAAACGATCTGTGCCGCAGATTTTTATCAATCAACAGCACATTGGTGGCTGTGACGACCTCTACCAGCTTGATCAAGAACAAAAGCTCGACTTGCTGTTAGCAGCTAGTAGTTAGAAGGCAGAAGGCAAAAGGCAAAAGGCAAAAGCCGACACTTAATTCCCCCTTTCCCCCCTTACCCATTCACTCCTTACTCCTCTTCACCCATTCACTCCTCACCCCTTGCCTTCTCCCTTTGATCATCCAGAATACGTGCGACATCGGCAGTGGATGGAACGAGCGATCGCCCTGGCTCGGATGGCTGGCGAAGCAGGAGATGTGCCGGTAGGTGCCGTGATTGTCGATGCGAATGGACGAGCGATCGCAGAGGCAGAAAATCGGCGCGAGCGGGACCATGACCCAACTGCTCATGCGGAGATTCTCGCACTACGAGCAGCAGGACGGGTACTTAATGACTGGCATCTTACCCAATGCACCCTTTACGTTACGTTGGAACCCTGTCCAATGTGTGCAGGGGCGCTAGTGCTGGCACGACTGGGGCAGCTAGTGTATGGAGCCGATGATCCTAAAGCCGGAGCCGTGCGATCGGTGCTAAATATGCCTGACAGCGATTGTTCTAACCATCGTCTTCCTGTCATGGGTGGTGTGCTAGAAGTGCCTTGCCGACAGCAGCTACAGGATTGGTTTGCTCAGCGACGTCATCATACTTCATGACACCCTAGAAAGTGTCCTTAGCAATAACAACGACGATCGCGTAGCGCTCTAGGGTAGGTTTACGTGTTGTTTCCGCACCTCGTTCCCCTCGTCACCCTATGAACTCGCTCGATCCAACTAGACCACTCTACGCTTCAGGGCAACTGCCAACCAGCGCCGATACGTTGGTAAATTCACTTGACCAAGAGCCAGAAAAGTGCCGGGAGTGCTACCACTCTGATCCATCGAAGATTGACTCTGAGCAGCCAGCATCGAAGAATTCGCTTTTTGTGCAACTGCTTAAAGGTGGCATCTCTCAGGGTCAAAGCCAGGGTCAAAGCGCATCGATCGCTGCGTCGTCCCAGTGTTCATCATGGTTAGCATCATTAGTCTATCCGCTTGGTCGCTATCTTCTTGTGCCCGCTTACTTTAGGCAGGTTGAAGTTATTGGGCGCAACAATCTTCCTCGGACTGGGCCCGTGATTCTTGCCCCCACTCACCGTTCTCGCTGGGATGCCATGATGATTCCCTATGCTGCGGGACACGATATCACAGGGCATCATCCGCGCTTCATGGTTTCGGCAGATGAAGTTAGAGGGCTGCAAGGCTGGTTTATTCGACGGTTAGGCGGCTTTCCTATCGATCCTAAACGTCCGGCGATTGCTAGCCTACGTCATGGGGTTGATCTGCTACAAGATGGCGAAACCCTTGTGATCTTCCCGGAAGGCAATATCTTTCGCGATGGTCCAGTACAGCGCCTCAAGCCAGGTCTGGCGCGGTTGGCGCTACAGGCAGAAAGTAGCCGACCCAAGCTTGGTATCCAGATTGTTCCAATTCGTATTCATTACAGCGATCCATCTGTGCCGTGGCGCTGCAAAGTTAAGGTCTGCATTGGTCACCCGATACAGGTATCTGCATATAATGCAAAGACACCGAAGCAAAGCGCTCAATTGCTGACGGCTGATCTGAAGCAAGCGATCGAAGCACTTTAAGTTGCTTGTCTGACTTTAGAGTGGTGCTTACAATTAAAAAGTTGCCTGCTACAAGCTAGCTTGTTAAAGCATTTTGCTCGTCGCTAGCTGCTGGTTTACGTCGTGCAGCAACCCTTCACAGGCATCAAACAATAAATCAATCACCTGATTAAACCCTTCAGAGCCACCGTAGTAAGGATCAGGTACTTCTTGTAAAGTATGCCGAGTACAGAAATCACACATGAGCTGCACCTTAGACCGATAGTTACCAGCAGGGTCAAGGGCGCAGATATTGTTAAAGTTCTCTCGATCCATTGCCAGAATGCGATCGAATGCCTCAAAATCTGCCGTTGTAAATTGCCGTGCTCTGCCACGCAGTGTAAGACCTTGCCGTTGTGCGGCGACCGCCATCCGACGATCAGGCGGACTACCAACATGGTAGCTAGCGGTGCCTGCTGAATCACATTGAATGCGATCGCTTAAACCGGCTTGAGCAATCAGATGATTCATGATGTTCTCTGCTGAGGGAGAACGGCAAATATTACCAAGACAAACGAACAGCAGCGTATAGGGCATTAGTTGTGCCGTAGGGACAGAAAAACTTTAAACGGAACAGCTACAGCTTTTCGTAGACGAACAGCAGAGCAAATGTAGCGCATATAACTGGAAGCACTTGGAGATTAATAGGTTTGGCACACCACAGCAGAATGCCAAATGCAGAAGCAGGGTCTAGTCACCAGACACACCGTAAAGCAGTGTTATTAACCCTGCCGTCTAACTGCCTCTCAATCTCTACATTCCTGGTAAATTTAGCCCACCGGTTAGCTCTTCCATCCGTTCGCGCATGGTGGCGGTTGAGCGGTTGTAAGCATCTTTCATCGCTGCCGTAACCAAATCTGAAAGCACTTCTGCACCTTCACCGAGAGCATCGGGCGAAATGGTAACGCTAAGAGGTTCCTGGTTGCCACTGAGCACAACCTTCACCAAACCGCCACCCGATTCTCCTTCAATTTCCATTTGTTCCAGTTCTTCTTGAAGCCGTTTGGCTCCCTCTTGAACCTGTTGCGCTTTCGTGAAGGCTTCTTTCAGCTCCTTCATCTTGCCAAGACCGAAGCCAAATCCCTGTCCTTGTGACATAACTAATAGCGAGTTGCGAATGGAACATAAGTAGTCAGTTGCTCCATTATGCCATCGCACACCCAGGCAACGTCATTTTTTGCAAAATCGCTGGATTTGAGCGCAAGCCAGATTATTCACATGCTGAGCGATCGACCTTAGTGTAGTGCGGCTACTGATGCCGAAACATTGTTGGCTGAACGCTGGCTGCTTCCCCATACCCTGTGGCTGTTGGTGCTTCGTAGCGATCGCTACTGTCGGGCAGGCAAAAGCTATCGATTTCTTAAGAGAAGTGCAAGTGTAGGGATGTTCTGTCAAAACTGTTCGACAATAGCGTTTATTCCGCAGTAGCGATGGGTAATAGGCTATGCCAACGAATCCGCTGTTTCATCCGGTGAGTGATGCTGTAAGAGCACCCAATCTGCATGACCAGATCCAACTGGCGCTGGCGATCGCTGACAGCCACGTACTCAAGTCGCTGCTAGAAAACTGCATCCCTGCGCTGGCACAGGGGCATTCAATTCGCACTATTTCGACACAGGTTGGTGTACCAACAGGCTATCAACAGACGGCTGATGGCATCGTGCATTTTGAAGTGGTTTATTGCAAGCTGGCACCACCTGGGGAAGTAGAGCGCTTGTTTAAAAGCAATAGCCGCACTCAAGAGAGCCGAGAGCTGGCAAGACTTACTCAGCATGAATCAGAGATGCAGATGCTGGGTAAAAATCTGTCGCTGTCACTGACTGTCTCGCTGCTAGTAGAAGCAGGGTTCCGCCCAGAGCAAATTGAGGAAATCTTGCATTTGCCCTTTGACGCGTGGCACAAATCCTGGTGGTATACGATTGATGAGATGGGCAACTTCACCCTGCCTTTCTTGCGGCAGATTCGCACATTGCGCTACCCCGATGGTACGTTTACGCTTCAGTACAAGGATTTGTTTGAGCAAGATAAACCGAATTGCTTCATTAGCCTGACGGAAAAAGTGCTGGTGCTGATTAAACCTGATACTCAGGGGTTTGGGGAAACGCTAAAGCAAATCAACTACCAGCGGGAAGCACTTGGTGTTACCCAGGCACTTCTAATTTGCAGTGTCCTCTCAGATTTGGAAGCGCAGGGCTTTATTAATCAGGGGATCAGCGTCTATCCTGCGATCGAATTAGTGTTGCCAACCCAATCAGACTGCATTCACTGCGGGCGCAAAGAATGTGGGATGAACGGTGTTTTAGATTCACCCGTTGCCCTTTGCTATGGCTTTTTGCCAGAGAGCGAATTTGTTTAAAATTGCTATAGCTCTGTGTGAAAGGTTCTGTTCCAGTGCCTATTAGTGCGAGTTTATAGACGCAATTTTACGGATTAAACCTGTTACAGATTAAAGCTTGTGTGGGCTAAGACGCTAGTTCAGATAGCTCTAGCCAGCGATCAGTTGCAGTATCAATCGCGGCATTCAACTCGGCTAACCGAGAAGACAGTGTTTGCACTTCAGTGAAACCTGACGGCGGGTTTTTATACAACGTTTGCTCAATCTGCTCTTTCTCCGCTTCCATAGCGGGGATCTGTGCTTCTAACTGCTCGAATTCGCGCTTTTCTTTGTAGGAAAGCTTGCGAGCTTTAGAGGGCGAGGGGGAAGGGGCAAGGGGCAAGGGTTGTTCCAGCTGAACGCCTTTTTCCTCTCTCTGCTCTTCTTTTTCCTCCCTCTCCTCTTTCGCCTCTCTCTCTCTCCTTTCTCCTTTCTCCTCACCTTCCTCTGCCTGCTTATAGTCCAAATACACCGAGTAATTTCCAGGGTATTGACGCAGAGTGCCGTCAGACTCAAAGGCAAAGATGGTATCAACCACGCGATCGAGGAAGTAGCGATCGTGGGAAACAACAATCACACAGCCATTAAAGTCTTCTAAATAATCTTCCAGGACGGCAAGGGTTTGTACATCTAGGTCGTTAGTCGGCTCGTCCAGAATGAGGACGTTTGGAGCACTCATAAGCACGCGCAGCAGGAAAAGACGACGCTTTTCACCACCAGAGAGTTTGCTAATCGGGGCGTACTGCTGGTTACCAGGAAACAGAAAGCGCTCCAGCATTTGGGAGGCAGTGATGACGGAACCATCCGCAATTTTCACCAGTTCAGCGACATCTTTGAGATAGTCGATCACACGCTGTTCAGGCTTAAGCGTAAGGTCATCGGAATGCTGGTCAAAGTAGCCGATGTGAATAGTCGTGCCGATTTCGACTGTGCCAGAGTCGGGCTGCAAGCGCCCGGTGATCATGTCCATCAAGGTAGACTTGCCAACACCATTGCCACCGATGATCCCCACGCGATCTTCTGGGCTGAACTCGTAGGTAAAGTTTTTGATCAATGTGCGATCGCCATAGCCTTTCGAGACGTTCACCAACTCAATGACTTTCTTGCCAATGCGCCGCCCTGCCGTCGCCAGATCAACCTTGCCATGCCCTTGCTTGAATTCGGTTGCCTGCATGGCACGGATGCGATCGATGCGCGCCTTTTGTTTCGTACTGCGCGCTTTCGGACCGCGTTTCAGCCATTCCAGCTCGCGTCGCAGCAGTCCTGCATGCTTGCGCTCGGTGCTGGCAGCAGAGTCTTCTGATAGTGCCTTTTTCTCCAAGTAGTAGGAGTAGTTGCCGCTGTAGGTGTAAAGGTCGCCGCGATCGATCTCCAGAATGCGATTGGTCACGCGATCGAGAAAGTAGCGATCGTGAGTAATCAACAGTAGTGCGCCTCGAAAGCGATTGAGGTAACTTTGCAGCCATTCGACCGAAAGTGCATCCAAATGGTTAGTTGGCTCATCCATCAGCAGCACATCTGGTTCCGACAGTAACGCTGCTGCCAGGGCAATACGTTTGCGATAGCCGCCTGAAAGGCTGCCAATTTTGGCATCAAAGTCTTCAATGCCAAGCCGAGTCAGAATAATTTTGGCATTGGTTTCTAAGTCCCAGGCTCCGGTTGCATCCAGGCGATGCGTCAGGCTAGAAAGCCGTGCCATCAGTTGGTCTGGATCACCATGCCCGTGCGCCAGCTTATCAGAAACCTCCTCAAACTCCCGCACCAGTGCCATCTGGTCGCCACTGTCTGCAAAGACCTGTTCCAGGACGGTGCGATCGTCGTCTAGCTCTGGCTGCTGCGGTAGATAGACGATGCGAACACCAGAGTTAACGAGAATTTCGCCACTGTCGATCGACTCCTGCCCCGCAATCATTTTGAGCAGCGTGGATTTACCAGAGCCGTTGGTGCCAATCAACCCCACCTTGTCGCCATCATCCAGGCTAAAGTTGGCACCATGCAAAATCTCTTTGATGCCAAAGTCTTTGTGGAGCGATCGCAGCGTAAAAATACTCATCTAACGATTTTGACTTTTGAATTAAAGAATAATGGCTGCAAAACTCTTTCAGCACCGTTCTACGGTAGCACTCACAAGGAGGCAAGGGAGTAAGGGGGAGGAGAAGCTAGGGAAGCAAGGGAGCAGAGGTGCAGGAGGGAAGGGGGGCAAGGGGAGCCATTAGTAAATGTCACCTTCTGCCTTTTGCCCTCTGCCCTCCACCTTCATTCCCCTCCCGCCGACCGTCACTTAATGGGCAGAAATCCGCACCTTAGGCGGACCAGAATGTGGGCTACACCTGAGGTAGATAGTTTTATGCGAGTGGCTGCATACAGTAGTGGCAGGACTAGCCTGATTAACGCGACTATCACTATTACCAGAGGAAAGAAGACATGAATGCGTGGCGCGATCGCCTTAATCAATTCACTGGCAAAACTCGGTTTGTTGTTTGTCGGATCTTTATCCATCTAGTAGGTGATGAAGTCGCTCCGCTGCTAGGCATCCTTAATAGTGCTGCGCGTGACGCTGTAGACACAGAAGGCGACATGCAAGAGCTAGGAGAAGGCTTAGTCGAAATTTGCCAGGGCTTACTTCAGCACGACATCTACTGGCAAGCTGCTGGTAACGAAGGGGAGGTCTTTTGGGATGAAGGCGAGGCAGGCGATTTTGTTACAGAATTGTTTACCGATTCGGCACAGCGTTATCTCAGTACCCCAGCGCTGGAGTCTGCTGGGACTGCTGATGACCCGCTAACCCTACCTGCCACCCGCAACCTTGTTGTAATGCTAACGATTGCTTCTGAGGGCGAAGTACCAGAGCTGGAAACTGACCTTGCCAACATGAGTGCTTTGAGAATAGGGCTAAAGGCAATGATTAATTTGCATTACCAGGAAAGGCTACGCGCCGTTCAAGTGCACTTTTCGCCCGCACGGTTGGGCGATGAGTTGACACCTGATCAGGTGCTTAGTAACTTCCCAGAGCTTATTCCACTCTAAACTGACTCTTCCTCGGTTGCCCCTTTACTCACTGACACCTTTAATCACCTTTAGACGTATGCTTCGCAAATTTTTAGTTCTCTCAATGACTTTGACGCTCATCTGGACTTCGGTCGGGTGCGGCAGCCCTCTTGCAACCAACTCAAATACTGAAACGCGATCGCAGCCAACTCAATCAACTCGCCCAGTTGCCCAGAGCCGCCTTTCGGATGGTGAGTACCCTGTACAACAGGCAACTTACAACGATGATGGTGGCGAATACAACGTAGCTGTACTCAATACAAAACCGGGTGAATCATCTGCGTTTCGCGCCACCAACCTACAGATGGCTCGTTTAACTGAAGAAGAAATTGCGGCTGGTAAGAAGAGTTACCTCAAGGTTGAGAAGGGTCAGCCGTCTCTCCATCTCACAGAGGACTTTAAAATTGAGTACGTTCATAACGTAACGGAAACTCAAAACAATCCAGAGACAGGTCGCCCAGAAACCGTTGTAGTACGTCAAGAGTCTAATTTCTGGACACCGTTTGCAGGCGCATTGGCAGGGCAAGCGATCGGTAGCTTACTCTTTAGACCGCAGTACTATATGCCACCCATGTATCAACCAGGTGTGCCTATGACTGGATACGGCGGTTATGGTTCTTCTTACAATCAAGCCGTAAACCGATACCAATCGCGGTACCAAGCTCCTCCGGCAGCAGTGCGTAACAACCAGTTGCGGACAACCGGACAGTTGCGATCGCCGTCCTCCAGTACTGCCAGAACGCGCAACACCGGACAAGCAAATCGTTCTACTGGCACTGGCTATGGCAACAGCACACTGCGACGCTCCGATCGTCCCAACCGCACCTATCGTAGCCCTAGCCGAGGTTTTGGTAGTTCCCGATCACGTAGCTTTGGTCGGCGACGTTAGCCTTACATTTTAGTAGAACCTGCTGGGCACTGTGCGTCCTTGCCAATTAATTGGGGCGGGGGCGGCGGTGTCCTTCCAAACGGGGTAGTGAAACAAACGGCAGCCACTGGCGTTGCGTTGTTTTTGTCATCCTTAGCGAACAGGATCGCGCCTGTGTAGCTGGGCATACCGTCTTGCTTCGCTGTCGCTGTAGCAATAACTTGCTTGGCTTGCTTCACACCAGTGCTGTAGCTATAGTTTGGTGTGCTTGCAGGAATGCTAGTACCTAACTCTGTGAGGCTAGAAGCAAAACGCTTCTGTTTAACAAAAAACTCCTGCTGCTGCTGCAATAAAGCACTGATGGTAATGGCAGCCTCCATCGTTTTCACAGCATCTTTTGATACGTCAGGGCTAGCACCAGATTGGTCGCCTGCTATCAGCGGAACACCGCCCTCTGCACTACCTTGGGCAATACTCGATGATGGTAGGGTGCCACCGCGTTTTGCTTGTTGTTGAGTACGTACCAGGGCTTGCTGATAGCTCGGTAGCAGTTTCTGCGACGCCTTGTAGTTAGGGCTTGATGGCGGCACTGCTTTCATAAAGGCGATCGCTCGCTCCCATTGGCTAACGACCAGTCTCCAATCGTCTGTAGTTTGAGCAGACTGCGCTAACTGAGTGGCACTCGCTGCTTTGTCAACGCCTTTCACAAACGGATTCACGATCGCCGTTGATTGCGGTGAAGGGCTAGCAATTATGGGACTGGGGGGCAGTGCATCCGGCAGTGGCGAAGAGGTGACAGGTGGTCGAGAAGGATTACACGCAACGAGTGTCATTGCGATCGCCAAGTGAGCGCAAGTATTAGTTAAAAGGGTCTTCATGTCTAGCAATCTTACCTTTACCAGAACCGGTTAGAAGGAAGGAGGGAAAGTTTTGAGCTTTGAATTGTTCCTCTGCTTCTCCTCTCCTATTAAAACGGTCTTATAACGATCGAGAAATACAGCCCGTTCTCCTGCAAGGTGTTTTTCGCACCGTTGATGTCAGTGAGCGGGATGCCCCAGTCCAGGCGAGCTGTCAGGCGATCGCTATATTGCAGCCGCAGCCCCAAACCGACAGCTAAGAGCGTTCTTGGGTCGGGATTAGGTGAGTTTCCCAGGTTCCAGGCAGTGCCGAGATCAATAAAGGGGGTCAGTTGCAACAGGCTATTCAATTTAGGTAGGCGCAGAATGGGAAAGCGCACTTCTGCTGAAGTAAACAGACCGTTATCAGTCAGCAGTGCATCTTGACGATAGCCACGCACACTGTCCTGACCACCCAAACCAAACTGTTCCAGTGGTAGCATCGGTCGGTCTGCCAGTTGTAGATCGCCGCGCACCAGCAGCAAGGTATCGGGAGCTAGCAGCCGCACCCACTGCGCTTGTCCACGCCATGCAAAGAAGCGGCTATCGGGGGAGTCAGGGTTAATAGTGGCGCTGAGAGCGTTTAGCCCGACGGTGAACTGGGAGCGGAGTGCAATCACTTCTGTACCACTGCGCCAGGTTGCTTCCTGAAAAAAACGCAGGGCAGTAAGGCGTGTTTTGCCATCGGGATCAGCTCCCAACGCTGGAAAGGGAATGAGTCCATCCAACAGCGTGGCTTCACTTTGGCGATGGGTGGCGGTAATGCCAACTGCCAGTTCGCGGGTAGGCGTTTGGACGAGCGGCTGGCGAAACGCGAGTTCATAATAGCGGGCTTTGGACTCAATCTCAAGCACATCAAAGGGTGGCTCAATAATCGAGCTGGCAGCGCTGCCATAATTGAGACTCAGAGTGCCATTGCGCGGATTGAGCGGCAGTACATAGCCCAAATCGATCGCGTTACTGCCATTTGTGTTGGTGTAGGAAGCACTCAGCCGATCGCCCAAACCTGTAGTGTTTCCCTGGCTAATCTGAATTTGGCGGCGATTAGTTCCTACGCTAGGCGCACGCGCATTATCAAAAGTAAGCTGCGAGTTCAAAGAACGAGCTTCTGTTACTTGTACCGACAGCACACTCTCGCCAGGACGGCTGCCAGCAGAGAGTTCTGCCGAAAGGGATTGCAGCAGTGGATCAAGCTGGAGCAACTGTAAGGCTGTTAGTAGTCGATCACGGTTCAGCGGTGCGCCTGTTGCGATTGCCAGCCGCGATCGCACGTAGTTTGGGCTGAGTCGGCGGGTACCTGTAACGGTGATGGTCTCCAACCTACCTTCAATGACCCGAATGGTCACGACTCCACGCTGAAGCGTTTGTGGTGGCACATAGGCGCCAGACGTAATGTAGCCCTTGTCAAGATAAAGCTGCGTAATGGCAGACCGAAGCTGAAACAATTCGACGATCGCGAGTGGACGCTTGGTAAACGGCTCCGTAATTTTGGCAAACTCTGCTGCACTAAACACGGTGCTGCCAACAACCTCAAAGCGCTCGACCGTAATGGTCTCAAGCGTGTTTTCAAACGGCGCTGCTGGCTGTGAACCGGGTCGCGGCAGCAGCTGATCAAGGGGCGGTAAGGGTGCAGGGGTAGAAGCTGGAGGCGGTTGCGTAGACGGTGGCGACGGTTCTCGCGGTAGCTGCTGTGGCGCAGCGTTAGGAGGGATGCTTTGGGCAATTGTAAGCTGGTTCGCGGGGGCGATCGTGGTCGGCAGTAGCGTTGGCGGGAACTGAGGCTGTTTTATGACCTTAGGTACAGTCAGCAAAAGCTGGGGCGATCGCTCTGGTTCCACATCCTGACCCTTCACAGGTTTTGCGGTAACAAGACTAACCGCAATTAGTACACTGCACCCAAGCTGGAACGTTGTAGAAGCACTCTGCATAGAACCAGTAAGCCACGACATCTATATACCCAGGAGTGACAAGACTTAGAACTTTTTGAAGGGCAAAACGTCTTAAATTTTTCTACAAAAAATATCTCCTTCATCATCTCATGTGAGGTGAATGGCAGAATGCTGTGTTTCAGGATACTGTGCTTCGATCGTCCCTTCGGCTTCGTTAGCGATCGCTTTTAAGCGGTCTAGCATTTTAGGATCAGGCTGTGACCATAAGCCGCGCTGGTTCGCCTCTAGCAGTCGTTCTGCCATGTCGCGCAGTGCCCAGGGGTTGCTTTTTTGGATGAAGTTCTGCACGGCTGGGTCAAAGACGTATGCCTCTGCAACGCCTTCGTACATGAAGTCTTCAACGCAGTGAGTGGTGGCATCATAGGCAAACAAATAATCAAGTGTCGCTGCCATTTCAAACGCGCCTTTATAGCCGTGACGCATTGCACCTGCAATCCATTTAGGATTGACCACTCTAGAACGGTAAACACGTGCAATTTCTTCACTCAGTTTACGGACTTTAGGCTGTGCAGTACGGGAATGATCGCCAAAGTAGATTTCTGGAGAAGTTTTTGATACAGAGCGTACTGCCGCTGTTAAGCCACCTTGAAACTGATAGTAATCGTCTGAATCGAGTAAATCATGTTCACGGTTGTCCTGGTTTTGCAACACAATTTGCATGGTGCCGAGCCTTTGAGTAAAGGCTTCAGGGGCTGATTTCCCTTCGGCGTTGCGGGTGTAAGCGTAGGCACTCCAGTTAATGTATGCGCGGGCTAAATCGTCGTCGCTTTCCCAGTTTTGCGCTTCGATTAAGCCTTGTAGTCCGGCTCCATAAGCACTGGGTTTCGAGCCAAAAATGCGGTAGCGCGATCGTGCGGCTGCCTGTTCTGCCATCAGTCCTTCAGCTTCCCAGCGCAAGGTTTCCTGCTGCACTTGAGCGGCAAGGGGGTTTTGGTCAGCAGGCTCGTCGAGATTTGCTACAGCGTTCACGGCACTATCAAAAAGGTCGATCAAATTGGGAAATGCGTCGCGGAAGAAGCCAGAAATCCGTAGGGTTACGTCTACTCGTGGACGACCCAAAAAGGACAGGGGTAGAATCTCGAAATCAATGACTCGGCGTGAGACGCCATCCCAGACAGGCTGTACGCCTAACAAGGCGAGTGCTTCTGCCAGATCATCGCCACCGGTTCGCATGGTTGAGGTTCCCCAGATGGATAGTCCTAAGGTTTTGGGGTATTCGCCGTGTTCCTGGGTATATCGTTCTATCAGGGTTTCGGCAGCTTTGCGTCCGATGTCCCAGGCGGTTTCGGTGGGGATGGCGCGAATGTCTACAGAGTAAAAGTTGCGTCCGGTAGGCAATACTTCTGGTCGCCCACGAGTGGGAGCACCGGAGGCACCACTAGGGATGTAGTGTCCGTTTAAGCCGCGTAAGAGGTTGATGATTTCTTGATCAGTTTGGCGGAGAGCGGGGAGGAGGCGATCGCGCACCCAAAGCAATTCTTGTTGCGTTTGCTGCCCAATGGTGTGTTGCGGACAGAGATCGTATGCAGGCACTGTTAGTTCGGTTTCAGGCTCTCTCCAGGCGACTTCCCCCCGGTCCCCCACGACCCCTAAATAGGAAGTTTTGGGTAGAGAGACAGGAGCGATCGAAGGGGGTTTAGCGTTTGTAGCTAGGGCGGTTGGATGAGTGAGAAGTGCTTCGACGAGTGTGGCAGCATAGGTTTCAATGACTTCGACAGCATCGCCAATGATGCGGCAAGTTTGGAGAGCGGGATGCTGAGTGGGTTCTAAAACATCGCCTAATGTAGCGGTGAGTGGATCAAAGTCGAGTTGCCAATCTTGGGCGATCGCGCGGGTTAAACCAAGACGATTGGCGTTGGGATTACGAGCGATCGCAACGATTAAGTCGCGCAGTTGTCGCCCATCAGGACACTGCCCAAAAATATGTAGCCCATCGCGAATTTGAGCTTCTTTGAGTTCACATAAGTAGCCATCAGCGGCGGTTAAAACCTTAGTAATTGCCTCGTCAGACAGCTCAGTTTCAATGCCCAAATCCTTGTGAAGATTTTCCTGCTGAATGAGTTGCATGAGGCGATCGCGAATCAAACTAACTCGTGCTGGATCAAGCGTTTGGGCTTCATAATACTCATCAATTAAGCCTTCTAACTGATGCAAACTGCCGTATAGTTCAGCGCGGGTCATCGGTGGCGTCAGATGATCCAGAATGACTGCTTGCGATCGACGTTTTGCCTGAGAACCTTCACCCGGATCGTTCACGATGAAGGGATAGAAATGTGGCATGGCACCAAAAACCGCTTCGGGGTAGCAATTTTCTGATAGCGCCACGCTTTTCCCTGGTAGCCATTCTAAATTGCCATGTTTACCTACATGAACAACAGCATTGGCACCAAAGTGAGCGTTTACCCAGTGATAAAACGCCAGATACGAATGGGTCGGTTCTAAGTCAGGCGCATGATAATTAAGAGTGGGATCACGATCGTATCCACGCGCTGGTTGAATGCCAACAAACACATTGCCAAATTGTATACCTGCAATCGGAAAGGCATCTGTTTCAAGTGGCTTACCCCAACGATTTTGAATGCCTGTTTGCACTGGTAGCGGCAGTGTTTGAAAGTGAGCTTGATAATCCTTCAACGGTAAGGCTTGGTTGACTGATCGTAGATCTAGGCTTTCTGGATCATTTGTGATTCCAGCCGCAAGCAGTTGCATCAGATCATCACTGGTTTCAGGCAGTTCTGAAATGGTATAACCAGCACTCTGAAGCGCTTTCAAGATTTCCAAGCAGCTTGCTGGCGTATCTAAACCTACTCCATTCGCTAACCGTCCGTCACGGTTGGGATAGTTCGCGAGAATAAGCGCAATTTTTCGTTCTGCGATCGAAGCTTGACACAACTTTACCCAATTAGAAGCCAATGCCGCGACAAATTCAATACGCGATCGCTCTGGTTCATAAACCACCACATCCGTTTGCAAAAGTGCATTTTGAGTCTGCACTGTTTTGAAAGAAACGGCTCGCGTAATAATTCTGCCATCCACTTCTGGCAAGGCAACATTCATTGCCATATCTCGAGGCGTTAATCCTTGTATACCTGCTTCCCAAGCCTCACGAGTACCACCACTAAAAATGACCTGAAAAACAGGAACATTTAACATCTGCCATAAATCAACTTTAGGCGTATCAGTTTCTAAACTTGCTAACGAAAAGCTAGTTGTATTAAGTAAAACGTCAACATTTCGACTGCAATAGCGCCTAAGTTCTGTCTGTACGTCCGGCTCTTTAAGTGACGAAACAAAAATGGGTACAGGTGTTAAATCCCGCCTAATTAATGCCTCACAAAGAGCATCGATCGCCGCTGTATTACCTGCTAAATAATGTGCTCGATAAAAGACGATCGCCACGCCCCGCGATTTTTTCCCATCTTTTTCATGACTTAACACTGCAACAGGCTGTTCTAACGCTGTCTCCCCAGAAACTTCAGCATTTAATAGATTACCCTCAAGCCATACCTGCTTTTCACCACAACCCTCCTGTTCGGGGGGTTTGGGGGAGTTAGGACCCCAAGCGGCGGGGGACCGGGGGGAAGTCCCCCGGAGAGGGCTTTCATTGAAGCCACAATCTGTATGAACAGTAACCTCCGCCAAAGACGTGCCAGAAGGTCTATAAAGCCCAACACGCGGTACTGATTGCGGCGGCTTGTAGTCGATCGCCTGCTGCAAAAACTCCGCCGCAACAAACCTCAGTAGATTCTGATAATTCTCACTGCCCGCCTCAATAAAGTACTGCCACACCTGATTGACCAGTGCCAGTGAAACGGTAGAATGACTGGTCAGCGTTGGATCAGGACGTTCATCACCAGGAATAAAAATGAGCGCGGCACCCGTCTCTTTCGCCGTTTGCTCAACCACGTCCAGCCCATAACTCCAGTAAGACTGTCCGCCAATCAAGCGCACAATAATGACTGCTGCGTTGGCTAAAATATCTTCCGCATAAGTGTCGATCGTTAACTGCTGCTGAAGTTGCAGCAAATTCACTACACGTAACGACGGAAAGCCTGCGGGTAGATGAGCAGCAGCAACAGCAAGCGTTTGAATATCAGTATCCGCAGCGGTAATCACGACGATCGGCGCGGGCTGTTGTTCAACAAAAATCACGCCATCTGCGGATGGATTCCAGCCTCCCGGCAAAGTAGCAAGACGATGCATCAGCGTTTAACAAGTAACGATAGCGGACAGTGGCTACCATTATTGCAGTTGAACCAGGTGTTTACCGTCGCGATGGATCGTAAAGCTAATAGTCGCGCAACCTACATCTGCAAAGAGAAGGTATAATACAGAGATGTATGGGGCTGTAACGGTTTCGACGTTTTGGCGAACAATACAGTGTGATTCAGGCTGAGAGCGAGCTAACTCTCATAAATCAATGGCTCAAACAACGTACATGCGAACAACATTGTACCCTTTGCTCGTAAGCAAGCACTAGTTGCTGCCTAACAACCTCTAACCGGTTCGAGCGTTTGTCATACAGACTCCGTTAAGTATGACAGACAACCCCCAACGGATGCTCTAGGAAGCTTTCTCTGGTAGGCTTTCTAGCTAAGAAATTATCAGAGAATCCCACCGTCCGGGATAATGGACGGTTCCCGCTTTGAGGATTAGAGAAGCTAAGCCTGTGAACGAACGGTGTACCAATACCCAGGGCGGACACGGGTTCGACTCCCGTCAGCTCCACTTAAAACCGATCAAGTAAAAGTAATCTTCTACAGCTCGGTTCAGCTTTTTTCCTAGCTTCGCGCTTCAGTACTATTTCAAGTTGCCTGGATTGCTTTTTGGCAGTAAGGTTGCTGTGCAAGTAGGTCGCTCGACTAGATATGTGCCTGATTCAGTCAGTCAGTTAAGCCCAAGTTCTAGTTCGAGAGACAATAAGGCTGCGCGCTCGACGAAGCAGGCAGCTTGTTTGGTGTCAACTTAGTCGATAAAGCCTACTGAAAGACCAACTAAGGCGCTTACTTTACCTTGGGCAAACCCCTTCAGCTAAATGATTGCAGCGAAGCGATCAGTAGTCTACCATCGCTCTTGATTGCTGGCTCCGGACGGTGACAGGCAAATTACTATACCTTTCGAACCATAGTTAGTACAATTGTTCGAACACGATTGTCTTCAATTCTCACTGCTAACTGAACGCATTCATCATGGAAATTCTCTCGGTTAGCCTTAAGAACTTCAAGTCGCACAGCGATCGCCACTTCACTTTTCAGCCAGGAACCAATGCCATCTGTGGTGAAAACGGTGCGGGGAAGACAAGCATTCTAGAAGCGATCGCCTGGGCGCTGTTCGACTACGCTGGCGACTACAACAAAGAGGATTTAGTGCGGAATGGGGCTGCGAGTGCTCAAGTGCGAGTTGCCTTTATCTCTAGCCGCGACGGACGTACTTACGAAGTCCAGCGCTGCACCAGCAAAAGCTATACACTTTACGATCCCCAGCTTGATGAGCGCCTCCCCTACAGCCGCATTAAAGAAGAAGTCATACCTTGGCTGCGCGAGCATTTGGGCGTAGCCCCAGGAACCGATTTGAGCCAGTTATTTTCCAGCACGATCGGCGTACCACAAGGAACTTTTGCCGTCGACTTTCTACTGACGAAGGAGAAGCGCAAGCCGATTTTTGACAAGATCTTAAAGGTCGAAGAATATCAGCAAAGCTGGAAAAAACTAGGTGATCTAGAAAAGTACGCGAAGGGTCAGGTAGAAAGCCTGGAACAGGAAATTGCTCACTATGACGACGACTTAACAGCTTTAGCACCGCTACTGCAAAAGCGCCAGGAGCAAAGCGAAGACGTTAAACGAGTCCAAACAGAGCTTGAGCAAGTACAGATAGCATTGGCGCAATGGCAGCACGAGCAGTCACAACTCAGCACCCAGGCAACTCAGCTCCAACAGTTTGATAGCCAATTAGAAAAGCTTGTCGCTCGTCTCCAGACCGAAACAGCACTAGTTGAACGATTGCGCCTTGATTTGCAAGAAGCCGAAAAAGCGGTAGCAATCTGCACAGCCAATCGCGAGGCGTTTCAGGCGTATGGACTCGCAGAGAAAACGCTCAACGAATTAGAACAGCAGCAGCGATCGGAACGCCAACTTCAGCAAAAGCGACAACAGAATCAAGAGCAGTTGCGCGATCGTCAAACGAAGCTGGCAACCCTGAACCATCAACTCGATCGTCTTCAGCAAGCAAGAGCCGAAATAATCCAACTGGAGCCATTAATTGGACAACAGCAGCAGCTAGAACAATCCTTACAAAGTCTTAATCAGCAGCTTCAGGAGTGTGTCAATTGGCAGCGAAGCCTGAAAGACCAGGAAAAACGGCTTGCCCAGGTACAAACCCGCGTGACTCAAATTGATCAAAATATTAGCCGGATTCAGGCACTAAAAGCCCAGGTGCAGCAGATTCCACACCTGGAGCAACAGCAGCAACGCTACCAGCAACAACTGAGTCGCATTGCCGCCGCCGCTCAGTTTGAAGCAGACTTACGGCAACTGCTGGAGCAGTCAGCAGCAAAAGGCGATCGTTACCTCACTCAAGTTGCTCAAGCCAAAGCAACGCTAAAAGATCTACAGCAAACCGTGCCACTGTGGAGCGAGCCGCTGGAACTCGCACTCACAACGCTTCAAAGTAGCGTGCATTGGCAAGAGCACCTGATGACAGCGCTGCAAGACATTCTCAAAGATTTAGCAGAGCAAACATCGGAAACCCGCCTGGAGCAGCAATTACAGAAATTACAAGCAGATTTAAAGATTGCTCGTCAGCAACAGGTTGAATTTTCCAGCCTGGACCGTCTGCTGAACGATCGAGAGCAGTTAATCGAAGAGGCGATCGCGCTCCAAGCCAGCTTGACCGAACTGCATACTCACCTGGCAGGCAAACCGCTTTTGAAGAAGCAACACATACGGCTAGGTCAAGAGCTTGACGTTCTAGGCGATCCCCGCGGTCGTTGTCGTCTTCAGCAACAGGAACTTCAGCAAGAGCCTGACTTGCAAGTAAAAATTCAGGCATTGCAGAACTCTTTGGCAATCGATCAGCAGGCGATCACTACGCTTGATCAACAGCTTGCCACGTTTGCTGACCTAGCAGAAAAACTACAAGAGCAGCAAGCCTTACGAGAGCAACACCGCGCTGCACATCAGGAATACTTAGAGCATCAAAAACTGGCAAACAGCCGACGTGAGCGCGATCAGCTTTTACAGGCTGCTATCGTGCAACTGCAAGCCTTAGAGCAAGACGCAAAAACTATGAGTGCTGAACGCGATCGCCTGAATGCAACCTTTGATGCAGCGCGTTTTCAAACTGTACAAACGGCTTACCAGGAGACGAAAGAACAGAGTATTGTGCTGAATGCCAGTCTGCCAGACAAACTCAAGTATCTAACCGATCTAAACCAACAGCTAATACGCCTAGAAACGATCCAGACCAAGCGATCGCAGGCTCAAGGGTTAGTAGAACAAAAGCGAAAGACCCAGCGCTTCGTTAAGTTTGCCCGTGATGCCTATAAGAAAGCAGGACCCCGTATCACAGAACGCTATGTGCAAAACATTTCTCGGGAGGCCGATCGCCTGTTTCGTGAATTGCTCAATCGTCCCAATGTAGGGTTGGAGTGGACTCGGGAATACGAGATCCTGATACAAGAAGGTGCTCACACTCGCCGCTTTATCAACCTTTCTGGCGGTGAACAGATGTGTGCAGCGTTAGCAGTGCGACTAGCGCTACTCAAAGTGCTAGCGGATATTGATATCGCCTTCTTTGATGAACCAACAACGAATATGGACAAGCCCCGACGTAATCATCTAGCGGAGGCAATCGCTAACATCAAGACCTTCCGTCAACTCTTTGTGATCAGCCACGACGACACCTTTGAGAAGGTGACTGAAAACATCATTTTAGTGGAGCGGGAAGCGTAGGAGCTTTCTGAGCAAAGATTTAACGTTAGGTAGAAGCAGATTACTAGAGAGCGAGTCCTTAGCCGCCAATCTAGTTATTAAAGCTGCATATACAGCTAGTTAGCTTATGAAAATCTTCTTAACAGAGCATTGTCACAGGAGCCATTCGCTATTCAAAAACCAGTTATCTGCTGCTTGAGCGTTGCCCACTCAGCAAAGTCTTTGACCAAAGTGCAATCTCGACACCGAAAGCCATGAGCAAGATTATGCCAACTAGAACTGCACTCATCTTCTAATCTCCCTTTTACTTAGCTGTCGTCTGCTTTTGGAAATCGGCCTTACAAACATCTAAAATGCGTTGATCATTCTCACTAACATTGCTGATGCGCTCAAATCCTTGTAACCCAAGGTTAGAAAAGGCTGGATTACCTTGTGAAGCCACATTTGAATTACGCTCCAGAGCAATTTCAAAGGGATTCGTAGTGCGATCGTAGCTATTAACCACAGTTAAAGCCAGTTGGTCATTCTGAAACTTGCCAGACGCACAGTCAAATGACGAGCGCGGCATATATAGCGCTCCAACCACATTTCCTTGCTTCGACTCAAAAACAAAGTATCCCTGACCAACCTGATTGGGCTGCGTCGATTGCCCATACAGATAAATGCCGTCAGGTAAAGCTTGCTTTGCAACTTGGGACTGGGTGGATGCTTCAGCATTCGCAATTGCAGGGACCAGTCCAACACCAAGGAGACCAACGGTTAACGATAAACCTGCTAGAATACGACGGGCGCGGCAAGCCGGAGAAAACCACGGCGAGATAACGGTAGTAATTGGGTTTCGCATCGTATTTCTCCTCTGGAACTAAACGAAAAGCTGCCTTGTAAAGTGCCATCCCGGCACTAGGGGTATTTCACTGCGGTGATGAAGCTGGATACAAACCCGCTAGCGCTGATTCCGAAACATATGAACAGGTTATAGGGAATTTATTTGTTTAACCTCATCCCTCTGACTCACCTAAGTGGATGAATTTGCGCCACTTTTGGCAGAGATGTAAGACAGTTGTTGATTGCCTTAGATCGTGCGTTTCTGATAGCTGTCTTCGCCTCTTAACTAAAGGCTGCTTAAATTGCTGACAGCGGAAATAAGCAGTAGGTAAGAACAAAGAGCCATGAACAAGCAGAACGCATTTGCTCAGGGTCAACGGCTCAAAAACCGCACTGCGTAGACAATAGCTTCAAAGCTACTGCCTTGCCTTCAAGACTCGTATAACCATCAAATCATTATTTGTAGGCTGAAACAATTACGTTAAGTGACAGTTCCGCAACTGTTTAGTCTTGGGCTAGGTTGGGTACTATGCACATTGTTGGTCGTGGTCATCTACTCATACAAAGCGACCTATCTAAGCGATCGTAGCCGCTGCGATCGACAGTGCCATTTTTGTAAGTCTCTGCCTGCTGTAAGGGTAATTACAACGATCACAGCTTTGTTGTGCCTGCGGATAACTTGGCTTAAAGCTCTACCGTTTCTTCAATTGCCCTCCTCCAGATTTGGCAGCTCAAATGACGGATTTTCCCTTTAACTTCAAAGGCATGATCAGAAACGGTCGCCGCCTGTTGACGCTAACCCTCAAACATCCTGCGCTGCTGACTGGCATTGTCGTGACAGGCTTAGTCTTTGGCGTGCGTGAGGTGGGTGGACTCCAGTCACTAGAGCTATCGGCATTCGACCAAATGATTCGACTGCGCCCCAGCGCTGGTGCTGATCCTAGATTGCTGGTGGTGAATATTACTGAAGATGACATCCGATCGCAAAACCGCTGGCCCATCTCAGATCAAGTCATTGCCCAACTGCTAGCAAAGCTGGATCAATACAAGCCAAAAGTCATTGGGTTGGATCTGTATCGTGATGTACCTCAGCAGCCAGGGCATGCAACCTTGCTGAAACAGTTGCAGTCTAGCAACGTTACAACAGTAATGTTGCTGGGCGATGAAGATACTGGCAGTGTGCCACCGCCACCTGGAGTCGCGCGCGATCGCGTTGGTTTCAGTGATTTTGTTATTGACCCCGATGCAGTCATACGGCGCAATCTACTTTTTGTCACTGCGAAAAACGAAAAATATTACTCGTTTGCCCTCCGATCAAGCCTTCAATACCTGGCAGACAAACAGCTACCATTTCGCCTTGACGCAAAAGCATTGCACATTGGCACAGCCATTTTTCCAGCGCTCGACAAACGTGCTGGCAGCTATCAGGCGCTCGACGATCGTGGCTATCAGGTGTTGCTGAATTACCGCGGCAATACTGTGGCACGACAGGTCACGTTGACGCAGGTGCTGCAGGGCGAACTACAGCCAGAGTGGGTGAAAGACAAGCTCGTGCTGATTGGCACAACCGCCCCTAGCGGCAAAGATTTATTCTTAACGCCTTACAATTTATCGGCAACGCAACAAAACCCCAAGACGCCTGGAGTCTTGATTCATGCACAAATGGTGAGTCAAATCCTGGGTCAAGTCTTAGATGGCAGAGCCTTGCTATGGTACTGGTCGGAACCAGGCGAAATTGCTTGGGTATGGGTTTGGTCAATGGTGGGCGGCATCCTGGCGTGGCGGTTTCGTCATCCCGGTGCATTGGCATTCACCATAGCCTTAGCTGGCGGCGGTTTATACTGCCTTTGTTTTGGTATTTTGTTGCAGTCAGGCTGGGTGCCAGTGGTGCCAGCCGCGATCGCCCTTGGGCTGGCAACGCTGGGTATTGTAGCGTATCGGCTACTGCACGATGCGTTTCACGATGCACTGACAGGGCTACCAAATCGCGCTCTGTTTATCAAACAACTTCAGTGGGTCATTCAACATCATCACCCCTTTAGTCGAAGGTTTGGGTCATCAGACGCGCCCTCGATCGCCGTTTTGTTTGTGGGTTTAGACGGCTTCAAAGCCATTAACGACAGCTTTGGGCATCGCCTAGGTGATCAGCTTCTAGTGACAACCACCGATCGACTCAAAGTCTGCCTACATCCTACCGATCAGTTTGCACGGGTCGGCGGCGACGAATTTGCAATCTTACGACGCAACGTGCAAGATCCAGCCGAAGTAACGCACCTAGCAGATCAACTGCAACGGCAAATGACACTGCCCATCCAGCTTGATGGGCAAGACGTATTCAGCACCGCCAGCATTGGGATTGTGCTCGGACGCTCCAACTCAAACTATGCGCCTGAAGATATCCTGCGTGATGCCCACACTGCCATGCACCGCGCGAAAGCATCAGGCAAGGCTCGCCATGAGGTTTTTGTGACCGGAATGCGTGTGCAGGTAATGACGCGCCTCCAGCTTGAAACCGATCTGCGACGTGCGATCGAACGTCAGGAATTCCGCCTGCACTACCAACCGCTCATCTCCCTACAAACAGGCAAAATTGCTGGCTTTGAGGCTCTAGTTCGCTGGCAACATCCTGATCGTGGATTGGTACCGCCGAATGATTTCATCCCAGTAGCAGAAGAAACTGAGCTAATCATTCCAATGGGCAAATGGATTACTCATGAAGCCTGCCGTCAGCTAAAAATCTGGCAAGAACAATTTCCGCAAGAGCAACCGTTGCTCGTCAGTGTTAACCTGTCAGGCAAGCAGTTCTCACAGCTAAATCTAGTGGAGCAAATTGAACAAACGTTGCAAGAGACGGGACTAAGTGGTCATAGCCTAAAGCTCGAAATTACCGAAAGCATTGCTATGACTGATGTGGAGTCTACGATTGCCCTCCTCCAACGGCTCAAAGCACTCCATCTACAACTCAGCATTGATGACTTTGGTACAGGCTATTCATCATTGAGCTATTTGCATCGCTTCCCGACCAACACCATCAAGGTTGATCGTTCCTTTGTGAGCCGCATGGGCGATGAAAGTGAGGACTCTCAAATTGTCCAGACCATCATTCTTTTGGGGCACAACCTGGGTATGGATATTGTGGCAGAAGGCGTAGAAACAGCCGAACAGCTTGCCAGCTTACGCACACTGAAATGTGAGTACGGCCAGGGCTTTTTCTTCTCTAAACCGCTTGTGACAGAAGCCGCAACCGCTCTATTAAAAAGCGATCCGCAATGGTGAGTGTGCAGCATGAGAAACATCACGTTGCAACAACTGCTTGCAACTGTGTAGAGAGTAGCGATCGAGCCACACGTTCTGAGGGGTCAAGATGGTCGAACAAGCTTCTGAACGTCAACTTATTTTAGTGACGGGTCCAGCACGATCGGGCAAGAGTGAGTGGGCAGAAACTCTGGCAGTTCGCTCTGGCAGGTCTGTACTCTATATTGCTACGTCTCAACGCGACCCAGCCGATCGCGAATGGCAAGACCGTATTGACCAGCATTGCCAACGTCGCCCGCCTACCTGGACAACAGTCGAAACTCCGATCGCCTTAGCAGAAACCATTCACATGGCTCCCTCAAACAGTTGCCTGCTCGTTGATTCCTTAGGCACATGGCTAGCAAATTTACTTGATCAAGATGACGACACTTGGAGGAAAACGTTGGCTAGCTTACTAGACAGTTTGCACCATACAACCAGTAGCATCATCTTTGTAGCAGAAGAAACTGGCTGGGGAGTTGTGCCTGCCTACCCAATGGGTCGCTTGTTTCGCGATCGCCTCGGCATTCTTACCCGTCAACTAGGCACGATCGCTCATCCTGTTTACCTCGTGACGGGTGGACATGTCCTGAACCTTAGCAGCCTCGGCACGCCGTTGCATCAAGCCCTAGAGCTGACGCAGTGAAGAACCTTAACCTGAGCTACAGCTTTAAACTAATGAGATGCGCGTTTAGACAAAGTAGCATAGAGCTATTAGGCTAGCTACCCTAGTGATATGCACCCTGAGCGAAAGCAATTCGCTGCTTCTGAATGTAGGAAGACTAAGGCTTCAGTGAACTAATACAAAACTTTTTAGCCCTCTAAATTTGATCTTTTAATTTGACACTATGGCATCCGAACAACACGTCAGGCAGTATCTTGCTTACTGGTTTCAGTTAGGCAAGCCAGTTCTAATCAACGGTGGTAGGTTGCGCGTCTTGCCTCGTCCAATCATTCAGGGCGATCGCTATAGCCCAGAATTTGAAGCGTGTTGGCAGCAGGTCTGTTCACCAGCGTCGGGGGATTGTTACCTGGAAGGCACGGAGCAGACGATCGCCGAACTTCTGAGTCCCGCCTGGGATGTTGATCCCTGTTCCCGTTGTGCCATGCCGGTGCCGGTAAAAGTTCAAGGCGTTGCTGCGTTGGAATGCCCCTGTGTCGATCTTCCAGGATGGCCCAACACCGAACTGCCATCTCCACGTGCGCCTATCCAAAGCCAGACAAGGATGGGACAACTGCGCGATCGCCTCCGCCAGTCTCACGGCGAATAAGGACGTTCCACCCAGTACAGAATACTCAGTACAGACTAAACGGTTGCCATTGCGGCGGCGTTTCGCCGAGGAATCTCGTACGTCCAGAAATCAGAAGCCATCTCTGTGTTGGGAAAAATAGAGCGGGCTTCTGCAAGTAGATCTTTAAGTTCGATCGCATTACCAGGCGCATAGCGTGGGCTGAAATGGGTCATAATCAGCCGCCTCACTTGTGCTGCCAGAGCGACTTGGGCTGCCATTGTCGAGGTTGAATGCAACCGTTGATATGCCAATTCAGCATCCTGATGGGCAAATGTGGCTTCATGAATCAACACATCTGCATCCTGTGCTAGCTCGATCGAAGTTTCGCAAAAAACTGTATCTGTACAATACGCCAGCTTTCGTCCCTGTTCTGTCTGCCCGCACAAGTCTGCTCCGTTCACCAATCGCCCGTCAGGTAACGTGATAACTTCGCCGCGCTTCAGCTTGCCATAGAGCGGTCCCGACGGAATGCCCAATGCAGCAGCTTGCTTAACATCAAAATGCCCAGGACGATCTTTTTCAGTAATCCGATAGCCAAACGCAGGTACGCGATGCTTGAGTAACCCACAGCTCACCGTAAACTCGCTGTCTTCATAAACAACACCGGGACGTACAGTATGGACCTTCACCGGATAAGAGAAATGCGTTTGCGAATACCGCCGACAGGCCTTGAGATACTCATCCAGGTCAGGTGGCCCATAAATATCGACACGCTGAACGTTGCCTGCCAAACCACAACTTGCTAATAACCCCATCAACCCATAAATATGATCCCCATGCATATGAGTCACAAAAATACGGGTTAACTGACTGCTCTTAATCTCGCTGCGCAAAAGCTGATGTTGGGTGCCTTCACCACAATCAAACAACCAAAACTCTGCCCGTTGAGGTAAGCGAACCGCTACGCTAGAAACATTGCGCGATCGCGTCGGCACACCAGAACTGGTTCCAAGGAATGTAATCTGCAAAACGTAGCGTTCCAAACGGGTTTCCTTCCTGAACCTATACTGACACAGGCGAAGGAAATAAGGGCTTGACAACAGCGCTTGAGCGACAAATCTGATTTAATAAACGTTACAAAGCATCGAAAACACAAGATACAAGGTGAGGCACGAAAGTTGCGCGTTCAACTACAGCATATCTGGCATAAGTAGGGAACATCAAAGCTCAAAAAACTGACTCCATACAAAGCAATTTGACGTATATTAAGCGTCGTTGCCCCATACTTCAGACAGCGTGTAACGAGCCTGACGTAGGATATAGCCTATATTTTGCTGTCTGCGATCGTATTGCCACGACTACCTAGCCCCTTAACGCCTGAACCTGTAAGGATTCTGAAAATGTCATCGAAACGCTTCCCCTTTTCACTCTCTCAAATGAGAATGTTGACACAATTAAATGGACGTAGTTGGTGGTTAGGCATTCTTGTCTGGATGGCAGCGTTTTCTTTGGTTGAAAGCGCCAGCAGTCGTGCCGCTCAAGCCGCGTTAGAGCTACGAGTAGCGATCGCCGATGGTGTGAGCCAAATTGCTGTTGGCAGTTCAACAAAAGCGATCGTGCGTGACAGCAATGGGCGTCCACTGGGTGAGATTGCACCGATGAATGCTTTCATTGCCCAACCCAAACAAGGCAGCGTCAGTCTTGATCGCTGGCAGTCTAGTCAACTGTGGGTCGAGCCTACAGGCGGCGGCTATGTGTATATTGGTGATCGTTGGTATCGCGGTCGTACAGCCGTTGTGCCTAGCAAAAGTGGACTTACGGCTGTTAACTATGTAGACCTAGAACACTATCTCTACAGCGTCTTGGGTGGCGAAATGAACGGCAATTGGCCCCAAGAGGCACTGAAAGCGCAGGCAGTTGCAGCCCGCTCCTATGCACTGTATCATCGACAAAAATCAAATAACGGCATTTACGATGTAGTAGACACAACGGCTTCGCAAGTCTACCGAGGTATCCGAGATGAATCAACAGGTACTCAAGCAGCGGTTAATGCTACAGCCGAACAAGTGCTCATTTCGGGTGGTCAGATTGTTGAAGCAGTTTTTCATTCGTCAGCAGGCGGTTGCACCGAAAATTCTGAAAATGTTTGGCTAAATCCGGTCCCTTACTTGAAATCGGTAAAAGAAAATTTTACCGAGGTTTCGCCCGTTGCCCAGTGGTCACTTGACGTTTCCCGCAGTGAATTGAGCAAGCGCATTTCTGGAGTCGGTAACGTCGTCTCATTTCAGCCTGTTGATATGACTCCCTGCGGACGCATCAAGACAATGCAAGTTGTGGGCGATCGCGGTAGCAAAAAACTAAGTGGTGAAGCACTACAACGTGCCCTTAACCTAAGAAGTACCCTCTTTAGCATCGTGCCTCAGCCTGCGCTAGAAGCAAGTAAGGGTAAAGCGCAGGCTTCCCCTACAACCTTTCAAGTAATTGGTCGCGGGTTTGGTCATGGGATCGGCTTAAGTCAGTGGGGTGCCTACAACTTGGCTCAAGGTGGCAACAACTATCAGCAAATCTTGAAACTTTATTACCAGAACACAGAGCTGGCAAAAATTCAGGTCAAGTAGGGTCGCATTTCCAACCGATTGTTTTCTTTCGTAGAACCTTCACTGCGAGGGTTCTATGTTCTGCTCTGACATTTAGCTTGTACACTGTGGACGCTCAACGACCGGACTTGGAATTGATTGTGCAACAGATTGGCGAAGCCGTCCTAGCGACGATCGAAACTGTCGATCGCCTCTCGCAACGGATGGATACATTGACCAATCAAGTACAGCAACAAGGCTATCAACTGTTTGCGCTGAGTGATGCCGTACAAACGCTGACTGAAGCCCAGCAGGAATCACTCAAACGGCTCGATCGCTTAACCGACGCGTTAGAGCACCTAGTCACTGCTGTCGATCCCGCTGATCTGCCTCCATCCTAAGAGAGTTACCACCGCCTGTAGGAGCGCCAGTGCGATCGCCCCTTCCAAAAAACACCCACTGCAATGAGCGCTAATACCGTCATGCTAAATCCGGGCGCTCCCAAAATGATCCCTTTCTCTAACAAGAGCAGCAGGAAGACACACAGCACCAAGCCCCACAAACTGCCTGTACTGATGCTGGAACGGTCAATTCGCTCCAAAACGTAAACTGCTAAGGCTCCTAAACCAATTGGCAACCCAAGACTAATGATTAGAGAGAGCAGGGGCGACAGAAGCAGGCTAAGAAGACTCTCTAACGCAGGAGATTGAGCGGCATAGCGGCTTGCAAGTAGCAACAAAACATCGACTGGCAGCGCCAACAGCACGACAGCCATAAGTGCCGCTTGAAACAGCGATCGCCAGGGCAATAATTTCAGCCGATCCAGCGGTTTTCTCATAAAACGGATATGACTGGAAGGCTCCCAGCCTGCGCTTAATAGTGTGATTCTAGCCTCAGTTCAGCGCAGCAGCAAAAAGAGCCAATCAACTCAAATCACTTGGCTCAACTCTTCTCGTCCACCGTCATCATCTCTAGTCCCCATCCAGAGACGCATCCTTCAAGTCGTACCGCATTCCCTGTAGGGTTTGTTGCTGAACACGGCGCGAGGGGCGGCGATATTTTTTTGTTTCGAGCTTAGGTTCATACTGTTCGCCAGCCCGATCGCTTTTACGCTTCAGGGTTGATTCGCTATTACTAAGCTTATTTAACGCTTCCTGACGAACGATCGACTCCTCCAGAAAATGCAAATAATGCTCATAGCGTTCCCAATCGCCACGCACGGCACAGTTTGGCTCATCCTTGTGCAGGCAATTACTGAACTGGCAGCTTGCCATAGCTAAACGTGCCCGTGCTTCAGGGAAGTAGTTCGCTAAGTCTTCAGGCGCACAATCTAAATCTGGTTGGTTAAATCCTGGTGTATCTGCCAGCAGCCCACCAGCGGGCAATTCAAACAGCTCAACATGGCGGGTAGTATGCCGTCCACGACCCAACTTCCCAGAAACGGACGCAACGCGCAGATCAGAGCTAGGTACCAGCCGATTGATTAAGCTTGACTTGCCAACGCCGGAAGGACCTGACACAATGGTGATGCGATCGCCAAGCTGTGCTTCTAAATCAATCAGCCCCCATGTCTGATGCACACTAATCAAAAACGGCGTATAGCCCCATTGCTGCAAACGCTTTTGCCAATGCTCACGCTCATCAGCACTTGCAAGGTCACTCTTATTTAAGCAAAGACAAACCTGCAGCTGTGTTGTCTCCGCTTTAACCAGAAAGTGGCTCAGTTGATGCGGGTCTAGCGTCGGCTCAACCATTGCAAAGACCAGCAAAAGTTGATCCGCATTAGCAACCGGCGGACGATCCAACTCTGATTGCCGAGGCAACACCTGCGCAATCGCCCCTCGACCGCCATCCCAGTCGGGTTCTACGACTTCTACACGATCACCCACCATCACGCGTTGCCCAATCTTTTTGAGGCGCGATCGACGAGTGCAAAGCAGCATCTGTGGCACGGGCAGTTTGCAAGCCATCGTTGACAAAGCGTTATCATTGCTATCTGCTGACCGTTGAACAGCATCAAGCTGCACATGATAGTAATTTGCCTGCACTGCTAAAACGATGCCCCAAAGACGCGCAGTGGGGTTCTCAGGTTCAGCCTTACTGTAAATGTTGAGATGGTCGTTCACGTGAGAACTCATAACTCAACGCTCATAACTCGTGGGAGAAAACTGCGTTACGACAAGTACCCTAACCGTAATCAAGGCTCTCCACCTAAGACAGGTTGCCGAATTCGGATTGCAAAAAAGCCTGAGCGTTCTTCAATCTGCTCAATGCTGTACCCTTCCATCGTCAGGCTATCAGGTACCTGCTCGATCGGCTCACCCGGATCAAGCCACACCTCTAAAAGTGTACCTGGCTGCATCTGATCGAGTTTTAACTTGGTGCGAACAAAGTTAATAGGGCAGGGTATGCCGCGCAAATCGAGTTGAGCATCGGGAGTCGCAGAGAAGGATTGTGCTGGATTCATGCGCCAAACACCTTACCAAAGAACCCCTCAATGCCGCTTTTGCCAATGCGATCGCCCCGTAGTTTCGCTAGCTTTTCCAGCAACTCCCGCTCTTCCAAAGAAATTTTCGTCGGAATGTCGATCGAAATAGTGATGAGATGATCACCACGACTCACTGGATTGCCAAGCTTCGGTACGCCTTTACCTTCCAATGTCAGCACCTTACCAGACTGAGTTCCTGGCGGAATCAACAGTTCCTGAGGCTCATTATCGACCGTATTCACTTCTACACGAGAGCCAAGAATTGCTTGCACGTAACTAATTTTTAGTTCTGAGAGGATGTTGATACCCTCACGCTGAAACTCTGGATCTTCGTTGACAAACAGGTAAACATAGAGATCGCCAGATGGTCCGCTACGCTGTCCAGCATCGCCCTCGTTAGAGACGCGCAACCGAGTACCATTGTCAACCCCGGCGGGAATGTTGATCTTCAGCTTCTTTGTTTCCTGCCGCTGACCATTACCACCACAAACCTCGCACTTCTCTTCTACAACCTGCCCATTGCCAGAACAGGTTGGGCAGACAGATACTTGCGTGAAACTGCCAAAAGGTGTGCGGGTGGCACGACGCACTTGCCCCGCACCGCTACAGGTCGAACAAGTACGAGGACGTGTACCGGGTTTAGCACCCGAACCGCTACAAGTTGTGCAGGTTTCAAGGTGATTGATGCGGATTTCGCGCTCACCACCAAAAATTGCCTCACGGAATTCTAGCTTCAGGTCAAGCCGCAGGTCATCTCCCCGCATCGGACCACTGCGCCGCCGACCAGCCTGACCAGGTACACCACCACCAGAAAACCCGCTGAAGAAACTCTCGAAAATATCGGCAAACCCGCCCATATCGCCAAAGTCCTGGAAGCCTCCTCCAGCGGCTGAGCCGACACCTGCCTCACCAAACTGGTTGTAGCGGGCACGGGTTTCTGGTTCTGAGAGCACTTCGTAAGCACGATTAATCTCTTTAAAGCGCTCTTCAGCTCCGTCTTCTTTATTCACATCAGGATGATACCGACGTGCTAAACGACGATACGCCTGCTTAATATCCTCCTTGTCGGCGTCGCGCGAAACGCCAAGGATTTCGTAATAGTCACGAGCCATAGAATGCTGCTGCGAGGGGTAAAGAGTTTTTTAGAGCGGGGGGCTAAGTTCTGGGTCTAGAAGGTTGGCTTTAGATAGATTTTTCTACCATCACCTTCGATCAACCACTCCTATACCTTAACTAATCTACAGCCTCATAATCGGCTGTAACAGTAGCATCGTTTTCAAAGCTGTAATCATCCTCTGGATCAATTGCCTCGTTCGGGGAGCTAACGTGGGTAGCATCATCGTCCTCAGTGGCTTCAGTGCGCTGGTAAACCGAGGCACCAAGCGCAAATAGAGTTTCTTGCAGAGCATCCAGGCGCTGCTTGAAATCTTCTGGCGAAATCGTGGGATTAGCAACAGCGGCTCTCAAGTCCGTCACTTTTTCCAATGCCCGCGCTTTAAGGTCATCTGCAATGAATTCACCAGCATCGCGCAGTGTATCTTCATAGCTGTAGAACAAACTGTCTGCTTGATTCTTAAACGCAACGAGTTTCTTGCGACGCTCATCTTCATCAGCGAAGAGTTCTGCCTCAAGACGAAGCCGCTCAATCTCACTAGAGCTTAAACCACCCGTGTTAGTGGTTGAAATGCTCTGCTCTCTACCTGTACCCTTATCAAGCGCAGCTACTTTAAGAATGCCGTTTGCATCGATATCAAACGAAACTTCGATTTGAGGCACACCACGTGGGGCTGGAGGAATGCCATTAAGTTGGAATTTACCCAGGCTCTTATTGTCTTTTGCCATTGCTCGTTCGCCTTGAAGAGCATGGATTTCAACAGACGTCTGTCCATCTGTTGCCGTTGAGAACACTTGGGTCTTGCTGGTAGGAATAGTCGTGTTGCGTTCAATAATTTTGGTAAAGACCTCACCCAGTGTTTCGATCCCCAAAGACAAAGGCGTTACATCGAGCAGCAGCAAATCTTTAACTTCGCCGCCTAAAACACCGCCTTGAATAGCAGCGCCTAATGCGACCGCTTCATCCGGATTTACTGAACGATCCGGTGCTTTGTTGTTGAAGTGTTTGCGAATGGCATCTTGCACCGCTGGAATGCGAGTAGAGCCACCTACTAGCAAGATGCGATCGATGGCATCAATGGTCAAATCAGCATCCTTAAGTGCCTGCTCCGTTGGTTTGATGGTGCCTTCTACCAAATGGCTGACCAATTCTTCAAACGTCGAGCGATTCAGCTCCATTTCTAGATGCTTGGGTCCTGTTTCATCAGCTGTAATAAACGGTAGATTGATCGAGGTTGTGAGTGTACCTGAGAGTTCGATCTTTGCTTTCTCAGCCGCCTCACGCAACCGTTGAAGTGCCATTTTGTCGATCGACAGATCAATGCCTTCCTGATCTTTAAAGCTAGTGATCATCCAGCGGACAATGCAATCGTCGAAGTCATCACCACCCAGATGGTTATTGCCTGATGTAGCTTTAACTTCAAAAACGCCATCGCCCATTTGGAGAATCGATACGTCGAAGGTGCCGCCGCCCAAGTCAAAGACCAAAATGCATTGATCTTGATCTTGCTTTTCCATGCCGTAGGCAAGTGCAGCCGCCGTTGGCTCGTTGATAATCCGTAATACTTCCAGCCCTGCGATCGTGCCAGCATCTTTAGTTGCCTGGCGTTGAGCATCGCTAAAGTAAGCAGGTACAGTAATTACGGCTTGCTGAACGGGTTCGCCCAAGTAATTCTCAGCGTCTTGCTTGAGCTTTTGCAGCACCATTGCTGAGACTTCTTGGGGAGTAAAGTTGCGCCCACGAATCTGGACATCGACTGTATCATCCTTGCCCTTAACGCAATTGTAAGGAACGCGCGATCGCTCCATTTCAGTGTCTTCCCAACGGCGACCGATGAAGCGTTTGATGCTAAAAACGGTATTTTCAGCATTAGTAACAGCTTGCCGCTTAGCAAGTTGACCAACGAGTCGATCGCCAGCTTTGCCAAAGCCAACCATGCTTGGTGTGGTTCGTCCGCCTTCTGAGTTGGAGATGACAATCGGTTGACCGCCTTCTAAAACAGCAACGCAGCTATTTGTCGTGCCCAGGTCGATACCAATGACTTTTCCCATAACAAGTGGCGGTAAGAATACGTGGGGTGGACGTGGGTGCTTGAAGCTAGCACAGACAAAGAGTCAAGCTGATGTTCTTCAACGAAAACGGCATTCGCCTGTGCTGCTTTCAAGCATTCCCAAATTTAATTTGAAATTAAACGTATCAAGCAAAATTAGGTTTCTGCACCGCTCTGATCAGTCTCCTCAGAGGTTATCACGGGCTCTGGGGCAGCAGCAACTTTCACCAGCGCGTGGCGCAGCACACGTTCGCCTAAGACATAGCCACGGACTAGTTCTTCCATCACTGTGCCTTCAGGGTGCTGATCGGTCGGCTCGCGCATGACAGCTTCATGAAGAGCTGGGTCAAACTCTTTGCCCTCAGAGCGCATTGGTGCCACCCCAATCCGTTTGAGGCAATCGACTAGTTGCTTGTAAACACTTTGATAACTTTTGTGAATTGTTGTTTCTTGCTCTGTTTGAGGCTTGATGTGCGATCGAGCGCGCTCAAAGTTATCAACTACTGGCAACAATTCATTAATCGTTGAGCATTTTACTTGTAGCTCCAGATCCTCTTTTTCTCGCTGAGTACGTTTGCGATAGTTATCAAAATCGGCAGCAATACGTACGTATTGACCAGTGCGCTCCTCTAGCTGCGCTCTCAAAAGATTGATTTCATTGTCCTTCTCTGCTAATGCAGCCGAACCACCTTGACTCGGAAGCGGTTCTTCATTCACGACGGTAGCCTGGGCGTTCTCGACAGGAATATCCGTCACGTCGCTATCGGTTAGGGTAGAGTCAATTGCAGGCTCTCCACCAAAGCCATCTGGAAGCGGGGCATCAACGGCATTCACCGAGGACTCTGACGTGCCAGATGTTGAACTTTGTGCACTCTCATGCTGATTCTCTTCATCAATCATTGCTGTTTCATCCCAATCCTCAAGACTGCTTGGTCGGCTACCAGACTTAATCCTATACGCTTTGAGAATGAAGCGATGGCAGAAATTCGTCTGAACGCCTCTAAATCTGCGTAGCGACACAAATGCTAGATGCCGCTTTGTGCCTCAGATCGATACAAAGTATTGTATCGAGTCTAAAGTGAGTCAGATGCATTATGCAGCCTAATTACTCCGCGATCGCATGCGAACTCAAATGAAACACCTTGCAAACGTCTGACGAACTAGACTGTAGGGGCTATGATTTTTACAAGTTAAAATTTGACATCGATTAGCCAGGTTAGGTAGCCGAGCCTAATGGTTTCATTTATATATGTTACGGCTAACTCACTTATGGCTTAGTCGATCGCGGTTTCCTCCCGGACTCGCACACAGCGACTTTAGTTATGCCATGTAGCTATAGACGATGTACATAGACGGGTGGCAGTAGTTTTTCTACTTAGTAATTTTTCGATTCAGCAGTTAGTAAGCATAATTTAGCAATCAGTTTTGGTGCCTCGATCGTTGCTTAGTCTTAGCGTCACAGTTGGTAAGAAGCAGATCTGTAGGGCGATCGCCGAAAAACGTAGACAGTGCTTTAGAGATTCTTTGTAAGTTTTGTGGGCATATTCTAGTAAACCAGGAGACCTTCTTCAACTCGCTATGACTAACTCTTCTTCTCCACGTCGTGCGCTCGTCGTTCAAAATAATTTTTCTCCCTTTGGTAACAAGCTCGTCCAGTCTGGCTACGTCAATAACGCCCAGATGCAACAAGCGCTGATCGAAAGCCGCAAGTCTGGCAAAGCGCTGCTCGACGTGCTGGAGTCAATCACAGGACAGCAACTGCCGCCTGATCTACTCCGTCAGTATAAGAAGCAGCAGCTCTTTGAGTTGAAGATTCTCTATGGTGTAGAGTCACTTGACCCTGAAGTCAGCGAGATTACTAGCACTCAAGTGAGCGAGTTGATCGATACGCTAATCCCGATCGATCTATGCCGTCGTTATAACCTCGTACCGCTTTCCAAAAGTGACAATCAGCCACCATTTGTGCTGGTGGCAATGGTTGACCCAGATAACCTGCAAGCTCAGGATGACCTGAATCGTCGCTTGCGCCCTCAAGGATTGGCGTTACAGCGGCTCGTCATCACGGTAGAAGATTACCGCCGCCTTATTAATCAATATCTAGACGAGAAAGAGAAGCGCGATAAGCAACTGGAAGATCAGTCCAAAGTTGATGTCAACAAGGATCTTGAAGGGTTAGGTTACCTGGATTTGCAGGATGCCCCTGATGAAGATGATGCCAACCTGGATGTTTCAGATGCCGAAGCTGCACCTGTCATCGCCCTAGTTAACAAGATCATGATCAAGGCGCTCCAGGAAGGTGTTTCAGACATCCATATTGAGCCGCAGGAAGAAACTTTGCGTGTGCGGTTTCGCAAAGACGGTGTGTTGAGAGAACCATTTGCCGAACCCTTCCCTAAAAAGATTATTCCCGCTGTTACGGCTCGTTTCAAGATTATTGCCCAACTCGATATTGCTGAACGTCGCGCACCTCAGGATGGTCGAATTCGCCGTATTTATGACGGTCGCAAAGTGGATTTCCGGGTTAACACACTGCCAAGTCGCTACGGTGAGAAAGTTGTGTTGCGGATTCTTGACAACTCTGCTACGCAGCTAGGGTTGGATAAATTAATTACTGACCCGGAATCGCTGCAAATTGTGCAGGAGATGGTGCGGCGACCCTTTGGCTTGATTCTGGTGACCGGTCCAACGGGGTCTGGAAAGACGACTACACTCTATTCGGCGTTAGCAGAACGTAACGATCCCGGTGTCAATATCAGCACAGCCGAAGACCCGATTGAATATTCCTTACCTGGTTTGACACAGGTACAGGTTATTCGAGAGAAGGGGATGGACTTTGCTGCCATTCTGAGAGCTTTTCTGCGTCAAGATCCAGATGTAATTCTGGTGGGTGAAACTCGTGACCGAGAGACAGCCAAGACAGCGATCGAAGCGGCTTTGACCGGACACTTAGTGTTAACGACACTGCATACTAATGATGCAGCGGGCGCGATCGCCCGTCTAGATGAAATGGGCGTTGAACCCTTTATGGTTTCTGGTGCTCTACTGGGAGTAGTGGCACAACGTCTAATGCGCCGCGTTTGTAGTGATTGCCGTATTCCTTACACGCCTACCAGGGAAGAGTTAGCCCGCTTCGGTTTATCTGCTTCTAGTGAAGGTGAGCTGACGCTTTATAAAGCTAACTTTTTACAACCAAACGAAATTCAGGAAGCGCGAGCGCGTAACCAACTCTGCGCCAAATGTGGTGGGGCTGGCTATAAAGGACGTTCTGGTGTCTATGAAGTCATGCGGATCACTGAACGGCTCCAAAACCTTATCACTGATGGTGCTCCGACTGAAGCGATCAAAGAGGTTGCCGTTGAGGAGGGGATGCAAACGCTATTAGCGTATAGCTTGAATCTTGTTCGCACTGGTCAAACAACGCTTGAGGAGGTTGAACGAGTTACCTTTACTGATACTGGCTTGGAAGCTGAACTACGCGCTAAGCGTAAGTCTGCCTTGACTTGCCGCGTTTGCAGCGCCGACCTCAAACAGGAGTGGATCGATTGTCCGTACTGTATGACCCAACGCTTTCAGGATTAAGAATTGAACTTAGGAAATAGTTGGTTCTTTATCGTTAGCTTTTGGTTGGCAAGCACGCTCATTAAAGCAAAAAAGTCATTTCAACTCTGAGGGTTCAGGCATGATGAATGGGTAGACTATATGCCTAGCTGTTCACATTCTTTGAACCCGTGATCATTTTCTAGATCAGGCGATCGTTCCCTTAATGGCAGACGATCGATAATGCACTAAACCATTTCCCAAAGGAGCAAGCTCTATGGAGTTGATGATTGAAGACCTGATGGAGCAGTTGATCGAGATGGGTGGCTCCGACTTGCACCTGACGGCTGGTCTACCACCGTACTTTCGCATCAGCGGTCACTTGCAGCCGATCGGCGACCAGTCACTTACGGCTGAAGAATGTCAACGGCTGATTTTCAGTATGCTCAACAACACGCAGCGAAAAAATTTGGAGCAAAACTGGGAACTAGACTGTTCCTATGGGGTACGCGGTTTAGCACGGTTCCGGGTCAACGTCTACAAAGACCGAGGCACCTACGCTGCTTGCTTAAGAGCGCTCAGCTCAAAGATCCCTAACTTTGAGAAACTTGGTCTTCCAGATGTTGTCCGCGACATGACTGAAAAACCCAGAGGCTTGATCTTGGTAACTGGACCCACTGGTTCTGGTAAGACGACCACTCTGGCTGCCATGATCGACCTGATCAACCGTACCCGTGCTGAACATATTCTGACGATCGAAGACCCGATCGAATTTGTCTACGAACCTATTAAAAGCCTGGTACACCAGCGCCAGCTAGGCGAAGATACCAAGAGTTTTGCCAACGCACTCAAAGCTGCTCTGCGTGAAGATCCTGACATTGTGCTCGTTGGTGAGATGCGTGACCTAGAAACTATCTCTCTTGCCATCTCTGCCGCTGAAACAGGGCACCTTGTTTTCGGCACCCTACATACTAGTTCAGCCTCGCAAACCGTTGACCGGATGATTGACGTTTTCCCCTCCGAGCGGCAGACACAGGTAAGAGTTCAGTTGTCTAACTCACTTGTAGCAGTCTTTAGCCAAACTCTAGTACCAAAGAAAAACCCTAAACCAGGTGAATATGGTCGGATTATGGCGCAGGAAATCATGATTATCACACCTGCAATCTCCAACCTGATCCGAGAAGGCAAAACGGCTCAGATCTACTCTGCGATTCAAACGGGGGGCAAGATCGGGATGCAAACCCTGGAGAAGGTACTTGCTGACCAGTACAAAGCAGGTCTAATTTCGTTTGAAGCTGCGATGTCAAAGACATCACGTCCTGATGAAATTCAGCGGCTTATTGGTGGAGCGCCTGCGAGTGCAGCGCCTGCTGGAGCCGCTAGACGCTAGTAGTTTATCCTCTGTGTTTTGACAGCTAGAGTTAATTGAGCGATCGCTTTAAAGGTTTGTCATTCTTTAGAGGCATTCTTAACTAGACGCTAGCCACTTTGGCTCCTTGTTCGTTAAGCGATCGCTTCTTTGCAGCAGTACAATCTGTTTCAACGTCTCAAAGTACGCTTACCTCGGTGCCATTCTCAGCAGTGCCTGAAGTGCTATAAGTCGATTAAGAGCGTGCGGGGTTTATCGGTTTAATCATTTTGCTATTTTGGTATCCACTATGCCTACCTTCGTTGCTCGTGTTCAAGACGTTAAAGGAAACGCTAAGAAAGAAAAAATCGTTGCCGACACCATTAGTGACGCCCGTACTGCTCTGCGAGAAAGGGGTCTGTTCATTCAAGACCTGAAACAAGATGAAGGGCTATCTTTCAACCTCGACATGAAGAAGTTCCAAGCTTCAATGGCGAAGGTAACGGTCAAAGACAAAGCCGTGTTCTCCCGACAGTTTGCTGTGCTAGTTAATGCAGGCGTAGCAATGGTGAGAGGGTTGGGCGTTTTATCTGAGCAATGCACAAACCCTAAATTCAAAGTAGCACTTCTAGATATCAGTACTGATGTGCAGCAAGGGATGAACCTGTCAGACGCAATGCGAAAGCATCCTGCCTGCTTCGACAACCTCTACGTCGCTATGATTCAAGCGGGTGAAGTCGGTGGTGTGCTGGATGAGGTGCTAAACCGTCTAGCAAAACTGCTGGAGGACGTGGCGCGGCTCCAAAACCAGATTAAAGCGGCACTTTCTTATCCCGTAGTGGTAGGAGTATTGGCAACAATCATCTTCGTGGCAATGACGGTGTTTCTGCTGCCTGTCTTTGCCAATATCTTTGCAGATATTGGGGTTGAGCTGCCACTGTTTACGCGGGTAATGATGTCAATTAGTGAATTTTTACGTAGCCCTAAAGTTTTGATCCTAATCGTTATCATTCCCGTCTGTATGTTTGCTTACAAGCAATACTATAAAACGCGAGTGGGACGTGAGACGATCGATCGTCTCTCCTTAAAAATGCCTTTGTTTGGCGATTTAATCGAAAAGACCGCTACTGCTCGCTTCTGCCGTACGTTTGGTGCATTAACACGATCAGGCGTACCGATTCTGACCTGTTTAGAAATTGTGCGTGACACAGCAGGTAATCAGATTATTGCTAACGCAGTGGATGAAGCACGACGAGAAATTCAAACAGGCGGCATGATTAGTATTGCGCTTCAGAGAGAGCAGGTTTTCCCACTGATGGCAATTCAGATGATCAGCATTGGGGAAGAAACAGGAGAAATCGATCAAATGCTGATGAAAGTGGCAGATTTTTATGAGGATGAGGTGGAGCAAGCAGTGAAAGCGTTGACCAGCATTATGGAGCCGATTATGATCCTCTTTTTGGGAGGCATGGTTGGTTCGATTTTGCTCTCAATGTACTTGCCCATGTTTGCAGTCTTTGAAAAGCTGGGCTAGGTCTGATCGTCAGCGAAAGTATGTCTATTAACCGAACTCACTACGAAGCAGTTTTGGCTGAGTGTTGCGATGCACTAGGGGCGATCGACCTGCTTAAGCAGTATCGCCCTTATCTCGAAATGCTGCCTAGTATGCGTCGTCCGGATGAGAGCCTAATTACGATCCCGTTGCCGATCGTCAGGTTTCGTCACGGTAATGCTGCTAGTAGTCCAGGGGGTACAGGCACGGAAGCCCTCTGTCTGCCGTGCGATCTGGCGATTCTTATGTGCGATCCAGAGTGGAAGATTAAAACTGGAGTAGAGATTTTTGTTTTTATCCATCGATCACAGGAGGATTTCTCTGGTTTACTTAGCCGATGGCGACAAACGCAGGTAGTGTTGAGTCGTGGCTATGAGTGGGAACTGCCGTTGCGCTATAAGCACATTTTGAGTGAAGGGGCAGACAACACCTATCCCCTCTTTGTCGTTTTTGAAGAAACGCCTGAACGCATCAAACGAGGCTTGAAAGGTGCTTTTTTACCGTTCGTGATTCAACCCACGCTTACTGCTGATGGGGAGAAGCTGTCCGAGCCTGTAGCGACGGAAGTTATAGCAGGCGACAATGCTGAGACTGAACCCTAATTTCTAGCGGTAGGATGCATATCAACTTAAGTTGGTGTCGTTTTCAGCCGCCGCTTCTGTCGTTGGTACGTAAGAATTGGCATCCCCAAAAGTTGCGGGCCAAGGCTGAGTAGAAGCCGCGATCGGTGCATCAGGTGTATCAGTCTCCGCGTCCCATTGGAGTGGCAACGGATCAGGTTGTGGTAAAGGATTAGCTAGTGGGGTGGATGGCTTTAACACGTTGTCGCCTAGACTATTCAGTGCTTGGAGTGCTTCTGTCGCTGACTGATAGCGGTCTCTAAAGTCGTAACGCACCATTTTATTGAGCACTCCCGCAAGGGCATAGCTGACCTGCGCTCGGTGTTTCCAGGGTATCTCGCCTGTGCTTTTATCTTGCATTAACTGGCTAGGTAATAAGCCAGTCAAGGCTTGAATGCCGATCATGCCCACAGCGTAAAGATCACTATTGAATCGAGGGTTACCTGCACATTGCTCATTGGGCATATAGCCTTGAGTGCCAATACTAACTGTCATGCCCGTGTGCCCCTCGTCTACGGCTAACTGACTAACTTCTTTAACGGCTCCAAAGTCGATCAGGACAAGTTTGCCATCAGATTGCCGGCGAATAATGTTATTCGGTTTAATGTCGCGATGAATGACATGATGGCTATGGACAAATGTAAGAATTATCAGCAGCTCTTGCAAAATCGTTACCACCTTAAATTCTGGCATCTGTCTGCCAAGTGAAAGCTCACTGCTGAGGGGTTGCCCTGGTATAAATTCCTGGACGAGGTAAAACTCTTGCTCTTCCTCAAAATATGCCAAAAGCTGTGGAATTTGCTCATGCTTACCAAGTTTCTCAAGCGTTTCTGCTTCTTGCTTAAACAGCCGTCGTGCCAATTGAAAAAGTTTAGGATTGTTACTGTTAGGGCGAAGTTGTTTAACAACACAAGCTGGATTACCAGGTCGTTGGGTATCATCAGCGATATAAGTTTCGCCAAAACCCCCAGAACCAAGTACTTTTCGGATCGTGTAGCGCCCTGCGAGTTTTTTCCCAAACATCTCTTGCTCACGATATTCGGGCAGTAAATCTTTCAAATCATCTTGCTCACTTTTGCTGATGATTTCTTGAATCAGCGGTGAGCCTGCATAGTCTTTCATAGTGCGGCGAAGTTTTACTTTTTCGCTCACAATGCCGATAAAAAGATAAGTAGTGCCGGTGAGGGCGATGGCACTCATAGGCACTGCAGCTGGTAAAACTAACCGACCTTGGGTAAACACAATATAGGTAAAGCTACCCCATAGGAGAACAATGCCCATTGCTGCCGCAAAGCGTCGTAAGGCTCGCTTCGCTCGGCTTTGAACATAGCCCGCGGCTATAACGATCACAAATACAAAAGCGCCTTGAAGTGGAGCATTAGCGATCGCATCGGCGATCGATTTATTCTCTAGCAATGTAGCGATCGCATTCGCGTTAATTTCTACCCCAGATATAGGCTGACGATACAGAGGAGTGTCTGAGAAGGGTGCAGCATGGAAGTCTTGGGACAGGCTAAAGGTGGGTCCAATAAGCACAATCTTGTCTTTAAACACACCACTTTCTACTAGCGTCTCCCACGTAGCAGGATCAAGTACTTGCCAAAAAGATATCTGCTTAAAGGTGCCAGCAGGACCGTAGAAAAACATATTCTCGCCCTGCGGCGCTGGATACAGAAGCTGAGACGTTCGCATCGTGGCTTCTGCCAATGACGGCATCACAGTCTGCGAACCAATCAACCACTCTTGAGGTGGTTTGGAGGGGTTGGTTTGCGCCATCTGTCGTGCAAATTGACTGCCCAGCTGATGAATTCGGCTGTTCGGCTCAAGAGAATAATTGATCAAGCCGACGGACATTGGCTTTGTCTGAAACATCTCATGCGGTCCCAAGAGATGCGTCAGCATACCTTGCGACGTATTGGTTTCTTCATATTGGGCTGCCAGTGTTACTCGTCCTGCGTGCCGCTGTAACGCTTGTAAAAAAGCACGATCACCATCAGCACTGCTACTGGGAGAATCAAAAATCAAATCGATCGCCACTGAACGCGCACCTGCTGCCATCAAACGGTCGATCGCACGGGCGTAAGCTACCCGATTCCAAGGCCATCTCTGCAATGGCTCTAAAAATGCATACTTTTTGGGGTCATTGATATAAACGCTTGTCCCCTGGGCAATTGACTCTTCGTCAATTGTCAGGATAACTACATTCTCCGGCGGCGCAACTGGACCACGTAATTCAAAGAACAGCGTTTGTACCTGCCGCTCTAGGAGTTCGTTTAAATTGGACTGGCTGGCAGTTAGGAGAGCAGCGGCGATTGCCAATGCACCCACTGCAAAATGCCCAAAGCCACCTGGCTCTGGCGCATGCAGTCGAGACTTCAGTGTGTTGGTTAAACGCTTAGTTGTTGAAGGAGTCTTAATAGTCAGCGATTCTGTTTTGGGTAGCGGCAGTTTTCTAGCCATCTTCAGGTTTACATGAGGGACTTTCAAGCAACACACCCAATTAACCAATGTAGCTGAACAGGCGATGGAGGGCACAACTACAATTTAGATCAGTCTTAACTCATTAATGACGATCACCTGGTGATTTAAGCAACTGGCAAGCAGGTGAAATCTAGAGCTAAAAGGATGTCTTAAAAGTTTTGCGGGGTCGAATTTTATGCAGTCGCTTGACATGAGCCGGATTATAGCAAGGTAGATTAGGGTCACTGATGTTTCTGGCTTAGCAGTTCAAGCCAGTTAGTGCCCGTAGCAATCAGTTTTGGTTAAGCGCATATTGAATAGAGGGCATTGTCTCTTCCTATCACTGCCCTCTATTCTCCGTTATACCAATTCTTCAAAGCTAAGCTACAGATGGTACAAAGTAGCAGTTGGGTTCAATTAGCAGACATGGCAGGCGTTTGCAAGCTCGAGGTCACTGAAACGGAAACAGACTTGAAACAATGGCTTCGCAGCCAAAAGACTGCCTCTGAGAATAAAACATATCCAACTGCTGTATCTGCTCAAGACTGGGCAGACAACTACAGTTTAGGTCTACCGACCCTACTTGGTCACCATCGCGTCACTGTGCAAGAGTGGCTCCTCATATATTGCACTGGTGGTCTCGCCGCTATGCTCACCCATTCACCCTAAACGGGACGCAAAGCATTCCTCAGTGGTCATAAGAGGCACTTAACTAACGGTTGGCACCAAAGTAAAAACTTCAACCCAGCTACGGTGAGATTTGTCGGTGGTTAGAGACGGAACTTAACCTAAGTGCTCTCTACAAAACAGTGCATCAACTGGTGCATTACAGTCTCAAAACCTCACTGAAGATGGCGCGTCGGTGAGCGTGGCGAATACCGATGCCTTCATTGGGAGGCATCTAAACAAGCTCGCTGAGAACCTCGCGTTGCTAGCTTAGTATGCCGTAGTTGTGCCGGGACTGAGCGGGCAGGCGCGCTGTTTTTACCAAGACGAGACGAGACTCGGTCTCAAGACCGTCAGTGGGCGTAAGATCATCACCAAGAGTGTTAAGCCTAAAGGCAAAGTGCAATGGCAGTTCAAAGTGACTTATCTTTATGGCGTGGTGAAACCCGCTACAGGCAAACACTTCTTCTATGAATTCACCTATCTCAATAGCAATTGCTTCTAGGCGTTCTTGAACTTAGTCAGTAAGCGCTATAAGGGCTGCATTCTTATCATGCAACTGGAGCAAGCTGGTGCTCATAGAGCAAAACGATTACAGATTCCGACCAAAATGATCTTGATGTTTCAACCGTCCCATACATTAAGAATCAACCCGTACGCCTTGAGCAGGGCAAAGCCTTATGAGCGAGTATGGCAGCATTTCAAGTTAAGCTTGCGTTGGAAGTTGCCCAAAGACATAAACACATTACGATTATTAATGCGGATAAAAGTCAGAGGCAATGACCTAAGCAGTTATTGCTTCGACTACGGGTTGGCACTCCATTCTCCAAGGGCTATCTGTAGCTGGTAGGTATTTAAGGAATTAGTACGACTTCCTGCGCCACATGATAGAGTCAGTTCTCAAAGATGCTGCGTCTTAACACTTAGAGCATGGTTATAAGAAGGATTTCAGCAGGAGGTTACTTAATAGAACGGTGGGATAGCCGCATTGGACTACCCCACCGTTTGCCGAAGAATCAACCTGGCACCGAGCTATTTTTGCAGGGAGCTACCCCCCAACTATCTTTGCCGCTGTAATGTTTCACACCTGAGTTCGGGATGGGTCAGGGTGGGACCACTACGCCATAGGCACCAGGAAAGCCAAAAAGCTTAAAGCAGAGCCCTGAAGGCTGCATAGCAACTTGTTTTAGTTTCAGTATCACCAATGATGGAGGTCAAGCCCTCGGTCTATTA
>NZ_JACJPI010000047.1 GCF_014695975.1 Leptolyngbya sp. FACHB-321
GTACAAAGTCTGGGCTGACAGCAAAGCGGTGGGCTAATTGACGAATTGAGCCTTCACCTTGATTGTAAAGACTGACAATCTTTTGGCGCAAGTCGCAGGAGTAAGGTCGCATCAAAAGAGAGAAAATCGGTTTATTCTGTTCCCTATCAGTGTACTGAGCAAACTTGCACACTGCTATAAGACGAGTGCAATAAGGCAATCAGTGATGCCAACCCGCAGCAACACCTAAAAATCTGCCGCTAACCGAAGCTGGAGTGTACCTAAACCCAGGTCTTTTGCCGTTAGGGAACGTGCCTCAAACAGCGCCACCATATCCTTAAATTGGGGCTTGCCGCGACTGGCTCCGGTTAGCCCCGTAGCAACAATTAAACCACAGCAGCCGTTTGTCTTCTTGCAGCGCTGATCCCACTTTTTGCGGGCAGCAATATGGGTAGGGTCATCGTCACCAAATTCACCAAACAGGTGCAGGTCGCCATTGCCTGTTTGAAACAGTCCTAAGTCGTAGTGTTCGCTGTCGAAAGGGTCGGCACCTGGGTTGAAACAAATGGCTTGCAGTCCGCCTGCTGCCTTGATCGCGCCGATTAAGGTCTTTGCCTTGGGTCGCGAAGTCTGAATCATAACCACGGGAAACCCATCGCCTGCTGCTTTTACCTCGGTCATTGGTTGATGCTCTGCCATGCCCGATCGCAGTAAGTCCAGCATGTCCCACGGCACTACACCTAGACTCAGAAAGGAGTTTTCAGGTACCAGATCGTCTCGTACAGCAGGAAAGCTTGCGTCGTCATCGTCTGTATCGGTCAGTGCCAGCAACTCGGCAGCCAGATCAGGCATGGTGGACACCTTGATCGCGATCGTCGCTGTTTTGGTTGCCTCATCTGCTGGTGCATCGACTATTACCTCGGCTGGTAGAGGAATGCGATAACGACTGCTAACGGCAGGAAAGGTATCTGGCTCAAACTTGGAGCGGTGCTGGCGCATGAAGCGATGGAAGGCTTCTAGGACAACCATTAGCGCCATTGCCTCTTCGTCATACAGAAAGGAACGTAACCCTTCAAGGGGGTGCAGATTGCCAAAGACAGGCTCGATCGCGTCGATCGTCGGCACGATGGACAGATTCACCCCCTCTTTCTCGTCACCTTCGTTCTCAAACGTGACAAACAGGCAATCTTGTCCTAAAAACGCCTCCTCCATGTCTTCCAGGGACTCATTCGTCAACACACGTTCCCGAAAACGCTGGAGTGATTCAAGCGAACGGTAGAATAAGACCCCAAACTCCATGCCTAACATCCCCATGACGGAGGCGTAGAGCGTGTCGATATCCCAGCGATTGACCTCGATCGCCAAGATTTGATGATCGGCAAACATATCCCACGGTGCATCATGCCAAAGTGTGATCGCCTTTTGCGTCAAGGCTTCAGCATATTGAGGTGGCAGTTGGGGTGGGCGGCTACTCACTGCATCCTGAAACCCACGAAAAATTTCGTCAATGAGCGGCAGTGAGGGCACATAGTCCAGCGTGATGTCTAGATCTTGCAGTACCCCTCGTAGATAAAACAGCAGTTCGCGATCGCTAACCACAATTTTCTGAGGACGTGCCGGACTGTTCGGGTTGTGCGGATGCTCCATTGCCCGGAGAAGGGTGCGTACGACAGCCTCTGAGCCTGTCTCTGGTGTGACCACATCCATCGCCCGCACCATGCCTTGCGAACCATCTACCCAAAGAATACACTCACCGTTTGGTTCTGAACCAGCGCCAGCATCCGTCCAATCAGCGCTTGAGGGCATCCCAGATACCAGCGGACGACGATCGCCTTCCCAGACACTAGCAATCTGCGGTAGTTGCTGAAGGCGGCGATGGGTAGAAAGGTTGAGCGCAGTCATAAAAAATAGAAAGCTTGTTTTAAAGACTGATCTGCCAAATGCAAGCCAGCCTAGACTGATTTGGCAGCAGCTAATTGGCAGCAGATATTCATCTTAAACACTAATCCGGTTCCTACTGCTGTTTCGTCTCTTGCAGTTTGGCGCGCAATTTATCTCGTCGTGCGATCATCTTGTCATGCGACCAACGGCTAAGGTGGCAATAACCTTTGCCAGTCTCCAGATCACAGAAATCTCTCTTCTTAACCAGTTGCCTCTCTTCAATAAGATGCGTTACCCCGGTGTGATTTATCCCTGATAGTATGGATAGATAGGTATGAACCCTTGGGATTGAACACTGGCAAGGAGCTTTATCAGCAATGACGCAAACAGCGCAATCGCAACGGCAGGGCATTCTCATGACAGATGCCGCTCTGAACCACGTGTTGCAGCTTCGAGAAAAGCAGGGGCAGGATCTATGCCTGCGTGTTGGTGTAAGGGGCGGTGGTTGCTCTGGGATGTCTTACACCATGAACTTTGAAGATGCTAGCAACATTCAGCCTACGGATGAGGTTTACGACTACGAGAGCTTTAAGGTTGTGTGCGATCCTAAAAGTCTGCTCTATCTCTATGGTTTAGTGCTTGATTATAGTGATGCGCTGATTGGCGGTGGTTTCCAATTCACGAACCCAAACGCTGATCAAACTTGTGGCTGCGGCAAATCGTTCTCAGCGTAGCTTCTTTAGTTGTTGGCGGTTAGTTTTTAGTTTTTAGTCTGAACTGCTAACAGCTAAAAACCAACAACGCTTATAGTTGTTAGCGGTTAGTTTTTAGTCTGAACTGCTGACAACTAGAAACCAACAACCAGTAACTCTCTTCCCTAACTATGACTCAAACTGTTGATGCGCTCTTTGATGAAGGTATTGAGCGCTACAAAGCAGGCGAAGCGCCCGAAACGCTGATTCCTGTCTTTAAAGAAGTCTGCGATCGTTCCCGCAAGAGTAGCTCTGCCTGGACGTGTCTTGCATGGCTGTACTTGTTGGTTGAGAAGCCTGCTCTAGCATTTGAAGCAGCGCAAAAAGCGGTCAAGCTTAACCCACAAGACGCACAGGCACGGGTCAATCTGGTGCTGGCGATGCTAGAAACCTCTAAAAAAGGGGTTCGGCAGCACATTGAACTGGTGCAGCAACTGGTGATGGCAGTGCCAGAACTGCGCGATGAAGTAGCACAAAATATTGAGGATGGCTTTGTACGCAAACCGGGCTGGCAAAGCTTGGAGCGGGTCAAAGCTTGGGTTTTTGAAGCTTAAATTGTCTGTTGAAGCTTGGTCTGTCTTAGCCTTATTCGCCGCTCCATTCGTCCCTACGTCATGTTTGGTCTTTCACTGGTTACGATCGCAATCTGGTCAGGGTACTTTACCCTCTTCTCTGCTGCTTTGATGGTATTGGGGTTGTTGTTAAAGTGGGGGATCCGGTTTCGGCTAGTTGGCATCACGGGCTTTATGGGCGTGTTGACGGGCGGTTTGTTTGCACTGGGTTTGGGGCTGCATGATCGCCCTCAGATTCCAGGTGCCGTCAAATTTACCCGCGTCTTTGACTCTGGAGCCTCTCAGGTGGTGATTGTGGTGCCTGCCACTATTACTGAAACGGCGCTGGATGCCACCTTACGGCAGGCTGCGGTAGACCTTTATTCGTCCGGTCGGCTGTCGCAGGGCGAGTCAACGATGACGATCCGTGCCCGTGCTTTATTGCACCCAGCACCGGGGGTTTCTCAACCTGTGTATCTGGGTCAGGTTAAGCCGTCGTTGCTGTCTCCTACTGATAACGAGATGGTTGTTGAAATCGACCATGATCAGTTTGCCCGCTTACCAAAACCATCCACTTCTGCACCATCTGCCGGAGCTTAGAAGACGAAAGGCTTTGGGTGCTTACTCTAGACTGACAAAAAGCTAGACTGACAAAAAGCACTTGTAAGCGCGTCAATTGCCATCTCAAGTGTTTGTCAGTGCTTTCACGTTCGTTCAGTGTCTCAACTCTACGCTGCTATGTCTACAACACTTTTACAACCGCTGCTTACGATCGCTCCCGCGCAAGTGTTACGTGGTAGAGAGTTGCTGGTTCAGTCGGGTCGTGCAATCGCGCGGCTGGGTCATCGTCCGCTGGTGATTGGCGGCAACCAAACGCTTGCTATAGTGAAACCGCAGTTGCAGCCAGTACTGGAGCGCGAACAGTTGTCGGTTGCCTGGATGTCTTACAGCCCTGATTGCAGCGAGACAACGCTGTCAAACCTCTATCAGGCAGTGGTTCAGCATCAAGCAGATGTGGTGATTGGCATTGGCGGCGGCAAAGCACTGGATACTGCCAAGCTGGTAGCCCATCAGCACCAGCTTCCTGTTGTGACGATGCCCACTTCAGCCGCGACCTGTGCTGCCTGGACAGCGCTTTCTAATGTGTATTCCGACGAGGGTGCCTTTCAGCATGATGTGGTTTTATCACGCTGCCCTAACCTCCTAGTGTTGGACTATGGATTAGTGCAAACAGCTCCTCGTCGCACTCTGGTTGCTGGCATTGGAGATGCGATCGCCAAATGGTATGAGGCGTCGGTGAGTAGCGGTCATTCTCAACAAACGTTAATTATCTCAGCCGTGCAGCAGGCACGAGTGTTGCGGGATCTGTTGTTTCAAAAAGCAGCGATCGCCCTGCAAGAGCCAGGTGGAGAAACCTGGCAGGAAGTTGTGGATGCTACGGTGCTGATGGCGGGCGTGATCGGCGGATTGGGTGGTGCCCAGTGCCGTACGGTTGCGGCTCATGCTGTACATAATGGCTTGACACACCTGCTTGCCAGTCACGGTACGCTGCATGGTGAAAAAGTCGCCTATGGGATTCTGGTGCAGTTGCGTCTAGAGGAAATTGTGCAGGGCAATCAGCTTGCAGCAACGGCGCGTCAGCAGCTCCTGAAGTTTTACAGCGCGATCGGGTTGCCGCAAACCCTGTATGACTTGGGGCTAGGAGCGATTTCGCTCGCCGATCTCCAGCAAGCCGCAGACATTGCCTGTGCTCATAGTTCTGACATTCATCGCCTCCCTTTCGCAGTGGAGCCAGCACAGTTGATGGCAGCAATGGTGTCAACCACCGCAGAGGTGAGGAGAGAGGAGAGAGGAGAGAGGAGTGAACAACCAGCCCCTCTCCCTGCTACTCCCCATTCCTCACCTCTTACCCCTAGCTCCACTAACGAGGTGACAGCATGAACCTGGATTGGATTAAGCCTGCTGATCGTCTGGGGTCGTTGCCTCCTTACGTGTTTGCTCGTTTGGATGAACTGAAAGTGCGTGCGCGTGAGCAAGGGTTAGACCTGATTGACCTGGGGATGGGCAATCCTGATGGACCTACGCCACAGCCTGTTGTTGAAGCGGCAATCGCGGCGCTGCAAAACCCTGCCAATCATGGCTATCCGCCTTTTGAAGGCACTGCCAGCTTTCGGCGCACGATTACGGATTGGTACTATCGTCGTTATAACGTCAAGCTTGATCCCGAAGGTGAAGCGCTGCCGCTGTTAGGTTCTAAAGAAGGCTTAACCCATCTCGCTATCGCGTATGTGAATCCAGGCGATCTAGTGCTGGTGCCCAGCCCGGCGTATCCAGCGCACTTTCGGGGACCACTCATTGCTGGAGCAACCATTCATAGCCTGATCCTCAAGCCTGATAACGGCTGGCTGATTGATGTGGCAGCGATTCCTGAGGCGATCGCTCAGCAAGCAAAAATCCTTTACTTCAATTACCCTAGCAACCCAACGGCTGCGACTGCTCCCCGCGAGTTCTTTGAAGAAATTGTTGACTTTGCCCGCCACTACGAAATTTTGCTCGTCCATGACCTTTGTTACGCGGAGCTTGCTTTTGACGGCTATCAGCCAACTAGCTTGCTCGAAATCCCTGGCGCAAAGGAGATTGGGGTCGAATTCCACACGCTTTCCAAAACCTACAATATGGCTGGCTGGCGCGTTGGCTTTGTCGTCGGCAATCGCCATATTGTTCAGGGCTTACGCACCCTGAAGACCAATCTGGACTACGGCATTTTTGCGGCGCTTCAAACAGCTGCAGAGACAGCTTTGCAGCTTCCCGATGTGTATCTGCATGACGTGCAAGCACGGTATCGCACCCGTCGCGATTTTCTCATTGAAGGGCTGGCAGAACTGGGTTGGACAGTGCCGAAACCAAACGCCACGATGTATCTCTGGGTGCCTTGCCCGGTAGGCGTTGGCTCTACAGATTTTGCGCTGTCGGTATTGCAAGAAACGGGTGTGGTGGTCACGCCTGGGAATGCGTTTGGCAGCGGTGGCGAAGGGTATGTCCGCGTGAGTCTCATTGCGGATTGCGATCGCCTCAGCGAAGCCTTGCGCCGCTTTAAGCAAGCAGGCATTTGTTACAAACCGGGTACGTTGGTTGCTAGTTCTGATTAATGGGCAATGTTCTAGATTGGTTGCTCTAATTTTGTAGGGACGCTACACAGAACGTCCCTACAAAATTAGAGCAACATATTTGAGGCACGACCCTCATTAAGCTAGGCGCTTAACCAGCGGGCAGCAGCTTTAGCATGATAGGTCAGGATCATATCGGCTCCGGCGCGCTTGAAACCCGTCAACGTTTCCATCACTACGCGCTGCTCATCAATCCAGCCGTTGAGGGCAGCAGCTTTAACCATCGCATATTCACCAGAGACGTTGTAGGCAGCAACGGGTAGATTGGTTGCTTCCTTCACGCGCCAGATGATGTCCATGTATGCCAAAGCGGGCTTCACCATCAGCATATCGGCACCTTCAGCAATGTCGAGTTCGATTTCTTTGATAGCTTCACGACCATTGCCAGGGTCCATCTGATAGGTACGACGATCGCCAAACTGAGGTGCAGAATCCGCCGCATCCCGGAACGGACCATAGTAAGCTGAGGCGTACTTGGCAGCGTAGGACATAATCGGCGTGTCTTCAAACCCTGCCGCATCTAATCCCGCACGAACTGCCTGCACAAACCCATCCATCATCCCAGAGGGCGCAATAATGTCAGCTCCTGCTTGAGCCTGGGAAACCGCCGTTTTCTTGAGCAATTCTAGGGTGGGGTCATTCAGCACCCGTCCGCTCAAATCGCCTACTTGGAGGTAGCCGCAGTGCCCATGGGCAGTATATTCGCAGAGGCACGTATCGGCAATAACGAGCAGGTCAGGAACAGCTTGCTTGACCGCTGCCGCTGCTTTTTGCACAATGCCGTGATCGTGCCATGCACCTGTAGCATCTGCATCTTTATCAGCAGGAATACCAAACAGGATGATAGCGGGAATGCCCAAGTCATAGACTTCCTTCGCTTCTTCCACAATTTTGTCTACTGAAAGCTGGAAGACTCCGGGCATAGAGCTTACTTCTTTAGCAATGCCCTCACCTGGTACGGCAAACAATGGATAAACGAGGTCGCTAGTGGTCAATACTGTTTCACGTACCATCCGACGAAGCTGGGGATGGCTGCGAAGGCGACGGGGACGCTGGTTTGGAAACATAGGATTGATGCGACGAGAGGACAAGGGGATGAGCGGTCAGCTATCAGCGGTCAGCAGTCAATGACTCAATGGTGTGGTGAAGTTGATCATTGATCGTGATTTGTGGATGACTTACCAAAAGCATGTGAGACTCAAAGCGTATCAAACTCAAGCTGAACGCTTTCTGCTGATTGCTTTAAAAGTCTAAAACGTTCTGTAGTTCCTTACCCACGTCTTTCGTTACGTTGTGTTGCAAGGAAAGCGAGGGCGGCACTCGGTGACACGTCGTTCGCTGGTTAGCCGTCAGCCGTCAGCCGTTAGCTTTCAGCTTTCAGCCATCATCCCTTAAAACTCCCTCACTGATGGCTTGCCATCAATGACTTCACCGACCAGCACCAAACTGGCAACGCCAACGAACAAGCCATTTTCAAGCACGCCAGGAATGTTGTTGAGGGTTTTCTCCAACTCGGCAGGGTTATCAATGCCAGCATCAAATTTTACGTCGATGACAAAGTTGCCTTGATCGGTAATGACGGGACCCGCTTTTTTGACACCCATACGGAGCTGAGGTTTGCCGCCCAATGCCGCGATCGCCTTCATCACAGGACTCATCGCCATGGGAATAACTTCTACAGGCAACAGGAACGTTGTGCCGAGTTTATCGACTAACTTGCCACCATCAACGACCACAATGAATTGATCGGCAAAGGCATCAACAATCTTTTCCTGCGTATGTGCTGCGCCGCCGCCTTTGATGAGGTTCTTCTGTGGATCGACTTCATCGGCACCATCAATCGCCAGATCAATGCGATCGACTTCATCCAGCGTTGTGAGTGGAATGCCATACTCCTTTGCCAGCACGATCGCCTGAAACGACGTACTTACACCTTTAATATCTTTCAGGTCGCCACGCTTAAGGCGATCGCCCAACGCCTGAATTGCAAAGGCTGTCGTTGACCCAGTGCCCAGTCCTACAATAGAACCTGACTGCACACGCGCGGCGGCAGCCTCACCAACTTGCTTTTTCGATTGTGTTGTCGGGTCAAGTTCAGTGCTCATAGGGGCATCTTGGAGTAGTGAGTTGTTAGAAAGGATAAAGGATGAAGGGTAGCTAAAAAGCCAATGGTTGAAGGAGCCAGGAATCCGAAGTCACATTTGGAATTTAAAACTCAAATTTTAATTACTAATCCTGCATCCTTTAGCCTTTCCTTCTGCCTTCGTCAGTCTACTATTGATGGGCGATCTTCCTATGAGTTGGCACGAAGATTTTTCTGAAACGGACTATCAGCAATACTGGCATCTGACACCTGAAGCGCGGGTGCAACTGTTGGCTGATAAGCAAACGACGGAGGGCTTGCAGACCCTTCTGTTGTATCAGCAAGGGCAGCAGGCGTTGGATAGTGGTGATGTCAACACGGCGATCGCCAGTTTTGCTGAGGCTTTGACGCTAAGACCGGGCTGGCAAGAGGTTTGGATCGGTCATGCTGCTGCGTTGCTGAAGGCGGGTGAGCCAGCAGTGGCGATCGTCAGTTGCGATCATGCGCTAGAACTAGACCCAAATGCGGCTGAAGCCTGGAGTTTGCGGGGCAAAGCGCTCTACCACCTTGGACGCTCTGAAGAGGCAACTAAAAGCTGCGATCGTGCCCTGGAGCTAAACCCTGACGATTATCAGACGTGGAGTATCCTCAGCGATGCCCTTAGCGACCAGGGACGCTACGAAGCCGCAGTCGTAAGTTACGACAAAGCGCTGGCGTTGAAACCGGATGAACCCTTCACCTGGGGCAGCAGGGGCGCGGCACTGCAAAAGCTAGGGCGCTATGAAGAAGCGGTTACCAGTTATGACAACCTTTTACAAGTAGAGCCAAAACGCCACAAACTTTGGCACCAGCGCGGGCTGGCGCTGCGAAAAATGCGTCGCTTTGATGCTGCGATCGCCAACTTTGATGAAGCACTCACCCTTCAACCTGACTTTTACCCCGCGACTCGTAGCAAATTGTTCTTGCTGCTGCAAACGGGACGACTCTTTCGCTACGTCATGGGCAGCAAAACGCTAGCAGAGCAGGCGAAAGTGACCAATGACCTGCGGAATGTGCTTGACTCTCTGATCAAAACGAAACTGCCAACACTGGTTGTTATCGCACTGGTTGTTCTTTCCAGCACCCACAGCCGAGTAACAGCGCTGACGATCGCGGGTATCTTCCTGCTCATTGCCACGATTGGCGGTTTCATTACAGAAGCCAAACGCTAAGGAATAGCAAGTTAAATAGTTTCCCTGGTGATCCCGTACATCTGCGGAATTTCTCTTACTGATTGATAGTGCTTAGACTGATAACGCTTAAAGCTTCTAAGAGAGCGTCAATCCAGGGTAAGTGAAACTTGGCACACCTCTGTCTTAATCATGTCTTTATCTGCACATAGCTACTGCAAGTTCCCTTTATGAGGCATCCTGCTGAGAGTCGTTTTATTACTGGGTTTGGGCGTGTTAAATCGTAGGAAAGCAAGAATGTTGTGTTCGCACCCGACAGTTTCTTGTTAAGTGTGTGTCACAATGTAAACGGTTTTCCCGACCATACGAAGCACTTTCACCATAGGCATGAGCAATGGAAGCAATCTATCAGTACGCCTGGCTGATTCCAGTCTTGCCGCTGGCTGGCGCAATGATTGTAGGCTTGGGGCTAATCTCCTTCAACAAAGCGACGAATAAACTGCGGCAGGTTAACTCAATTTTTCTCGTCTCGTTGATTGGGGCGACGTTGGTGCTATCTGGGGCACTGTTGTGGAGCCAGTGGAATGGGCACGCTCCCTACACTCAGATGATTGAGTGGGCATCAGCGGGCGATTTCCATCTCCGCATGGGCTACACCATCGACCACCTTACTGCTCTCATGCTGGTGATTGTGACAACGGTGGCATTCCTTGTCATGATCTACACCGATGGTTACATGGCGCATGACCCGAGCTATGTGCGGTTCTACGCCTACCTGAGCCTGTTTAGCGCTTCGATGCTTGGTCTGGTGCTGAGTCCAAACCTGGTGCAGGTCTATATCTTTTGGGAACTGGTGGGGATGTGTTCCTACCTGCTGATCGGCTTTTGGTTCGATCGCAAAGGCGCGGCTGATGCGTGCCAAAAAGCGTTTGTAACGAACCGGGTCGGTGACTTTGGTTTGCTGCTTGGTATTCTTGGGCTTTACTGGGCAACGCAGAGCTTTGATTTTGCGACGATCGGCGAACGACTGCAAGATTTGGTAGAAACGGGTGCTCTTAGCGGTGGACTTGCAGCACTCTTTGCCATTCTGATTTTCTTAGGACCTGTGGCGAAGTCGGCGCAGTTTCCGCTTCATGTATGGCTACCGGATGCTATGGAGGGTCCAACTCCGATTTCAGCGCTGATCCATGCAGCGACGATGGTGGCGGCTGGTGTCTTCCTGATTGCCCGGATGTTTCCTGTGTTTGAAGGCATCCCAGTTGTGATGGATGTCATCGCTTACACAGGTGCGTTCACAGCATTTTTGGGAGCATCGATCGCCATCACTCAGAACGATATCAAGAAAGGCTTGGCTTATTCCACCATGTCGCAGTTAGGTTACATGGTTATGGCAATGGGCGTAGGGTCCTACAGCGCTGGTATGTTCCACCTGATGACGCACGCTTATTTCAAGGCAATGCTCTTCCTGGGATCGGGTTCGGTCATTCATGGAATGGAGCATGTGGTAGGGCACAACCCGGCATACGCGCAGGATATGCGGCTGATGGGCGGCTTGCGGAAATATATGCCCTATACAGGCATCACCTTTTTGATTGGGACGTTGGCGATTTCGGGGATTCCACCGTTTGCAGGCTTCTGGTCAAAGGACGAGATTCTCGGTAATGCCTTTGCGGCAAACCCAGTGCTGTGGGGTGTCGGTTATCTGACAGCAGGAATCACGGCATTCTATATGTTTCGGATGTATATCTTGACGTTTGAGGGTGGGTTTCGGGGCAATGATGCTACGGCACGCCAACTGATCAAGGTCGAGCAACTGCAAGCCCAAGGTCTAACCTTTGGTCCCGGTGCCATGAATCCTCAAGAGCTAACGCTGGCAGCTGATCATCATCACGCTGAGAGCGCACATGATGACCATGAGCACCACAGTGAATCGCCTCACGAATCGCCGTTTACGATGACGCTGCCGTTGGTGATTCTGGCAATACCATCCATGCTGATTGGGCTGGTAGGCACACCGTTTGCAAACTACTTTGAAGCCTTTATTCATGCTCCTGGCGAAGCGGTGGAGCTTGCGGCAGAGGGTGGCGAAAACCTGAATGAGTTTCTTGTTATGGCAGGTAGCTCAGTCGGCATCTCGCTCCTTGGTATCTCGCTGGCGATTCTGATGTATGGGCAGAAGAAGATTAACCCAGCGGCGATCGCTGCCAAGATTCCTACGCTTTATCAGCTATCGAAAAACAAATGGTACTTCGACGATATTTACCACAATGTTTTTGTTCTGGGCAGTCGTCGTTTAGCGCGGCAAGTTCTGGAAGTCGATTACAAAGTGGTTGATGGCGTTGTGAATTTGGCAGGGTTAGTCACGCTGCTTACTGGTGAATTGCTTAAGTATGTTGAGAATGGTCGTGCTCAGTTCTATGCACTGATTGTGTTTGCAGCGGTGCTTGGTCTAGTGATCTTCTCTGGCATAGCTTAAGAAGTTGTTAGCGGTTAGTTGTTAGTGGAGAGAGGCAGATACACTACTCTAAAACCTGGCAGCTTGACGCTAACGAGAATTGGGCTGTGGCTGGCGGTCTCTGAGTGACAAACGCTTGAGTTGCCTTTCAACGAGTTTCAGCCAATGTATGTCTAAGCGCTCAATTCAACGCTTTAGAAACCTGTTCTAATAACTAACAACTAATAACTGGTTACTGATGCTTACTGCTAATTTCCCCTGGCTAACGACTAGCATCCTGTTTCCGATCGCAGCCTCGCTGTTGATTCCCTTCATCCCTGACAAGGATGGCAAGACAATTCGCTGGTATGCCCTTGTCGTAGGGCTGATTGATTTCGCAATTCTGGTCTACGCCTTTTATAACTATTACGATTTCTCCACCTCAGAGATGCAGCTTTTTGAGAGCTATACCTGGGTGCCTCAGCTAGACCTGAATTGGTCTGTCGGTGCTGATGGGCTATCAATGCCGCTCATCTTGCTGACGGGCTTTATCACAACACTGGCAACGCTGGCAGCGTGGCCCGTCACGCTGAAGCCGCGCTTGTTTTATTTCTTGCTGCTGACGATGTACGGTGGGCAGATCGCTGTTTTTGCAGTACAGGATATGCTGCTGTTCTTCCTGACGTGGGAGTTGGAGCTTATTCCGATTTATTTGCTGCTGTCGATCTGGGGTGGCAAAAAGCGTCATTATGCAGCGACGAAGTTTATTCTGTATACGGCTGGGGGATCGCTGTTTATTCTGCTGTCAGCGCTGGGGATGGCATTCTATGGCGATACAGTCACCTTTGATATGCGATCGCTTATGCAAAAGGACTTCCCCCTGACCTTGCAGCTTTGGTTTTATACCGGGTTTCTGATTGCCTACGCGGTGAAACTCCCCATCATTCCGCTACACACTTGGTTGCCTGACGCGCATGGTGAAGCAACGGCTCCAGTGCATATGTTGCTGGCAGGCATTCTGCTGAAAATGGGTGGCTATGCCCTCATTCGGATGAATGCGGAGATGCTGCCAGCGGCACACGCAACAGTGGCACCAGCGCTGGTGATCCTGGGGGTCGTCAACATTATCTATGCGGCACTGACTTCGTTTGCCCAGCGAAACCTCAAGCGCAAGATTGCCTACTCTTCGATTTCGCATATGGGCTTTGTGCTGCTGGGGATCGCTTCCTTTACCGATCTCGGTCTCAGCGGTGCCGTGCTGCAAATGGTGTCTCACGGTTTGATTGGTGCCAGTCTCTTCTTCCTGGTCGGTGCTACCTACGATCGCACCCACACGTTGATGCTGGATGAAATGGGTGGTGTGGGTCAAAAGATGCCAAAGATCTTCTCCATGTTTACCGCTTGCTCGCTGGCATCTTTAGCGTTACCGGGTATGAGCGGTTTTGTTGCTGAACTGATGGTATTTGTTGGTTTTGCGACCAGCGATGCCTATGCTCCGCCCTTCAAGGTGCTAGTGGTGATGCTGGCGGCGGTTGGTGTAATTCTCACGCCAATTTACTTGCTGTCGATGCTCCGCGAGATTTTCTACGGTCCTGAAAACAAGACGCTCACATCCCACGAGCAGTTAATGGACGCAGAACCCCGTGAGGTGTTTATTATCTCAGCGCTGCTGGTGCCGATTATCGGGATTGGGCTTTACCCCAAGCTACTCACGCAGATTTACGATGTGAAGACGCAACAGCTAACAGCTCGGCTCCGCGAGCAAGTGCCGTCTCTGGCTCAAAAGACACCAACGGAGACGATCCTTCAGGCGTTCAAGCCAGAACTGCTCAAAGCACCGACCCTTGATCGCGTGCAGTAGCGCTCTTATGCTGATAACGCATTAGGGCTGAATACTGCCTTTTATAATCCTAAAAATCTCTGGTTTTGTTGACCGACTAGTGTTGAGAACCAGAGATTTTTTCTTAGTTGCTGCATAAATTACTAAAATAGCTTGCAACTATAGAGACGCGCTTGCAGCGAGGTTATAAGCAATGTCTGAACTACTGCTAGAAAACCGAGATTACACGGTCATTATTGCGAAAACGGCTGCTAGCATTGTGCCGAGTGTGCCGGGGTTCGCAACGTCTTGGGTCGCTGCCCATGATGCAGTGCTCGCGCTGGTGTCAAAATGTGAGACTCTAGACCCCGATGGCATCACCCTGTACATTTCCTCGCATCAAGATCCATCCGGTTCGTTTAAACAATACAAGCAGGTCACGCCTGATCAACTAGAGTTTGTGTTTGAGGCAAACTATCCGCCGGAGAGCCTCAACCTGTTGGATGGTTTACAGGCAGCCCTGGATAGCTACTTTACGCGCAAGGCGGCAGGGCAAACAAAACCTAATGGCGAAATCATCATTGTGCTCATTGATGGTGAACCCCGCGATCGCATGGCAATTGTGAGGGCGATCGTCGATGCTACCCAGAAAATGGAGCGTAGTCAGGAACTGGGCATTGGTTTCGCTCAAGTTGGCGATGACCTGATTGCAAGAGGCTTTCTGGCATCCCTGGATGAAGATTTACGCGCTAAAGCGGGTGCAAAATTTGACATTGTGAAGACAAAAATTCTAGAAACAATTGAACCCGCGTGTCTAACTCAGTTTTTGTTGGATATTCTAAGCGCGTCATGACGTTACAGCTTTGACGTTTTACGTAACAAAAAGCGACCTTTACGACCGCTCTGGAATGGGTGGCATGAGCCAAAATGGTGGGTGGTAAGTATAACTGAAGCGATCGCGTTATTGCATTAAGGGGGTAGGCGAGTGGAAGACAATACCAACCTTTTCTGGTTTGGTTTTCTGGTCGAGTTCGTCTTTATTCTGGCGATCGTCAAGTTGGTCGATGCTGGCTCCAAAAGTAACGGCAAGTTGGATGCCGAGCGCAATCGCTTAAAGCGAGACTACCAAAGACTTGAGCAGGAATTGCAGCTCAAAACAGAATTGATGCAGGAGAACCTTCGCTTGCAGGCATTACGGCAACGCACTGACCAGGTAATGCAGCAACCCCACCAGCTGGAGTTGTTGTCGCCAGAACCTGCGACGAGCGAAACGCTCGAACTGCAAGCCGCACTCCAGAAAGAGAACGATCGACTCTCACAAGAATGCTTACGGCTGCAACAAGCACTGCAACAGCAGGAAATCGCACTCACAACAACGCTGCGCCACTCACTCTTCAAGCAGTTACAAGTGCTATTTACCCACTATCCGAGCGTCAACAAAATCATTGAGACACGTCCCGATTTACCTGCCAAAAACGTCGTGCCAATGTTTGTACCGCTAGAAAACCTTGTGCAGAGCTGGGGATATGAGCAAATTGGTGCAGTGTGGGAACAGGTCGCATACGATCCAACGCTTCACCAACCTGATACCCCTGATATTGAAGCTGGAGAGTTAGTCTATGTTCGTTTTGTGGGCTATCGGGATGGGAGCATAGTCCTTAGCCCTGCCAAGGTGAGTCGCACACTAACAAAGACGATCGGTGCCTAGTGGATCGATGCTCAAGTGATGCTGCTAGCTCGGTTTTGCCGCTGCGCCTGTTTCGATGCTCCAGCACTTTCATCAGCCAGCGCTTGCTCCTCGGTCAATGTAGAGCTAACGTCAGTTCGGGTTAAGCCGGAAGGAGCAAATTGTGGTCAAGGGCAATGGATGGCTTCTTTGGCTGATGGCAATAGGCAATCAATCCGCCCAAGATATTGACAAAGCAATTGACTGGAGAACG
>NZ_JACJPI010000048.1 GCF_014695975.1 Leptolyngbya sp. FACHB-321
CGGCAAGATCTGGTTCGTCAGCGCAGTTTAGGGACGATCGCTGATCCTCAGTACAAAGCGGCAATCCAAGCGCTCTCTCAACAAGTTAAAGGCTCAAGCCGGTGAGTGCCAAATAGCAACCTGCCCCCTCTCTGATGCTGACACTCAAACTGGATCAACCCGGAGTTGAGCCAACATAGACATTGTGCCGAGATAAGTGTAAAAGTTTATCATATGGGTGTTAAAGCCTTTCCATGTAAGGCTTTCAGCGTTCGCCTCAAAACAGGGGTGATTTTGTTGGTTAGTTGCGGGTGGCAGCAGCGGTTCCAATACTGAGCCTTACTTCGACAGATGCTCTGTAACTCAATCTGGATAAGGCTTTCCAGTGTATCTTGCACTTTTTTACCTTAGCCGCATCCCAGCTTGCATCTTTGCCGAAAAGAAGCATTTTCGGCCTTGTTTCTAAGCATTAACAGCTCAAATCAGCGGCGGCTATTAAACGAAAATTAACTTGACTGTCCGTTGCCTTTAAATAGTTAGGCTTCATTCCTTTCTGATTGATGGCACCAAGTGCAGCATATAGTCTCGTTTGCCAATTGGCACCCCAGCCATGCGAAGAATATCGTAAGCCGTGACCAGATGAAAGTAAAAGTTTGGCATGAGAAATTCATTGACATAGGCATGACCAGACAACTCAAGGTACAGGCTCTGACCCAATTCAATGCGCGTCACCTCAGCTAGCTTTGTGTCTTCAACGTGAGCACCCGAAAGAAGTTCTTTAGTGTTTGCTATGTGCTCGTCTGCCTGCGCGAGAGCTGTGACGTCTGGATCGAGATGATTCGCCGGTTTACCATCACACCAGAGAGCAAAGTTGCGTGGTTGATTGCAGGTGAAAGCAATCTGTGTACCGAAGGGCAACATATCAGCCGCAAGCCGCTTCTGAAGGAACGACTCATCATCACGAAAGTGAGTTCGAGCTGACTCCAAAAGATGCTCAAGAGTCGCTAAGCGGCTTTGGAAGAGGGTTCGGATTAAAGCTATATGCTGGCTTTGCATTTTGTGATCCCTCAGGATTTCTCTATGAACCCTAGCTGTATTTAGATTTAGAACAAATTTCAGCCGAACGATTTAGCTTACTCGCCGCTGGAGGCTGGTGGAAGCACGAGCGTAGAGTATAGGCGGTCGAGTGCAGCACCTTGTTCTGTTGCTGTCGGTCACCCACAAAGCACCCCAAGAACCAATGGTAGAGACAACAATTTGACTCACTGCTGCGCCTCTGAGTTGATGACACTGTCTTGATGTACTTGCTTGATCTTAAAGCCTCGCTTCCCCAACCATGAAATGGGCGTACTGTCCTCGCTGCCATGTGAAGCAGCCCAAGGCCCGGCATCACCCCCTGCGTGGCCCCGATTGACATAAGGACGTTGTGTCGGCGGTCAAGTACCTGCTGTGGTTAGACGACCTCTGCTTCGCCGCTAAGACTAGCAAAATGCTCCTGCAGTAAGTCGAACAACTGGTCATCCCTAAGGCCTGCTTCGTTGCAGCAGTGCAGAAAGTGCCACGCTAACTCATACCAATCGGCAGCCACAGGTGCCGGCCACAGCCGATACATCACCACACGCAAGCCACTCAATGCGTCCGGGCTGACGGACCGCTGGCTGGCATCGTGGTACTGCCATGCACGTACGCGGACGACGGCTAGCGCCTCTGTGGAAAGCGCACCGCGCTCGTAAGCATCGGCCGCCGCCGTCCAGTCAGCGACCGCAGCAGGTAGGTGGCTCATGAGCAGCTGCGCGCAGGCTCGCATCAAAGCACGCCAGCACTTTAAGCACTCAGGACCACAGCAGCGAGACTCAAGTCGCTCAATCGCGTCCCACAGATTGTCCTCCTGTGTCTTGATCGCTCACCTCCATCGACTTTAAGATCAGAGACAGAGAGTCTCTACCGCTCTCCTAGTGACTGACTGAACTAGAACTGATCTCAATCACCGTTCGGTTCTAGTCTGCCACACCGATGCTCTCGTTCCCGTGGGCTTCTAAGGCACCAGTGAGGCACCGCTGCTGTCGTTGGTGAGCTGCGGGTGGCAGCTAACAACCAAAGCTGGGAAACAAACTGACAAGTAACGAGCGGGCATGAAGGCACTTTGGCTCCCGGTCTTCACGCGTTTGGTCTGCGGCAAGCGCGCTCTTTAGGACTAGCAACATCGCGATTGCAGCCGATGCTGACCGTTGTTGCCCTGCACATGAGGCGAATGGTAGCGTGGTTAGTTATAGGGAGTGCCTCCTGCTGACACGCGGACGGCTTGCTTGATGGCACTAGCACCCGTGCCAGATGACGTGGAACACAAGCGCTAACGGTCTCCATCACTACTCCAACCCCATTTGTGAAGCCTGATTCTGCTCCAAGTGAACGACTGACCTCAGAGCCGCTCAACCTGCTACCGCAGTATCGGCAGAAGTGGTTGCAGTTTGCCTGGTCAACGGAGTCGATCGATCAAGCAACCGCCATAGAAGCCATCGATGCAATGTATGGTCGGGCTAAACTGGAACCACCTCAAATTGAATTTTGTGCCAATCCACTGGAACTGCGAGAGCGAGTGGAGTTCTATTTAGAGCGCGATCCAGAGGGATTGCGCCAGCCCTGGTATTACTTGCTGTATAGCTGTTGGTCCGAAATTCGCAAGCGGTTGGATAGGCCCCTCTGGACAAACTTGTATGAGCACATGGGCGGCGAGTTGTTTGATGACTTGAGCCAACAACTGCGAGACCCCCTGGAAAAGCAGTTGCAGCGTCAATGGGGCACGATCAGCCATGAGTTGGGATTGCACTGGCATCGTGGGTTAGAAGCTACGTTGTGGGAGGTGATGCAATATCCTACCTGGCTCATTAGTAATGGCGCGTTGATCGATTTTTGTGTCACCGAGTTGGGCTATACCTGGCAGGAAGAAGATTGGCTCATTGAGCGGGGGAATACCTGTGATCAGGAGCAGTGGCCGCTGATGCAGACAATTGCTGCACAAGTTGGCTGGGTTGTGCCGTTGAAGCAAATGTGTTGGGTTTGCGATCGCCCCCATAAGTGGGCGTTTGACAGCGCAGGACAATTACATGGACAAAGGGAACCTGCGATCGAATATTCAGGAGGCTTTCAGGTCTACGCCTATCATGGACTCTGGCTTGATGACCGCTTTCGGAAAAAGCCGCCCAGCCAATGGCAACCAATTTGGTTGTGCTCTCGTCCCAATCCCCCCTATGAGCGCATGATCATTCAGGAGATTGGTTACGCTCGTCTCTGCCAGGAATATAAAATCAAAATCGTCGATACCTGGCAAAACCATACGTTGCTCTGGTTTCCACTGGGTGGAGGACGGAAGGTGTATTTATTGAAAACTGTTGACGAGGCAACGGGAACCAACCAATATGTTGAAGTTCCAGCTCTAACATCCGTCCGTGCCGCCATTGCTTGGGTGAACGAGCAGACTGGCAAGGAGTAGGTTCGGTTTTCTCACTCCAGCCAACAATGTGGTATGTCGGCTTCACTGGAGAAAGGTTTATTATCCCAGCCGAGCTAGCCCAGAGAGGAACACGCAGCGTGAGATCCATTTCCGCCCTACTGAGAGCGTTACAGCACCCAGACGATGAGATGCGGAGGTTTGCCGTGTCTGACCTCTGCGAGCATCACCAGCGAACTGATCCGCGAGTGCTTCAAGCCCTCTCTGAGCAGTTATTGCAGGACGAATGTGAGCACGTGCGGGAGGTGGTGACGGAGTCACTCGGTAAGCTGGGCACGATCGCAGTGCCCCTACTCATCACTACACTCAATGACGCTGACCCCTATGTGCGACGAAAGGCGGCACAGCAACTCGGTGCATTAGGCGATGAACGGGCGATCGCACCGTTGATCCAAACCTTACAAGATGACCACCAGGATGTGCAGTATGAAGCCGCAGATACTTTGTTGAACTTGCATTCGACGCAGGCGATCGCCGCCGTGATTCAATTCTTGCAGCAACACTATTTGACCAGCAATAGCTCGCATGAAGGTCTTATCCGTAAGCTGCTCGTGCTCCAGCCAGAACCAGTGGTCGATCTCTTGCTGCAAGCTCTCACCACACACCCTAGCGACTGGACTTGTCAAGAAGCCGCAAAAATCCTGGCAGAGGTCGGAGATGAGCGAGCCATTCAACCGTTAGTCACGCTGTTTGAGCACCGGATGCTCAACGTTAACGAAACAGCCGCTCGAGCATTGGTGCAATTAGGAGCGATGGCGATTCCGGCTTTGCAAGACGCGCTCGCTTCTGAATCGCCTTGGCGAGTCTTGTGGGCCAGTTATGCTCTCGTACAACTGGGTGAATTCTCTGCTCTGGTAACCCTCCTGGATTTACTGCATCACCCATTCTGGGGGATTCGCCAGTACGCCATTGCTAATTTGACTAAGCTCGGTGATCGCCAAAGTGTCGAACCCATCATTGCGTGTCTTCAAGACTCCCATGACAAAGTGCAATTGCAGGCAGTCCAGGCCTTAGGCGCATTAAAAGACGATCGAGCGATTGAACCCTTGCTGGAATTGGCTCAGTCGTCTCCAGAACCTCTGTGGCGATCGACGATTGGAGCCTTAAGTCAGTTCAATCATCCACGGATCGCCGCACTGATGCTCACGACTGTGCAACATCCTGATCCAGTTACTCGGTATTACGCCATCCTTGCCCTCAAAACAGACGAGTCAGAACAAATCTTTCCCCTCCTGGTAAAGGCGCTTGAAGACCCAGATTGGAACGTTCGGAAAGCTGCAATTCAAGTGTTGGGCGATCGTAGTGATCCGCAAGCGGTGCGGCCTCTGATCCAGCGCTTCAAGCAAACGGAGGAACACGGTGAAGACACGATCACCGCCTTGCTCAAACTCGGAAAACCTGCGGTTGCGCCCTTAATTGCGGTCTTGAAAACCTCGACGCATGAACGGCTTCGTCATCAGGTAATCCTTCTGCTGGGGCAATTACAGGATCGAAGAGCCGTACCCGTGTTAGCAAAGATTTTGCAAGCGTCCAAAGGAGAAATACAGCATTCGGACATCGGCGATCGAGCAGCCGCCGCACAAGCACTGGGAATGATCGGGGATGCCAGTGCGATTGAGTCATTAATTGGAGCCTCACAAGACATTGATGAGAAGGTTGTTTTAAGAGTTGCTGAGGCATTGAGCCAATTTAAGCTTCCCATCGTGGTTGAACCCCTGATTCAAATCTTGCAGAAGTGGAATGGTTGGCACTTCGCCTATTCGGGACAACCAGAAGCGGTTCAAGCGATCGCCCAAACGCTGGCAGCAATCGGCGCTCAACGGGCGATTGAACCACTGCTTAAAGTCCTAGCCTGGGGTTATGAGTATCCCTGTGGTCTGGGCATGCAGGAGGAGGCAGACCGCACCGGTGGAGGCTCACCCAGCCTAACAAGAGACGTCTTGGCAGCCGATCAAGCCATTGCAGCCGCCTTAACCCAACTGACAGGTACGACCATTTCAGACTTGTTACTGGGCATTGTGCGAGACGAAGTCCATCCTTTACGAGCAACAGCCGCGATTGCCCTGGGTCGAGTGGGAGACTTAACCCTGGTTCCAGTGATGGATGCTTTGCAGGACGAAGATGCTTTTGTCCGACGCAGCGCCGCTGGCGCTCTGGGTATGATGTACGACGAGCGGGCGGTTCTCCCTCTTACAGAGGCATTGCAAGATGCAGAAGATGAGGTGGTTTTACAGGCGATTGAATCCTTGCGCTGGCTAGCGGTGCGCGCTCGGCATGTTCTTGAGGCAGTCCCCACCCTATGTCAACTGTTAACTCATACAAATTGGCAAATTCGGGAGGCGGCGGCCAGAGCCTTGAGCCAGTCACCTGATGAACAAAACTTGATACCGCTCGTGACAAGCCTCAGCGATCCTCATCCTACGGTGCGTAAGTCGGTGGTCTTTGCCTTGCGCTACTTAGGCGATGAGCGGGCGATCGCGCCCGTGCAAGCCCAACTGACCGATGAAGACTTGGACGTACGACTGGAAGCGATCCGTTGTTTAGGTGAAATCGGGGTTCCAGAGAGCGTTGAACCGCTGACCGAACTGTTGACCAATCCGGAGATGAAAGTGCGACTGGGTGCAGTAATAGCACTGCATCAGATCGGTACGGCATCTGCTGCCGCCGCTCTCATGACAGCCCTTCAGGATGAAAGCCCCTATGTGCAGGACATGGCCAATTGGGCGTTAAAGGAACTTGGCGGGCGTGCTGCACTCGATTGATGGCACGGTTCTGGGTCTTTGAGTCTTTGCGGCAAAGACACTGAAGTGTTAACGGGGTTGAGCCGATAGACGACCAAAAAAGTGCAAGATGGGCTGTAACTTTTCACCTGTAGAGGTTTCAAGAAAGAGGTAATTTAAACTGCACGGCTGAAACCCTTGATGAGTAACAGTTTGGACTATTTTTAGACAATGTACTAAGCAAAAATCAGTCGTACACAGCTTCTTTAGCTGTGGTTTCAACGGCTGAAAGCCCTATGCCCTCATACCACTTCTGCATGTTGCTGCCGTAGTGCTGATGCTAAGTCTTTCTTTGATCGATTCTGTGTCGCTCAATCTGGATCAAGCTTTCCAGCCCATCTTGCACTTTTTAGGTCGTATGTCGGCTCAACCCCTAGTCCAGAGCCTTAGGAGCTGACTGCACTCAAAACTGATCACTCAGCCTTCACAGTGTTTTGAGCCTATAGCTAAGTTCGCTTGTATAGTTGCGGGTGGCAGCAACTATACAAACAGACAAAAAGCTGAAACTATTACTGCGTAAAGCTTCCGTCGTTTGTGCCAGTTTGAGGGTAGTCCAAAGCACTGGCAGCGATCGCTGAGTCAGCAAAGCTGATGAATTGAGCGATTGTTGGTATACATACTATTTGTTCGTCGCTTCATTGAGACTTCACGACAACTGTCGGTCTTGTTCTACTGGCTTGAGAATTGTGTAGTGAGTCCTGACTTGGTCTAGCAATGAAAGCTTTCAACTCTGACACTTTGAGGCTGTAAGGCGCACGAAGAGAGCCAATC
>NZ_JACJPI010000049.1 GCF_014695975.1 Leptolyngbya sp. FACHB-321
AACATTACAGCGGCAAAGATAGTTGGGGGGTAGCTCCCTGCAAAAATAGCTCGGTGCCAGGTTGATTCTTCGGCAAACGGTGGGGTAGTCCAATGCGGCTATCCCACCGTTCTGTTAAGTAACCTCCTGCTGAAATCCTTCTTATAACCATGCTCTAAGTGTTAAGACGCAGCATCTTTGAGAACTGACTCTATCATGTGGCGCAGGAAATCAGAGCTGTGTAACTTTTTGTAAATCCGACTTTTGAGCTAAGTCCTTGGTATTATCAAGAACCATTACTTAGTCCAATTTAAAGGTCTGGAACGAGCGGGTTTCGAGCCAGGTTGCAAACGCCATGTGTTTGCAGGTACCTCCTACTATGAAAGCATCACTCAACTGAGGCTGACCATACGTTTCGACTAGGTTGATGCGTCTGCAGCGTCATTCCACTTTAGGATTGAGCTACATAGCTTTCAGCGCTTGTCTCAAAGTAGAGCTAGTTGTCTTGGTACGTTGCAGTTGGCAGCAACGGTATGAACTTTAGCTAGCGATGGCATCAAGTGCTCGACAGCTCCGTTTCTAACTTTGCTTGCACTGAGAGACCAAAGATGAGAATAGCAAAGACGATCCGGAGGGGTTTAATTTTATTACCTCTGCAATCACCCGAATTTCCTATCTAAAACCGCCTAAACGCATAGCATTTAGCTCTAATGCAGAGACTATTGCTACTGTTGACACAGCACAACATAACTCATCTCTACGATACTTAGACAGGTCAACAACTTGCCTCCCAAAAGCTTACAGACGGAGTTAAGACAATGGTGTTCAGTCAAAACGGGGCTATAGCCATAGCAACGGAAAAAGGTGTAACTCTTCTGGCAGAGAAGAATTTACAACCCATTATGTATGTGGAGCATAACTTCCTTAAACCCTTATTAAACTCCCCTGAACCCTTATTAAATTTCAGTCTAGATGGAAGCGTAATGGCGGTTGCTGAGAAAGTTTGGAGCGTAACTACTAAACAGAAAGTGTTTAGTCTATAGAACAAGCAGCAACGTGATTCTCCGGAGTCTAGCATCACTGCTCTTGCCTTCAGTCCAGATGGCAATTATATTGCTACCGGTACTAATTCTTTTCTGTTTCTTTATCAAAGAACAGGAAGATAAATGGGTAGTATCCCTTCCTTTTCTCATATAGGAAGAAACCATAATCTACCGCCTTTAGTTCTGATAGTAGGTATATGGCGGTGGGAGTGCACTTTGGTGCCCCAGCAAAATTTAGTCTAATCAAAGTATATGAATTTACAGCTGCCGCGGATGGAATTGTAACGTTTAAAGAAACATTGGAATTCCAACACCAAAAAATTGTTTACTCTGTTTTCTTTAGTTCTAACAGTAAGTATTTAGCAACAGCTAGTTTAGATGGCACCACACAAGTTGTTGATTTGACTGCTCAACGTGTAATTACGCACTTAAAGCATGGAGCAACTCACTATGCAATTTTTATGCATGATGAGAAGTACTTGATAACAGGCGATAACGCTTCTCCTGTGCGCGTATGGAATATTGCTACTTAGCAAGAGGTGATGCGGACACCCAAAGTACAACTTGATAAGCGCAAAAGTAATTTATCGCCAACACCCGATCAGCGAGTTTCTCTTAACTAATGGACAGTATATTGCAACAGTTAGCAATCAGCAAGAGCTAATCATTTGGAAGGTTTCCCCTTAAGAAGTCGTTCCATTCTTAGCATCGGGAGATCAAACCAAAGCAATCGCCTTTAGCCTGGAAGGCATACACCTAGCGACCGCTAGTGGATAGCTTCAGCGATACAACAATGTTGCCAAATTGTGGGATGTTGCTAGTAGTAAACTCTTGAAAGAATTTAATATCGCGATATTTAAACATTTGATGACATCATTTTTAGCCGTGATGGCACATATCTCACAGGACTTTCTGGCAATTTTCCTTGGATTTGGAATGTAGTTAGCCAAGAAATAGTGTTTCCATCTGACAAATTTCGAGGTCTTCCAACAATAGGAGAAAACGAACTTAATGCTCGCCTTAGTCCGGATGGGAAGTATCTTGCTTTGGGTACTTCCTCTGGTTTTAATGTGCAAGAGGTTGTATCTGCTCGAGAAATATTCAAGTAGCGGTCATTTGAAGTATCTTCAATATCCTTTAGTTCTACTGGTCGCTACCTTGCTGTCACTGACCTAAGAAAAGATATAGGAGAGACGAATATATGGGAAATGCCTTCTGGTAATGCCATTGTGCACATTCAGCACTAAAGACAGGATGACCCAACTGTGGAACCGATAGCGGTAATTAGTCCGGATGATAAATTCGTCTTAACTAAAAATCCTAACTATTTAGAATTATGGGAAATGCACTCTGGTAGGAAAGTAAAGCGGATTCAAGATAATTTTCGACAAAAACAGCAGAATGAGCTTTTGTTCCGAGTTCGCTTATCAACTTTAGGATCTGAGCGTAGTGCTTTTAGCCCAGACAGCAAATATTGAGTGACAGGCGGTGATAGGTAAGTTTAAGTATGGGATATTGCTTCTGCTGGAAAAGCGGTGTTGCAAGTGAAAGAGCCTATAATCGAAATCTTAGCCTTCGATCCAAATGGAGCTTACTTGCCAGCAAGTAGTTCAGGAGGATTAACACGCTTATGGCACACTGGTTCGTGGCAGGAAGTTAATTCAGTGCAGAATCATGGTGCTGTGAAGGCAATGCTTTCAGTCCAGATGGAAAGTTTTTAGCCATTGGTGATCAAGAAGACACTCAAGTTTGGAACGTTGCAGGCTGGAGAAGAGTAGCGCTCCCACCTGAGACTCCCTAAGCAATTGCTTTTAGTCCCGGTAGTAATTACCTAGCAGTTGCCAAAGAAGACGGCACTCTCCTATGGTCATGGCGACCGGAGCGACTGGTTTCCAAAGTCTGTCAACGCCTGACTCGAAATTTAACAGAAGAAGAGTGGCATCAGTATGTTGGTGAGGAACCTTACCAACATACTGATGCCGGCTTATCCTAAAGGTCGAATTAATGATCACAAACAAGAAACTTGAATGGCTAATTGCTAGTTTGTTGATTTCAGCAGTGTGCTTACTGCCAATGGCAACTGTTACTGCTTAAATTGAGTCCTTAATTGAACCTCTGAGGGTAACAGGAATGCGTGGCAGCTCGGCTGAGACCCGCAATTTGTTTCTCAACGCAACAAAGCCTATTACTAATCCTCAAGCTCTTTCTCTTAATCTGAACCGTTCTGGTGGTCAATCGGTTTTGCCAGCAAACGCAATTATTGTTCAAGTTGATCTCTACTGAGCTGATGGTGCTGCTGTTTTTCCTGCCAGCGCAATCACCTTGGGCACGTTGTCTGGAAAACCAAACGCGTTAATTGTGCCGCTGAAGTTCGAATTCAGCAGGGCCTCTAGCAGCGGAGAGTTTAGTGGCAGCCTACGCCTAAGTGAGCCCAATGGGCAACAGAGCATTCTGATTCCGGTGACAGTGCGGGTAAAAGATCCTTGGTTATTGCCGTTGCTGATGCTATTGGCAGGTACGGGACTAGGGATGGGGTTTTCTGCGTCTTGCGCTAAGGGTAAGCCATGCGATGAAATTCTAGTACGAGCAGGGCAATTGCAATCGCAGATGCAGGACGATCGCGAACTTGAGCAAGCAGAAGCCTTCCGCACGCGCTTAGAAAGTAGTCTGATAGACATCCGCATGGCACTGCAAGGTGAGCGTTGGGAAAAAGGGCAAGCGGCGGCGGCCCAGGCAGAAACGATTTGGAGCAAGTGGCTGAAGGGGCGAACCGATTAACTGGTGCAGTTGCAGTATGCAAAAGTCCTCAAGGAGCGCTTACAAGATCAGAATCCCAATATTCCCTACATTCAACTGGTGAGTCAAGGGGTAGAGAATGCGTTGCGGGAACTCCCGGACTTAGAAGGACCATACCAACTGCGTGATCGCCTGGATGATCTAGCTCAGCAAATTAACCGCTTCTTTCAGTTGCAAGGCAAAATCAAGCAGTTGAAGGGGTTGACCGATCAACTGCTACCTGAGCAGAGATTACTTTGGCAACCGAAAGTGAAAAGTTGGGAGCAGCAGAGCGAAAGTTTGCAGCCAGCGGACTCAGCGGAAAGTTCTAGGTTGCAAACAGAAGTGGATGGCGCGATCGCAGAGCTGACGCAGCTAATAGTCGAGCAATCTCCTACCGCTGCCGTTTCTAAAGGCGTACTAACTGTTCCGTTTATGGCACCAGCACCTTCTGTTCGCTCGTTAACCTGGGAAGAGCAAGGGGTTAAGGCAGGGAAGCAACTGCGATTGTTTACCTGGACGAGCTATGCGATCGCGCTGAGCTTTCTGGCAGGCACTGATTTCAGTCAACTCTATGTTGATAATCCAACCTTTGGTGCAAATCCTTGGAAAGATTACTTTGCACTTTCAGCTTGGGGCTTTAGGGCAGAGGCAACTCGGGAAGCAATTACAAAGGTACTGAAGGGATTGGACTTACCTGGATTGAAATAAATTCAAACACTAGCATCTATTTAACGCTAAAGAGAATTAACCAAATTCCGCACCTCTTGATAACGAGTCTGGTTTCCTTGGACATGGAATAGACCTGATTATTGGCATCATTGTCTATAGAGATTTAAGCGACAGCACCATTTTCAGCAGAAAGCATATAGCGCAAATCGCAATGATGATAGAAACAACAAAAGATATAGAAGTAAAAAAGTTGCTGATGCCTTTTCTGTCTATGCCAATTGTTATATATTGAACTTTATCACTTGCCTCGCACTTGTACTGCAGTATTTGCTTTTTGGAGCTCTCGATTAGCTTGCTGTCTGTGTCCTAAGGCAGCAAGTGCTCGTGCTCTAGCACGATATTTACTGGAAACTTGAGTGCTCACAGCCCCCAGTCCAGCAGGACCAGGTTGAGCAAATTCAGAGAGAAACATGTAGGCTAGATCAAAATTAGCTTTGCTTGAGCTTCGTTGCCTTGCTCCCGATAGATATGCCCTCTAACTAAGTAAGGAATACACTGCTCAAAATTGAGCTCAATGGCTTGAGTTGCTTTCTCTAGAGCTGCCGCCTTATTACCTATGTCGTAAGACACGAGGCTCAACATCGTGTACGGTTCCTCCGTATTAGGATCGAGTTAAATGGCTTGACGGATATCATCGATCGCTCCTGCATAATCTTTAGTGCGGTATCAAGCTAAGCCTCGATTGCAGTAAGCATCTGTGTCCTTAGGATTGGCTTGAATTACTTGAGCAAAGTCAGCAATAGCACCCGCTCGATCAGCAAGCTCCAGTTTCAGAATACCCCGACCAAAGTAAGTCTCCGTATCTCGTGGATTGAATTGAATGCGTTGGTTAAGTCGCTCAAGAATTATCTGTGGATACGGAACTCGATGGAGAAAGGGAAAATACCCTCGATTTGCGCTAATGTCAAAACTATCTATAAATCGCGGGTTCAGACGAAGGGTCTGCATTAAATCATTCTCAGATTCTTGTTGAATTTTGTTTGGGCATGATGTGTTAGGAATATGACACCTGGCAATTCTGAAACGCAATTAATATGCTTCTGCAAAATTGGAATTAAGACGAATGGCTTGAGTTAAGTCTTTTCTATGCTCTAGGTAAATTCTATTTCCCGTATATCTAACAGCACGGTAGTAATAGGCTTCCGTAAGATTAGGGTTTAATTGGCTCACTCTTGATAAATCTGACAAAAAATCATCTAAGTTATATTGAGTGTGATGTGTCAAAGTTTTTGAAGGCTGCATGATCGCATCTGAAATTAGTTTTTAATACCATTACAAGGATGAAGATCGCTTTCGCTTAGCGACGCATTAGTCTGCAAGTAATCATGCACCCAGCTACACCCACGCCTCATAAAGCTGTTAAAATCTAAAGTCCGTATCATTGCTTTACCATCCCTGGCTAAAGCAAGATCTTTGCTATCAGCACTAATCGCTACTTCTAAGATGCCGCCGCTGTCATTGCCCTCTTGAGAATCCTGCATTGCATACAAGAGGCTACCGTCCAAACTCCAAAGCCGGATGGTATTATCTAAACCTACCGATACCAAAACCTGACCATTGGGGCTAAAAAGAAGACTAAGGATAATGTCCGAGTGACCTTTGAATGGCTCTCCAAAGGCTTCAACCGTTTCTCCCGTACCTTGATCAGCACGACGGGCGATCGCCACCTGCACGCCCGTTTTGTGGCCAGTCTCCTGTTTTCCATAAGCAGTACTCGGTAAAACGAGGGCTTCATAAGCTCTCAGGGGTAAAGAGCGCCGTTCCAGTCTCTGCCACAGCAACACTAAAGCCTCTTGAATGAGCGGTAAAATTCCTGGTTCCCCGGTCGCATCTGTAACTAAACGCTCAACTAAGTCTGGCTCAACGAAAACACCCACAGCTTCAGCGGGCTTCGAAATCGCTTGTCGCAACACCGTTTCATGCAACGGCACCACTTCCAGTCGATTGTTCTGAATCTCCTGCCAGAGCACCGACGTCATCAGGTCGGCATAAAAATCAGCCCGTACAGTCAGCAATAGACAGACATTGGTCGTTGTTATCAGCTTCAGCAAGCTTTTCTGGAAAGGAACAGCCTCCTCCTTTGCCAGTGTGAATAGCTCCTCAAACTGAAACTGGTCAACAATCAACAACATCGAGCCGCTTGCTGTTGCGCGCCGTTTGCCAACGTTTGCGTGAGCGTTGTCTGCGGAGACTCTCCCGGACGCATTGACTGTATGCGCCAGCCATCCGACCCAAACAAGCGGCTCTCCCACAGGGCAGGGGTTAAACCCGCAAACACCAGAGAAGATTTGCCACTACCAGAGGGACCAATGACCGTAATGAAGGGGTGCAGACGCAGATGTTCTAGCAGTCGGTTAACTTCTTCCTGGCGCCCAAAAAAGCGATCGCTCAAGCCAAAGGGCTTCATGCCAGGATAGGGACAGTCTGGTGGTGGCGCTGGTGTCGGTAAAGGACGCTTCAGGTCAGCACAGAGCTAGGCAATTGCTGACTCCTGTATCCTTTTCGTTCGTCGCTTTTAAGCCAAACAGCATCTCCAAGCGCAGCGGCAGCGGCACAGACCGTCGGATTAACGGAATCACGGGTCAGGTATTTGTATCCTGCCCATAGGATTGACCCAGCGTCGCGATGAATGCATTCAACCCATCAGCTAAGTAATCCGGTGAAATGACCAGCAGCGTTCGCTTGCTCTGCTTAATCGATCATTCAAACTCCAATAAACGAGGCACACCCAGCGCAAAGGCTGACTCATACATATAGTGTACCCCAGCGTCTTCTAAGGCTGCCAGCAAATAGCCTTTGACTCAGGCGAGATCGGCTTAGACATACGGTACAAACAAGTTATAGCTGGATGCTTCTAGCATGTCTCCTGATCTCTACATCTATGGCAAGGGTCGTCGCAGTGCCTTAATAAGCCGATTAAACTCTCGCTCTGCCCGTCGAGGATGAGCGAGTTCTAACGTCGTCAACATGTGTGAATGAGCAAAAAATATGGCGCAATTCGTAAATCAATGGTGCAATCGGTCAACGCGACTCTAAATAAGCATTCCAGCTTCTAACAGCCTGAGATGAACTGTGTCCAAGCAGCAGTAACTAGAAGTAGGCTAGAAGCTTGAAACATTTGTGGACTCTGGTTTTGAAAGACTATGCGACTCATTTGCAAACTGTGCCATATCTTTTGCTCATTCACAACTACCCTAAGCGACTAGCACTAGACTGCAAACCAGTTAGAGCTCAGACATGCCTCGCTGTTCGTGAAGCTTTTGCTCAATCAAAGGGTCTTTCCAACTAGCCGACTCCGTCTTGTTTTCCGAGGAGGATGCCTCTAAGGTTTGCTTTGCTGCTGAAGTCGCACTATTGGTAACAGCTTTAGCTTTTTGAGCGGTTTGATTGATAGCGTCTTTAACCGCAGGTCTTACATCATCATTAATCGCTCCTTTAACAGAGTCTGTAACCCCACGAACGTCAGCTTCGTTGATTTTCCCCTGTACAGATTGGCTCACGCCGCGGACGTCCGCTTCGTGAATTTTTTCTTGAATGGATTGACTAACCCCACGAACGTCGGCTTCGTGAATTTTCCTCTGAACAGACTGACTGACACCGCGGACATCGGCTTCGTGAATTTTGCCTTGAATAGATTGGCTCACGCCGCGAACATCGGCTTCATTAATTTTCTGCTTTGCGGACTCAGCTAGCCCTTTGACATCAGTTTCGTCAACCTTTGCTTTAACGCTATCAAGGGCATCTTCAACCCGATGGGTAACGCCTTCAGCCGCAGTTTTAATTGAACCCACTGCGTTTTCTACTTGGTGATCCACATTGGTAGCGGCTTGCTCACCAATGGCTGCACCGGCGATCGCGCCACCAACAGCACCGATCGCTGCACCTACTTTACCACCAACCATTCTGCCGATCGTCGCACCCGCTACGCCACCGCTAGCGGCACCAACCGCTTTAGCTACCGTATGCTCACTGCTTTGATTTTTTTCACCCTTCTCTGTCTGCTCAGATGCTGTAGGAGCATTAGCAGACTGATTGGCTAAATCAATGTTTTCATCAAAATTTCCAGATGGATACTGGTTATCGATTGTACTCGTCATAAAACAGGTTTCCCTACAAATAATTTTCTCTTATGCCATCTATAGCGTAGTAATCAGAACTAAGTGACACCTCATCTTGAGAATGAGATTCTCCCAAAGCTTTGTCAGTCGCTAGTTATAGGTTTTATTCTCGATTCAAGTTTAATACTTGAACAAGCCCGAGAGACTGTTATTGTCAGGCTCAGACGTTGGCTATAGAAAGGACTCTAGAAAAAATGGGTCAGTTCAACCTAAAATCCCAAAGCAAAAATAAGCTTTTTTAATGGTTTTGGGGTTCGAGTAGCAGCAGCATAGTACTGCACATGAAGCATCGTTTGTCTTTTGTACCAATGAAACCTTTCTGGTAGGAGGCGGCTGAAACCCTTTCTCTACCGTGCTAATTCCCTGTACCCATGAGTTCTTAGGTTAATTGGTACGTCTTATTGAGACTAAACTATAGCCCTGATAGGACATGATGCAGAGGGCATCTTCCGCCCATCCTATAGTAGGCGAGCAGTCTTGTCTTTGGCTGTGTCTCTGATTGAGCGAGGCGACCCATGACAGTCGAGAGCAGGCGAATCCCTTGCTTCATGCGCGACCTCAGCTTGCTTCTGTATCCAAGCTAAATGAGCACACTCTCACTTTTTTGCCCCCCAGTGTTGAAGTTGTCTAGGTTCTTTCACGCGGGGCTTACGGTAAGCTAAGCCACAAAGCTTGAAACCAATTAGCATGAATAACGCCGACTTACAACATCTGCACTGCTGTGTCGAACTGGCAACTGAGGCACTCGAAGCTGGTAACGAGCCTTTCGGCTCTGTGCTGGTCGGTGCCGATGGCACTGTGCTGGCTGAAGACTACAACCGTGTAGCTGCTGGCGATCAAACCCAGCATCCTGAGTTAGCGCTGGCACGCTGGGCGGCAACCAACCTGACGCCTGAGGAACGTGCTGGGGCCAACGTTTTCACTTCAGGGGAGCACTGCCCAATGTGTGCGGCGGCACATGGCTGGGTGGGTCTGAGTCGCATCAGGTATGTCAGCCCCGCCGAGCAATTAGTCACTTGGCTTGCTGCTGTGGGGGGGGTAGGCCTCGCCTGTGCGAGCGCTGCCGATTCAAGCGGTGGTGGCCGGTCTCGTAGTAGAGGGTCTGTTTCCTGAACTGGCGGAGCAGGTGCGTGCTTTACACCACCGCTGTCGCCGCTCTGCTCCAGCAAGCCTGTAGTCTGGTGCTACAGCAGTAGCAAAGACGATCGAACCCATCCTGCAGGAGCGGAGCGGTGAAATTGAGGTGCATCCTGCCCTGGATCGACTGCGGTTACGTCATCACAACAGGCATCAGCGCCAGTTCAGGATGAATCAGGTTGTGAGCCTTTAAGGGCGTGCGCAGGGGGGACGGGGTGATCGCTCCCTGTTCACACTCCACTCGTTTTCTAAGCTGAAGCTTGTCTGATTGGGACAGACTGCTCTCTCGGCTGCCTCCATCCTCTGACCGCACCGCACCCGAAAGTGATGGCGAACTTCAACGAGACTCATTATACCAAATTAAACTGACAAGGTGGCAGACGACTTAAACTGAGAAGCAACGTTAAAGGTGCTGGCGATGGTTGGACTGACCTCGGTTGAAGTCAAGGAAAGCTTAGAAGCGTTAGCTGCCCAACTGCAACCAGTCAAAACGCCAAAAGACAAGGAGCGATTGCAAGTCCTCTACTGGCTCAAACAGGACAAACCGCCTAGCATCAGTGCCCTTGCCAAAGCAACTGGAAAACATCGCAATACGCTGCAAACTTGGCTGATGCAATATCGCAACGGCGGAGTTGAGGCGATGTTGGAAGTGAAGAAAGCGCCTGGAGGAGTGCGGGTGATTCCCCAAGGGGCAGAAGAGGCATTGGCAAAGCGGTTACAAGAGGCGGGACAGGGATTTGCTAGCTATGGAGCCGTGCAGCAGTGGTTGTCAGAAACATTAGGGGTCGAAGCGGAAGATCAAACGGTTTATCAGATGACACGGCAGCGTCTCAAAGCCAAACTCAAGGTGGCACGTCCTCAGAACGGCAAGCAAGATGCTGCACAACGAGCGGCCTTTGAGCAAACCTTGCCGATGACCTCATGCTGTTGAACCAGTATGATCGCCAAACGCAACCCGACTCACGCCCGATTTGTTATTTTGCTCAAGATGAGAGTCGGTTTGAACTCAAGACCTGACTGGGACGAGTGATAACAACTTGCGGAGTCAAACCGATTGGCGCATGGCAATGGTTATGCAAAGCCTTCTGGTTATATGATGCAGTTGAACCGACCACTGGAAACGCTTTTTTCTTGCAGTTTTCGCATGTGAATACGGACTGCTATCAGCGATTTCTCGATGAGTTCTCCCAACACTTGCCAGACAGTCTTAACATGCTCCAAGTCGATCACGGACGCTTTTACAAGAGCAAGCATTTAGTGGTGTCAGAGAACGTCGTTTTGTTGTTTTAACCCCCCTACTGTCCAGAACTCAATCCCATTGAGCGACGGTGGCAGCATCTCAAAGCCGGCCTCAAATGGGCATCGTTCAAGACCTTAGAGCAATTGCAGTCCAAAGTGGATCAACTGCTTGCTGCGCTAACGCCTGAAGTCATTACTTCTGTCACAGGCTTTTCTTTCATCCTAGATGCTGTATCTGCCCTAGATGCTATTTAACTTGGTATAACTTCGCCTCTTAGGAAGAAGCCCAGGCATACATGCAACAGCAGGGGACAACTTATTTGGATGGCGACAAGGACGGTGTTGCCTGTGAAAGCCTGCCACATGGTGGTCGTTCGACGCCAGCACCCCCCGTGGCTCGTCCTTAGCAACCCAGCCAAGCACGACTAGCAGCTTCGGTAGTCAGCGTGGGGGACGGGGACACCTTGCGAGTGCAGAGCCAAAGTCCGTTTCGCCTGTATGGACGTAGCGGAGATGAAGCAGGCTCCTTACGGACAGGCAGCCTCGCAGCGACTCAAGCAACTATTGCCCAAGGGTCAGCCGGTCTCGCTGCGCGTTGTCGAGGTCGATCGCTACCAGCGCACAGGGGCAGAAGTTTACGTGGGCAGTACCGCGATCAATCTCCAAATGGTGCGCGAAGGACAAGCCGTTGTTTACCGACAGTATTTGAGTGGCTGTCCTGGTTTACGCAACCAACTGCTGCAAGCAGAACAGCAGGCGAAGCGACAACGGTTGCAGTTTTGGAGCCAAGCGCGACCAGCCATGCCGTGGGAATATCGCCAGCGGCAACGCGGCTAGCAAGTCTTATGTTCTATTTAGGTGCTATGCTTCCCCGATGAACACGGCGAGCTTCATCGCGACGCGCACGTTCCTGCTGACGCCAGAGATGCCACCGGCACGCTGTCGTCCCGATGCCACACTTCGCCACTTCGTACCACCATTTTTGGCACACCATAACTGCCATCTGGTGCCAGTGCCATGGTGTCTACCCGCTCCCCACCCGCGACGGTAGCCAGTTTCGCTTCCTCAGCTACTCGTTTGGCGACGGCATGCTCACTCGCGACCGCTTGCTTCATCTGACGCTGGCGTGCTTTTCCAGGCAGCGGCAACCCTGCTTCTGCCCCGATGCGTACCGGTGAAATGGTAGCGAACGAGCGTCTGAACCTGCTAGTGGTGGCAATTTTAGCGGTGGGGCAAACTCGCTGGCGATGGCTGGAGCTGTGTCGCGACTCTAAGAGCGATCGCCTTTGACTGAGCAGTGCGATCAGCTTAGGCGAGTGATGGACTGATTGATACGGGGTCTACCGAACCGTTCCCAGGCATTGCCGCCTCTGAGGAAAAGTTCCATCCAGCGTAGTGGCTCTCCTCCTAGCGGCGCTGACCAACCAGAACTACCAGGGGCAAAGGCGAGGGTACCTTCAGCCACCTTAAAACTGCCGTCCGAGTAGATCGCATCACTCACGACATCGCCAATGCGAATCACCAGCTTGGTTTCAGGCTCCAGGTGCAGCGTGTGGGCTGGAATGGTGGTTTTGATGTTGCCGTAGCCATCGATCCAGGCAACACGGTCAAGTGG
>NZ_JACJPI010000005.1 GCF_014695975.1 Leptolyngbya sp. FACHB-321
CTCGAAACTGATGGACTTGACCCAACCCAAGCAACCATTATTCAGTTGGCGATCGATGGCTTGTGGTTTTCGGAAGTGTTCCAACTGGGCGCACCCGATGAACCTCGTCGCGCTCAAGTTGTGGAGATGTTGTTAGCGATGACGCGAGTGTCCAGCTAACGCGAACGCTTTGTTCTAGCCTGTTTGTTTAAGGCTGATGCTTTGCAGGGTCATCTAGCAAGTTTGACCTACATTTTTGCCTCTCCTTGTCCTTGTCACAGGCTTTACTACCTGCCAAACGATGACTTAACCACTGGATCAGTGACAGGAGAAATCTCATGGGACGATCGCTATTACACGATGCAAATTTTCGCCTGCTCTGGCTCGGACAAGCGATCATTCTCTGTGGCGTCCAGTTCTGGCTCGTCGCCTTAACCTGGATGGTGTTACAAAAAACTGGATCGGGAGTCGCGATCGGAACAGTTCTCTTGGCTGCTGCCGTCCCTCGCGCTCTGCTGACCCTGGTAGGCGGAGCTATTAGCGATCGCCTGCCGCCCGGTCGCATTGCAACAGTTGCTGCTGCCATTAACACGATTTTGGTGGGCAGCGTTGCAACTCTCCTATGGTGCAAGATCTTTCAGCTTAGCTATCTCATCATCATTGCCGGAGTGTTTGGCATTGCCGATGCTTTTCTGTACCCAGCAACGTTATCGGTGTTACCGCAACTGATGGATAAGTCACTATTGATCAAAGCCAATGCACTGATGCAGGGTGGTGAGCAGATTACTAACGTGATTGGTCCAGCAGCAGCAGGCATTGCCATTGGGACACTGGGTTTACCGATCGCCTTCACGCTCAACACGATTCTCTTTGCCTTGGGTGGCTTCTTTCTCTCCTTGATTCAGCAACCGGAACAGAAGCAAGCAGCGACCGTGCTCTCTGTTCAACAGCTATGGAGTGAAATCGTCGAAGGCGTACATTATGCCTGGAATCATGCAGCCATTCGGCTTAGCCTTGTGCTCGTCGCGATGCTAAATCTAGCGACCTTAGGTCCGTTAGTCGTTGGTGTGGCGAAACTGGTCGAACTCCGGTTTGGCGGCAGTGCTACGACCTACGGCTACCTGCAAGCCGCGTTTGGGGTAGGAGCATTCGTGGGCGTGCTGGCGAGCAGTCAGATCAAGTCAGTGAAAAATCCTGGACTGTCTCTGGTGCTGCTGGCATACGGGCTAGGCATGGGCACCGCCGGACTGGGCTTTGTACAACAGCAATGGATGGCCTATAGCCTCATTGTACTGATGGGCTTAGGTGGTGGCTTTGTGGGGGTGATTGCCATCGCCTGGCTGCAAGAGCAAACGGGATCTGCCATGCAAGGGCGAATGATGGGCTTGTTGACCTTTACCTCAGTGGCACTTGACCCCTTCTCTCAAGCCATTTCAGGCTTTCTCATGGATATCAATTTGACGCTGATGTTTGTTGTTGCGGGAGCCACCATGTTACTGACAGCAGTGATCACCTCGTTTCATCACACCCTTACAACAAAGGCTTAGAACAGGAGTAAATGATCGTGAATAGGCAACAGCTGGGCCAACCGAATCATCGCTGGAGGCTGGGTCTGATGGTAGGCGGAGTGCTAGTGACAGGGAGCATCGCTTACTACAATATGAAGCAATTCCACCAAGCCAGCACACCGGAACCGACTCAAATCACAAGCGCTCAAACCATCACCGCATTAGGACGGTTGGAGCCAGCACAAGAGGTGGTCAACGTCTCTGTGCCTGCCGCCTTGCATAACGACCGCATTGCTCAACTGCTGGTGAAGCGGGGCGATCGGGTGAAAGCCGGTCAAGTGATGGCAGTGATGGATGCGCGCGAGCGCTTACAAAAGATACTTCTAGAAGCGCAGGAGCAGGTCAGCGTGGCTCAAGCTAAACTGGCACAGGTACGAGCCGGAGCCAAAGCGGGTGAAATTGCCGCCCAACAAGCGCAAGTTGTGCGCTTTCAATCAGAATTGCAGGGTGAAATTGCCACTAAACAAGCTGAAATTACCCGGCGGCGATCAGAAGTAAGAAACGCCCGGGCTGAATACGATCGCTATCAGTTTCTCCAGCAGCAAGGAGCCATTGCTGCCTCACAGTTTGACCAGAAACGATTGACATTAGAAACGGCTCAGGCACAACTAACGGAAACGCAGTCAAACCAAACTTTGCGAGCCGATTCGCTGCAAGCGCAGCTCCGCGCCGCCCAAGCCACTCTCCGCCAAGTAGCAGAGGTGCGCCCAACGGATGTCCTAACGGCGCAGGCAGAAGTGAACCAGGCGATCGCCGCTGCCAAACGAGCCGCAGTAGAGCTAAAGCATGCATCCATTCGCGCGCCAAGCACCGGACAGATTTTGGAAATCTATGCCAAGCCTGGTGAGGTTGTGGGCGACAACGGCATTGTGGCACTGGGACAGACAGATCAGATGGAAGTCGTTGCAGAAGTGTATCAGAGCGACATCAGCAACGTGTGGCGAGGTCAGGTGGCGAGCGTCACAGGCGAATCCTTTGCTGGAGAACTGCGGGGAACCGTACGGGAAGTTGGCTTGCAGGTGAGTAAGCAGGAAGTGAACAGCAATCAACCGGGCGAAAACCTGGATCAGCGCGTGGTGAAAGTTAGAATTCGACTCAACCCCGCCGATAGCAAGCGGGTGGCTGGGTTGACGAATTTACAAGTACAAGCGGCAATGCAACTGTAAGGTGATGTGATGAAGTGGCATAGGAGATTCCATCTTTGGTTTCGGCTGGCTCGACGCAAAGTTACGCCCTGGTTAGTGTTGGTGATAGCTACACTCAAATTGACTTGGACGTGTGGAGCCGAACACACGAAAGAGCAAGCTCGCCTCATGACCGCACTCACAAAAATTGGCTTTGTGTCTTGGTTTGAACTGGCTCAAGAAATAGTCGATGACTTGCCGTATTGGTTCTATTGAGCGATCGCAACTTTAAGAGGCTGCTCTGAAGAGACTGGATGCTAATCAAGGGAACACCTATGCCAGTAGAAGTGATTCGGTTGACACAATCTCAGTTGAATGGCGCTATAGACACTTTAGAGCGGGCTTTTGAGCAGTCCAGTTTGATCAAAAACATGGCTTTGAAGTGATGCGATTCAAGGAAGACTCAGTCAACCTACCGCCGTTTTGGACAATGAAACGTTTGCCCAAACCAACTACAGTTCACGCATCTCATTCTCAGGAGCAATCATCATGCTGCAAACGATTTATTTGACGTTGTTCCTTCTGGGTACAGGGCTGCAATACGCCCAATTTATCCCGTTTCTGATTGAGCATGGTCTCGATGTCAAGCTGTTTGTTGAACAACTCTTCGCCAACCAGATCTCCAGTTTCTTTGGTATTGATGTGATTGTCTCTGTGTTAGTTGTTCTCATGTTTGTTGCTGCGGAAGGTACACGACTCAAGATGAGATATTTATGGGTCTATTTTGTCGGTGCGCTGTTAGGTGTAGCGGTTGGTCTGCCACTATTTCTACTCATGCGACAGCGTCAACTAGAAGCAGCAGCACAACTGGATTAGAAGCTAGCTTGCACTCGTTCCTTTGCAAGTGATGATCAGGAAGTTTCCAATTTGCAGCAACAAGTACGAGTCTTGTTTGGTTCAAACACATTCTGCCGTTTTGGCACTAGCGCAACCAACCACTGTTTAATTCAGAACCTCCAGTGGTGCTTAGCCTGGCTCAATGCTGACAATCGCACACCATTCAGTTTCTAGACTGCTACTTGTCAGTGGCATCCGTAGACGTCTTTCGGTTTGAGTCTCAGCAGCGTCTCATCCAGTTGGAAGAGGAAATGAGACAGCTAGAAGCTTGCTGGATTCGATCAGCAGCATGGTGTGCTTCACGCGCTGCGTAGCGGCTGCGACTGCAGACATCACATTACGACATCGCTAAGGAATGACCAATGCTTCGCAACTTTTTTCGCAAAACTCCCCTGGCTTGGTTGCAAGTTAAACGCGAGAAAACTCGACTGGCGGTTGCCCTCGCTGGCATCGCTTTCGCAGACGTCTTGATGTTTGTACAGATGGGTCTTAAAGATGCACTCTACGACTCAGCGGCAAGTCCCTATGCACCGCTACAAGCTGATTTGTTTATCATTAGCTCCGGGTTTGAAAACCTGCAAGTGGTGGAAAGTTTCTCTAGAGAGCGGTTGTACCAAGCGGCAGGAGTGCATGGCGTGGAATCAATCAACTCGCTGTACATTGGGCGCGGGCAATGGCGCAACTCCCAAACGCGGTTGAGCTACACCATTCTCACCTTTGGCAGCAATCCGAATCAAGTGGCGTTCTCATTACCAGAAGTGAATCAACAGTTGCCCAAACTCAAACTGCTGAATCGGGTGCTATATGACAAGGCAGGGCGAGAGAACTTTTTTGGCAACGTACCGCAACAGCTTCAACAAATGCCATCGCTACCTGTACAGATCAATCATCGATCAACTCAGGTCGTCGGCACCTTTACCCTCGGCGCCTCCTTCGCGGCTGATGGCAACCTGATTACCAGTGATTCCACCTTTCTCCGGCTCTTTCCCGAGCGTAAAGCTCACGAAATTGACATCGGGTTACTCAAGCTCAGAGCGAAGACAGACATTCAACAAGTGCAAGCAGCCTTGCGATCGCGCTTATCTAAAGATGTGCTGGTGTTAACGCTTGATGAGTTAACCACACGCGAGAAGAATTACTGGTCAAACGGCAGTCCGATCGGCTTCATTTTTGGCTTTGGCACCATTATTGGCTTCGTCGTTGGTCTAGTGATTGTGTATCAAATCCTTTACTCCGATGTCTCCGATCACTTGTCCGAATACGCCACCTTGAAAGCGATGGGCTACTCGGATCATTACCTGGTGAGTGTGTTGGTGCAGGAGGCGCTCATTCTAGCGGTATTGGGCTTTCTACCAGGCTTGGTGCTGTCCACTGGACTGTACTTTGTCGCCCGCTCCGCCACGCTGTTACCGATCAGCATGACCGTGAGCCGCGCCGCGATGGTACTTGCCTTGACGATCGTCATGTGTACCGTATCGGGTGCCGTTGCCCTGCGGAAACTGCAAGCTGCTGATCCTGCCGATGTGTTTTAAGCAATGGAGTGCTATCAATGCGATTACAACCCTCTGTCACTACTTCTAAGCAATTATTGGAACAACCTGTCATTTCGGCTCAACACCTAAACCATTATTTTGGTGAAGGAGACCTGCGGAAGCAGGCATTATATGACATCAATCTGGACATTCATGCAGGCGAAATCATTATCATGACTGGTCCCTCTGGTTCTGGCAAAACGACGCTGCTGACTTTGATGGGTGGACTACGATCAGCTCAAGAGGGCAGTCTCAAAATTTTGGGACAAGAACTCAATGACGCGACCAAACAGCAACTCACCCAACTGCGTTGCAACATCGGCTACATCTTTCAGGCACACAATCTGGTGACCTTTCTCACGGCTAAACAAAACGTGCGGATGGCCTTGGAATTACACGATCAATATCTTGATCAAGAGATGGACGCGCTCTCAACCGAGCTTTTAGAAATCGTTGGTTTAGGACAGCGAGTGGATTATTACCCAGATAGCTTATCGGGTGGACAAAAGCAGCGAGTGGCAATTGCCCGTGCCCTAGTCAGCCGTCCCAAGCTTGTCCTGGCTGATGAACCTACTGCCGCGCTGGATAAAAA
>NZ_JACJPI010000050.1 GCF_014695975.1 Leptolyngbya sp. FACHB-321
TTAGCGTTGAACCTGCGGGCGTATGACTTTGTGTCGCAAGAGTTGCGTGCAGCGGAAGACCCGGAGTTTGAGACGTTTTACACCAAGAACATTCTGCTGAATGAGGGCATCCGCGCGTGGATGGCACCTCAAGACCAGCCTCATGAAAACTTTAGCTTCCCCGAAGAGGTACTCCCACGTGGTAACGCTCTCTAAGGTCTAGAGTTCAACTTGTTTTCAAGTTGTTTTAGTCAGGCATTAACCCTCGCGCTTGCGAGGGTTTTTTCTTGCTTATAGTGCTTAATTGCACGTCACCGCTTCACTCTTTCACCTATCTAAATTTGCTGACGGAGTTGCTCCCCAATCTCTAATTACGTGTGTTATCTTAAGTGAAGTGGTCAGCCACTTGGAGCGAGAGTGTTCCAACCTTTTGAAATTACAACCGTTTAGGATTAAGGAGGTGATGCCCATGTCAGATAGTAGTAAATGCTTGGGTCATCAAGCTGAAGTTAGCCGGCTGAGTGCCGGGGCTGTTCTCTAACAGTCAACCTTGATGCCGAGTTACATTAAATCTCCTAGTGAGGGGTTTTAGTGAACGAGGATAAAATGGCTGACTCGGAGTTCCTTCCGGCAGTCTGGTTTCAGTTTGAAGACCCGCTACACCGCTCCCATATAAGTTGTTCTATATATAGAACGCTTAATGGGAGCGGATAGTTTTTTAAAGGGTATTTTATGAGTTGTTGCTATATTTGTTTGCAGAGTATAAGTTTAATATAGATTTGATTAAGTGGTACGGTTGTTTTTCAAAAATATTTTGGCTTGGACTATCCTAGTGAGTAAGGCGTTTAAATTAATGCGCTTTAGAGACAGTACGCCATAAAGACAAGGCTCGGCGCGGTCGCTCGGTGATGCCAACCTGGCAAGTCTAGTTGATGTCTGCTAAGTATGGGGAAGTTAAGTGTCTTATTGCTTCTTGTGTCTTTAAGCGTTGCTTTTTCGTTTGAAGCATCCTTACTTGAAAGCCAGTGACTCTGTTTACCCAATACTCAAGATGACAACCGCTTGCCCTTCCGAGGTTGGATTGGATATGACTGAGAGCCAGGATCGTTTCTTAGAATCGACTGAGCGCTCTGGCTTGATTGAACAGCTTCTAGCGATCGGCACAGCGCTCTCCAGTACTCATGACCTGAGTGCGTTACTAACACTCATTCTGACGAAGTGCCGTGAAATTACCTGTAGCGATGCAGGCAGTGTTTACCTTGTCGATCGCAGTGGTAATGAGCCATGCCTGTGGTTTAAAGTGGCACAAAATTTTTCGCAGCCAGTGTCATCGTTTCGAGAGTTCGCGATGCCGATGACTCCTAAGAGTCTGGCTGGCTACGTCGCGCTGACAGGCAAAAGCTTAAATATCCCGGATGCGTATGACCTGCCGCAAGGTGTACCGTATCAGCTCGACCGCAGTTTTGACCGTAGCATTGCGTACCGGACGCGATCAGTGCTGGTCTTGCCTATGCAGAACCAGGATCGAGAGATGATCGGCGTACTCCAACTCATTAACCGTAAGGTACGACCGGAGTTGGTCATTACGCCTGAAAATGCGCTGGACATAACACAGCCCTATTTAGATTGGGAAAAGTGGGTTGTTCAATCGCTGGCGAGTCAGGCAGCCATTTGCATTGAGCGCAACCAGCTTCAAGAAAGCATCGAAAATCTCTTTGAGGGGTTTGTCAAAGCGTCGGTGCAGATCATTGAAGCACGCGACCCCTGTACGTCTGGGCACTCAGAGCGTGTGGCAGATTTGACGGTGCGGTTAAGCCAGGAAGCAAGTGCTGTGACGATCGGTCATCTTCGACCGATTTACTTTAACGATCGTCAAATACAGGAGATTCGTTACGCTGCACTGCTACACGACTTCGGTAAGGTAGGTGTGCCAGAGGCAATCCTGGGCAAGCAGAAAAAACTGTTTCCGATGCAGCTTGAAGTGGTGCGAAACCGCTTTGCGCTAGCGCAACGAACGCTGGAAGTGGAGTGCGCCCAGGCAAAGTTTAGACATTTGGTGGAGCATCCCAGTTATCAGGCTACGCACCATAGCGAAGACGCTTGCTCTCATTGCCAACAACTAAGCACACTGGATGAAAAACTGGCGCAGGCGATTGCCCAACTTGATCGTTACTGGACGCTACTGGTGGAAACAAATGAGCCGCGCATTTTGGCTGAAGAACCATTGGATCAGTTGCGTGAACTGGCACAGTATACATATCAGGATATTGACGGTTCGATGAAGCCTTTGCTTTCTGCGGAGGAAATGGCTCAGCTTATGGTACCGCGTGGCACGTTAACGTTAGCAGAGCGCGATGCTATTCAGTCGCACGTTACCCATACCTATGAGTTTTTGAAGCGGATACCGTGGACAAAACAGCTTCAGAACGTACCTGCGATCGCCTACGCGCACCATGAGAAGATGGATGGTAGCGGCTACCCATTGGGATTAAAGCAAGTAGATATTCCCATTCAATCGCAAATGATGGCGATTGCGGATATTTACGATGCGCTGACGGCGGGCGATCGCCCTTACAAACGTAGCCTTTCTGTACCAACAGCGCTCAAGATTTTGCGGCAAGAAGCCGCGCAGTCTAAATTAAATAGTGATTTGGTCGAACTGTTTGAGCAGCGCCAGATCTTTGCGGTCTTGGGTCATTCAGCGATCGAGCCGAAGTAAATGTCATAAGTGAGTGCGAATAGAAGGCGGAAAATCACTTCTACAAGTGAAGACTAATACCACAGCCTTGCTTGTGCGCTCTAGCAGTATAGATAGCCGTAACCATACTAGCTTAGAGCGTCTTTTAGAGAGTCTAGTTTATGCTAGGCAGCGATCGATGCTTTTACCTGGCTGTATCTGGTAATGTTCTTTTGGGCACACTTGCTTAAGTGCCAATACTCACTAGATTCTAGTCATCTTACTCTTTATGACTGCTGCGTCCGTTTTTGAGTTTGACACTCTTACGGTTGATGTTTATGGACAGACTCAAGAGCAACGTCGTCTGTCGGCTCCGCATCGGATTGATGACTTGGGGCAGGGCATTATGCTGGAGCTGGTGGCAGTTCCAGGCGGCAACTTTAGGATGGGCGCACCCAATACTGAGGAAGGTTGGCATCCTAGTCAAACGCCACAACATACTGTCACGATCGCTCCTTTCTGGATGGGTAAGTATCCCGTCACGCAGGCTCAGTGGAGTGTAGTTGCCGCATTACCAAAAGTTAATCATCCCCTGCCGCCAAAGCCATCTTGCTTTACAGGTGCAACCCGTCCAGTTGAACAAGTCTCTTGGCAAGACGCAATTGAGTTCTGCGATCGCGTCTCTGCTCAAACGGGACGCCGCTATCGACTGCCCACCGAAGCCGAGTGGGAATATGCCTGCCGCGCGTCCCCGATGCCGACAGGTGATATACCCGTCAGTGAGGACGTGCGGAGCACCACCAGCACGACTCCCTTCTGGTTTGGTGAAACCATCACAACTGAGTTAGCCAACTATTCGGGCATTGATTGGGAGTACGAGGGTAAAGTGTGCAGCAAAGGCTCGTATGGCAAAGGTACCACTGGGAGCGATCGCCGAGAAACGACCGCAGTTGGCAGTTTTGCGATCGCCAATGCCTTTGGTCTTTACGATATGCATGGGCTGGTGCGCGAATGGTGCGTTGATTGCTGGCATGATAGCTACAACGGTGCTCCTGCCGACGGTACTGCCTGGATCGAAAACAGTACTACTGACCAACGTGTGCTGCGCGGCGGTTCCTGGAATAGCGGACCCAAAGCCTGCCGCTCTGCCTTTCGCAGTAAGCTTAATCCCGACACGCATTTGTATGATGTTGGGTTTCGGGTGGTGGCAGAAGGATAAGGGATGAAGGCTAAAGGATAAGGGATGAAGGCTAAAGGATAAATTGATTCAAAAGTTAAAATGCTTTCGCCGCTTCCCTTGCTTCCCCCTCTTCCCTCACTCCTTGCCCGATCGTGGGAAAATGGAACGGTTCCGTTTTAACGCGCTTTTGTGATTTCTACCGTTACTGTTACTGTTCCAGCGACCACCGCCAATTTGGGACCGGGGTTTGATTGTTTGGGAGCAGCGCTGACGCTTTCCAATCAGTTCAGGTTTTCGTTATTGCCGCCAGGGGCGAAGCTCAGCATTGCGGCGATCGGTGCTGAGGCAGAACGAGTCACGACAAATAGTAGCAATCTGGTTTATCAAGCGTTTGTCAAGGTGTACGAGCACCTCAAGCAAGTGCCGCCACCGATTGCGATTGAAATTCAGTTAGGTGTACCGCTAGCACGTGGGTTAGGTAGTTCGGCAACAGCGATTGTGGGTGGCTTGGTGGGTGCGAACGCCCTGGCAGGTGCGCCGCTCACACAAGCTGAGGTCATTGAACTGGCGATCGCCATCGAAGGGCATCCTGATAATGTAGTGCCATCACTCTTAGGTGGATGTCGTCTTGCTGCTACAGGTGTAAAGCATGGCTGGGAGATCTGCGAGATTCCCTGGCATCACAGCATTGTACCGATCGTGGCGATTCCTGGCTTTGAACTTTCGACGAAAAAAGCGCGACAGGTGCTGCCACCTACGTACAGTCGTGCTGATGCAATTTTCAACGTAGCGCATCTGGGTTTGCTGTTGCGTGGTCTAGAGACGGGGCAGGGCGATTGGTTACAGGCTGCTCTGCAAGATCGCCTTCATCAACCCTATCGGCAGATGCTGATTCCAGGCTACAAGATGGTGGAGACGGCAGCGCTGGAGGCAGGTGCGTATGGCATGGTCATTAGTGGTGCGGGTCCAACACTTTTGGCGTTAGCGCATCAGGACACAGCACAGGCTGTAAGTGATGCGATCGCCCATGCGTGGGCAGAGCAAGACTTTGCGGTGACAGTACATTTGCTTCAGCTTGACCTGCATGGGGCGATCGCCCAAACGACGAGCGTTTAATTAAGTTGTGTATTCTGCGTTGATTTTGACGTAATCGTAGCTGAGGTCACAGCCCCAGGCTTGACCAGACCCCGTACCATTGCCGACCCGAAGAGCGATCGTCACCGTATCCTCTTTTAGATAAGCCCCTAATGCTGCTTGGCGAAGGTAGTGACTGGCGGCATCGCGATCGAACGACTGTGGTTGACCATTCTGCATCATGAGAAAGTCGCCGAGCTGGATTTGCAGGTCGTCTTGATTGAACAGCACGCCTGCACGTCCTGCTGCGCCTGCAATTCTGCCCCAGTTCGGGTCACGCCCAAAAATGGCGGCTTTAACCAGGGATGATCCGGCGATCGTGCGGGCAATTTGGCGTGCTTCTGCATCATCATTTGTGCCGGTCACCTGCACCTCGACGAGACACGTTGCACCTTCGCCATCCCGCGCGATCGCCTTTGCCAGATAGATGCAGACCTCGGTTAGCATTGCCTCTAGCTTCTCGGCTTCGGCTCCGGCTTCGGTGATGGCAGGTGTGCGCGACTGTCCATTCGCTAACGCGATCAGTGAATCGTTTGTGCTGGTATCGCCATCTACTGTAATTTGGTTAAAGCTGCGGTCTGCTGCTCGGCTTAGCATTTGCTGCCAAAGTGGTGGTGATACAGCGGCATCACAAGTGACAAACGCCAGCATCGTTGCCATGTTGGGGTGAATCATCCCAGACCCTTTGGCAATGCCCCCGATGCGAACAGGTCGACCGCCGATCGTCGTTTCTAGTGCAATCGACTTTGTGACTAAATCTGTTGTTGTAATTGCCTTCGCCGCACTGTCTGCACCCGTATCTGAAATAGTGGCAACAAGCTGTGGCAGAGCCGCTTTCAGTGCATCCAGCTTGATGCGTTGACCAATGACACCCGTTGAGGCAAGCAAAATCGACTCTGACGGCACCCCTAACGTCTGACTAAGGGCATTTGCACATTCCAGTGCGTCGTCCCAACCGATTGCACCCGTTGCCGCATTTGCCTGCCCAGCGTTGCATAAAATGGCGTGGGCACCCGCTTTTGCCTGAAGCCGCTCTCGACAGTAGTCTACGCATGCCGCTCGCACTTGACTGGTTGTGAAGACTCCAGCCGCGATCGCCTCCACATCAGAAACGATCAGCGCTAGGTCAGGCAACCCCGATGGTTTGAGCCCTGCTTTGATTCCTGCTGCGCGATAGCCTTTGGGAGCCGTAATGCTTCCAGGAATTTCCTGCCAGTCTGCCATGCTTGCCTCCACTGTAATCACTGCTTGACAGGCGATTATATCAGGGGCAGGGATAGTTCTGGCGTTAGTGGCTAGCAGTTGGGACGGAAAGGACAGAACACGCTCGCCGCTGCAACAACAAGCATTAACCACTCACAGGCTTTTCTGAGCTTTGAGGACACTGATCGCTCGCCTAATGCGCTCTAATGTTGCATCCGAGACTTTCGGTTCCTTCGGCGTTGCTAACACTTGCAACACTTGTTCCAGACTGGCAACAGTTGCTGCCATTTCTGCTGTGGATAAGCGCTCGGGATTTTTCTGAAGCCGCTCTACCATTGCTGCCATTCGATAGGCAAGGTAGCGGCGATCGCTCCCATTCCACTCGGCTTTAGGATCACTTGAAGTAATCGGCGATTTCTCAGTTCTGTTAGCGACGGCAACGAGCGCCGTTGTCGCTGGCTCAATTTCTGCACCCAGATCTAAAAGCGTGAGCGCAATACCAACTTGATCGGAGGCCTCAACTCTAGGCAACAGTTTAACGAGAGCTGAGCTTGCCGTTTTCGTGTCGCTGCCTGCTTTCCTTAACGCTTTAGCAGCATTAGTGCAGAGTCCATAGTGAACATTGCAGGTGCCATCTGTGAATGCTGCTGCTAAGACGGGTACTGCAACATCTTGCGCTGCCCCAATATTGATCAATGCAACTGCTATAGGCACATGATCCAAATTTGGCTGACGATCGACAGGGCGAGCTTTCAAAGCTGCAACTAAATTAGGGACGGCAGCCTTCGCGGCGGGTCCAATCTCTCCCAAGGCGTATGCAGCAGAAGCTCGAACTTCCTCATTTCGATCCTTCAAAGCAGCAATTAAGGTGGCAAGCACTGTTTTATCGTTAGGGCTGATAGCAACTAAAGCAAAGGGCACATCTCGGCGAATCCGGTAATTGGGGTCTTGCTTTAAGATCGTTAGCAACATTGGCAAGGCTGGTTTTGCCTTTTCCCCCAGCCTTGCCAGATTAGAAATCGTCTGTTCGGGTGAATCCTCTTCGTATGCACTTGAATACTTCAGATTGATCAGCAACAGCGAAACATCTCCATCTTGCGCTCCCTTTATTTTTGCCAGTGACCGGGCAGCAGCCCATTGCATCTGTCCATCTTCATCCTTTAAGGCAATCGTCAACGCTGGAATCGCAGCTTTTGCCACAGCGCCCATTTTGCCCAGGGTAGAAATTGCACTGAATCGAGTCGTTTCAGCATCACCCGGTTTAGCCGGGCTGTCAGCATATCGAGCTTTAACCCCAGCAATTAAGGTTGGCAACACGACTTCTGGTTTAGCTCCAACGTCCCATAGAGCCGAGGCAGCCGCTACCCGCATGCCTTCATAAGGGTCTTTAAGCAGCCGCGTCAGGGCTGGAACTGCTGCGCTCGCTGGTTTACCAATTTTTCCCAGTGCCGTGGCGGCGTAGAACCTCACATGTAGACTGGAATCTTGCAAAGCGATAGTCAATTCTGGAGCTGCAATGCTGGCAAGCGCCCCTAACTCACCTAAGACAATAGCGCTCTGCACTCGAGCGGCGGTGTTGCTCTGTCTTAGAGTTGCAATTAACTCGGGGGGCACAACCTTTAGTGCTGAACAAATACCAGTTAATGCATACATAGCTCCATCAGCTTCTGAAGCGTATAAAGCCTTAATTAGATCAGGAATAGCGGCTTCGGCGGCTGTTCCCGTAGAGACCAATGCTTTGGCAGCTTCGAAGCGAATGTCCACCATGGGGTCTTTCAAAGCAAAAAGTAGTGCCGGAATCGCGGCTTCTGCCCGTGGACCATATTCCGCAATCATGGTTGTGGCTGCCAACCGCACAGCTTCATCTGAATCTTTGAGCGCTACGATCAAAGCTGGGATGACACCTTCTATCTGAGTATCTCTACTCATTCCCAACCTCCAAACAGCCAGTCTCCTCACTCCTGGGTTGGGATCTTTAAGGGCAGCAATGATCACAGCGATCGCCATTTCTTTCTGAACATCCATTCGGTAAAGCGTCTGAGCCGCTCGGAGCCGTACCTCTGGATTGGGATCTTTGAGGGTAGCAACGATCACAGCGATCGCTACTTCTTTCTGCATACCGATTCGGTAAAGCGTCTGAGCCGCTTGGAGCCGTACTTCTGGATTAGGATCTTTGAGGGTAGCAACGATCACAGCGAGCGCCGCCTCTTTCTGAATATCCCCTCGGTAAAGTTCCTCGCCCGCCAGAAGGCGCACTTGTGGATCGGGATCTTCGAGACCTTCTATTACCTCTGCAGGCACAACACTGTTCTGGTTTGAATTAGAGGTCTGGCTCTTGCCACGATCGCTTGGCAGTAGCAACAGCGAAAGACACACAGCAGACAGCCCAAGCAGGGTAACAAATTTATGGCGGCGGCGTATTACCATTTATGACCTTAATCTAGCTATTTGGGTTGTTGCGTTCCGCTACAGGCAAGGAATTAGGATGCAGTCAAAGAGAACATCACGACTCTATCCTCTACTCCAAACTTATGCTTGGACTTGGCTTCAAAATTCATGTCAGCTTTTTACACAAAAAAAGGGAGAGTCGCCAAAGCGTCTCCCCCTATCATCAGGGTGCATCTACTAAACACATTATGGCACCTAAGGGGTGAGGGGTGTCACCCCCTATTTATGTTTTTTTGACGAAGAAACAGCTATTTACTGCCTTAAACCTTGCGTCAGCTTCAGCTATTAAGCTGTTTTGCAAGGAGTTGGTTAGTAAGTTTGGGGTCGGCGCGACCACCTGTTTGCTTCATCACTTGCCCGACGAAGAAGCCCAACATCTTGGTTTTGCCGTTGCGGTACATCTCTAGCTCTTTGGGGTGAGCAGCAATGACTGCGGCGATCGCTTCCTCAATAGCGCCTGTATCCGAAATCTGAATTAACCCTTTCTGTTCAATTAAGGCTTTCGGTGAACCACCTTGAGCCAGCAATTCTGGCAGTACATCTTTGGCAATCTTGTTGCTGATGGTGTTGCTGTCGATTAAGCCAATGAGTTCGGCTAGATCAGTAGGCTTCAGCGGGAGATCCGTGATGCTCAAGCTATTGTTGTTGTTCAGGTGGGCGCTGATGTCGCCCATAATCCAATTTGCTGCCTGTTTAGGATCAGCATTTGCTGCAACCGTTGCCTCAAAGTAGGCGGCGATCGTCTGGTCATCCGTCAAGATGCGTGCATCGTAAACCGACAAACCGAGTTCGCTTTCATAGCGCTGACGTTTTTGGTAGGGCAATTCTGGCAATTCCGATCGCCATGACTCCAACTGCTGCGCTGGAACTTCGATCGGACCCAAATCGGGTTCAGGAAAATAGCGGTAGTCGCTAGAGCCTTCCTTCAGCCGCATACTGATGGTGCGCTGAGCGCCTTCTTCCCAGAGCCGCGTTTCTTGCAGGATGCGTTCGCCTGCCTCGATCGCCTCAATTTGCCGTTCAATCTCAAACTCGATCGCCTTTTGGATGGCGCTAAACGAGTTCATGTTTTTGATTTCGACCTTGGTGCCAAACTCCTCACGCCCAACCGGACGCACGGAGATATTCACATCGCAACGGAGCGAACCTTCCTGCATATTGCCGTCGCTCACGCCCAGATAGCGCACAATGCGCCGGATTTCCTGAGCATATTCAGCGGCTTCGCGACCCGTGCGTAGATCTGGCTCGGAGACGATTTCAATGAGGGGTACGCCAGCGCGGTTGTAGTCTACCAGCGAGTATGTGGAACCAGAGAGGCGATCGCTGCCGCCATGCACTAGCTTGCCTGCGTCTTCTTCCATATGTAGACGGGTCACGCCGATGCGTTTTTTAGTAGCAGTGCCTGTTTCCTTGTCGTAGAGGGAAATTTCGACCCAGCCATGTTCGGCGATCGGCAAGTCAAATTGCGAAATCTGGTAGTTTTTGGGCAAATCAGGATAGAAGTACTGTTTGCGATCGAATTTGCTGTACGGCGCGATCTGGCAGTTTAGCGCCAAGCCTGCTTTCACTGCGTACTCCAGCACCTTTTGATTAAGGACTGGCAGCACTCCTGGTAAACCCAGGCAAATGGGGTCGATATGCGTATTGGGCGTGGCACCAAAGGCTGTAGAGCTATTAGAGAAAATTTTTGTTTGTGTGCTGAGTTGGCAGTGCGTTTCCAACCCAATCACAGCTTCATATTGAGTTTTCACCGGAGTGGCAGTAGTCATACGTCCCAGATTGCGCCGACACAACAGGCTCCATTTTAGCGGTTACAGGTAGTTGTCTCGCTATATACATCTTGTTCCAGGATTACAAGGATGTCTGAGTCTACAAAGCGCGATCGCCGTTGATGCTAAAAATCGCGGCTCATTTTCTCCACAAAGCCCTGGATAGTGGTTTAAACTGCGTGGACACCCTGGTTCCAAGTGCATCCAGCAACCCTTCATGACAGCCAGCATTCCCTACGCTACAACTCAGTTTGCCTCACTCGAACAGGCGCTCAAGCATTACTTTGGCTACGACAGCTTTCGTCCGGGGCAACGGCAGATGGTGGAATACGCCCTCCACGATCGCGATTTACTTGTCATCATGCCTACGGGCGGCGGCAAATCACTTTGCTTCCAACTGCCCGCACTGCTGAAAGAAGGCGTGATGATCGTTGTGTCGCCTCTCATTGCGCTGATGCAAGATCAGGTGCAGGCGCTGCAAAATAACGGCATTCCCGCTACGTTGCTAAACAGCAGCATCAGCCAAGCAGAGTCACAATCGCGTCAGGCTGCCATTCTTGATCGCAAAATCAAGCTGGTCTATGTGGCTCCCGAACGTCTGCTGAGTGAATCGTTTTTGGGCTTTTTGGATCAGGTGAAAGTGCGGGTGGGCATTTCGGCGTTTGCGATCGATGAGGCACACTGCGTTTCAGAGTGGGGACATGACTTTCGCCCAGAGTATCGTCAATTACGGCGGTTACGGCATCGCTATCAAAACGACGATCGCATCATTCCTATCCTGGCGCTGACTGCTACTGCCACTGAGCGCGTACGGCACGATATTTTGAGTCAGCTAGAGCTACACGAGCCGCACATCCATGTTGCCAGCTTTAACCGCCCTAATCTGTATTACGAAGTACGCCCCAAAAGCAGTGTGCGGCAGGCATATACCGACCTCTTTCAGCAAGTACAGCGTACCGAAGGCGCAGGCATTATCTACTGCCTGAGTCGGAAACGGGTGGATGAAATCACTGCCAAGCTGCAACAGGATGGCATTTCAGCCCTGCCTTATCATGCAGGCTTGAGCGATGCCGTGCGGAAAGAAAACCAGGACAAATTTATTCGGGACGACGCGCGGGTGATGGTCGCCACAGTTGCCTTTGGGATGGGCATCAACAAACCGGACGTGCGTTTTGTCATCCACTACGACTTGCCCCGTAACATTGAAGGCTACTACCAGGAGTCGGGCAGAGCCGGACGTGATGGTGAGCCGTCTCGTTGTACCCTTTTCTACGGTGTGGGTGATATCAGAACTGTGGAGTTCCTGATTGCTCAGAAAGTCGATCCGCTGACGGGCGAACCGTTAGAAGCTGAACAACGGATTGCAACACAGCAACTCCGGCGGGTCATCAACTATGCCGAAGCAACGGAATGCCGCCGCACCATTCAGCTTGGCTATTTTGGCGAAGGCTTTCCTGGCAATTGCGACACCTGCGATAACTGCTGCCACCCCAAGCCAATCGAAGACTGGACGCTAGAAGCACAGATGTTCCTGTCCTGCGTGGCTCGCTTTGCCCAAAAAGGGCAGCATTTTGGTATCAATCACACGATCGACGTACTTCGCGGCTCAAAAAATGAACGGGTGCTGAAGTTAGGTCACGACAAACTGTCTACCTACGGCATTGGCAAAGACCGTAGTGTAGAAGAGTGGCGCTTGCTAGGGCGATCGCTCCTGCATCAACGCCTGGTCGATGAAACGACAGACGGCTATTCAGTACTGCAACTGAATAATCTGAGTTGGGAAGTGCTGAAAAAGCAGCGCAGTGTCATGCTCGCCGTTGACCAGGCAAAACCAGAGCGCAGCGTTACTGAAACGGCAGTCGATACCGCTGAAACAGAAGCGTTGTTCGATCGTCTTCAAAAGCTCCGCAAGCGGCTGGCAGATGCACAATCGGTGCCGCCTTATGTCGTGTTCCCCAACTCCAGCCTGCGATCAATGGCAAACCTTCAGCCTCAAACCCTTGCCCAATTCGCCAAAATTTCGGGCGTTGGTAGCCGCAAATTGGCGCAGTACGGCGATGACTTTATCGCTGAAGTGCGAGCGTTTCGACAAGAACGAGGGCTAGCGTTGCAGACAGACGCTGCGCCTGCGCCGTTATTGGAACCAACGCCACAGCCTGGTCTTGCCTCCACAACTCAATTGGAAACGCTCGCACTGCATCAGCAAGGGCTAAAACCTGTCCTTATTGCCGAGCAGCGTAACTTTCGTCTCAGCACGATTATGAGCCATTTGGCAGAATTGCTGGATATGGGCTACCCAGTCGTGTTGGATCAATTAGTACCCAGCGATCGCCAGGACAAAATTTGGCAAGCTATTAATGCCGTTGGTCCCGACTCGCTGACTGGCATTCGTGACCATTTAGGCGAGATGTACGGCTACGACGAAATTCGTTTGGTGCGATCGCACTGGCGACGCGAAACTGAATAACGCCTTTCACCCCTTGCAAATTAATAGAGCTTCCCAGTGCTACAGCAGCTTGCAGTTGTTTTCTCTCTACTGTGTCCGTATTATCCCAACTCAAAGGTGTAGTGACTTAACGGCTACTTTTGTGCAAATTCTGTATTTTTGAGCATTAGCCAGTCTCTTAAGATACATTGAAAGGCTATGGGTGTATCGCTACAGTGAGTCAGTCCAGTGTGGTAGTAGCGCAATCACGTTAAGCCGCACGTAGTCTAGACGGGTGAGGCGATGAGTTCTGTAATCACGTTATGATGGCTGCTAATTCGACGTAAAAGGAAAAATCGACCACTTAAAGAGCCTTCTACAGGCTTCTTTCTGTTTTTAGGCAGTATTTTAGGGCTGTGTTCTCTATAAGCTACTGTGTCAGCGCAGATGTGTGATCGTACGCATATGTCCTGAGTCGAGCTAAGTACTACGATTGATGCACCACTCATACAATGTGACGAGGATCAGCAGTTCGCGCAGAGATTATCACCTTTCCTGGACGCTTCCTATCACTCCATACTGTAGACAAAGACCGCATGATTACTGAGACTCTCGCTTTCTTCGTTTATCAAGCTTTAAAGCTCATTATTTTGAGAGCGAATTTGTAAAGCGACGGCTATCAAGATGCTGATTTCTTTTTGTCTGCTCTCTTGCTCCATGTATCGAAGCCATTGTTAATCCTGCATATGTATGATGATCAGGGAAGCTCTAGATGATGCTCATCAAAATGAGCCACCGATTAGATTAAAAAAGCTGAGTCGGAACATTCAGCAGGCTCAGGATGCAATTTACAGTTTTCTTCTAGAAATTGTAAAGAAGTGGCCACCTGAAGAGGTTTTGCTGGAGTTTAAACGCCTGTTTATTCATCATGTTGATTCTGTCAATAGTGATGCAATGCAGGCGCTTTACGAAGTTGTTTTCTCTAACAATGAGGAAGAGTTTAGAAACACCCTCAAGCGTTGTTGCTACATTCTAGTGAACAACTGGGATGCAAGTCGTAATTACAAACCAATCCAAGACTTAATTCGTGTCTTTACAGACCCATCTATTCACCGCAACACAGCGTCACCAACCTTAAAGCGGTTACGTCAATGGCTGGATGGGTTTGTCAAAAGTAGTGATTACGAGGAATTAAAGTTATTTGTATCGCGTTACGACGATAAAGAGCGGGGACCATGGGTTTCACGTTATACGTCGTACCTGCTTGTTCCTCAATATATTGATCTGTCTAATCCGATCGAACAACGAGAGGCAGCAAGAGCTTTGTCAAAACAGCTCAAAGATCGCTTCAAGTTTGATCTGGCGATGTACATTGCACGATCGCAGAGCAATACTTCCAGCAAGCGTACTCCTAAAAACCCGACTGTACTAGGCGAAGAAGTGCTGCGTTTGATTAAAGCGATCGTGGCAAAGCGAGGACCGTTCAGCTATGCCAATCTAGCCAATATTTTCGTTAATCAAACGCAAAATCTGTCTTACAAAGAGTTCAAGCAGAGCCTACAGCAGTACCTCATTTTCTCAGTCGAAAACCAGGAGTTTGTTGAAACCCTACGTTCACGGCTGACTGATAAATTAGACCACCTTTACGAAAGCCATAACGATGAACTGGTGACGGATGCTTTGATATTGCGAACGTGTAACCGAGTGATTGAGTATTTGACAACCGAAAATCAATCTGACCCTTCTCAGCTTTTTGTGCTGCTACTATCGCAGGGAAATCCTATCACTCTAGTAGTAGCGCTCCTTAAAATCATTCTTATTTGTAAGCATTCGCGCACTCACTTAGAAGCGCGGATTGCTCGGCTGATCAAGTACTACCAAAACTATCCTGAGGATGAATGCGCCTGGATCGTGAACTTCCTAGAAGTGTTCAACGTGACCTTCGCAATTCATGCCGAAAATGTGCAGTACAACTTAATCAAGATGGATGTTGAGGAAGCACAGCTTGCATCGCATATTTTTGATCCAGATAAGTACCGCATCTTTTCTCAACTTAAACGTGAAGCAAAGACAGACGTTCTTACAGCACCGCCTTATGCTGCTTTAGACGGTACCGACTCTGAACAGAATGGTTTTGGGGATGCTTTACTTGACTAAGTAACGTCGGCTTATCGTGTCATCACCAATATTTAGGACATCTAGCTGGATCGCTTGCGAAGTTCGGCTTCCAGTTTCGAGAGGTCGTCTTTCAAAAAAACAGTGATTTTACCGACGTAGGGAAAGCCATTTGGCTGTTGAGCAATTTCGAGCCAGTAGGCGTATTGATCACCCTCCCGGACTTCTCCTTGCAATGCAGACGTTAGCGATCCTCGGCGATTTATAGCATCGTTAGTTTGAGCTGCTGGATAGGTATAAATCCGTTTTGCCTGAGTATAGTCCTGATAAATGGTCGGACCGTAGATGACGCGCAAAGATTCTTGCAGGCGATCGCGGCTCACACCATTCTGCATATCGAAAAACGAAATTTCCTCAGTGCGAATAACGCCACCTGTCGCTCCTGGAGAGGCTCTACCAACTTGCAACGGCGATGCCCAAAACGTAAACCGTTGAGCAGGCGTATCGCTTTTGCGTACCAGAAGCCTTTCGCTACGCACGGGTCGCAGCGTCGAATTTGCCCGAATCCAAACTACTGCTTCATCAAGGGTTTGGCCAGGAATCGCCTCTACCCGCCCTGCTGCACTGAAGCTGCATAGAAGGCTCAACCCTACCGTTACAAAGTACTTCATATAGCGCCTCTGAGGCATTGAGCGCAGGGAAGGAAGCCCACTGCTCAACATCTGCCCTCTGTCCCAGATTACGTTCCCGCTTTGATCGACCATCCCTATCCGTCTGTCAGCCATTGTCCGTTGTCCATTGTCTGGAGCTAGACCATCTTGCCATTACTTTTAATCTCTGGCACCACTATATTACAAGCCAGTAATGGTTTAAGGGCAGCAGTTAGTTCCTGGCGATCACTGTTGGATGCTTTCCGCAGCAACAGTCGTTTCAAAGTTTGCGCCTGATGCTCTACCCATTTACCGATCGCCCCTCCATAAGAAGGTGGATGGCACGCTGGAAACTTGCTGAAAGAACCAAGTATTTTAAGGTGACAATACTGGATGAAAAGTGCGATCAATCTCAGCAATTTGGTTAACCAAAAATTAACCTTTTCCTGATTTATTCACTGACATTTTTAATCTGTTCATAATCTTTTATTCCAGGCTCTTAACCCTGAGATTGTATTGTATTGCTGATACTAATTTCATCTGAAATTCAGCTACATGGAGCAGTCAATATGATGACGAAGGCAGTTAAGTTCAAACCCAACCGCTTCACAGTTATGGGTGCGATCGCTCTGGTAGCCGCTACCGTTGGTCTTTCAGCACCGATCGTTCAGTCCCAAAGCCCAGCCGTAGTTAAGGTCGATGGTTCTAGCACCGTTTTTCCAATCACCGAAAAGGTTGCCGAAGCCTTTCAAAAACAAGGTGGCGCTAAAGTAACTGTCGGTATTTCTGGTACGGGTGGTGGCTTTAAGAAGTTCTGCGCTGGCGAGACCGATATCTCTAATGCTTCGCGTCCCATCTTGCAAAAAGAAGTTGATGCATGCGCGAAGACAGGGGTCAAATACATTGAGTTACCTGTTGCTTATGATGCGTTGACGGTTGTTGTTAACCCCTCTAACACATGGGCAACTGATCTGACTACTGCCGAGTTGAAGACTATGTGGTCTCCCGATGCACAAGGCAAGGTCAAGAAATGGAATCAGGTACGCTCTAGCTTCCCGGATGCACCGTTGAAGCTCTATGGTCCGGGCGCGGATTCGGGTACATTCGACTACTTTACTGAAGCAGTAAACGGCAAGTCCAAGGCAAGCCGCTCTGACTTTACAGGTAGTGAAGATGACAACGTGCTGGTGCAGGGTGTTTCTCGCGATAAGAATGCTCTCGGTTATTTTGGCTTCGCCTACTACGAAGCAAACCGTAGCCGTCTAAAAGCTGTGAAAATCAACGGGGTTGAGCCTTCGATCGCCAATGTTGACAACGGCACCTATACCCCACTGTCTCGTCCAATCTTCATCTACGTCAATGCGGATGCGGCTAAAAAGCCTGAGGTCAAGGCGTTTGTTGAATACTACATGAAGAACGCTCGCAACAGCGTTAGCGCTGTTAAGTATATTCCCTTCAAGCCGACTGACTACACCAGAGCCATGACGCGGTTCCAAAAGAACCAAGTCGGCAGCGTTTTCGGAGGCAAAGACCAGGTTGGCATTAAAGTAGCCGATATCCTTAGCCGCCAGCCTAAATAGGTGCATTGATGACTTCTATCCAGGGGCGTAACCACTGCTACGCCCCTAGCTTTTGACTATCCTCTACACTCATGCAGAAGCTAGCCTTATTCCGCTGGCTTCTGATTTTTACGTTAAAGCCTATGACTGATCGCTCTTTGCCACTATCTCAAATTGCCAAGCCACTGGAGAAGAAGATCACCCGTGATTTGCGGGAGCGCGCGATCGAATGCCTTCTCTTTCTCGCTGCCTTTTCGTCTGTGGCAACCACGATCGCCATTATGGTGATTTTGGTTACGGAGTCGTTAGCGCTGTTCAAGGACGTGTCGATCGTCGAATTTTTGACCAGTCAAGAATGGGCACCGCTCTTTGATCCACCGCGCTACGGCATTTTGCCGTTGGTTACAGGTACGTTAGTGACCTCTGCGGTTGCACTCACAGTTGCCATTCCAGCGGGGACGATCGCAGCAGTGTTTTTAAGCGAATTTGCTGCGCCCAAACTACGCGAGATTGTGAAGCCGATCCTGGAACTGCTGGCAGGCATTCCGACCGTGGTGTATGGCTATTTTGCGCTCTTGTTTGTGACACCACTGTTGCAGGTGGTGCTGCCTGACCTGCCTGGTTTTAATATGCTTAGTCCCGGTTTAGTCATGGGCATCATGATTACCCCGCTGATTAGTTCGATTAGCGAAGATGCTATGCGAGCAGTGCCCGTCGAACTGCGAGAAGGCTCCTACGCAATGGGTGCAACACGGTTTCAAACAGCCTGGAAAGTGGTGTTTCCCACTGCGGTCTCAGGCGTTTCAGCCGCTTACATCCTGGGCATTTCGCGGGCTGTTGGTGAAACTATGATTGTGACGATCGCAGCAGGGCTGCAACCCATCATTACCTGGAATCCGCTTGAATCGGCAGCAACCATTACTGCCTATATTGTGCAGGTGAGTTTAGGTGATGTGCCTCACGGCAGCGTTGGCTACCAGACCATTTTTGCGGCGGGTTTAACGCTTGTACTCATGACCCTGGTGTTTAACATCGTGGGGCACTTTTTGAGTAAGCGCTACCGGGAGACTTACTAGGATGTCAAGTCCAGAGCTACATAAGGTAGAGCGGTTGGATTCAACGTTGCCAGGTCTAGACTTGGTGGCTGTTCGTGCTGGCATTGCTCGCCGTAAAGTCTTTGATGGTTTGTTTGCGATCGTTGGCTTACTGGTTCTCTTGATTGCCCTGCTGACCTTGCTTACGCTCATCACGCAGCTAGCCGTACAGGGGTATCCGCGCCTTACCCAACAGTTCTTTGCCTCCTTTCCCAGCAGCACACCCGAAGAAGCAGGCATTCTGGCGGCATGGGTGGGAACGTGCCTCGTCATGCTGGTTACAGCGGCAGCGGCAGTGCCTGTGGGTATAGCGGCTGGCATTTACCTGGAAGAGTACGCCCGCAAAGGCTGGTTAGCAGATCTGATTGAAATCAACGTGACGAATCTGGCAGGCGTGCCGTCGATCGTCTACGGGCTTCTAGCGCTGGGTCTGTTTAACTACTACTTTAAGCTGGGCGAAAGTGTCCTTACGGCAGGTTTAACGCTGGCATTGCTGGTCTTGCCGATCGTCATTGTCACCACTCGCGAAGCACTACGCGCCATTCCTCGAAGCTTGCGTGAGGCGGCATACGCTCTGGGAGCCAGCAAGTGGCGCATGATCTGGGATCACATTTTGCCGTACTCGGCAGGCAGCATTATGACGGGTGTGATTATTGGCTTATCGCGGGCGATCGGTGAAACGGCTCCACTTGTGACGATCGGGGCGCTCACCTTTATCGCGTTTTTGCCCGAACCACCCCTCAAAGGCACCTTTCCCTACCTTTCGTTTGAGTGGCTCAAGGCTCCGTTCACCGTCATGCCCATTCAGATGTTTAACTGGGTGTCGCGCCCCCAGCCTGAGTTTCAGACTAATGCTGCTGCCGCAGGGGTTGTGCTTATCGCCATGACTCTGACAATGAATGGGCTGGCAATTTATCTCCGCTATCGTTTCCGAAAAGGCATCAAATGGTAAACGACCAATCAACTCAAACAACTCATGCCATCGGGCTAAAAGCAAAAGCTGCGGTGAAAGATCTCAGTTTTTACTACGGTGCGACAAAGGTACTGAAAAGCGTTAACCTGCCTGTGCCAGAGCATCAGGTAACGGCACTTATTGGACCGTCGGGCTGCGGTAAGACGACGCTACTACGCTGCTTCAATCGTCTGCACGACCTGTATCCCGGCAACCGCTACGAAGGCGAGATTTTGCTGGATGGGGCGGTGAATATCTTGGGACGAAACATTGATCCGATCGAAGTCCGTATGCGAATCAGTATGGTCTTTCAGCGTCCCAATCCCTTTCCTAAGTCGATTTACGAAAATGTTGCCTACGGGCTGCGAGTGCGGGGGGAAGCCAAACGAAGCGTTGTGGATGCCAAAGTAGAACATGCCCTTCGCAGTGCTGCCCTCTGGGATGAAGTGAAAGATCGCCTCAACGAACTGGCATACAACCTTTCTGGCGGTCAACAGCAGCGCCTCTGCATTGCCCGTGCTCTGGCGACCGATCCCGAACTCATTTTGTTTGATGAGCCGACTTCTGCCCTAGACCCGATCGCCACCAAAAATATTGAAGATCTGATGGCATCACTCAAAGAGCAAGTCACGATTCTCATCGTTACCCACAGTATGCAGCAGGCAGCCCGCCTCTCAGACTACACCGCATTTATGTATCTGGGCGAAATGGTGGAGTTTAACCAGACTCAGACGCTCTTTAACCAGCCACAGCACAAACAAACAGAAGACTACGTGCAAGGACGCTTTGGCTAACGGTTATGACTGTTTAACTCGAGTGCCTCGTTTGCATGCCCCTTTCAGTGGTTAGAAGTTGTCGCTTTACGATCGCCTTTAGCAAAACCAATCAAGCTAATAGCTCTTCACACCCTCCAACCCATCACACTCTTCAAGAAGCTCCTGCCATGACGACCCTAATAGATAAGCCAACGCCCTCGGTGGCAAAAAATACACCGCCTGCACTTAAGGCACTGTTTCGACCAATGTTAGCTCTGGCGTTGGGTATCCACGGCTTGTTGTTGTTTGTGCCGCTCTCCCCTGAGAAGAAAGAACTGCCGGAGCCGACCGAAAAACCCGTCAAAATTTCCCGTCTATCGAACCAAAAAGTAGTGGTTAAGCCAACGCCTAAGTCAAGAGTGGTGGCATCAAAGCCCATTGTGAAGCGTAATGTGTCGTCGCCCCCAAGGCTTGTAGTTAAAGCAACACCAAAACCATTGCCAGCAACGTCTTCAGCCAGTGCTGCACCAGCTTCAACCAGTGCTGCACCTGCTTCCAACTCATCGGCTACGCCTCTTGCTGTGTCCTCTGCTGTGCCGATTGATAACACCCCTTCTAGCGATCCTGAAGCAGCAGCCTTTGCGGGACCACTGGACGCCATTACGCGATCCCGTACTGATACAGATGGTGTTGAAAAGGATCTACCTGTACGGGATACGTCGGTGCCGATCGGCTCTATTCTCTTCAAAGATCCAGCTCCCTTTTTTGCTGACCCTGAAAAGGACTTGGCAAAGCCAGGAATATCAGGACTTGAGTATCTTGGCACTCTCAATGATCTAGAGGCAGCGCTGAAAGACGATATTGAGCCTGCCTATACAGGCAATGGGTTTACTTTTGAAAAGGTCGGTAACTACGGCGACGGACCCGTTTATGAGGTGAAAAAAGATGAAGTGACGCGCTACCTCAATTTTGTGCTGAACAAAACCAAGACAGGCATCTTGGTAGTGGTGTGGAAAAAATCACCTGTTTAGCGATCGCCCTTGGAGCGATCGCCCCTTACCACTCACATCGATCGCGCTTCGAACCAACAATGCGTTGAGCAAATTAGCGTTAGTAGTGATGATCAAGCGTTTAACTTCTGGGTGGGTCGATCGCCAAGGAAACCCGTTCACCGCCGATCGCCTGCATGGTGCCTAAAACCTGTACCACTTTTTGATAAGCGAGTTGGTTATCTGCTTTAAGCACGATCGCGCCTTGAGGGTTCTTGTTCAAATACTCCACCATTTGCGTTGCCAGCTGGTCTTGCGTTACGGGCGTATTGCTGACTGTCATCTGTCCTTGCCTGGTTAAGCCTACAATCAGTGGATCGGGCAGCTTTTGTTCTTTGGTACCTTCACTGGCGGTCGGCAACGTCACATCAACCGACTGCTGAGTCGTTAGCGTCATCGAGATAAGAATGAAGAACGTTAGCACCGTCATCAGCACGTCCATCATCGGAATGAGGTTCACGTCCAGCAGCTCTGAACCTTTCTGCTTAGATTTGAATCGCATCCGTTAATGTCCTCCAAGCGTCGTCAGCCTTTTGTAGGAAAGCGCTCATCGGCGCAATGTTAGAGAGTGGCTTCAATAGCGTTCAGCGGGCACATTGCCCTCTGGCAGAGAGTCTGGTGAGTGTCGCGGTTGACTATTACTGTTCTGGGTTGACTCGTGCCATAGCTGGCGATACGTTAGCTCAAGGTCGCTACCCACTTCCGAGAAATACTCTACCTGCTGTGCCTGTAACGACACCAGAACGCGAAAAATTGCCAGGGCAAGAATAGCAATCAACATCCCTGCCGCAGTTGCAATCAGAGCCTCGCCGATACCAGCCGCTGCTTTGGTTGCACCAGCAGTCGAGCCACCACCGCCCACGTTCAGGTTGGCAAACGTTTTGATCAAGCCTGTTACAGTGCCTAACAGTCCCAAGAGCGGCGCAAGACCAACTGTTGATTCTAAAAGCTTGTTGCCTTTGTGCATTTTGACAAACTCTTTGTCTCCCGCTGCTTCCAGTGCCAGACGAAAGGTTTCTGGCGTTGGGTAGCGTAGTTTGAGGGGAGCCAACAGAAAGCGCGCGATCGGTTGGTCATTAGACCGCTCTGCGATCGCGGCAGCCTGGTTAAGGTCGTACTGAGCCGCTTCGAGTATATCCTGTGCTACCCGCTTCTCACGGCGCGACAAGCGATACCAAAACAGTGCTCGATCAAGCCCACAGGCAAGCGTAGCGACAGACAGACCTAGAAGGGGGTACATGACTGGACCGCCTTCTATGAATAAATCGATTAATCTACCTGACATTGCAAAAAAGTTTAACGGCGCAGAAAGGACTATCTGTAAAAATGCCGAGCAATCCAAGCATCATAGCTAGATTACCTGAATCCTGCACCAGTCTGATTAAGAACAAGCTTGTCAGATAATTAAGGTTAGGTAAAGAGAAGCTTTGCACTGATTACTAGTCAGGCTGAAGCATTATCTTAGTGCCGCCTTACTCCACCACAACCTCGCTGTCACTAGGTCGCTGAGGATTAGGAACAGTCTTAGAAGTAGCGGACACGCGACGTTTGACCTGAGCCTTTTCTGTTGGTGTGGCAGTAACCTGTGCAGCCCTAGCAACCTTGACGGTCGGTGGTTTCGGCAAAATTTCCTGCCAGTTGACATTGCCCTCGGCATCCATCGTCACCGTAATGCGCTCTGGTGTAATAGGTTTAGTTGCTCTCGCTGCTGGCGTTAACGCAGCATTACTGAGCTTCGAGATCGTACCCTCTGTTGACGTTGCAGCAAGCGGTTTTGCGGCTGACTGCACGTTGCAATCAAAGGTTTCACCGGGTCGCACGGCACGGTAAGAGTCACCACATTCAACCCGGAGCGCCGTTCTGATTTCGCTGGTTAGGGTTTCTTGCAGCAGCGTCTCCAGTTTGGCAACATTGACTAGACCACGCACGCTGGGAATATCCCATTGCACTGTGCCCTGGCTATCTTTCTGCTGCACCTTGATGGCAAAGGTGCCGCCTGTGTCAAGTGTGCCTAAGCAGGTGAATGCTTGGTTAGCAGCCGGTTGCACGTCGTTGGGGCAACTCACCGTCTTCAGCGAAACACCGCCCTGCTGAATGACGCTATCGCGAATATTATTCTCAATCTGGAGGTGATCAAGTGGTTTGGTACAGCCAACAAGACCAAGCACACAAGCACTAAGGAGAACGAATACGTTCTTCACACCAATGGCGAACGGCTGTAATGTTGCTGCCGTTCCAGAGTGACTCTGGTCTGCTTTCGTAGGCATGGTTGGTCTAGACATTTACCAGGGAGCCTCTACATCTGGATGCAACTACCTCAAGCAGGGCGTTAACCCTCCCGTCAATAAGGTAGCGATCGCAGGTAAAGGACGTGTTAAGAGTTACATAATGCTACATCGGTTCCAGTACTCCAAGCTGTTTAGGGCGTGTGATTGTCCCTTGCTTCGCCATCAATGCACTTTAAAGAAACCAACAGCAACGCAACTATTGCGGTTCTGCTGCCACTGTCGTCGCTGCCAATTCATCGTTGGTAGAAGGCTGCGGTTTTGCTAAGTTTTGAAAGATGATCTGGTCTGCGATCGCCTCTTGCGGTGGTTTGTTTGCCACTTTAATTTGTGGTTCTTCTTCTTTACGACGCGCTACCGTTTGCTGTTGATAAACATCGAGCGCCCGTGCGATCGCAGTGAGCCGCCGATTTTGGTCATGGCTAATGTTGTCTTCTGTATTGCCTAGCCCAGGCGCTTCCCAGCGGTTGCGTCGCGGGTTCCAGTAGGACTGTGTACGTGCCCACAACACAGCCTCTGATCCCGTTAGCCCGCGATCACGCGCTTTTTTCAGCCACTCAATGTAGCCAGGCGTATCCAAGGCTGCCAGAGGAGCCTGATTTGCCAGGTCGATCGCGTTCAGTTCTTCTTCTAGCGATAGGTTCAAGCGATGTGCGTCTGCTTTTTGTCGAATCACCTCTGCTTGCCGCTCTAAGCGCCGTAGCTGCTTCTCATCCGCTGCTTCAGGTGAATCAGCTCCATGCTGATACGAAAAGCTGCCCATGTTCCAAACCCCGTTGCCAGGGTCAGAATGCCCGTAATAGGCACGAGTCTTGCTCCCGTTGGGTGTGCGGGTGCCTTCAGCATGTCCGACGGTACGGGCAACTAAGGAGTCAGAACCACCAGTAAATAGGTCTGCCTGAGTGCTGGTCGATGCCACTGGGGCAGCAACGGGCGGTGGAGAAGGTGCTGGCACAGTAGCAGCCTTAGCCACAACAGGTGGGTCAAAGCTGAGAGCAGGCGATCGACTTGGAGTGGGATTGCTTGGGGTCGTGGGTTCGGTAGGCGCGACTTGTTTCTCGACTTGCTGCTCTGCTGGAGATGTTGCATTCGCTAAGGTAGCAGGAGTGGATGTGCCCAAGGATAAGTCGATCGCGCCACCATTATCAGTCGGAGCAGCTAGCGCATCAGCACGAGCAGCAGACGCGCCTGAGAAAAAAGCAACCAGGCTGAGGGCAATCAGAGCAGGGGATTTCATGGGCGACTTTGGTGGAGAGCAGAAGGCAGAGGGCAGAAGGAAAAAGGCAAAGGGAAAAAGGCAGGGGGCAGAGGGCACAAGGTAGAAGGGCTAAATCTGCGGGCAAGCCTCTCTATGTTTTTTTTAGGGTGCTTTCTAGGATGGCTTTGGCGGGTTCAACAATCGCCCAGGTGCCGTTGGGCTGTTTGCGTAAGGCTGCAAACTGAAGCAGATCACCGTTGCCGATCGTGTCACCTTGCTTAAGCGTGCGGGGCTGCGGATCGTTCAAACCACAGAAGCGAAACAGGTAAGCAGGTACATCAGGGCTGGAGAACATGAGGCAGCGGTGTTTATTAAGTTGGGTGCGCCCGTCAAAGGGTGCATAGACATCGTTGCCATCTAGAGCAATAGAAATATCGCCAAGACCACCGAGAACACGACGATCGCTAATGGTGTCGCCTGGTTGCAGTTGCCATGTTTGGTAGAGCTTAATGTCAAGCGTTGCCTCATTGTTAGGCGGACGGGTGCAGCTAGGAAGTAGGACAAGACTGACAACCGTTGCGATCGCTCTCAGACAAACTGCTTTGCTAGACATGCTGGTACGGGCTAACGACGGAAACTAAAGTCATAACCGGCATATTCGTCACCTTCATAGAGCACAACCAGCCATGCCTGCGAATCAAATGCCAGCGGGTAGGCTTCACGACGCGACGAAACACCTGCCCGCACGTTGAGCGATGGCAGCTTACAGTAAGGCTCTTTGACGATTCGGCTCACCTGCATTTTGTGAGAACGCTCCGGCACTGCCAGCAACTGGGAGAGCTGGTCTCGCGACAGAATTGCCTTCGGCTGTATAATTTCCTGACAGACGGCTTGCGTTGGTGCAGGCGTGGGCAACAGGGCACGTGGGTCTGCTAACAAGCCAAAGGCTGCAACGACAGACCCACCAGCCAGCATATATTTCACGCTATTGGTATGAGATTTGCGACGATGCATCGTTTCATTCCCCGAAAGTGATGAGTCGTGAGTACGATCGAGCAGGCAGTGTGCCCAGTCCATCTAAAGACGTGCTGTTGCCTGGATCTATGTTTTCAGACAAAGATGCTGCCTAGAAGGTAGCCGTAAGCAGAAGGATGGTGAGAGGCTGACAACGATCGCTCATCGCGACCATCAACACTGAGAACAAAACTTTCCTTGCTTACAATCGCACTCAAACTGCGACTTCCTTCTCAAGACGTATTTAATATTTAGTACAATAGTACTATAAATGATTTTGGCAAGAATACAACCAAAACTTCATACAGTAGTTACAAGAGCATTCGATACGTGCTTTCTTCGAGTAGTCGGGCATCGTCGAACGTAGAGTCTCTATGACTTCATTTTTACCAATAAGACTGATTTGACAGGTCTGATTAGTGGCTTGCCTGCTTCGTCTACTTTGCCGTAGGCGCTTTTGCCATCGTAGTAGAGCGATGATGAGCTGCCGCCATCCAGGTTCATGGCTTGTTCTACGCCCAGCGTTTTCATAAAGTCGGCAAGTGCCTGCAACGTCATGCCGCTTGCTGCATCCTTTGGTTTTTGCGCCACCATAACCCAAAGGATACTGTGATCGCGTGTAATGCCGATCGCGGTTCTGGCATTGGGTTGGCGGCTTCCCAAGGCATCGCGGCTGATGGTGCCGTTTGCATAAGCAACAAAGCCCTCTTCCTGCACTGTGATTGCTGGCAGCAGACGTGACCCGCCCCCTAAGGCGTTGATTAACTCGCAGTCGGTTGGGATGGCAGCACGGTGTAGAGCGATGGCATACTGGCGACGATCGCCACATTGATACTGCCGAAACTCACTACGATTGAGGATTTTGTCCAAATATGGGGCCAGGTCAGGATTGCTCATCAAGCGTTCGTTCTGCGTCGGATCGGCAACTTGCTGACCGTTCAACACAATGTAGGCGGTTGATTTTTGGTTTTCTGGATCAAAAAAGCCACCGTTAAGCGCTGCGATCGCGCCCTCGCGACGGGCGATCACAGCAGGCGTTTCCACTGTATCTGAGAGAGCTGGTGTCACCTCATAACGACTATGTAATGGAATTGTGAGCGTATGAACGGTGCTGTCCGGTAGCGCGTAAGACTTGTATTCAAGGCGTGCTAATGAGGCTGCCGCAGGCGTGGGCGTAGGCGCACTATTGATTGGTGAAGGTTGTGACGGTGAAGAGGAACGTGAAGAATGGGCGATCGCAAACCACATCAGTCCCAAACCGATGCCAGCAAGACTCATTAACCAGATAGGTTTCACGTCAGTTCCTCGTAGCGTCAACGCGCAGATTCAGGACACAATCTTAAAACCCCATGTTTGCTTTCGGTCACCTGTCATGAAAACTAATGCAGTACGCCTCTTGGATACACTGGGTATTGCCTACGAATTGCGTGAGTATGTCGTTGATCCTGACGACCTAGCTGCTGAGAGTGTTGCTCACAAGCTAGGGATGCCGCCCGAGCAGGTCTTTAAAACGCTGGTAGTACGCGGTGCAAAAACGGGTATTTGCCTTGCCGTTATCCCTGGCAACACACAGCTTGACCTCAAGGCATTGGCAAAGCTGGCGGGCGATCGCAATGTCGAAACCGTCCCGCTAAAAGAAGTTCAGCCTCTTACAGGCTACATTCGTGGTGGTGTGACTGCCCTCGCCTGCAAAAAAGATTATCCCGTTTATATCGACGAGTTGATTGAAGTGTTCGATATCATCTCGATTTCTGCGGGTCTGCGAGGACTGCAAATTTTGTTGGCTCCGGCTGACTATCTGCGGGCTGTTAAAGGCACTGTTGGCGCAATCTCGCAGGATAAAGCATGACTCATTTGCCTTGATTTTGCCTTTCTTAAGATGTGAAGACCTAAGTTCTGAGACGACTTCAAGCCATCGCCAAACCAGAATAGAGTTCACCCTTTCAGATTCGCCCAAAACAATACATAATTACTAGAGTCAAAACACTTATGCTTGCTTAAGGTGCCTTCCTCTACATTGGCTCCCAATTTTTTGCCTTACAGCCACTTCTTCTTAACGTAAGTCACACTCCACCCCTTCACCCTCCCACCTTTTCACCCTTCCACTTCTTCACTCATTGTCAACAAACTACAAACCACTCTAAAAGCAGCCATGAGTGTCATCACCCGACGATTATCAGTGCCAGAGTTAAGCCAGCAAATTCTTGAGATGGCAACGATCGGCGTGTACCGCGAATCGGTTTTTGAAGCACTGCGTCCAATGGCGACAAAAAAGCAGATTGGTGCCGCGATCGCCCATGCCAAACGCTTTGGGCTACACTCCGTCGCCAGCCTGCGCGATGATGAGCTGGGCACCTACTACCAGGTTGACTTAGTGAAGTATCGTTCGCTGGAACACGCGATCGCCACACCCGCGCATCTGGGAGACGATGCCAATCTGCTTGAACAGGTGATGGATGCAACCAGTACCGTGCAGCGAATGCTTGTAGTTGCTAAAGCTCTAACCGCATTGCTAGGAGTCGTTGGTGTGCTGTGCCTACTCGAAGAGCGCCATCAGCTTGGCATGAGCTTGCTCAGTGGTGCCGTTAGCGCCGGAAGCCTATGGGCAATACAGCGATCGCTAATTAAGAAGATGCCTGTGGAGCCTGCCAAGAAATAACTCGCTCTTGTCGCTGCATTACCCCTTCACTCTTCTACCTTCCACTCTTCACTCCTCCGCCCCTTCACTCTTCTACTCTTGGCTTCCGGGTGTACCACCAAGCCCAGGTAATCAAAACTGCTTGCAACGGTAGCCTTGCCCAATACAGCACTGGACTATGGGGAATGCCCTCTAGCTTAATATTGTTCACTGCCATGTTGATATTGGCAGGAAACACGGCGATAAATAGTGCTATCAAACCCCAGGCTGCTGCCACGCTAACAAGTGGTATCAACAAGCCAATGCCGCCCAATATCTCAAAGAAACCACTGATGTAGACTAACTCTAACGGATAGGGCAGTTGTGGCGGTACGATTTTGACAAATGGCGCGGGTGTCACAAAATGAAGCACTCCTGCGGTAATGATAAAAAAAGCCAGCACAACACGGAGAATCTCTTTAAGAATGTTGCCTGTGCGTCTGTAAGAGTGGCTTGGAGTTGAAGACATAAGGAGCTAGTTTCAACCAAAATGACAGTTAATGATCGCTATCGATCTACCAAACGCTGACTTGAAGCGTTTGTGCCTTCACCGCCTTAAGGTTACAACATTCAAAGCCGTAACATAGAAAATGCCCAGAGCCTCAGCCGCATCCAGGGATGTTCCGGCGCTTTAGCAACAGCGGGCGAACCCTCAAAAAACTCCGCCATCGATCGCGCCGCTTTTTCCAGGCTCTCTGGATCGTTTGGATAATGGGCGATCGCTGTTTCAGCCAGCGCTTGCATTGTTTCAGTGGTTGGTTCAATCCCACAGGCTTGCAGCAGATTGGCGGCACGCTTGACTTGCTCGGCGTCAAATTGATGCAGTTCCATTTGTCTTTCTGGATAAAGGCTAACGACTTCGTTTATCGGCTGTGATATTTAAGAGAACATCACCGAAACTGCCATTCATTCCTTACGCGATCGCCGCCTTTTTACTTTAAGCCAGGTTTATTAGCGTTTAAATCTTACTGCATGGTGACGGATCGCAGCCATGCCTCTGTGCTTTCAAAGTGCCGTTACTCGCTAGATACGTCAACAGCTTCAAACATAGACCTCTTGCAAAACATCGATCGAACTCTGTTTGTACTGATGGCAAGTCTACCTTCGTCAAGGATCGGCTAACCATCTGCAAAACAAAACCGCCCCCTAACGGAAGCGGCTTTCTGAAACTGTAGCGGAAACTAAGTAGATAACGGTTAGAACCCTTCAGCCGTTAGCCAGTTTAGCGAAGAGTAGCTAGGAGCGTAGGCTACCTGAAACGCTAGATTAGACGTTTCTTAAAGGCTCTCCTACTAACTAGCAGTCGCAACGGGCATACCTACATCAGCAGCAGAACGTAGCAGCATAGCTAGCTGCCGCTTTTTTGTTGCCCGATGATGGTTCATCGTCAATGCGCGTGCCTGATCCTCAAGGGAGCGTACCGATGCTTTCGTTGCAGTTACAGCCTGAGCGGGTGCTGCTTGCAGCGTTGGTTGCACTGTTTCTGGTTGCACCGTGTAACAAATGCCACGATAAGTCAGCATTGTACCCGGAGCCACACTAGGGCTAGCGGATTCAGTTTGAGTAGATGGCGCGATCGAGTAAGCTGCACCCCGATAGGTAAGAAGGGCACCCAACGTTCTAGCCTTAGCAACATTGTTTAAGCGATGCTTGGCTCCGCGAGCTTGCAAAGAAAATGGATTAAAGTCGTAATCAACGCCGCGATAAGAGAGTTTCATATTCGCCTCCTAGATGTGTTGCGAGAGGCGCGTTCCTTCGGGATGACTCCCTACTTCCGTCCGGTTTCTGCTACTGAAAGGCTCTTCTCAAACCATGAAGTTTAATTGAGTAGAACTGATTTTAGAGCAAAACGCAAGATGAACGATTTACTTTTCTGTATCTAATCATACCGTTTTGAACAAGGGTCGTCAATATTTACAAAACTTCATTTTTAATGATGCTTTGCTCGCTTTGTGCCTTGTAGCAGTAGTTTTCGGCTGTGCTTCCTGTAGTCCACGTTTCAAAACTGCTTTCAAAAATAATTAGGGCTACCAATTAATCTGTCATTGGCAGGTTTCCTCAACAAAACCACGCTGCTTAACATAGGAAAGACGGTGATACTGGCGGTAAGCTACTGGGCGCACCGGCTTGTCGTAGAAGGATAGTGTGCCATGTCAGATTATGCCAATGCTGCCGCTGCCTTGATTAAGGCGACAAGAGGACGAGAAGATGCCTTGGGTTTGCGCGACGAAACTAGTCGCTCTCGCTTTCTGCTCCATAAGCATCCGACTGCAAAAGTGATTGTCTTCTTTCATGGGTTTACTGCATCGCCGGAGCAATTTGTACCGATCGGTGAAGCGTTTTTTCAAGCTGGCTACAACGTCCTGATTCCGCTGCTACCAGGGCATGGACAGGCAGGCGACTGGAGCGACGACAACCCACCACCGTTACCCATAACCCCACTGCTCTATCAAGACTTTGGGCAAAATTGGCTGGAAAAGGCTCAATCGCTGGGTGATCGTGTGCTTTTGGGCGGCTTATCAGGGGGCAGCACCCTCGCCGCGTGGCTAGCGCTAGAGCATCCCCAACAGGTCGATCGCGGTCTGCTGTTTGCTCCTTATCTAAGTGGTACAAATGCCTTTGTAGACTGGGTTGTGGAGCGCATGAACGTTTACTTTGAATGGAAGTCAGAACCTGGAGTTGTTAGCTTTGGCTATAAAGGCTTTCAGATGCCCGCGCTGCGTACCTTTCTAGCGATGGGGCAGGAGGTACTCGATCGCGCCAAAGTACAGCCCACTGCACCCTTGCTGCTGGTATCAAGTGCTAGCGATCACGCTGTTGACAGTGCGGAACATCAGGCACTCTTTCAGTCTGCTCTCAAGTTACAGCCCCAATGCTGGTATCACTGCTTTGATCGCACGTTGGCGATCGGACACAACATGATGACCAGGGCAGAAGGTAATGAGCGTGCCGATCTGCCTATCGCGATCGCCAAAGCCTACGCCGAAAGCGACCTGACCTGGAAGGAAGTTACGACTCTAAGCGATCGACTACAGCAAGGAGAAACGCTGGAAGCGATCGCCGCTCAACTTAACCTCAGCCAACGCCTGCCGTCAGACCGTTCTGCACTACTAACGGCCCTTCAACTTATTGCTCAAACCCCTGAGGAACTTAAACCCCATAGGGATGAGGGATGAAGGTTAAAGGATGAGGGATGAGGACTAAAGGAGATAAATTTAGAGCATTTAGTGGTTCGCTTCTACAAGTGCCAGGTTGAGAACAACAGTGAGATTGGCGTAAGTCTTCTGCTCTCTTGTCGCCTTTTGCCTGAACTAGCTCATAGCAGTTGAAGAGAGCGTTAGGACAGACATCAACCTTGAAACTTCCTTTGAGCAAGGGCTTCTCCTCATCCTTGTATCCTTTTGCTATATGGTTAAGCAAGCTTTATTGACGCATAATTTAACGTCAGTTCGGGTTAAGCCGGAAGGAGCAAATTGTGGTCAAGGGCAATGGATGGCTTCTTTGGCTGATGGCAATAGGCAATCAATCCGCCCAAGATATTGACAAAGCAATTGACTGGAGAACG
>NZ_JACJPI010000051.1 GCF_014695975.1 Leptolyngbya sp. FACHB-321
GACTATGACCAGGAGTTATACAAAGCACGGCATCTAATTGAGAACTTCTTTGCCAAGCTTAAGCAGTATCGAGCGATTGCTACCCGCTACGATAAGCTCGCAGAAACCTTTCTTAGTGCAATCTACATGGCGGCTGTCGTGATTTGGCTTAATTGATGACACGCCCTAGGCTACAGCGCAATAACGCGCTCAGCCACCCGCAGCTTGGCCGAGCGGGCCCGGGGGTTCAGACTCACTTCGGTTTCGGTGGCAATTACGGGTTTTTTGGTGATTACTTTTAGATCGGGAGAGTCTTTTAGGGTGTGCTTAACCAGGCGATCTTCCAAACTATGGAAACTGATAATCACCAGCCGTCCACCGGGAGTTAACCAGGTGGGGGCAACCTTCAGCAGGGTTTCTAATACCTTTAACTCCTGGTTGACTGCAATTCGCAGTGCCTGAAAGGTGCGAGTAGCCGGATGAATCCGACCGTAGCGATAGCTGCGCGGCACGCAGTAAGAGATGGCCTCGGCCAGATCGGTGGTGGTCTGCCAGGGGCGCTGGTCAACAATTTTGCGGGCAATGCGACGAGAAAGGCGCTCTTCACCGTAGTTGTAGATCAAGTTGGCCAGCTCAGTTTCATCCCAATGGTTGACGATGTCGGCGGCGGTGAGGTCTTGGCGCGGATCCATGCGCATGTCGAGGGGAGCGGTTTGACGAAAGCTAAAGCCGCGATCGCCCACATCGAGCTGCACCGAGCTCACCCCCAGGTCGGCCAAAACACCGTCGAATAGATTTCCGGCGGGGTTGTAGTCGGCAAAATTGCCGTGCCACAAAGAAACTCTGTCACCAAACTCGGCCAGATTGGCCTGAGTCGCCGCGATCGCCGCCGCATCCTGATCCACCGCCACCACCTTCACGGTTGGGTCAGCTTCAAGCATCAGCCGACTGTGGCCACCGCCACCGGCAGTCGCGTCTAAATACCGCCCACCAGGCTGAATGTTAAGCCCTTCGATCACCGCCTCAGGCAGCACCGGCACATGATGAAACTCTGGCTCTGCCATCAGTAATCTCAATCCCTGCTTCTGTATGCCAACTGAGGCGATACCCATTAAGATACTCAAAGATACAGCAGAACTAGATTTTGACGATTGGGTAGCCCCTATGTCGATTATTGAAACTAAGACCGAACCCATGGTGCTCAACATGGGGCCCCACCATCCCTCCATGCACGGGGTGCTGCGGTTAATTGTCACCCTCGACGGCGAAGACGTGCTCGACTGCGAGCCGGTGATTGGCTACCTGCACCGAGGCATGGAGAAAATCGCCGAAAACCGTACCAACCTTATGTTTGTGCCCTACGTGAGCCGGTGGGACTACGCGGAGGGTATGTTTAATGAAGCGATTACCGTCAACGCCCCTGAAAAGCTGGCCAACATCGAAGTACCCAAGCGGGCCAGCTACATTCGCGTCATCATGCTGGAGCTCAACCGCATTGCCAACCACCTACTGTGGCTTGGCCCCTTTCTAGCTGACGTCGGCGCTCAGACCCCTTTCTTCTACATCTTCCGCGAGCGCGAGATGATCTATGACCTGTGGGAAGCCGCTACCGGTTACCGCATGGTCAACAACAACTACTTCCGCATTGGCGGCGTGGCCGCTGACCTGCCCTATGGCTGGCTCGACAAGTGCCTCGACTTTTGCGACTACTTTTTGCCCAAGGTCGACGAGTACGAAAAGTTAATTACCAACAACCCCATCTTTCGCCGCCGAATTGAGGGCATTGGCACCATTACCCGCGACGAAGCGATCTCCTGGGGGCTGTCAGGCCCAATGCTGCGTGGCTCTGGCGTCAAGTGGGATCTCCGCAAGGTCGATCACTACGAGTGCTACGACGACTTCGATTGGGACGTGCATTACGAAACCGCTGGCGACTGCATGGCTCGCTACCAGGTGCGCATTCGCGAAATGCGGGAATCTGTCAAAATTTTGCGGCAGGCCTGTGCCCAAATTCCGGGCGGCCCCTTTGAGAACCTTGAGGCCAAGCGCATGGCCGAAGGCCCGAAATCAGAGTGGAACAATTTTGACTACCAGTTCATTGGCAAAAAAATTGCCCCTACCTTCAAAATCCCTGCGGGCGAGCACTACGTCCGAGTGGAAACCGGCAAAGGCGAGATGGGCATCTTTCTCATCGGCAATGACAGTATCTTCCCCTCGCGCTGGAAGATCCGCGCCCCGGACTTTGTCAATCTGCAAATCTTGCCCCACCTACTGAAGGGGGTGAAGGTGGCCGATATTATGGCCATTCTAGGCAGTATCGACATCATTATGGGGTCGGTAGATCGCTAGGGGCCGCACCCCGGCTCAGGTTTCTGGGCCGATGAGCTACCATTGCAATGGCTTAGACTTGCCCTGTCTAAAGGGCAGTGGAGGGCGCTTGTCCTACCTCTGCGCTGGGTGCATCTAGCCCCCTGTTCCTGAATCATGCCGCTGCCTGTGACCTCACTGCCCTCCAGCCCCTCTCCTACCCTCGCCCGGCAGCGCCGGATTCAGAAGGCAAAGCAGCGGCGAGCGCTGTTTATTGCCCTGCTGCTGCTAGGGGTGGGGTTTGTGGGCGTGCGATCGCTGCCCTATCCCTCGTTGCGGCAGATTCAAGAGACCGTATGGGTCAGCCATCCTGAGCCACTGGCCATGTCGGGGGGCGACCCCTACATTCGCGCCCTGATGCGCACGATTTCTGCCGCCGAGTCAAACACCAATCAGCCCTACAATGTGCTTTACGGCGGCAACCTCGTGCCGCAGCTCAACCGCCATCCCAACATCTGCGTTGAGATTGTAGCGGGGCCAAATCAGGGGCACTGCACCACTGCTGCCGGGCGCTACCAGTTTTTAACCGGCACCTGGCAAGAAAAAGCCCGCCAGTATCATCCCAAGGCTTCTAGCTGGTTTAGCGCCTGGGGCGACTACAGCTTTGACCCCGAATCGCAAGATCTGGTGGTCTACTACTGGCTCAGAGACACCTCTGCCTGGAATTTGGATATTCCTAACGCCCTACGGGACGATCGCCTAGATGAAGTGTTGCGCCGCCTCTCGGGCACCTGGACCAGTTTGGGTTATGGCATCGAGTCAAACAGCATGACTGCTCGACTGCCGCGCATTTACGAAAACCTACTTCAGGAAGAGCTGACGCGGTCGTCCTCTGGGCAGCTGCCCTAGGGATTATTCGTCAAAAGACAGCTGCCCCCTTGGTATGTTTATACCGAGGGGGCAGGGTGACTCAACTTTAACTTTGCCAAAGAGAATTACAACATCAAGGGCTACCATTCCGCAAGGAACCAGCTGATTTTGCGAATGTTTCGTTCAACCCTTTAAGACTGGCCAAAGTCAGCTTTGCTGCGGTTCTCATTGCGCAGCTGATGTAAGTCAGCCTTATAGAGATTTGCAATCCAGAGTTTCTTAAAATCGACCTTGTTGAGGGTTCCAGATCCTAGTTTTGCGAAAGCGGCTTTGTCGCGGTTCTCGTTACGCAAGGGACTACGGTGACGCGAATGCTCGATTTGGCAGAGGTTTTTGAGTGGGTCATTGGCCGTCTCGATAATCAGACGCTTGCGCAGCAAGATCTCGTCGAGCAGCGGCATCAGGGCGTTTTTCATGTCCTTGCGCCGTTTGGTAATCAGTTCTAAGCCACGCTCAAAGAGCGACTCAAAGAATGTCTGCGAAATATACCCTTGGTCTCTAAACAGCCTGCCGACTAGGTTTTTGGTCATCTCGGGAACCGGCTTGCGGTCATCGGTATTGCCCGGCGTCAAGGGTTTTCAAAAATGTGTCAGGCAGAAACGTTAGGCTGCGTCGCACAAATCCTGAATCCACTGTCTCAAAGTACTGTCGATCGCAGCGTAGTCAGCTCAACTTAGGAGCGTGGTGTGGAGTGAGCGCACAGCATCTCGATCTCGCCTTCTGCCCAAAACCCAAATTGAGCCCTAGATGACGCAGCCCTTAGCCCATCCAATTGTAGCCACTGGAAAATCGCGATCGCTTTATCAGAACGGGGGGCAGTAATCGCCAGTATTCTGTCACTGCTGTTTTACGACAGCAATACATCCTGATGACACTTTATTTGTCATCAGGATGTATTGCTGATGTTCCTTAATCAGCTTCAAAGACGGGGCAACGAACGTATCCCTTTCTGCTGCATAATGTTTTCCCTCTCGCTTGACGAGGTTTCAAGCCTTTCACGCACTTATATCAGGCAGTCAGCCCATGTACTTCACCCATTCGAGAATCGCTATAGAAGACTGAAGATTTGTACTCTTGACAGCATTGATTTAGCGCTGCAACAGATATCAGCTCATGACACAGGATACAGCCATTTACGAAATAGTTGAGTTAGGTGCGGCATGATGAAATAAGTGAGCAGGACAACACTGAATCCCGTACTGATCAGTTGCTTGAGCAATGCAGGAAATTCGGACAGTAGTGATGCTAGCAAACGATCTGGGATAGGAAGCATGAGAAATACACCTAACCATGTCACTAACACCATCTTGTAGCGAGGAGGTGAAACTATCAGTTTATTTGAAAGCGTGAACCAAGTTTCTAGCCCAGTCAGGGTTTGAACATTCTCAGGTTTTTCAATTAATGGCTACAATCTCGCAATCCATTCCTGTCGGATATCAGATTCCATCCAAACTTTAAGGTTGCTGTACTGATCAAACTTGACAACTACCACGTACTCAGGGTGAGCATGATCCCAGTGCCGGATCATATTGACGCCTAGATGTCCTTTGAATTTGTGAGCATCTGTAGCAATTTTCTTCAAAAGGCGAGAGCAGGCAATCGTGCACCACCCAGACTTGCATCAAGATGGAGAATGTGTGCCTGGAATTAACTTCAAGTGATGAATCAAGGCTTCAGAGAAGATAAACCTTTTTACAGCTTCGAGAACAGCAGATTTAACCCCTCGGTCATTGTGGGATGAGTTAACACACCATCTCGCAGAACGGTATAAGGCATCTTCGCTTGCATTATCATCTGCACCGTCGAAATCACTTCACCCGCTTCATGACACAACAGTGAGCAACCAAGAATTTTACCTGTCTCGGTGTCCACGATCGCCTTCAGCAAGCCATCAGTTTGCCCTAATGTTCGCGCTCTGGGAATTGCTGAAGCATCCAGTTTTGCCACGCGATAAGCATAACCTTGTTGCCATGCTTCGGTTTCGGTTAGACCCACATGAGCCAGTTCTGGATCGATAAAAAGACACGACGGAATCAAGCGATCGCGCGTACTGCGGTTACCGCCATCAATTAGATTTGCTTTGACGATGCGGTAATCATCGAGCGATACATGGGTATATTGTGGTCCTCCATTAATATCGCCTAATGCCCAAATTCCCGGTATGTTGGTCTCCAGGCGATCGTTGACTGGGATAAATCCATAGGCATCGATTGCTACACCAGCAGCGGCTAAATTTAGAGTTTCAGTGGTAGGCACACGCCCAACAGCGACAAGCAGATGTGAACCCTGAAGAGTTATTTTCTGGTCAGCGACTTGAATTTGTAGCTCAGTTGCATTACCAGCGCGATTCTCCAAAGGAGACGCTTCGCGAACGACTCTTAACACCTTTGCCTTTAGCAGGAATTCAATACCGTCTCGTTCTAAAAGTGCTTGAACGGCGATCGCAATATCAGGGTCTTGCTGTGACAGAATTTGCTCACCTTGCCCAATTACAGTAATGCGAGATCCAAAACGCCGAAACATCTGGGCAAATTCCAAACCAATGTAGCCGCTACCGAGAACGATCAAATGTTCTGGCAGATGTTCTAGCTCCATGATCGATTCGCTAGTCAAGAAACCAACTTCTTTGAGTCCAGGCACCGATGGAATTGACGGTCTTGTACCTGTATTGATAAAGAAGCGTTCTGCGGTGAGGTGCCGGGTTTTACCTTCGGCGGTTGTCACTTCGATTGTTTTGGGCGCAATGAATTGTCCTGTTCCAATAATCAGGTTGTGACCTAAAGCAGTTTCTAGGTTGTGCAAATTCATGTCACGCATGGATTGGACAACCGTTCGTTTGCGTTGAATCACGGCGACTAAAGTAACGGTGAGTGCATCGGTTTTAACTCCATACGTAGCACTATTTCGCACTGCATTTGCAACGTGAGCACTCGCTACCATTGTTTTTGTGGGAATGCAGGCAACGTTGATGCACCCGCCACCAATCATGGTTAAGCTGCATTCAACCAATGCTGTTTTCCGTCCGTCAGCAACTAGCGCTGGTGCAAGTGTTTTACCTGCTTTACCGCCGCCAATAATAATGTCGTCGTAGTACTCAGAATTCATACTTACATTACCTAACGTGAGCGGTCATTTAGTGCCAAAGTGAGTTCGCATGAAGGCAATATATTCATCCTCAGAGGTTTCCCGTCTCGCCTTGATCATCGATTGAATGTCGTCCGTTGCTACGTAGCGCAAACGATTTGTGCCATCGGTTGCTGCCTGGTAAATTACCTTTGCAACATCCTCCTCTGTGGCTTGGCGCGCGTCGCGGAGGCTCTCAAAGACGGCGTTGGTGTGAGTGACGAAGCGCTCATAGTCAGGAATTGCACTATTCTCCACAGTCTCAATGCCGATACGTTGCTCAAACTTCGTGTTTGCGATGCCACCAGGTTCAATGATCTTTACGGCAATATTTTGCGAAGCCAGCTCGTAGGAAAGGGCTTCGCTAAAGCCTTCGAGGGCGAATTTGCTAGCGCAATATAGCGAAAGCATCGGCAGCGTAACTACGCCCGCTCCTGAGCTTATATTGAGAATCAAGCCAGCTTTGTTTTGCCGGAAATGTGGCAGAATTGCACGTGTAACATTCATAACCCCAAAGACGTTGACGTTGAATTGCTCCACTACTTTTTCGGGTGGCGTTGCCTCAAACAGCCCGAAGAGCCCAAAGCCAGCATTGTTGACCAAAGCGTCGATCTGCCCAAAGCGAGCGATCGCAGTCTCAATTGCTGCGGTGATGCTCACGCGATCTTGAACGTCTAAGCGTGTAACCAGTACGTTGGGGATCTGGACAAGTTCTTGTTCTTTCTCCGGATGCCGCATTGTAGCCACAACATTCCAGCCTTCGTGAGCAAAAAGGCGTGCAGTGGCTTTGCCCAATCCAGAGGAGGTTCCCGTGATCAGAATGGTTTTTGCCATATTTGTTTCAAATGCTTCTCTTTAGCAACGATGGTTGCCATTAAGGGTTTAGAGGTTAGATTTTGTTTCTCTACCCGACCTACGATTTTGGCTTTGGGGCTACTACATGGCCTTTACAATTTCATCTGTAGACATAACTGCATTGGCGATATATCCAAAATTGATCAGTGCCGCTTTGTAGCCGTCGCCCAGGTCTGGATGCCGAGGGGCAGCCGTTGCATCTTTGACGACGAGCACCTCAAATCCTTGCTCGATTAAGTCGCGCAAGTGAGCTTCAACACAGATGTTGGCTAGCATTCCAAGCAAAATGACTTTGCAGATATTTCGCTTACGCAGTTGCAAAACGAGGTCGTTGCTCTGTGGTCCATAGGCTTTATGGGGACTGACCACGATCGTTTTGCCATCCTCAATGAAGGGCTTGTAGCGATCGAGCCAGTCAGCACCAGACCCTAAGAAGCCGTCAAGGCTCAATGCACCACTGCGATCGAACTCTTTAGACTCCAACATTATCCGCTCTACCGTTCCAGCAAAATTCCAGCCATAGTCGGTAGGGTAGTAATAGTGGGGGGAGATAAAGACTTCAAAGTCAGCTTGCTTGGCAACCTTGAAGACTCGCTCAATGTTTTCGACAGTCTTGTTCTCCTTAACACTGTCACTCACCAAATCCCAGGAAACACCTGTTTCGCTCAAAACATCGTTTTGTGGATCGATAACGACCACTGCGGTGTCAGTCTTGTTAATGTTCATTGTTTTTTCTTATCTGTTAATTTTCACGCTTCGGATTGTTAAAAACCACCATCTGAGCGGCACTTCCCCGGTAATCCAGTTTGAGTCGGAGAACGCAAACTGGATAGCCGCTCTCCAATGGGATTCAAAGCAGTTGCGAAAAGACGAGTTCCATACATCCGCAACGTGTTTATGCTTCTCTAGTTATCAGCCGCAGCGTGTTCGATAAGCTCGACAACGGCATCTGGATGGGAAACCATCACCACATGTGATGCACCACGCACCACGACCGTTTCCTTTGAGTTAGCGCGCTCCGCCATGAAAGCCTGCGCTGCTGCGGGAATGTTTAAGTCGCGCTCGCCATAGATAAACCAGGACGGGATAGACTTCCATGCGGGCTCGCCGGAGCCTTCGTTAAGCGCAGCTTCCGTGATCGGACGCTGGGTGCTAGCCATCAACTGCGTGTCTGAGGTGGGCAGATCTGCGGCAAACTGCGCATGGAATTTGTCCTGCTGAATGTATAGGTCTTTGCCGCCATCGGGCAGTTCGACCGGCGGCGCAAGTGTCGGACCAAGCGTGCTGCCGGGATAACGTCCTGAGAGTTCGGCGGCAGTTTCGCCCGTGTCAGGAGCGAAACCGGCAACGTAGACAAGCGCCTTCACGTTCCCGTCGTCATTAACCGCATTGGTAATCACCGCACCTCCGTAGGAATGTCCAACTAGCACGATGAGACCCTCGATGCCACTGAGGACGCTGGCGACATAGTCTGCGTCGCTTTGGACTCCTCGTAGGGGATTAGCTACAGCGATCGTTGGATAACCTTTCGTGATTAGCTCGCTCAATACCCCGTTCCAGCTGGAAGACTCGGCGAACGCGCCGTGGATGAGGACGATGGTGGGCTTGTCTTGTGCACTTGCAGTGTTCATGGTGACTCCTAGAAAAGTAATTACAGTGGTTCCTAAAAAGAGTGCGACGACCAGAAGCAGGCGGATACCCTTCCTGAGGGTGAGCATGTTCATGTTGTGATCTCCTTTGTGTTTGTTTGTCTCGTTGGATGTCGAAAAGACAGTTTCCACATCAATTCAATTGGATACAATGCCCTTCGCCGAGCAGTCGTTCCGTTGAGTTATCAGGGGCAATGCTGCTTTAACTCTCCCGATCAAAGGAGGAAACCTTTCCTACTTGAGGTGCAACTTGAAGAAGTCAGTGGTTCGACTATTGGCCAAGGTGGCTGCATCCCTGTCGTAGTGAATGCCACGGTGTCGGGCAAAAGCGTGTTTGCAACCTGGGTAGGTAAACACCTGAGCAGTTGCAGCGTCTTTTAGCGTTTCGATGATGGACTTTTGCGCATCCTTGGAGATGTACTCATCCTCCTCGCCCAGATGAACCAACAGCGGATTCTTGATATTGTTTACTTCGTCCAGGTGCTTTTCCATGCTGCCACCGTAGTAAACGACAGAGGCATCAGCACTCCTGCGCGCCGTCGTGATAAAGCTCATCAGACCGCCAAGACAGTAGCCCATTAATCCAACTTTTCCGTTGGTGCCAGGCAGCGATCGCGCCGTCTCCATTGTCGAAGCAATATCTGCAACGCCAGTGTCATAGTTGAAGGCTGTGTAGAGGGCAAAGCCCTTTTCCCATTCAGCCTCGGATTGATCCGACATATCAACACCTGGCTCCATCCGCCAGAACAAGTCTGGACTCACAGCGATATATCCCTGCAAAGCGAGTTCGTCACAGGTGTCTCGGATATCAGCATTGACACCAAAAAGTTCCTGAATGACAACGATCGCTGGTGCTGGTAGGACATCCGGATGCGCTACATAAGACTGAAAAGTTCCGTCATGGGTATCCACGGTGATGTATTTGCTCATGCATTTCTCCTAGTGAGAACATTTCTCATAACCGACCGAATTATTTCAAAATTGATCTGATCCAAGCCAAAGAGGACCATAGTGATGCACAACTTTTCACCAGTAATACAGGCGAAATCAAAAGCACCGATTCCCTTAGAAGCACGTGTCACAATTGCGATTTTCCGTCTAGTTTATTCACGGTTGCGAATCCTATGGCGGTTAGGTTCAAAGCAGCCAGCTGTAACAAATGCGATTAGACGAAAATGATCATTCGATCGTTAACAGCAACGTCTCATCTCAACAATTCAGCACTAGGACTTAAGAAATGCCAGCAGATCGGCATTGAGTTCATCCCTACTGGTGTCGCCCAGGCTATGCGACCCACCAGGATAAATTTTCAAAATTGAATCTTTGACAAGCTTTGCAGACAGGGGAGCAGAAGCTCCAATCGGCACGATCTGATCATCATCGCCATGAAGGATTAGCGTCGGCACGTCAAACTTCTTCAAGTCCTCGGTAAAGTCTGTTTCCGAAAACGCTTTGATGCAGTCATATCCGTTCTTGTGACCAGACATCATGCCCTGCATCCACCAGGCGTTGATCAGCCCTTGAGAGACTTTGGCCCCCGGTCGATTGAAGCCGAAGAACGGACCACTCGCCACATCCAGAAAGAACTGCGATCGGTCTGCCAAAAACGCCTCCCGAAAGCCGTCAAAGACCTCAATGGGTAGCCCACCCGGATTTGCCTCCGTTTTAAGCATGATTGGGGGCACTGCACCCATCAGCACTGCTTTGGCGACACGCGCCGTTCCATGCCGTCCGATGAAGCGCGCCACTTCGCCGCCACCCGTAGAGTGGCCAATCATCACTGCATCTTTCAGATCCAGTGCCTCAAGAAGTTCTGCCAGATCGTCGGCGTAGGTGTCCATGTCATTGCCATTCCACGGTTGGCTTGAGCGTCCATGACCGCGGCGATCGTGCGCGATGCAACGGTAGCCGTGCGAGGCAAGAAAAAACATCTGCGATTCCCAAGCATCGGCGCTGAGGGGCCAACCGTGACTAAAGACAATGGGTTGTCCTGTACCCCAGTCTTTGTAATAGATTTGCGTACCATCTTTAGTCGTAATTGTGCTCATCTGGCTCCTAAACTGAATTAGTCGAACGTTGGCTTGATGACTTGCCTTGCTTGTGACGATGGATCACCCTATTTAGCAACAGCCCGACTGGAGCGTTGCCAACCGCGTCTGGAGCTGCCTTAAATCTGTGCCATGCCGCCATCGACAAACAGCTCGATGCCGCTCACAAAGCTGCTGTCGTCCGAAGCAAGAAAGACAACAGCTTTGGCAATCTCATCGGGCGTGCCGACTCGCCCTAATGGGATATTGGCAGCTTGGCTGGCTACGAATTCCTGCACCTGCTCATCACTCAGTCCCATGAGGTTGTAGCCAGGAGTCGGAACTACGCCGGGGCTAATAGCGTTGACTCGGATCTTGCGATCCTTAAGGTCGAGTATCCAATTTCGGGCAAACGATCGCACGGCGGCTTTAGTTGCACTGTAAACACTAAAGGCCGGAGTGCCTTTGATCGAAGTAATCGAAGCATTCAGAATGATGGAAGCGCCCTCCGGCAACAGAGGCAGTGCCTTCTGCACGGTGAACAGTAAACCTTTAACGTTCGTGTTGAACGTTTTATCAAAATGTTCCTCAGTGATTGATCCAAGTGGGGCGATTTCTCCGCCGCCTGCATTGGCGAAGATCACATCAAGATGTCCTTGCTCTTGCTTGATTGTGGCGAACAGGCGATCGAGGTCTTCCATCTTGGAAGCATCACTCTGAACACCCGTGACGTTTTTACCAATCTCTTTTACGGCAGCGTCCAGTTCAGGCTGACGACGACCCGTGATGAAGACATAGGCACCTTCAGCGGCAAAGTGCTTAGCAGTGGCAAGACCGAGGCCGCTAGTACCGCCGGTGACAAGCGCGACTTTTCCATCTAATTTTTGCATGATGAATCCTGTAGTTGTTTGGGATGGCTGCTAATGCACAACACTGTTTAAGCATGACTGTGGTCATGATGAGGATGAGCCATTGGATGTTTAGGATGGCTCATCCTTCCACTGGTCAGGCAGGAACAGGTTGCAGTCGGGATGCGAGAAATTGAGTGATATAGTTTGCGATCGCCTCTCCTTCCTCTTCTAAAGCAAAATGTCCGGTATCAAGTAAATGGAACTCAACGTCTTCTAGGTCACGCTTGTAGGGATAAGCGCCTTCGGCAGGGAAGATATAGTCGTTCTTGCCCCAAGCAATTAAGGTTGGTGGCTGATATTTGCGGAAATACTCTTGCCACTGTGGATATAACGGTGGGTTCGTACCATAGCTATAAAGCAGCGCCAATTGAATCTCATCATTTCCGGGGCGATCGAGGAAGCGTTGATCCATATTCCAGGTATCCGGACTGATTGCTTCAGGGTTGCGAACACCGTTGGTGTATTGCCACTTCGTTGTTTCCAAAGTGACAAGGTATTTGAGCTTGTCTGCATTCTCAGGTGAGCGGTCTTGCCAATACGCTTTAATCGGCTCCCAAAATTCGCGTAGACCTTCCTCGTAAGCATTTCCGTTTTGAACAATTAAAGCTTGTACTCGCTCTGGATACTTAGCAGCAATGCGATAGCCGATCGGAGCACCATAATCCATCACATAGAGGCTGTATTTTTTGAGATCGATCGCGGTAATAAATTTCTCCATGATCTCAGCTAAGTGATCAAAGGTGTAATCAAACTCATTCACGGTTGGCATCGAACTGTTGCCGTAACCAGGGTAATCAGGGGCAACCAGATGAAATTGATCAGCCAGCGCAGAAATTAAATCTCGAAACATATGAGAGGAAGTTGGGAAGCCATGTAATAGCAAAATTGTTGGATTCTTACGAGAGCCTGCTTCTCGATAAAAGATATCTAGACCATCGATCGAAACTGTGCGAAAAGTAGTCATTCCGCTACTCCTTGTAATTGTATAAGTGATGCAATTGTGGTGTGCAATCAACACACGCTACCGCTGAAAGTAGTCACGCCAGCTCTTGGGTAAAGCTTCAAGTTGGGCGGCGCGGTGAAGTAGCTCTGGATTATCATCCGCATCAACATAAAGTTGAGTAATATCGGCAACTGTGATATTGTTTTCATCCCGGCTTACCAACTCTAGAGTGTCTCCAGTTCCGACTTCACCCTCTTGCAATACACGAAAGTAAAACCCTGTGCGACGACTAGCGAGAAATCGCTTCACCATATCTGATCGTCCAAACCGAATTCCCAGTTTGTAGCAAGGCATCCGAGGCTGAGTCACCATGAGTTTGACGGTGCCAATCTGAAAGTGATCGCCAATGTTCACGTCGTCTTCTCTCAGTCCAGTGGTTGTGAAATTTTCACCAAAGTTGCCTATTGTTAGCTCTGTGTCAGGTAATTCACCACGCCAGTAGTCATAATGCTCGAATGGATAAACATAGACTGCTTTGTCTGCTCCGCCATGAACCGTTAAATCTGCTTGCCGATCGCCGTCTAAATTGAGCGATCGCACCATCACGCGATCGCTGACTGGCTCTTTAAAAATCCCGGTGGTAACAGTTTTTGCTTTCCAGGTGACTTTACGCGGTAGCCCGACATTAACAGAGATAAGTTTCATCTCCAGCTCCAAACCTTTAAGCGGCATTCTCTGTGAATCGGTTTATTTCTTATGCGGAAAGGTGGCAGGTCATAACCTCAACTGGAAGGTAAATCTCCGGGCGCACCCAGAATTTCATCACCAATCTCAGCAGAAATACGCTCAAACAGTGCCATGTCTGATGGTTCTGCCTCATCCAGCGTCCCCACTGCTGCAATCAATCGAGCAAAGGAACTAGGCGCAGCAACGACCAATCCGCGAGCAGGGCGATCGCCGAGCGCCGCGACAACGTGAGGGGTATATGGAGCAATCAGGAAGCTTTCACCCGCATTCAGTACAACCTTGTTCTCACCTGCCCAGACCGTGAACTCACCTTCCAATACATAGAGTTGCTCGGAATAGCGTGTGTGGCGATGGGGAGGGGTTTGTATGCCCGGTGGAAAGTAGCCTTCGATGAGATCGTACTGTCCTCCAGTTGTAGCGTGATCGGCAATAATATTGAGGTGAGAGCCAAAGAGCCAAAGAGCTTGTGTCACGAGATTGCTCCGTTAATAAACGATTTGTGTGATGAAAAGTTAGTTTGCAATTGCTGAAGGTATTTGCTGTAAAACGTGATCCGAAGCTTTAATTAAATCGGCGGCTTTTTCGCCAATCATGATCGTCGGTGCATTCGTATTGCCTGTGGTGATCGTTGGCATGATAGAAGCATCTACAACGCGCAACCCCTCAAGCCCACGTACTCGTAGTTCAGGGTCTACCACTGCCATTGGGTCAGTGCCCATTTTGCAAGTACCAACCGGATGCCACACTGTACTGCAAGTTTCCCGAACGTAAGCAACGAGTGCTGCATCACTCTGCTTGTCAGCACCCGGAGCAACTTCCCTACCGCGAAACTCATCCAAAGCACTGGCATGAAACAAGTTACGGAGTAACTTAATCCCGACAACAAGCTTTTGCACGTCAGTTTCACATTGGAGAAAGTTCATTTGGATTATCGGCGTGTCCTTGGGGTCGGGGGAACGTAAACTGACACTGCCAATGTTTTGGGGATGGGTTAAACAAACAAAACTTACGAAACCCAAACCAGAATGGGCATAACCAGGCGGTGCCAACAAAACCGGACCGAAGAGAAACTGTAAATCTGGCGCAGCATCCAAAATTCCCTCGGTATGCAAGAGCAAGCCAGCTTCAGCGATACTACTGGTGCTTGCCGCATGTAAATCCTGAGTTGCCTCATATGCTACAGAGACAACAGGGTGGTCTTGGAGATTTTGACCAACACCCGGCAAATCAGCCACTACCGGAATTCCCATCGCTTGCAGGTGTTCTGCATCTCCAATACCAGAAAGCATCAGCAGCTTGGGCGAATCGAACGCGCCAGCACTTAAAATCACTTCCTGGTTAACGCTGGCCTGGTGCAGTGTGCCCTCATGGAGGTACTCCACCCCAACGGTGCGAGTACCCTCAAACAACAGGCGAGTTACCAACGCTCCTGTTGTTACAGTTAAATTAGGACGCTGGAGAATGGGCACAAGAAAGGCAGCAGCAGTACTGTGCCGTTTACCATCCTTGATCGTCAACTGATAGAGCCCTGCTCCTTCCTGCTGCAGGCCGTTCGGATCTGGATTGTGGTCATATCCTAGTGACACTGCTGCGTCTACAAATCGTTGAGATATTACAGCAGGCGCAATGTGATCGGTGACACTCAGCTCTCCATTAACTCCGTGAAATTCGGACGCACCTCGTGAGAAGTGCTCTGATTTCTTAAAGTAGGGCAAAACATCTTGGTAGCTCCAACCGGGGTTGCCTAATTCCTGCCAGTGGTCATAATCACGAGGATGGCCCCGCATATAAATCATGACGTTAATCGAACTGCTGCCGCCCAAAACTTTGCCACGGGGACAAAAGATTGTGCGGCCATTCAGGTAGGGCTCGGGCTCAGAGAAATATGCCCAGTCCACTTCAGAGCCCTGTAGACTGAGACATTCTGCTGGGATGTGAATTTCTGGTTTCGTGTCGGGGCTGCCCGCTTCGAGAAGTAACACGGTTACGTCACTGTCTTGTGTTAGACGGTTAGCGACCACACAACCTGCCGAGCCTGCGCCAACTACAATATAGTCATAGTGAGTCATAAAATCCTCTTTTTCTATTGTTGGCAATAAGGAACGTAGCTAAAAAGGAATGCGAATAAGTTGGCTTAAAAATTATTACTAAAATGCTGCTGAGAAATTAATCTGTTTCAGCGCGTCAGCATTAGTTTAAGCTAGAAAATTTAATTCTGATGGTGTGTGATTCTTAGCACGTAACCAATGCCACGCACTGTGTGAATTAGTTGTTTTGCTCCTTGAGCTTTCAACTTAATTCGCAAATATCGAATATAGACTTCGATAACATTTGAATTCGTAAAGTTTTCGCACCCCCAAACATCATCTAAAATTTGTAAACGGGTCAATACTTGGTTGGGATGCCGCATCAAATATTCTAATAAATCGAACTCTTTGGCAGTCAGTTCAATTTCTCGATTTTCGTAGTAAACCTGTCGTGCCTTCTTGCTGAGAACAAGACGCTCAAATTTTAGAAGGTAAGTCTCTTTCGCCCCTTCTCTTAAGTGTGCTCGAATCCTAGCGATTAGTTCTTCTATAGCAAAAGGCTTGCTAAGACAATCACTAGCTCCTGCATTTAAACCCATGACTCTTTCAGAAACTTGTCCTTCATGAGTTAATACAATAATGGGCACATTGTTATAAGTTGAGCGCAACCGATGACAAAACTCTATGCAGGAGACACCGATAAGAGCCCAGCTAACAATAATTAAATGTGGGTTTGCTTGACGAGCAGCGAGCAAACCGCTGATACCATCCTTAGTTAAGGTGATTTGATATCCTTCACAGTCAAGTTCTTGAATGATTAGTTGAGCAAGTTGATCGTCATTTTCTACTAACAGGATGTTGTAGGTTACTGCGTTCGATACCTCTCTATTAGCGCGATCGCTAGCACGGGGTCGAAAAATAGTTTGCATCATCTTTGCTTAAAGTGTGTTTGTAGGAAAGCTTACTACTTCGCTCATACAGCCATAAGCTAGGCTCCGAATGAATTCAAGGTTTCATCTGTAATTTCGTTGAAAAGTTGAGAAACAGAAAGCTTAATGACTTGCGGTAGTGATAGCTGCTATCAACTGCTCAACATTCCAGCGATCGCGATACCGAATTCCATTGATAAACAAAGCTGGAGCAGTGGTTACTCCACTTTCTAATCCACCTTCAATATCTTGATTGATGCGAGCGACATGTACTTGTTGAGAGAGATCTTGCAGAAGCTGGCAAACGTCAAGTTCTAGGCGATTGGCATATTCAACCAGATAGCCATTGCCCAAGGCCTCCTGCTGAGTGAACAGCATATCGTGCATCTGCCAGAATCGGCCCTGTGCTGCTGCTGCTTCTACTGTCTCCGCTGCTTTTTGAGCTTGAGGATAGGCTGAATACTCGTCAATAAAGTGACGAAACACGACACCGATCCAGTTCTCCCCAGGAAATCTAGAACTAAAATGTTGCTGAATTTCCTGAATTAGCTGATGGAGTTTTCTACACTGAGGGCATTGGTAGTGTCCATACTCTACGAGTATGATTGAGGCGTTGAGTAACCCTTGGTAGTGATCACGTTGTGAGGGTAAAATTAAGAGCTGATCAAAATGACTATTTTCACTCGTTAGATCATTAGACATACTGGCAAAAGGAGTTTTCAAGATATCGAAGGATTGCCATGATCTCTATCTTTAGCTCTCGCCGCCTCCGTTATTTGTATGTCTTTAGCCTATGAGACTAATGCAGATTTGTCGCCAACTCAAAGTTGAGTGAGCGAAGGCATAAAACAACAGGTGCTCACTATCTCTGCAACGAGCCCTCAACCGAACTTAAGTTCGGTTCTCATCGCGATCACAACTTGGCGAGTCCTCGTTTCAATGCTGTAATCACCGCTTGTGTGCGATCGCTCACACCTAATTTGCTCAAAATTCGGTTGATGTGGAACTTAACCGTACTTTCGGTAATATTCAAAGCCACACCAATACTGTGGTTACTCAGGCCAAGCGCCATCTGACAAACAACCTCTCGTTCGCGATCGCTCAATTCTGGAATGTTCATCCGTTGCACCAACTTGGCAGCAACTTCAGAAGGGATATATTGTTGCCCACTATGAACGATCTGGATAGCGCTAAGCAGAGCATCCGGTTCAGCATCCTTGAGCAAATAGCCCTTGGCTCCAGCACGTAACGCTCGATAAATATCCTCGTCGCCGTCGTACGTGGTCAGTATGACAATGTGAGCATGGGCAAATTCAGCACAGATTGCTAAAGTCGCATCAGCACCACTCATCTGGGGCATTTGCAAGTCCATCAAGGTGACATCAGGTTGGAGTTGTCGATATAGGGCGATCGCTTCCTGTCCATTGCCTGCTTGACCAACCACCGTCATATCCGGCTCGTTTTCAATCATCGCGGCTAGTCCTTGCCGGACAATGGTGTGATCATCAACGATCAAAACACGGATCGCTGTAGGCTGGCTCATACTGATGCCTCTCGATTTACAGATACAATCACTTCGGTTCCCTGCCCCAGTCGGCTCTCGATCGAGAGTTGTGCCCCAATGCGTTCCGCTCGCTCGGTCATCCCCACTAAGCCAAATCCATGATTTAGGAGCGTATGATTGACTTCAAATCCTTGTCCGTTGTCTCTAATTTGCAAGAAGCATTGCGTCAACTCATAAATTAACTCAATCCGAATTTCGGTTGCGTTTGCATACCTGACAGCGTTTGTAAAAGCTTCCTGTGCAATTCTTAAAAGATTGTTTTCAGTTTCAGCAGGCAGTACATAAGGTGTGCCGATAACCTCACAAATTAAGCTGGTTTCGGTTGAAGATTGCAGAGCGGCTACAAATCGTTCTAGCGCTGTCCAGAGATTGCCATCTTCTAGCGATTGGGGACGGAGTGCCGCAACCGACCGTCGAGCTTCTGTCAGCCCGCTGCGAGCCAAATCTCGTACCGTATTAATATGGGTTTGAATTGCGTCAGGGTTAGTGATCACCAATCGAGAAACGGTTCCCATATGAACCAGAATCCCCGTAAAGGCTTGCGCCAGCGTATCATGAATTTCTCGCGCCATCCGGTTACGTTCTTCTAAAATTGAGGCTTCTTCGGCACGTTTGCGATCCGTGATATCTCTTGCTAGCCAAATGACAGAATGTTCTGAGATGGGTGAAATGCGAGTTGCAAACCAAGTTTTCCACTCTCCCATCATCAAGCTATACTCAACCGTTAGAGGTTGCTGAGTGGTCAATGCTTGCCGAATATAGCCAAGAAATGTATCGGCTTGCGATTGCTCAAAAATTTCATGTAATGTTCGGCCTACCTGTTCGTCAATCGGTTTATATGATTTTTCTGACTCGATGAGGTTCGCTCTCAAAACACGCCCTTCTGCATCTACCTCCAAGAGAGGATCGGGCATGGCTGAAAAGAGCGCACGAAGTTCTGCTTCAGAGGCTTGCAACGCTACTTCTGCCTGTTTGCGTCTAATCCCTAATGCAATCTCGCGAGCCGCAAACTCCAACGCCTCAAAGTTGGACAACGGAATGGAGTGTCGAGTAAACATTGCAATCACGCCAACAAGCTGCTCATCCAGCAAGATGGGATAGCCCGCAAATGCCACCATGCCTTCTCGTTCTGCCCATTCTTGATCAATGGAGGGTTCATAAAACACATTGTTGGTCAATAAAGGACAGCGGTCCTGAGCAATTCGTCCAACTTTGAAGTTACCTATGGAAACTCGACTGTGGGTACCGTCAAGACGGGTATACATCCCTGCACTGGCTTGTAACTCCAAAAAATTCTTGTCTTTATCTAGCGTCCAAATACGAGCGAATGCAGCAGTAAAGTGCTGAACAACGGCTTCAGTACAGCGTTGCAGCATCAGGGGCAAACTATCACTTTGAGCAAGGGCATTGTCCACATCAGCGCGAAAAGCGGAGAGGATGGACTGTTCCCGAAACTGAGCTTCGGACTGGCGCAACACTTCTTCTGCTTTTTTGTGATGGCTAATGTCTGTGTTTAGAGCATAGAATCCTTTGACTTGAGCATTACCATCAATATGGGGAATCAAGGTCGCGCTAATATATCTTTTTCCAGATTGCAAAGGCATTTCTACTTCCAGAGTTGCAGTTTGCCCTTCAAACACCTGATTGATATACGGTTCAACTACTTGATAAGCTCTGTCACCCAAGATTTCACGTACATGCTTACCCAGAATCTGATCTCGATTACAGCTAAACCAGTCCTCGTAGGTGTGGTTAACAAAGCAATAGCGTTGATTAGCATCCACGTAGCTGATACAAACGGGGAGAGCATCAGTGATCAGTCGTAATTCCTGTTCCCGGTGGCGCAGTGCAGCTTCACTTTCCTGCAACGCTGCTGTTCGTTCTGCAACCTGTTGCTCTAAGGTGCGGTTGTAATCGGTTAGTAGTTGCTCGGTTTGTTTGCGCTCTGTAATGTCTTGAAAGGCGGCGATCGCATAAACTACATTGCCCTGTTCGTCAAAGACTGGCGTTCCCCATACCTCAACGGGTATAACAGTGTTGTCTCGATGAATCTCCAAATCATCTGTTCTTGTGCGTTCACCTCCCAGTGCGCGGAACAGCGCTAGTTTCTCAGTAGGATATTTTTGACTTGTTCCCGCTAAATAACCTTGATAAATTTCTACAAGCTGATCAAGTGTTGCAGAAGGAACAGCACCTTTGCCCAAGAGCTGAGTTGCCTGCTGGTTGAAGTAGTAAGGACGACCCTCCGCATCCACGACGCTAATTCCTACTGGAACTGCTTCTAGAAATTGAGCCATCTGACTTTCGCTAGTGCGTAGCTTTGAGTAGAGTTTGGCGTTTTCGATCGCGATCGCGGCCTGAGTGGAGAGTAAATTCAGAACTTGCAATCGCTCCGGTGTAAAAGCTCCAGCCGCTAATTGATTTCCCAGATACAACACGCCAACCAGCTTACTTTGATTCAGCAGCGGCAAACAGAGCAGTGATTGAATTTGGTTCTGCTGAATGTAGGGATCATTGATGAAATTACCTTCACGAGTTGCATGATTCAGAATCACAGATTCATTAGTTCGGATCACATAATGAATAATGGATTCTGGTAAGCGATTTGTAATTGGAATCGATTGCAGCACTCGTGTAGCGTAGACCTGTTCACCATCGTTGAGTTCACACGCTGCTTCGATCGTCCATGCGCCTGAGTTTTCCAAAAGCAGACACCCGGTCTGTGCACCAGCATTTTCAATCAAAATCTGCATTAAGGAATGAAGCAACTGATCCAGTTCAATTTCACTCGAAATTGCTTGAGCTGCTTTCATCACCGTCGCTAAATCGAGAGCAGTATGTGAGGTGTTATAGGTAGTTTCAGAAGTAGCACGGGTTGGTGTATAAGCCGTGTCTGACAACTGAGAAAAGAACTGTGGATAACGAGTTTCTAAGTCTTTGATCTTTGCCGTTGCTCCCCAACGTTTATAACAGTAGTGAGCTTCTTTCATGTAGAGCTGGGCAAACTTTTCCAGACCTCGCGCTAGATAATGTTTAGCAGCTAATTCGTAGGCTAACGCCTCTTCCTGAACATATTCGTTTTCCCTGGCTCCTTGAATCGCTTGTTCGTAAAATTTTTCTGCCTCCAGCCACTGCCCCAACACTCGCGCTTTTTCTGCCTCAACCAGATGATATTTATGCAGGAAATTCATGGGCGCGTGATCTGCCCAATGTTCCATTTTTTCCTGATTAACCGCAACTTTGTTGAGGATTTCTGCCTGAGTTTGATCGCTGCTTCGGGGATAGGTTACAAGTCTTGCCAGAGAATCATAGAGGTAGTAGAAAGGCTCAAGGGGTGCGCCTTTCAATGCGCCTAGTTGACTTTCTGCTCTAGTTGAGCTTTCAACTGCCTGAGTGTATTCAGAAAATAAATAGCATAGGAAAAGTTTAAGGAAATTTATTACCAGGATTACGCCTTCAAGTTTTTCCTGCTGTGGCAGTTCATTTTCCTCATTATAGGCTTCACCAACCAAACGGGTTGGACTCTGTGAGCATCCGATCAAATTCAAGACAGACTGCTGAAGTAATCGAAGCCAGATTAGTGACATTTTCTGTTTAATTTGCCGGATTGCTTCACTGTATGTCCTCATCTCGCGTTCAATCTCCACGAGTTGCCTGCCAACAATAAAGGCTTGGAAGCAATAAGTGTGAGCGCAATAGGAGGCATACTCTAAATCTCCGGTTTCTAACCCACTTTGATAGCCTTCTCGCAATGGCTTCGCTATTTCTCTAAGATGTTCTTTCCAGTGGATGATGAAGTCATTTACAGTCAGCAATATTCTAGCTTTAAGTGAATGGGTATCCAGTTGTGACAAAAGCCTGAGAGCAAGCTGTCCAAACTGATAACCAATCTCGATGTTTCCAACCATTCCACAAAAAACAAATCCTAAATTGGCATAGGCAAAGGGGGACACAGAAGCATTGCCATAATTAATGGACAAGTTGACCTGTTTAGATGCCAGTAGGGACAACAGATCGGGAGCAGCAAGATATGCAGCGATCGTTATACTAGATAGAATTCGCATTGCTGCCAATTTGTCTGGCTCAGTCATTCGCGGCAAATGGATTAAGTCTCCGATGGGTTCACCGTTAAAGAGAGATGTGATCCTATCTAGTTCAAGTTGAATTTCCGATTGACTTGTCTTCTCAGAAAAACTGATTCCCAATTGCTGCAAAACTTGAAATGCAGTATTTATTGCTTTCAGGGGTTGGTTCTGCACCATATCGGTTTGAATTTTGACTTCGTAGATGTTTATAGTGTCAAGAATTGTTTTAGCTTGTTGCAGAACAATTCCTGCCCAACATTCCATCTGCTCAAACTCACCACACAAAAATGCAACTTCTGTGGTTTCTGTGTATACCGCCAGGGTCATATCATAGTTCGTTTTCCAGCTAGAAGCTGTTAGCCATACCATACTTGTGTTTAAATAGTTTTTCGCCACGCTATAGGCGATCGCCCCTTTTGCTTTCTGCCCTGCGGTTAAATTTAATCTGGCAATCTCATCTCGTTCAGATTGATCAGTAACCAGCTCAAGTCCATGATTGAGATGATCCACAATCTCAAATAGGCGCTCTGATAGTTCTTCGGATAACGTTTTCTCAAGCAGATTGCGACCAATTTGGAGATGAATTGCTTGTTTTTGAGACTCATCAATTAAGGTGTAGGCAGCTTGCTGAACGCGATCGTGCAAGAATTTATACTCTTGAACTAATAAGTTCTCATCTAATGCAGAGAGTGGTTGAATGAGTCCAGCGTGTATCGCTGTTAATAAGTTACGGAAAACTATTTGAGGCGATTGTTCACACACGATCGCTAATATTTCTAGATCAAATTCAGCCCCAATGCAGGCGGCCAGTTGAAGTATCTGCTGTGTCGCTTCCGGCAGTTTCCGCAACTTGCTTAGTATTAACTCCGCCACATTATCGGTGATGTTTAGAGCTTGAATTTGATTAATGTTCCACTGCCAGCTTAGGCACTCTGCATCAAAGCTCAAAAGATTTTCACTGTGCAGCAGTCTCAAGAATTCACCAATAAAAAAGGGGTTGCCCTCAGTTTTACGCAACACTAATTTAGCCAAGGGGCGAACGCTATCGGCATCCTGATGTAGTGTCTCAGCGACCAGCTGAGCTAACGGCTCAAGGGTTAGAGGTGCTAGAACAATTTCTTGAAGCACTGCCCCTTGTTGTCGCAACTTCTCTAGGGTCAACACAAGTGGATGAGTTGAAACCACTTCGTTGTTTCGATATGCTCCTATCAAGAATAGGAATTGGGTTTGCTCGTCGAGCAGCATTAGTTCGATTAGCTTCAGCGTGGCTGAGTCAACCCACTGCAAATCATCTAAGAAGACAACTAGCGGATGTTCTTTAGAACAAAACACTCGAATGAACTGCTGAAAAACTCGATTGAAGCGGTTTTGAGCTTCTGTTACTCCAACGTCTGCTACGGGTGACTGCTTGCCAATAATCAGTTCTACTTCAGGAATCACATCAACGATAAGTTGTCCACTGCTTCCTAAAGCAGTAAGAAGGCGCGATCGCCACTGCTGCAGTTGCTCAGTCGGTTCACCCAGCAATTGTTGCACCAATTGTTGTAAGGCATGGGCGATCGCACTGTAGGGAATATTTCGCTGAAACTGGTCAAACTTACCAGAGACAAAATAACCGTGTCTGGCAGTAATCGATTTGTAAAGCTCTTGCACGAGTGCTGATTTGCCAACACCTGAGTAGCCAGAAACCAACATCATCGTGCCAAATGAGGGATTAGGGAGTTCTTCTTCATTCCTTGCTATTTTCTCAAATGTTGCCAATAGCGCTGCAATTTCTGTTTCTCGTCCATACAATTTTTGGGGGATGCCAAGCTGTTCCGACACATCTTGCAGCCCCAGTTGAATGTCGTCAATTTGTCCTGTTTCTGTAAGCTGGCGAAGGCAGATTTCTAAATCTGCTTTGATACCCCAAGCATTCTGATAGCGATCTTCGGCATTCTTCGCCATCAGTTTTGTAATGATGTCTGAAATAGCTTTAGGAATTGCTACGTTTAACTCACATGGGGAAACAGGTTGTTTGGCAATGTGACAATGGACTATTTCTAGAATGTCTGTTGTTGTAAACGGCAACTGTCCAGTTAAAAGCTCGTAGAACGTCACACCGAGCGAGTAAAAATCGGTTCGGTAGTCCAGCAAACGGTTCATACGCCCAGTTTGCTCGGGAGAAAGGTAAGCAAGAGTGCCCTCCAACGCATGGAGACTTTTGAACATCGGATTCGTGCGATTAAATCGGGTAGCAATACCAAAGTCAATGATTTTGATAACGCCAGCATCCAGATTGAGGACGATGTTGTTAGGATTGATGTCTTTATGAACAATCCCAGCCGCGTGAATTTTCCCTAAAATATTTGTGATATCGATAGCAAGATGCAGAAATGTAGATAAGTGCATAGGGCAGAAACTTGATTGCTGCCTCATCCATTGCTCTAGGGACTCACCACCAAAGTCTTCTAAAAGAATAGCAAGCGTACGGTGATAGTCCTGCTGGCTATATGCCTTGACCACTCCCTCCAGATTGAGAGAGCGGGTAATTTCATATTCCTGTCGGTAACGCGTTAATTCTTGAGGAGAGGGATAATCCTGCTTGAGCATTTTGACGATGATCGCCCGCTCATCTTGCATCCTAATCCCTCGGTACACCAAGGAATTTGGGCTTTCGTAAATTTTCTTGTGGATGGCAATTCCAGATAAAGCAATCATAGAACGCCCTCTCAAAGGATACTATGTCACAAGCTATGCCACCAATTATATCGGTTTCAATGGAATTCCAAAAAATTGAAATAATTCAATCCATAACAAGGAACAATTCTATTACAGAATCAGAGTAATGTGTATTCCAGAATACTTTAGCTCTCAATAAGCTTTCGTCGAGAAGATTTCTAAGTTAGGCAGACAATTGCTTCAATGCTCAACGAGAGAATCAGTTTTCAGATTAAACTTTGTCAAGAAAAGACTTTTATTCGGTCATACAAAGGTGGGGTGTGCCCGAATTCATTCCTAAACTCTGAGTAGGGAATAGATAAGCACGACACCTACGGCTATGCTCCTACGGAGACCGGTGGTATGACCTCAGATTGGGGCAGCGGCAAGGGCACGTGAAATATGATGGGATGGGCACAAAACCCTCATCAAGAGCCTAATTGACCAGCAAAACATTATTCGGTATCGTTTTTGGCAAGACACTGGGATTAGTCGAGCAACCGCTGATCGGTTGTGTGATGACTCTGGCTACATTCCTACAGGTGATGTGCTCGAAAAAATTTGCCGGGCCTACGGCTGGCAATCAGGAGACTTCATCATCTACGAGCCAGATGAGCCCTAGCCCCTTCCGATTCTTCCTAACTATCAAGTAGGCATAGCGGTTACTTCAATGACTAAATAGGGCTTGAGTTAGCGGGCAGCAAATGATACATTTGCACTATTTTGTAGCGGCGAAAGCTCATGGCTCAAAAAACAATCCAGTGCCGCCTTGTCGCTTCACCCACAACCCGGCAATACCTCTGGATGCTGGCCGCAGAGAAAAATACGCCCTTAATCAACGCCCTCATTCAAGCCGTTGTTAATCATGAGGATTTTGAGGCTTGGCGACTCAAGGGTAGGCATCCCGCTGATGTGGTCACCAAGCTTTGCAAAAGCCTGAAAAACGAAGCCCCTTTCTCCGACCAGCCCTCTCGGTTCTATGCTTCTGTTGAGAAAGCCGTCAATTACATATTTAAGTCCTAGTTTACGATTCAAAGTCGTCTAAAGCGCCAAATATCTGGCAAGCGAATGTGGCTCACCATCCTCAAAAGTGATGAGGAGCTAATTGAGATGTGCGGCCAGGATTTAGAAGCCATTCAGAAAAAAGCCGCTCAAATTCTGGCTCAGATTGAAAAAAATGTTGAGATAGATAAGAAAGGCAGCCCCGTCAAATCAGCAAAAGACTTAATCCGGGCGCAACTCTTCAAAAAGCACGATGGTGCCAAACAAGCCCTAATCTGCTGTGCCACTGCTTACTTACTCAAAAACGGTGGCCAACTTCCTGATAAACCTGAAGAGCTTGAAAAATTTGCCCATCGCTGTCGCAAATCCGAAATCCAGGTGCAGCGCCTTCAAGATCAACTCGAAGCCCGCATTCCCAAAGGCCGCGACCTAACTGGGCAAGCCTGGCTCTCGACCCTGCTAACCGCCACTACCACCGTGCCCAGGGACAACCGTGAGCACAAGCAGTGGCAAGACAAGCCGCTAGCCCAGCCTCGCACCATCCCCTTTCCTATCCTGTTTGAAACCAACGAAGACTTGGTCTGGTCTTGTAACCAGGCTGGTCGTCTCTGTGTGCACTTCAAGGGTCTTAGTGAGCACACCTTTCAGATTTACTGCGACCAGCGGCAACTTCCTTGGTTTCAGAGATTTTTAGAGGATCAAACAACTAAACGGGCCAGCAAAAGACAGCACTCTAGCGCTCTCTTCACCCTGCGCTCCGCCTGTATCTCTTGGAAAGAGAGTGATCACAAATGTCGTCCTTGGGATACCTATTACCTCACCCTCTCCTGTACTATCGATACACGCCTCTGGAGCGAAAAAGAGACCGAGGACGTGCGCCAGGAGAAAGCCGCAGAGACCGCTGAGGTGCTCACCCAACTTAGCAAGAAGAGCAGCTTGTCTGATACCCAGCGAGATTATGCCAAACGGCTCACCTCTACCCTAGAGAAGCTCAACAGCCCCTTTGACCGACCCAGCCAACCTCGCTACCAAGGCAACCCCCACATCATCGTTGGCCTGAGCCTGGGCTGGGATAATCCCCTGACTCTAGCTGTTTGGAACGCTCAGACCCAAGAGGTACTGGCTTACCGCAGTCTCAAACAACTTCTTGGCAAAGACTATGCCCTATTTCTTCGGCAACGGCGAGAACAAGGTAAACAATCCCATGCCCGCCACAAAGCCCAACGCCAGGGCAAGAACAACCAGTTTGGCACCTCTAACCTGGGAGAGCATGTAGATCGACTGCTAGCGAAGGCAGTGGTGGTCATAGCTCAGCAGTACGGAGCTGGCAGCGTTGCCGTTCCAAAGTTAGACAATATTCGTGAGATCTTACAAGCCGAAATTGAGGCGAAAGCCGAGTAAAAGGCCCCAGGCTCGGTAGAAGGCCAGAAACGCTATGCCAAGCAGTACAAAAGTAGCATCCACAAATGGAGCTACGGCAGGCTGCTAGATCAAATTGCGAGCAAAGCTGCACAGAACGGAATGGCTATAGAGGCTGTTAAACAGCCCTGGCAGCAAAATGTTGGGGAGATGGCAAAGGCAGTTGCGATCGCAGCCTATGATTCCAGACAGTAGTATTTTAGTACTAAAGTCTGCACTACAATAGGCCCAAAGCTTTGAACCTGGAAAACTGAATATCTCAATAGCGCCGCGACTCATGCTTTGGCCTCTGAGTCGTGTGAAATAAGGGTTAGTTTGGCTGTCGGATGACAGCCGTGCTTTCTGGCCCTGGTAGCTACTCGCC
>NZ_JACJPI010000052.1 GCF_014695975.1 Leptolyngbya sp. FACHB-321
AACATTACAGCGGCAAAGATAGTTGGGGGGTAGCTCCCTGCAAAAATAGCTCGGTGCCAGGTTGATTCTTCGGCAAACGGTGGGGTAGTCCAATGCGGCTATCCCACCGTTCTGTTAAGTAAATCCCTATCATAGCCATCGCTGCTGCTGAAGGGAAGGTTGGGGCAATCGCCTTAATAGCGCTTATTAAATATAGACCTAGGGGCACTGTAAAACTTGTTCAGCCAGTCTTAATAAAACAGATATAAATATCTTCACAATAGTCGTGTGCGTTGGTATTATAGCTGTTGCTAGTTCGATTAGGGCTTAAACTAACTTAGTTCGGGATAAGAATTAGGATAAGAAAGGGGCAAACCTGATAGGCTGAAAATGCTAAAATTTCATGCCCAGTTTGCCCCACACTTAGTCTAGAAGACCTGTTCTGCTCCGTCGATTTCTGTAAGAGCTTTGAACCGTTCTGGAAACAGCAGCTTTTGAGCTTTGGGTTGCATCTTCGCAATCGACCTTAAAGCCTGAGATTGAGCGAAATCATGACGGTCTTGATTGAATTCTATCAGTAGTGCTGCCGCAGTTTTAAAACCTACTACCTGAAAAGTTGCAGACTGAGTGGGAAAAGGCATTTCTCGTATTCGTTAGTTACCCGTAATTCATCGGATGGGTTCCCGACACGTGAGTACGGATGTGCGCCTATTTGCGTTCATGCTTTGGCAAGTGTGCATAAGCCATTTTTGCTGACTGGATGCCTTGACTCCAGTACTCCAGCCTAGAGAGTGGGTGATTGTAAATAATGCCACCTTTTATCATGGTAGACGTATTGCTTAACCACTTGCAGCCGGCAGGTGCTCAAGTCGTCTATCTGCCCCCTTATTCGCCTGACCTCAATCGCATTGAGAAATGCTGAGCATGGTTGAAAAGTCACATTTGCAAACAGTTACGCTACTGCAACACATTGCCTAAGGCAATGGAGACTGTTCTAAATATTAGTTCGGATAAGGAATCGCCAGAAGTCCTGGCTTTCCGTGACTTGCTACCATGCTCTCGGTCAGGTTCTGATAAGATCCACAGTTGCAAATACTTTCAGTAGCAGGTCTTATCGAGAAAAATGACTGGCTGCTTGCTTGACTCAGGCTAGTCATAGTAGGAGTTTTAGCCTTCGGCTTAACCTGATCAAGTTATACCAAATCAAAAAATCTCTGCGATAGATAGGGCTTCTACAATAAAGCGAAAGCCAGTAACAGAAGCAACCGTTTTGGGTATCAATGCAGCAATGAGGTTGTCTACTTGGGTTTGGAGTTGGGTTAATTTCTTGAACAATCCCTAGTGTAGGTCTCTCTTCAAGTGCTGTCACAAGGGTTCATAGGGCTTTACCCCGCTAAAGGAAAAGCGTACGGGTTCAACTTAGGACAGTAAGGTGGTTGAAATAATGAGTATCAGATGATACTGTCGGGAAACACGAGGTTTTTGGCTTTGTGAAACGTCCCGTTATCGCCTTTCAGAATATTAAGCGTACCAGGATAGGCTTGAGAGAACTGATTGGGAAAAAGCTGATAGCAGTCGCTATCAACAGGCGTAAACTGCAAAAAGAACTGCTCTCCCATCGTTGGTTCTACCGCACCATAGATCCAAAAAGCTTTGAACTGCCATTGTCAGCTGTCTAATGGTTTGACTTCCAAACTAGTAATTAAGTGCATAACAGTCGTCTTCAACCTAAAGCGATTTTCGTCTTGAGGAAAGTCGCTTTGAGTTGATACTTGGGTTTTGTGAGCGCAGCATACTGCTTGAGCAGGAGCAGGTCCTCACTAAGATTTGCTGAAATGCCTTTAAGGCTTCCAGGTCCTGCTTCGCATCGGTAGTTCTATTTAGTAAAGGATGGGGAAAAGAGGACACTTTTAACAACTTGAATGCTTCAAACGAATCAGTTGGTTGTAGTAATGAATGAAAGTCCAAATGGCACCGCTGTGATTATCGAGCTTCTTGGAGAACGCTAAGGTCTTTCTGACCCAACGGACCAAACGGGAAACTCGTTGTTGTAAGGTGTTGTTCAATCGTTCAATGTAACTGGTCAATCCAGTTTCTTTGCCCACGGCCCAATGCCGTTGACATGGCAGTACCGCCTTATATGCTTCCCAATAGTCGGTATAAATCATGGCAGATTGGCAATACACCGCTGATATTGAGTGCCACAAAGCGAGAGCCGAGTCACTCGAACGGTCACCGCTGTAGCAACCGACAATCTCATGCGTCGTTACGTCGAGGGCAAGCTAAACCCACTGCTGGTTGCCCTTGTTATCGACAAAGGACCACAATTCGTCCATTTGTACAGTGAGTGTTCCTTTCGGCTTGGGTAACACTTGCACTTGACGTGGCACTGCTTCGTAGCATTGGCTCACATACTGGTGGAACCAGAATGGCGAGAGCTTGAGGACACGGACGATGCCTGCCAACGGGATTTTCTCTAGCGGTAAGCGGTTAACCAAAGCGCTCTTATCGGGCCCCCAACGTTTCCACTGGGGATGCTTAACAAATTGGCGACCACAATCACGACATTTGTAATTTTGTTTGCCGCGTCGGGTGGTGCCATTTTTCATGATGTCTTCTAAGCCACAGTTAGGACAGCGCACGAAAGGAGGGATAGTTGACATAGCAATGAAAAGAGCAAGCTCTGGCTATTATCCCCTATCCTTTACAATCCTTTTTAGAAGGCTACTACCCTTTGTATCCCTCTTCTGTCACTCTAGTTGAATAGAAATCCACAAGCTACGCTGCACAGCGGTTTCGCTTCTCGGATGAGTTTTGGCAGTCTTATTGAGAAAGTGAGGCTAGATAAGGCTTCTAGAATTTACTCCTACGAAAGTGACAGAAGAGGGATATGAACCGGACGGGCAGCTTTGAGCTTTGCATCCAAGCGATAGCGCACAAGGTGATGCACCGTTGCATATTCCGCTTCAATGTTCAAGGTCTTAGACCACCTTGCCGCACTTGCATGTAGCTGTCAAAGCTACCTTTTGGGTCATCCAAGTGCCGGTTCAAGCGAGTCACTGCCTAGGCTGGAATGACGATCGGTCGGCCGGAACTCTGTCGTGTTTCTAGCAATCCCGTCAACCTGTTGTCGCAATACTGGCTCAACCATCGCTGCACACTGCCCTGATGCCGTTCAATGACTTTCGCAATCGCACTGACGCTCATCGCATTCGGTAATTGCAGCAAGTACAACACTTGCAACCGCTCTTTCAGGTGGGGGTTCGAGTACTGTTGGAGCAATGCTTCTAGCTCTGCTATCGTTTCTCGAATTTTAATCCGAGTGATGCCTGCTATTGCCACTTCCTCAACACGCTAGAAGCTAGTATCTCATCTGTCACTCTCTTTTTTCAATTTGGTATTACATTGTCCCTTTACCGAGACAGCACAGTCATTTGCCGACCAGATTCAGGGCTCTGGGCGGTGGAGAACAAAGTGCATTATGTGACTCAAGGCAAAGATGCTTCTCGCATCTGCACCCCCCGTTGATACAGAGTTGGGCTCTAGCGCGAAATTACGCGCTCAATCTTTATCGTGACCATGGTTTTGCTAACATGGCTTAAGCACAGAAGCTATGAGGCTTTGGACTAGGCACACTAATGTCTCTATTTAAAGTGAAATAGCCCTGGATAAGGGGCTGACTCTATCAGTTCTACAAAATAACAGAATGAAAGGGTGCAAAACCTGTTTCTGGAGTATTCGTTCCGCAAGCTACCGTTGGCAACGCAACGAGTTTTTCAAGTGTTGGTGCTGCTTTCGACGACGCTCTGCTCATCTCTGTTCTCCACCCAAGGTTAGGGTTGAAAACCTTCGGAATGTTCACACTCATTTTAATTTCGATTGCCTTCACCCAAGATTTGTTTGCAGTTGCAGTACGATTACGTGGTTAAAAAAATCAACTATATTCACAGAGCCTGAGACAGTATTACTCTTCCACAGCTAAAACCTGGAAAAGCTATACTGTTCGTTGCTCGGCTATGTAATTTTGCTTAATAGATACGGGGCAAACCATTAAGGCTAGCTGGAGTTTGAAGTATGCCTTTACCATCTTTTCTTTGGTTGTGGAAGATTGCAGCATGGTCGATGGGTTTTACGATTGCTGCTTATTTTTTGTTGGCAGCATCAGGTGTGGGTATAGCTGTTCAGCGTCAGCAGAAGGTCTATTCTTATTGGCTTCGTACCTTACACTTTTTGACGGGCGGAATACTTGTTGTATTAGTACTGCTTCTTTTAGGGATTGGTATTGTCGGTACATTAGGTCATTTTGGCAGTTTAGGTCATTCATGGCACTTGCTAGCAGGGTTAATTGTAGTAAGTTTAGTGTTTCTTTCTGCTTGGAGCGCTGTACAGATAAAGCTCTTGAAGCCTTGGGCTCGGTGGCTGCATGTCAGTACTAATGCTGTACTTTTTATAGGGCTATGCTGGGTTTCATTGACAGGCTGGGACGTAGTGCAGAAATACCTACCTTAGTGTGCTTTGGGCACAGCAAATGTTTCTATAACAGTCCCAAATTAGTTGTGAGATTGAGAGGCTTGGTGAGCAAGAATTCCACTGGAAGCCTTGCTCACCATCCAGATAGGATCGCTATAGTTGAAGGGCTACTAACTAAACGATGCTATGTATTACTGTTGCATCCATAAAGAGTTCTACCTATGGCATATAGCGTCACAGTTATCAATCATCCCTTAATTCAACATAAACTTACACTTATGCGGCGTGTAGAGACTAGTACTGCTAAGTTTCGATCGCTCATGACCGAGGTTAGTATGTTGCTAGCTTATGAAGTAACACGCGATTTGCCGCTCAAACAGGAATTAATTAAAACGCCGATTTGCGAGATGTCTGCCCCAGTTTTGGCTCCTGACAAAAAACTTGTCATTGTCTCCATTATGCGTGCCGGTCAGGGCATTTTGGATGGCATGCTACAGCTAATGCCGTCTGCAAGAGTGGGACATATTGGTTTGTATCGAGAGCCGACAACTTTGGTGCCAGTGGAATATTACTTTAAGGTGCCACATGACATCGAAGAGCGCGATATGTTAGTAGTTGACCCTATGGTAGCCACGGGTAACTCGGCAGCTGCGGCTGTTCAACGATTGAAGCAGACTAATCCACGATCGCTAAAGTTAGTGTGCTTGTTAGCGGCACCTGAAGGTATTCATAATTTTCATGAGCAGCATCCAGATGTACCAATTTTTACAGCTGCAATTGATGAAAAGCTGGACGAGCATGGGTATATTGTGCCTGGGTTAGGTGATGCTGGCGATCGACTGTTTGGTACAAAATAGCTAACCTTGTTGGATACAAAGCACTTTGCGTTGGCATTAGAGTGCTTCTGCTTGAAGCTTTCGGTACAGCTTGGCTGTGGGGTCAGATATCAACGTTCTGCTGAAGATAACTGACTTGCCTCTTTTTGCACCTTACAATTAACTCCAAGATCACTGCGTTCAATGATGGAAGCTAAACTGCTGCAAACAATTCGTGCCCAGTTGATTACTTCAGAGTCTTTTCACCCTTTTGGTCAGGTGATCATCGCTTCAAGTGACCATAGACCTTTTGGCTTGGAGGCTGCACAGTTACAGCTGCAAAATGGGATTCCTCACTTCTACATCATGCGGCTACATCAACGCGGGCGGAAGTTTCATCAGATCACGCGGCATCAGCTCTGTACACAGTGCTTAGGGTCTTTAGAAGGTAAGGAATGGTTGCTGGCAGTTGCGCCGCCAAGTCAAGCAGCACTTCCTCGCTTGGAGGATATTGTGGCGTTCCGCATTCCTGGTAATTGCTTTATCAAGTTAGAGGTCGGCACCTGGCACGCAGGACCATATTTTGATGATCCCTGGGTTGATTTTTACAACCTCGAATTAAGTGATACCAATCTTGTTGATCACGATACTTGCAGTTTGCTGGAGCATTACGGAGTGGAATGTGAGCTTGTTTGATGGCTTCGAGCTTCTTTAGACAAAAGGCGTGCTGTGTAGGTCACCCTGGCCGCCAAGTAGCGTCTGAAGCGATCAAGCAGCTTTTGAATAACGTTGCGGTACTCTCTATGAGGGAAGCCTTCGGAGTTATTGTGTGCATTACAAGCACGATAAAGCTTGACCTATCCTCTACAAGTCTTAAAGGCGAAGAGGTGTTTTTTCACTAACCCATGCAGCACAGAAAAAGTTTGGCGATCGAAAAAGCCCAGTATATAACTGGGCTTCGGTACTTGAAGAGAACGCTTTAGCAGGCTAAAGACCGAGTTGGTTGCCACGCTTATACTGAAGATAGGCAGCGACGAATAGTCCGGCAAGGGTGATGGGGATTAGCCCAAGCACAATACCTGAAAGAAGTGGCTCTACCAAGTTACAGCTCCTTTTGAATCAGTAATTTTTACGTGAGTTGCATATTCTCTTCTCATCGTACTAGGTTCATGACCAAAGCGCAGCAAAGACAGATAGGTTTTGGGGGACAGAAGGTGCAGTCTTGACAGCTTTGGACTAAAGATGAAAGCGCTACGTTTGTTGCTTGCACTTTTAGAGTCTGAGAGAATTGCAAAGTTATCTGAAGAAGCTTTAAAATAGAGAAGTCGATGGATTGCTATCTTGATTCGACAACACTCTTTTGTGCAGCTTGAAAACTTTTGGATAATCAGCTTCCTACTAACGAAAGGTTGATTCAGCGGATTGCTCTTATGCTGTTAGCCCTCTGTTTTGCAGCCTTCTTAGCTGTTCTAGGGGTTTATCAGTTTCGTGCGTCTTCGCCTTATATGCAGGATGTTTTAGCAATCAAGGGTGATTCTGTACAGGGTCATGCCATTTTTTTGATGAATTGCGCTGGCTGCCATGGTACGGAGGCAGCGGGTCGGGTTGGACCAAGCCTGCGAGAGATATCCAATCGGAAGTCTAAGGTTAGTATGATCCATCAGGTGATTAGCGGGCAAACCCCCCCTATGCCGCAGTTTCAGCCTAGTCCGCAAGAAATGGCAGATTTGTTGAGTTACCTGGAAAGCCTTTAGTCTGGCAGCGCTTTTACAGTTGCCGCCACTTTTACTGGCATAAGTTTCTAAAGCAATGTAGCTGTTGATCTTCGATCACGTTGTTTTAGATAATGGCGTTCTTCAAGTCTTCTCTTTCCTTAAGGGTTTCTTTTGACACTTGCCTGTACGCCCTCTGGCAGGATCAGCAGCATCACGGTAGAGTCAAGGAAAAGTAATTTTGTTGCAAGAAGTGGGGCAAGATTACGTCAGGCTGTGGATGCAATGCTGGGTGAACTTCTCGGTGCGCGCTATAGAGTGATCAATGTCCTGGGATCGGGAGGCTTTGGTCATACTTATATTGCCGAAGACACTCAGCGTCCTGGTAAGCCGCGCTGTGTGCTTAAACATCTGACCTTTGCTAGTTCTAATGCGTTAGTGCTTCAACAAGTGCGGCGGCTCTTTCAAACAGAGGCAGAAACATTAGAGCGCTTGGGTCGGCATGATCAGATTCCGCAACTGCTTGCCTATTTTGAAGAGGAGCAGGAGTTTTACTTAGTTCAAGAGTTTATCGAGGGACATCCGTTAAGCGATGAGTTGACAGAGGGTGTTCGCTTTACTGAGAGTCAGGTGATAGCGCTATTAGATGATGTCCTGAGTGTTTTGGAGTTTGTCCATGCTCAAGGAGTAATTCATCGGGATATTAAGCCAGAAAACCTGATTCGCCGCGATCGCGATGGGCACTTTGTGCTGATTGATTTTGGTGCGGTGAAAACCCTTGGCAACACGATCGCTGAGGCAACAGGTGAAACCAGCTTCAGCATCCCGATTTACACCTCGGGTTACGGTGCGAGTGAACAATGTTTAGGTAGACCGCAGTTTAGCAGCGATCTCTATTCTTTAGGCATGGTGGCGATTCAGACTTTAACGGGGATGCGCCCATCTCAGTTGCCTCAGGACTTTAATACCTCTGAGATTATTTGGCGTGACCAGGTGCAAGTGGGTGAGCCGTTGGCGGCATTTCTGGATCAGACGATTTGTTACCACTATATCCACCGCTATCAGTCCGCTTTGGAAGCTCGGCAGGCGCTCCAGCAAGTTGCTACTGGTCTAATGCCGCCTCCTGTTCGCGCTGCAAATGCCTTGACCGTCAGACACACGGCAAAGTCACTGACGGTAACGCCTACTAAGCAAACACAGTTTCAGCCTGATCATCATGCTTTACGCTCAGACCCCAATCGTAAGAGTGTGAAAGTGCTGGCGATCGCGGGTGGAACAATTGTCACTGCCCTTGCCCTAGTCTTTCTAGTACGTGGTTTCTCGCCCACTCCGCTACCGCCCACCACTGAGCTAGCGATCAACCCAGTACAGAAGGCGTTGAACGATCGCATGAGTACAGGCGAAAAGTTGCTTAGTGATTGGCAAGCGAATCCTAAAAAGCAAGAAGGCGTTGAGCAGCTTGCTGCCAAGAACTATACAAAAGCAGTCGTAGCCTTGGAGGCAGCGCGAAGGAGTGATCGTAGTGATCCTGAGACCTTGATTTATCTCAACAACGCCCGTATTGGCACGGAAAAGTCTTATACGATTGCAGCTGCTGTGCCGCTAGGCGATACCTTCGGGTCGGCGCTCGAAATTCTGCGAGGGGTTGCCAAGGCGCAAGACGATGTGAATCAAGCGGGTGGCATTGGTGGAACACGTCTCAAGGTGACGATCGTTAACGATGACAATCAGCCGGAAACAGCTCAACAGCTAGCAAAGCTTCTGGTAAACCAACCAGAAATTTTGGGTGTAGTTGGGCATGGGATCAGCGATACAACTCTGTCTGCTGCTGCTGTCTATCAAGCCAATCAGCTTGTTTTGGTATCACCGCTGAGTTCAGCCGTACAGCTATCAAATGTGGGTAGCTATATTTTTCGCACTATGCCGAGCGATCGTTTGACGGCGAAGGCTCTGAGTAGCCATATGCTCAATCAAATGAAGAAGCGTAAAGTGGTTGTTTTTTTTAATGCTGCCAGCGCCTACAGTCTATCGCTCAAAACCGAATTCAAAAATGCGCTGTTTTACAACGGTGTCGAGATTATGGACGAGTTTGACCTCTCTCGACCTGATTTTGATGCGGCTGATAGTGTTGAGATGGCGATCGCAAGTGGTGCTGAAGTCATGATGCTGGCACCCGATAGCAATGTTTCTGACCGAGCAATTCAGATTGTGCAGCTTAATCGTCGTCGCTTAAAGGTGTTAGCAGGTGACAGTATCTCTACTGCTAAGGTGCTGAAAGTTGCGGGGAGGGAAGCAGTTGATATGGTTGTTGCTGTACCGGCTGATCTAGCTAGGCTCCCGTTTCAGCAGCAGTCAGAGCAGCTTTGGGGACGAAATGCTGCCATTAGCTGGCGTACAGCACTTTCATATGACGCGACGCAAGCGCTAGTCGTAGCAATGAGACGCGAACCTAGCCGCAATGGTATTCAGAGGGTTTTAGCTCAAACCGATTTCATGGCATCAGGGGCAACCGAGCCAGTTCGCTTTTTGTCATCTGGCGATCGACAGGGCGGGGTACGCCTGATGACTGTCGCGCCGCTTCGTTCTGGCAATCGCGTACTCTATGAATTTCAACCAATTGGTCTGAAGTCAACGCCTAAAAAGTAAGAGCTGAAAGGGAAAGAAGCTAAAGAACGTTTAACCAACTCATCACGCTGAACGCTAACTCGTGCCTTCACAGCAAGGTAGCTTTTTACAAAGGCGATTGGCTTGTTGGCGCTGGGCTTGGAGTAACCACAGGTGGGGTTTGTGAACCACTCAAGCGTTTCTTCTGGGCTTCCCGAAAACCAGCTGTTGCCGAATCAAGATTTTCTTGCTGCTGGCTTTGAAAGTCTTCGTAGCTAAGAGAGCCTGCCTGCTGGGCTCGATGCACCAGATCCATAACGCTACCAGCCTGATTGCCACTCCGACCCGAAAAAGGATCGTTATTTTGCTGGTCCTGGAAGATATCCTGAGGTTGAGCAACATCTACCTGTTCTGCTGATGCAGACTGAGCTAACCCAGCTACTAAACCGATCGCAGCCGTAAGGCTCAGAGTTATCTGGGTGAGCTTGCGTGTATACATGGTTGAAATGTTCATTGTTCTAGCCATAAAGCGTCCTTTACCCAACACACCTTAATTAAGAGAATTCCTAACCCTTCTATACGCTAAGACTGCACCTACCAGGCAAATAGTTCCATCTTGAGATTTTAACACCCAAAGCCAAGAGAAATTTTGGCGATCGCTTTGGCAGCTTTAAGGGGCTGTTAAGCGAGCGATCGACGTAGTTTTGGTTGAATCAGCACTAGCGCGACCACATCAAAGCTAAGTAGCAGCAAGAGGGACGCTCCTAGTGTGACAGAACCCCAGGGAGCATGCATCACAATGCTACTTAATGACCAATCGCTGTGCAAATAGACATACCGGATCGGCTCAATCGCGTAGCTGAGGGGATTAAGCGTTGCAATCCACTGTAACCAGGTTGGCATGAATGACAGCGGTACTAGTGCCGTACTAGCAAACAGCAGCGGCAGGTTGGTCACAAAAATCACGGCAATGAGTTCGATATGACCTGGTAAGGAGAACGATAGTCCCAGGCTGAGGGCGGTTACGCCTAGCACAAGCAGGAGCACAATCAGACCTACAAGCCCTAAGCCAAGTGCGTTTGGTAGACCTGCCCCTAGCAGAGCGCTGACTGTCACGATCGCCACCGTTTGAATTAAGCTCAGTGTGGTGATAAAAATAGCTGATGCCATCACGATCGAGAATCTAGATGCCAGTGGAGCCACAAGCAGGCGATTAAGGAAACCAAACTCGCGATCGAACATCACGGGTAAACCAGCATTCAGCGCTCCACCAAAGGCTGTGAAAACAATTACACCTGCGCCCAAAAATTGCCCGTAGCTAACATCGGTGCCAAACAAACCCTGTGGTGCATTCTGAAACAGTGCACCAAAGAGTACCAACCACATAATTGGCTGCACGATCCCTGCAATAAGTGTTGAGGGGCGACGTTGCAGTTGGATGAAAAGGCGACGGGTCAGCGCTCCAGTTTCTTGTAAAAAGTCGCTTAACGCTGAGGAGGTTTGTATCGCCGGGATTGGCTTGGGATTAGTTTTGGACGGCGTAATAGTTGTGCTCATAGGTATAAGACGGTTCAACCGTGGCTCTGTAAAGGGGTGAAGGAGCGGAAAGCTAGATGGGCAAGGTCGATGTCAATGTTGATGGCTACATCCATTTCGTTGCCTCTGTTGATTTCCTTGCCTCTATTGCATCTCAAGTACTGCGTCTCAATTACCGCATATTCTGCTTTCGTTCTGCCTTGGTGTCTCGACTACCAGCTGCCGCAATTTCAGCGTCTAACAGGGTGCGTCCGGTTGCAGCAAGATAAACATCATCCAGACTAGGACGTGCTTGAGCAATGCCAAAGATGGGTAAGCCGACGGTTTGGAGTGCCTGTTGAACCATAGCAAGGGCATCGCTCTGAGGATGAACAACTAAGTTAAGCGAGTTGCCCTGAGCGCTGTTGATGATGACTTCCTGTACAGATGGTAGGTCTTGCAGCAGCGCCTTCGCTTTTTCAGCTTCTTCCAAAGGCGAAAACTCACGAATGCGGAGGGTGATGCGATCGCCGCCTACGTTGTCCTTCAGGGCTGAGGGCTTGCCGGATGCAATGACCATGCCCTGATCAATAATGGCAACTCGATCAGCGAGTGCATCTACTTCTTCAAGATAGTGGCTGGTAAGCAAGACAGTTGTGCCCTGTTCTCGCAGTCCTCGGAGAAAGTCCCAAACAGCAATCCGGCTTTCGATGTCTAGCCCAACAGTTGGCTCATCTAAAACCAATACTTGCGGTTGGTGTAAGAGTCCCGCTGCTAGATCTAGACGCTTCTTCAGCCCACCCGAATAGGTGCCCGTTTTTTTATCAGCGTAGCTTTCTAGATCCAGTAGCTTAAGGACGATCCCGATGCGTTCTTGGGCGATCGATCGTGGGAGGTGATACAGCGCCGCTTGAAGCTGAAGTAACTCTCGCCCCGTCAACACCTTATCTAGCGCTACTTCTTGGGCAATGTAGCCCAAATGCTGTCGGGCAAGGCGAGGCTGCTCAATTACAGAGATGCCAGCAACTTCTACTTTGCCAGTATCGGGTTCAGCCAGGGTACAAAGGCAACGCAACGTCGTTGTTTTGCCAGACCCATTCGGACCTAAAAGACCAAAGATCTCACCTGGTTCGACTTGTAGCGACACGTCCTTAACAGCCGCCACAGAGCCATAATGCTTTTTCAGGTTTTCGATGAACACTGCAGGAGCCATAGCACCGCCCCAAAGATATACAAATCTCAATACACTCATCCTATCGCACTTGTTGAAGCGAAGGAGTCGTATCTAGAGCCCCGGCTTCTGAAACAGGGGCATTAAACGTCTCTAGATCCCCAACTTCTGAAATAGGGGCACTAAACTCATCAATGTTGCCTCAAGAAGTCGGGGATCTTAGGTCCAAACCGGGGCTTTTTGGCGCTTTAGGGCTTTTTACCAGTTCAGCGTCTGCACATTTAAGCGCTTAAGGAACCAAACATTGTCTGCACATTCGCGGCGATCGTCTGTAAATTGCCTGCTACCACGCTGACGAACTCATGGGTGAACGGCAAACTATCTAAGCCCATACCAGCGCAAAGCAACATCAGGTACAGAATGGAATACTTGAAGACCGATCGCGCTACTTGCAAATCTGACGGTGCTTGCATAAGCTGCCATGCTTTCTGAACAAAAATGCCGCCTAAGAGTAAAGCAATGCCGCAGTAGACCGCACCCATGACATGCAAGGGGTAGACCAGCAGCAACGTTACTGGAAGCAGTATCAGCGTGTAGTAGAAGATTTGGCGAGCGGTCGGCTCATTACCAACGACTACAGGCAGCATCGGCACACCAACTTTGGCATAGTCTTCTCGAATTAAGACTGCTAGTGCCCAGAAATGTGGCGGTGTCCAGAAGAAGATAATGGCAAACAGCACCCACGCTGCCCAGCTCAAATCACCCGTTACGGCTGCCCAACCAACCAGTGGTGGAATCGCTCCAGCAGCACCGCCAATGACGATATTTAGCGTGCTGTGACGCTTGAGCCAGTGGGTATAAATCAGCACGTAAAAGACAATGCCCGACATTGCGAGGCAGGCGCTCAACAAATTGGCAAAGACCGCTAACAGCGTAAAGGAGAGTGTGGCAAGAGCGATCGCAAAGATCAGTGCATCACGCGGCTGTATGCGACCCGATGGCAAGGGGCGATGGCGGGTGCGCTCCATGATGTAGTCGATATCGCGATCGTAGAAGCAATTGATGGTGTTGGCTGACCCAGCTGCACAAGCACCACTGATTAGCGTGACCAGCAAGAGAACGGAATCGACCTCACCCTTGGCTGCAATCCACATACCGCCAGCAGTCGTAATCAGCAGCAGCAGAATAATACGAGGTTTTGTGAGTTGATAATAGCTTTGAAGAACCTGTAGAACGTTTTCGTGTTGGCGGGGGATACCAGTTAAGACAGTTTCTTGCATTCGCCCTTTCCTAAAGAAGACAGACCTAAAAACAAACTCGAACCGCAGTGATGAAAGTGATGAGCCTCTTACCTGTAGGACTTGCTCAAGCCGTACGTTGCCAAACCCACTTCACCGAAATCAGTTGGACTGGCTTGAAGTCAAGCCGGTTGACCATTGGCACGATCGCCAGGAAAGGTCTCGTCTGTAGCCGCTGGTGCTAAAGGGGACAACGTTTCGTCGATCGCCGCTGTTGGCAAATCGCGCCACGCCAGTACTGTAAAGGCAACCAACGTTCCTAGCAAGGCAGCCCCGATCGCCTGATGCGAAACCGTTAGTGGTTCCACCTGCAACCTGAGCTTAAACGTTGCTACGCCCAAAAGAATCTGAAGCACCACTAAGCTGCTTGCCACTTTTGCCAGCTTGCGTAGCGTGGGATGCAGGGCTGGAGTGCGCCATGCCAGAACTGCCAGTGTCAAAACTGCCAGCGTTGGTGGCACTACGCCTGCAATATGGCTGTGCATCACCACACAAAGTCCAGAATCGTTCAGGCATTGATGCAGCGCCCAACGGGACGCAACTAGCGCGCCTAAGATGCTTTGGAGATAAACCAAAAATCCCGCGATGAGACCAACCCAGGGCAGTTTCCCAGCAGTGCCCATGCCTTGGTGCGGCATCAGCGCCACGCCGATTGCCAGCAGCGTCACAAAAAACAGCAGCGCCGTACCTAAATGTGCCGTCACAATGTCGAAGCGGAGCAACTCAGTCACAGTAAGCCCGCCTAAAAGCCCTTGAAAGAGTACCAACACCAGCGCCAACGCGGTTGCCCAGGGTGTCCAACCAGGAAGGGAGCGGCGGTACCACCAAGCAAGCCCAAATAGCCCGATCGCAAACAAGCCCATAGAGGATGCAGTTAAACGATGAAACCACTCCAGAAAGACCTGGAAGTTCATCTGCTGTCGCGGCAGTAATTCGCCATAGCAAAGCGGCCAGTCGGGGCACGCAAGACCAGCATTCATCACGCGCGTTGCACTGCCCAGTGCCATAAGAAACAAGGTTTCTGCTGCCATCGCCAGCGCAAAGTGACTAATCCGCGATCGATGTTGGGATGCTTCAGGAGCAGATTGATGGGAGATTGCATCAGCCATCGGCTTATCCTTAAATCACAAAACTAAATGTAACTAAATACAACACAGGAGTGAGTGCTCACTTCAAACCTAGCACTCTAGACTCAAAAGCGGGTCTGCCTACTTTACTAGCTATTACTTTAGTGATGCTGTTGCCTCATAGCCTCCCCCTTTGGAATTTCTTCGGATTACATCTTTCGTGCGGTATCAAGCGTTGCAAAAGCAAGATGCCGTAATGGCTTTTAGCTTTAAAGCTCTTTGTATCTTGGAGCTGACGCTTACAGTACCCAGGTTCTATGCTAGAGATCGAGAACTGAGGTCCGAAGAGCAATCCTGAAGAAAATCATAAGGATGTTTAACGATTACTCCTTTTCTATAAGCACTGCTTTACCTTGTAAGGTAGGTAAGGCTTATTTTGGCTAGCTTGAGTGACTTGTGTTGGCGATCGACATCTTTAGGCGAATCTGAATTGTGAATATTCCAAGTTCCATTACAACAATGCTTGCTGGCATTCTGCTTACCCTGGTTAGCCTTTGGGTTGGTCAAAACCATGGTTTGATGCCAGTTGAAGCCTCTGAAGCCGCTCCTTTGATTGATGGGCTGTTCGACACGATGATGACGATCGGTACCGGATTATTCCTGCTGGTCATGGGGGTCATTTTGGTTGCTGTGGTCAAGTTCCGCCGTCAACCGGGTGATGAGACGGATGGCTCTCCCGTTCATGGCAACATTCCTTTGGAGATTCTTTGGACTTCTATTCCGGCTGTCATTGTTTTAGGCTTGGCAATCTACAGCTTTGAGGTTTATACCCAGATTGGCGGGTTGAACCCTATGGAACATTCGGTAGCACATGGGCAATCGACCCAGCAAATGGCAACGATTCCGGGGGCGGCGATCGCGGCAACGTTGCCACCTGATCAAGCAATGGCATCCCAGATGCTTATGGCAGATGCTGGATCAGATGGACCAACTCAAGCTGAGGCTGGAGCGCCTGGCGGGATCACCAAAAAAGAGGATGGGTCTGAAACCTCTATCACTCCTGGCGTTGGGGCTATGCCAACAAAAGATGACCCATCGAAACCCTTTGTGATCCAGGCAAATGGATTGCAGTACGCCTGGATTTTCACTTACCCCAATAGTGGTGTTGTCGCAGGTGAACTGCATGTCCCCGTTGGGCGTGAGGTTCTCCTTGAGATTTCTGCTAGTGATGTGCTGCACGCTTTTTGGGTGCCGGAGTTTCGGCTGAAGCAAGATGCCGTTCCCGGTCAACCGACTGAATTACGGTTCACGCCCAATCGGATTGGTGAGTACCCAGTAATTTGTGCCGAACTTTGCGGTCCGTATCACGGTGCTATGAGAACGAAAGTGGTTGCGGAATCGCCTGCTGATTTTGCTACCTGGGTTGACGAGCAAAAAGTTGCGAGTGCTCAAGGTTTGGAGCAGACGATCGCCGTTAACCCTGCAGACAAAGCACCGGCTGAATTTTTGGCTCCCTATGCCGACCGAATGGGCATTCACCCCAATCTTCTCCAGCAGCTCCATTCAGAGTCTGGGCACGCTTACTCTGCAAGCTAGGACGCGATTCGTCCGTCACCCTAGCTCTAAAAGCGCCTTCGACAAAGCAACACCATCTGTAACGCAACCTGTAAAAGCAACGCGATTAGCTGATCGCAATGGACTTAGCTCTTATGACCCAAGCACAGCTACAAGAGACGGCTAATATTCCCGCTCACGGTGTCGAACCAAGCGGTAATAACTGGCGCACTTACTTCAGCTTTAGCACTGACCATAAAGTGATCGGGATTCAGTACCTGGTTACAACATTTGTTTTCTATTTGATTGGCGGTGCCCTGGCAACGGCGGTTCGTACAGAACTTGCAACGCCAGAAGTAGATTTTGTGAGCCGAGAGGTTTACAACAGCCTGTTCACGGTTCACGCGACGGTGATGATCTTTCTGTGGATCGTGCCTGCTACAACGGGCGGCTTTGGCAACTACCTGGTGCCACTGCTCATTGGGGCACGAGACATGGCATTTCCTAAGCTGAATGCCCTTGCTTTTTGGATGATCCCGCCTGCAGGCATTCTGCTGCTTTGCAGTTTTTTCGTTGGCGCTCCTGGTGCTGGTTGGACCTCGTATCCACCGCTGAGTCTCGTTACTGATAAAGCGGGTGAGGCGATTTGGATTCTTAGCGTCTTGATTCTCGGTACGTCATCGATTCTGGCAGCAGTAAATTTCATTGCTACAATCTTTAAGATGCGTGTGGCGGGGATGGGTTTTAACCAGATGCCGCTTTTTTGCTGGGCAATGCTGGCAACCTCAACACTGGCTTTATTGGCGACTCCAGTGCTTGCAGGGGCGCTGATTTTGCTTGCCTTTGATTTGCTAGTGGGTACGGCATTCTTTAACCCGACTGGTGGCGGCAATCCGATCGTCTACCAGCATATGTTCTGGTTTTACTCGCATCCTGCCGTGTACATCATGATCTTGCCTGTATTTGGCATGATCTCGGAGATCCTTCCAGTCCACGCGCGCAAACCAATTTTTGGTTACAAGGCGATCGCCTATTCAAGTCTCGCCATTTGCTTTTTGGGGCTGATTGTTTGGGCTCACCATATGTTTACCAGTGGCACCCCGCCCTGGTTGCGGATGTTTTTTATGATCACGACGATGGTCATTGCTGTACCAACGGGAATCAAGGTCTTTAGTTGGCTAGCAACGATTTGGGGTGGCAAGCTGCGTCTAAACAGCGCCATGCTGTTCGCGCTTGGGTTTTTGTCAATGTTCGTGATTGGCGGCATTAGCGGTGTTATGGTTGCGGCTGTACCGTTCGACATTCACGTTCACGATACCTATTTCATCGTGGCGCACATCCACTATGTTTTGTTTGGTGGCAGCGTCTTTGGTCTATACGCTGGGTTCTACCACTGGTTCCCTAAAATGACTGGACGGATGCTGAATGAGACTTGGGGGCAAGTGCATTTTTGGCTCAATCTAGTTGGCTTTAACTTGGCGTTTTTGCCCATGCATAAGCTAGGGCTGGAGGGTATGAACCGTCGAATTGCGGAATATGAGCCTCGTTTTGCTTTCCTTAACTTGATTTGCTCGATCGGCGCTTATATCCTGGCAGTGTCAACCATTCCCTTCATTGTGAATGTGATCTGGAGCTGGATGTATGGTCCGAAAGCCGGTGACAACCCGTGGAAAGGTCTAACGTTGGAGTGGATGACCAGTTCACCGCCGCCCGTCGAGAACTTTGATGCTGATCCTGTATTAGCAACAGGTCCTTATGATTATGGGTTTGGCGATCGTGCTACTCCAGTCGATGTACCCTTTTCCGATTCAAGAGATCCCGCACTTGCTGCTGGTCCCAACTCTTCACTGAGAGCGACGCCTGACCCTGCTGTTGCTGTTTCGCCTGACGATCGTGGCGATAGTAATAACCATTAGGGATTGACATGAAAAAAGTACCAGTCAATTAAGTTTCGTTTTCGCTTCACCTTCCGCAGCGGTGGATTGAGCGCGATTGAAGAAACTTAGCTAAGTAGGAACTGACTAGACCAATACCCCTCAAATTTTTGATGAGTTATCGTTCGCAGCCAGTCATCGCCAATCACCAAAGAGCCACCTAACGGAAACTTTCTACTCATGACAGGTTCAACTTTAGATTCCGCTAAAACTGCGCTCAACTATCACCATGCTGAAGTTGAAGCACCCCACGCAGAACATCACGACTACAGGATTTTCGGCATCATCATCTTTCTGATTGCAGAAGCAATGATTTTCCTGGGTCTGTTTACTGCTTACTTAACCTTTCGCGCTGTCGCACCGAGTTGGCCCCCAGAAGGCACACCAAAACTAGAACTGCTGCTGCCAGGTATCAACACCATCATTCTTATTTCCAGCAGCTTTGTAATCCATAATGCTGACACTGCAATTAAGAAAAACGACGTAAAGGGCTTGCAAAAGTGGTTTGCAATTACGGCTGCTATGGGAGCAGTCTTTTTAGTCGGTCAGCTCTATGAGTATTTTCATTTGGAGTTTGGGCTAACTACCAACTTGTTTGCCAGCACATTTTATGTGTTGACTGGATTTCATGGACTACACGTTGCGTTTGGCTTAGTGCTAATGCTAGGGGTGCTGTGGCGATCGCTTAAGCAAGGGCATTACAGCAGCGAGAATCATTTTGGTGTCGAAGCTGCTGAAATCTACTGGCACTTCGTCGATGTTGTTTGGATCTTTCTCTTTCTACTGCTCTACATTCTGTAAGCGCTTGCAAAGGCTAGGCTGATGTTTTGCGACGCGGTTAGCCAAATTCTACAGAGAAGCAAGCTACAGTAAATGGTAAATAGGGCTAGAAAACTAGTATCCTGATTGCTCTAAAGCTCTAAAAAGTTGAACCCCATAGCATGAGTCTGGGTTTAAAGGTACGAAAATAAAAGGGGAGACGTTTTCGTCTCCCCTTTTATTTTTATTGCGGCAGCAGTGGAGCTAATCGATCTACTTAATTGCTACTTTCGCACCAGCTTCTTCTAGTTGCTTCTTAGCATCTTCGGCATCACCCTTAGAAACGCCTTCTTTGACGGCTTTAGGCGCTGCTTCAACCAAATCTTTCGCTTCTTTCAGCCCTAGACCTGTTAGGGTTCGTACGACTTTCAGAATTGCAATCTTCTTGTCAGCCGGAAACTCTTCCAGCATGACATTAAATTCGGTTTGCTCTTCCGCTTCTTCTGCCGGAGCAGCGGCACCGCTAGGAGCTGCCATCATCATGCCGCCCACAGGAGCCGCTGCGCTTACGCCAAAGGCTTCTTCAATTTGCTTAACCAGTTCTGACGCTTCCAATAGCGTCAGAGTTTTCAACTGTTCTAAAATTCCATCAGTGGTTGCAGACATTTGTAGTCTCCTAAGTTTTTGGTTTTCGGTTGTCAAGCCTACTGGGCAGGCAAGAAAAATTGCTAGTTTTGAGGGGTTTAGTTCTAAAAACTAAGCACTAAAAGCTGATTCAAGCGGCTTCTTGATCTTTATCGGCAACCGCTTGAATAGCACGAGCCAGCGAAGACGGTACCTGATTGATCCCGATCGCCAACTTGGCAGCCACGCCATTGATTGCTCCAGCCACTTGAGCAATAAGCTGCTCCTTGGATGGCAGGTCAGCGATCGCTTTCACCTCAGCTTCCGTTAACGCACGTCCTTCCATCACGCCGCCACGAAGTTCTGTCTTCTTGGTCGCTTTCTGGAAATCCTGATACGCTTTGAGCGCACCGCCAACGTCATCTTTAATTAATAGAAAGGCTGATGACTCTGACAACAGGGTTGTCATTGGCTCCCAAGCAGAATCACCTGTAACAGCGATTCGCATGAGGGTATTCTTAGCCACTTTACAGGTTGCGCCACTCGGCAGAAGCCGTCTACGCAAATCTGTAATTTCGGCAACCGTTAGCCCCTTGTAGTTGATGACAACTGCCAACTGAGACGAACTCAATGTTTCTTTGAGTTCAGCTACAAGCGCTTTTTTACCCTCTAACGTTCTACCCATTTATCTTCACCTCCTTTTGTTGGATGGTTTGGTCAAACTTAAACACTGCTCATTCAGTTCATTAGATAAAGCCAGGTAAGATCAAAAAACCCCGGACTCGAAGCCGGGGTCACGCTGTAAATTGGCTATCAGTGCTGTACAAGGCAACACTGACACTCCGAAAATACAAGACGAAAACCTCGGCAGGAAATTAAGCTCTGGGCACCCGCTGTCTCTGGCTTTGCTATGAAATTGTTGGTACTTAGTTAACGTCTAGTAATCCTATGATCGCAACAGTAATGAGGTGCAGTTGCTTGCTTAAGTGCTTAAACATTAGTCTACCAACTAACTGTCACTAACGGAAAACTTAGGCTGCGTCTCCCACCTTTAGATCTCGCAGGAGGCTTACGTCAACTTCAATCGATGGTCCCATCGTTGAAGCAACGTAGACAGTACGCCAGTAGCGACCTTTTGCACCAGAAGGGCGATTGCGATCGATCGTTTCTTGCAACGCCTTAAGATTAATCATCAAATCTTCGGCTGGAAACGCTGCTTTACCAAACATCACGTGAACAATGCCCGTTTTATCTGCACGAAACTCCAGTTTCCCTGCCTTAAATTCAGCGATCGCTTGCGGTAAGTCAAAGGTAACCGTACCACCCTTAGGCGATGGCATTAAACCGCGTGGACCAAGCAACTTACCCAGCTTTGCCACTTGAGGCATCATGTCTGGTGTCGCAATCAGCAAATCAAAGTCGATTGTGCCCTTTTGGATCTCGGTAATCAGTTCTTCTGAGCCAGCTAAGTCTGCACCTGCATTCGTTGCCTCAGTCACTTTCTCACCACGAGCAATGACAGCAACTCGAATCGATTGCCCCGTGCCTTTGGGGAGTGCAACAGTCGTCCGCAACTGTTGATCGGCATACTTAGGATCAATCCCTAAACGAATATGAGCCTCTGCGGATTCTGGAAATTTAGCGGTCGCTGTTTCTTTCAGCAGGTTTAAGGCTTCAAGCGGTTCGTACGCACGATCCTCAACCTTTTTGTTTAATTCTTGCAGTCTACGAGATATTTTGACCATAGTTTCCTCTTGGGGTGCTAACGAAGCATTGCCTCTCCCCCGCTAACGGTTTACAAAAACTGCAATCCCTTGTCTAAGAACACTTAGACAACGTGCAAACTGAACTCTTAAGCTAATCCTTAACTGTCACGCCCATATTGCGCGCCGTTCCCTCAACAATTCGCATTGCTGCCTCAATGTCATTTGCATTCAGGTCAGGTAGTTTAGCTTGAGCGATTTCTTGAAGCTGAGAGCGAGTGATTGAACCCACCTTCTTACGATTTGCTTCGCCTGAGCCTCGCTCAATGCCTGCTGCTTTTGCAATAAGCTTAGATGCAGGCGGTGTCTTGAGAATAAAAGTGAAACTGCGATCTTCATAAACCGAAATTTCGACAGGAACCACCATGCCTGCTTGGTCAGCAGTTCGCGCATTGTATTCCTTGCAGAACATCATGATGTTGACCCCGTGCTGACCAAGCGCGGGACCAATAGGGGGAGCCGGGTTTGCTTTCCCAGCGGTGATTGCCAACTTAATGACCGCAGCAACTTTCTTTGCCATTGACTCTACTAACTCTCTTTCTGAACCTGATTGAACTCTAACTCCACTGGTGTATCACGCCCAAAAATAGACAACAGCGCTTTCAGCTTACTGCGCTCTGGGCTGACCTCAATCACCTCGCCTTCAAAGTCTTTAAAGGGACCCGACAGCACCAAAATTTTGTCTCCAGGAGCCATGTCAATTTTGACAATAGGCTCTTGCTCTTGAGCTTGCTTAAAGATGCGCTCGACTTCAGCATTGCCCAACGGCAGTGGCTTAACATGACCGCGACCGCGACCATAACGGCGCTTTTGCTCCGCCCCCACAAAGTTGATGACGTTAGGTGTATTTTTAATAACCTGCCAGGTGTCATCATCCATCAGCATATTGACGAGCACGTAGCCAGGAAATACTTTTTCTTCTGTACTCTGCCGACTGCCATCTTTGCGAAGCCTGATAGCAGGAGTCTGAGGAATCTCGATCTGGAAGATGCGATTGACAACATCCAGTGTTTCAATGCGTTGTTCCAAATTTGCCTTGACACGCTTTTCGCAACCAGAGGCAACCTGCACAGCATACCAGCGACCGTTTTTAGCCGATGTTTCTTCTGACTGTTCCTCTGGTGCCGAATTTTGTTGAAAGTCGTCTGATGCAAAAGTCATCCGAACACCTGCTGGGCTCCCCAAGCGAAGAAATTATCAACCAGGTAAATGAGGGTTGCGGAAAGGATCACCATCAAAACTACAGCGATCGATTCACTAATAAGCTGCTGACGACTAGGCCAGACAACCTTATCAAGCTCATCCTTTGTCTCTTGCAAGAAGGCTGAAGCATTAAAGCCAGGCTTTGCCTCTTGCACCTCGGTAGCTTCTTTTTTTGCCACAGTTCCTCATCTCCCTTTCAGTGCAGCGTTAAACTAGATCACTTCTTTCCTGTCTCCATGGTGGAAACCATCTTAGAAGTTGGCGACCGTACTACCAATGTATCCCATCGCTGTCGTTTAACGCTTCGTGCTGCTTGTCCAGTCCATTAAAATGAATGACTTTTTACAGCCTCTGGTAAAACAGCAAAAGGCGATCGCTAGACCAGTATCAAACCTTACTCACGATCGCCGTTCACCAAGCGCGCCCTGGAGGACTTGAACCCCCGACATCAGGTTTTGGAGACCTGCGTTCTACCAACTGAACTAAGAGCGCCAGTGCTTTAGCATTAGCATCATCAGTCTATCAGTTTGACTGTTAGTTTGTCGGTTACTAGTAGCTAAAGGCACGGCTGCCAGCAATTAGTAACCGGGCACGCTAACGACTCACTGAAGGGGACGATCAAAGCGCTGCTTAAGACGAGTTGCCTTACCAATACGATCACGTAGGAAGTATAGTTTAGCGCGGCGCACCTTAGCACGTCGCAACACCTTAATACTTTCAATACGAGGCGAATGGATTAGAAAAACCCGCTCTACACCAACACCCTGAAACGTTTTGCGAACCGTGATGTTTTGATTGAGACCAGCACCCCGACGGGCGATGATAACACCTTCGTAAGGCTGTGTCCGCTCTTTACCACCCTCTTGAATGATGACACCAACTTTAACAGTGTCACCAATGTAAAGAACTGGCAGATCCGACTTCATTTGCTCCGCTTCAATGGAGCGGATAATCTCTTGGGCGTGCATAGGTTAAGTGAAAACTCACAGTCTACAATCATAGACCATGCTAGCCACTTCAGTCTAGAGACACTGATGAAATAACTAAAATGCTGCTTGAACTTAACAGGGGGAGGCTTTCGCCATAGGGAAAGGTCTTTCAGGATCTTTTTTAAATTCGTAGCTGCGTAAGCAAGATGTTCTCCCTAAGCAAAAAGCAGTCAAATCTAGCTAGTACCCTCTCTCAGTATGCCCCCGTGGAGGATTGAATTTTCAGCTCTGTTTGTTGGAAAGTGTTGGGGCTAGTCCAGGATGGGCAGATTGCGCCATCTGGGTAGTCGTTGGGTCACTCGTTTCTCTACTATTCCAGCTTTTCTGTTCTGTATCTACTTGTATCTCAATGAGGACTTTGTTTTGATTACAGTCGGAGTTGTTTTCTTGCACCTACTGTCCTCCCCTCTATGGCGATGGGCACTGCCGTCTCATCTGGCACTACATATTCCAGATGGGTTTCTCAGTTTGCCAGTTAGCTTAGCTACCTGGGTTGTGGCAGTCGCTCTGATTGCAGTAGCGCTAAAGCGAGTGGAATCCGAATACAAGGATCGAACAGTTCCTTTAATGGGCGTTTGTGCAGCCTTTATTTTTGCGGCACAGATGATTAATTTTCCGATCCCAGGTGGAACGTCAGGTCATTTGCTTGGCGGTACATTGGCAGGTGCTTTACTGGGACCGTGGGCGGGATCGCTCGTGATGACAGTCGTATTTATCGTCCAGAGTATTCTTTTCCAGGATGGTGGTTTAACCGTTCTGGGTGCCAATGTTTTTAACATGGGCTTGATTGGCACCTTTGGGGGCTACTACCTGTATCGAGCCGTTCGCTTTGCCTTAGGACGCAACTCTCTGCGTGGAACACTGATTGGTGTAGCAATTGCTGCCTGGCTCAGTGTCATCGTTGCTGCGGTTACTACAGCAATTCAACTGGCTTTGTCTGGTACGGTACCTCTTGCTGTAGCTCTGACCGCGATGCTATCCTGGCACATTCTGATCGGTGTCGGTGAGGCAATTATTTCTGTAACAACTATTAGTTTTATCTGGCGATCGCGCCCTGACTTACTTTACGATGCACCGCGTAAAGCGCATTCACTAGCATCGAAGTCACTTTTACCGCGCTAACTCATTTTTGTCAGAAGCTTACGTTAGATATTTGCTGAGAAGCTCACATTTTTAAAAGGTTTCACTATGAGCAACCGTCGTTACCAGCAGCGGAACCGCGCGTTTGTGCTTTCTGGTCTGGGTATTGCACTGCTAATCGCGATCGTTTTATCGCCCTTTGCAAGCTCAGACCCAGATGGTCTGGATCGAGTTTCAGAAGATCTTAAGTTTAGCGATAAGGCACTTGAGGAGCAGCCAGCCCAGAAGCTGCCGTTCCATGCTGTTTTTGATGAATATGCTGTGAGGGGAGTGCCCGAACAGATTGCTACACCACTAGCCGGACTGGTTGGTACACTGGTCACGTTTGGTCTGGCTTGGGGGGCAGGCAAGTTGCTTGTGCGGAAGTCAGGGACACCCTCTGACGATTCTCTGTCAGAAGAGTGATTTTTAGCTTGCCTGACTGCTGATATAGCTTATTGAACTCGTATTGGTGCTATTTCACCAGAAGGACAGCATGAATGCTCCTGCACATTGGTGCTTTTCGTCTTGACATTGATAGTCAGCAAGTATCGTTGTGGCACCGATTAGCGCCCAAGACTCGCGTGGTATGTACGTTGTTACTGCTATTTGCGATCGCCCTTACACCAAATGGACGCTGGTGGACTTGGTTCGCCTATGCCCTTGGTGTTGGGGTGATTATTTTATGCAGCCGTGTCACCCTTTCTATCTTGGTGCAGCGGGTTGCAGTTGAGTCAGTTTTTATTAGCGTTGTGCTGCTTGGTACGCTGTTTCGTGGCGGTGGTAACGTGTTGTGGCAATGGGGTTGGCTGCAAGTTACGACTGAAGGGCTTCTAGTTTTGGGCAGCGTGGCGTTCAAGGCATTGCTATCGCTTTTAATAGCAAATGTTTTAGTTCTGACAACCTCAGTACCAGCACTACTTCAGGCATTGACTGAGTTGCGGCTACCGCCTCTACTGGTCGCAATCATGGCATCCATGTATCGCTATGTAGCAGTGTTGGTTAGCGAGTTTCAGTCGATGCAGCGAGCGGCGCTTTCGCGTAACTTGATGGGGAGCGATCGCTGGCAGCGATTGGTCATTGGCAATATGTTTGGCTCATTGTTTATCCGTACACTTGACCGAGGCGAGCGGGTGCACCAAGCGATGCTATCACGTGGCTATGAGGGCTTACCACCTGCGCCAGACGCTACAGGTGTTGGTCAGCACGATTACCTTGCGTTAACGCTCACTGTGAGCTTGACCCTGCTGGGGCAGGGCATTTACCTCTTCAACGTTGTTTAACTTGCGGCTCGTATGCACCATAACCCTATAGAAATCCGTGCTTTGAGCTACGCCTATCCTGATGAAACACAGGCACTTAAAGGGATCAACCTTTCGATTAAGGCGACTGAACGGGTCGCGATCGTCGGTGCAAATGGCTCTGGTAAATCGACGCTGTTGCTACACTTCAACGGGCTGCTGCTGCCCCAAACGGGTGCGATCACGGTTGGTGAGCTAGTGATGGCACCAAAAAATCTGAAGGCAATTCGCAACTTTGTCGGCTTGGTGTTTCAAAACCCAGACGATCAGTTGTTTATGCCTACGGTTTGGGAAGATGTCACGTTTGGTCCGTTGAATCAAGGCATCAAAGGGCATGAACTGGAGCATCGGGCAGTGGCAGCAATGAGAGCAGTGAGCTTAGACCCGCAGCAATATGGTTCGCGGAATGCCAATAATTTGTCGGGTGGTGAAAAGAAACGGGTGGCGATCGCGGGTGTTCTTGCTATGCAGCCTCAGGTGCTTGTGTTAGATGAACCCTCTGCCCAGCTTGATCCCCGCTGTCGTCGTGAACTGATTCACCTGCTCGATAGCCTGCCCTTCACACAATTAATTGCAACTCATGACCTGGATCTAGCGCTGGAACTATGCGATCGTACCGTTGTCCTTAGCCAGGGTGAGGTGGTTTTTGATGGACCTACTGAACATATCCTCAGCGATGCTGATCGGCTAGCACAATATTCACTGGAACTGCCGTTGAGCTACAGCCGCCCGTATTGCCAGCTTGAACACGCTCCAACAGTGGTGAAAAAAGCTGTAGGTGCTGGATCGTTTGCTCAAAGCTAAGGTTGATCGGATCACTAACCCCTAAACCGTTGCTCTGGGCTGCCTCGTAAATTCGCCACTGCGCTGCTCTACGAATGGATTAGATTAGAGCAGAGGCAAGTGTTGAGGGAATATAAGTTAGTTTCCTTGATTGGCTTGCTGAGATCAGTTTTTCAGAGCTTTGTCCGTATATTTATGCTTTCTACACTACTGCGTCGCTACGGTCTTCCTAGCCTGCTGTTTGCTCTTTGTCTGGGTGCCGTCTTGTGGTCTAAACTGCCTGCGGTTGGTCAAACGGCGATCCCCAGCGCCGTCATTGCTCAAACAAGCCCTCAGAATAGTCCCCTACCAAAACCGCAGCCATCTGCCGTACCTTCAGAGGCGCTAACTGCGACCGTCCGTAAAACGGTGCTAGACAATGGGCTGACCGTTTTGACTAAAGAAGTAAAGACGGCTCCTGTGGTGACAGTACAAGTTTGGTACCGCGTTGGGTCACGCAACGAAACCCCTGGGATCAGCGGTATTGCTCATCAATTAGAGCATTTAATGTTTAAGGGAACGAAGGCGCGTCCCATTCAGTTTGGGCGCTTTTTCAGCGCATTGGGCAGCGAGTCAAATGCCTTCACTAGCTACGATCAGACTGCCTACTTTGGCACGGTTGAGCAAGACAAGCTAAAGGCTCTGCTGGTACTGGAAGCAGATCGGATGCAGAATGCCCTCATTGATGAGCAACAGCTTACCAGCGAAAAGCGAGTGGTGATTTCGGAACTGCAAGGATATGAGAACAATCCTGGCTATCGTCTGGGACGATCGGTAATGAAGGCTGCCTTTCCAAAAAGTCCCTATGGCTTGCCTGTTGGCGGTACAAAGGCAGACGTACAGGCGTTTACTGTAGAGCAAGTGCGTGCTTATTACCGTAAGTTCTATAGACCTGACAACGCAACGTTAGTCGTGGTTGGCAATTTTCAGACTGATGACACTCTAGCAGCGGTGAAAGAGACGTTTGGTGCTGTGCCTAAGGGTACGGGCGCATTACCTGATCTGGAGTCACCGCAGCCAAAGGTATTGCCTAACCCTACTAAGAAGGCTCCAATCGTTCTAAAAGAATCGGGCAGTGCGGCATTGCTGAACGAGGTTTACCCCCTGCCCAACGTGCAGCATCCTGATGTCCCAGCGTTGCAGGTAATGGACTATGTTTTGACTGGGGGACGGAGTTCGCGGCTCTATCAGTCATTGGTTGAGTCTGGGTTGGCAAGTGATGCAAGCGGCTATGCAGCAAATTTGATTGGTGCGGGCTGGTACGAACTCTCTGTAACTGCGGCTCCAGGCAAAGAGCTAACGCAGATTGATACCGCACTCCAAAAAACGTTGGCTGATCTGCGCGCTCAGCCCGTTAGTCAAGAAGAATTAGAACGAGCAAAAACACAGTTACGAGCGTCGATCGCCCTGCGGAATCGTGACATTACCAGTCAGGCACAGCAGCTAGGTGACGATCAGACCAGTACAGGCGACTACCAATTTAGCGATCGCCTGCAAGCTGCGATTGCTACTGTTACGCCTGCGGATGTGCAACGGGTTGCAACCACTTACCTCACGCCAGCAAACCGTACTGTTGGCTTTTTTGAACCCACACAGTTGGATGGTAAACCAGGCACTAGCGCCAGCAATCCTTCGCAGACGATGGAAAACTTTAGCCCCGGTGCCCCAGTTGATCCGGCAGAGCTTGCTAAATATTTGCCGAAGCCGACTGCCAGTGATCAGCAAGTGGCGCAGACATTGCCCGAAAAGCTCACCCTCGCGAATGGGCTGAACGTTTTGCTGCTGCCTGATCGCAGCACGCCAACGGTTACTCTCAGCGGCTATGTTAATGCGGGTAGTGCGTTTGATAAGGCAGAGACCGCCGGTTTGGCAAGCTTGACGGCAGCCAACCTGATGAATGGTACGAAAACAAGAAATGCGCTGGCGATCGCCAAAACGCTCGAAAATCGGGGAGCTAGTTTGGGTTTTAGTGCGAATCGCGAAGGCGTATCGATCAGCGGTAATGCTTTATCAGCCGACCTACCAACGCTGTTACAAGTGTTGAGCGATGTGCTGCAAAACGCCAGCTTTCCGGAGGACGAATTGGCATTGAGCCGTCAACGGGCGCTAACCAGTCTCAAACTGGAGTTGGATACCCCTGCTCGTCTGGCACGACGTATTTTTCAGCAAACGATTTACCCCGAAAATCACCCCTTTCACTCCTTCCCGACGGAAGCCAGCCTGAAGCAGGTGACTCGCGCTACCGTAATGCAGTTCTACCAACAGCGCTATCACCCTGATAACACAGTGATTGTCTTGGTCGGCGATTTTGACTCCAGCCAGGTGCGTGCCCTACTTAACCAGGAGCTAGGTGCTTGGCAAGACCCGACTCAAGCGACGACCATTGAGTTTCCACAGGTGCCACTGCCAAAAGCCATCACGCGGGTCAATCCAGTCTTGCCTGGTAAGACACAAGCGATTACCTACATTGGTTACAACGGGATTGATCGCAATGATCCCCAATACTACAGTGCACAGGTCATGAACCAGATTATCGGTGGCGATACACTGTCGAGTCGTCTAGGCACCGAAATTCGCGATCGCCAGGGTCTTACCTATGGCATCTACAGCGTCTTTCAAGCAGGCATCACCTCTGGTCCCTTCATGATTAGTATGCAAACGGCTCCAGAAGATACAGACAAAGCGATCGCCAGCACTCTCAGCCTCTTGAAGCAGCTCCGCGACAACGGCGTGACCGAAGCTGAAGTCGCAGCCGCCAAACGATCGCTCACCAGCAGCTATCCAGTGGCACTGGCAGATCCCGAGAGCCTCTCTAGCGAAATCCTGATGGATTTTGTCTATGGTCTGGGCATCAACGAAATTCGCGACTATACCGCTAAGATCGATGCTGTTAACCTGGCACAAGTGAACCAGACGATTCAGGCGCTGCTCCACCCCGATCGCGTTGTTGTCGTTACTGCTGGACCCGGCAGTACAGCTTCTTCCCAAAAGTGAGCTTTACGGAAAGAAGATTCAACCAGGCTTAGATCGTCTCTATAAACGTAAGTAATCTTGTTTATAGAGACGATCGACCGTTACTGACCTATGAACGAGGCAAGCGGGTCAGCCATCCTAGGATGCAGTAATTTGAGTTACTGTTAGTAAAGGTAAGCGTTCAAGATCAGGTAATCAACACACCTGTATGAGTTAATTTGAACAATGTCTTACCGTTGGGCTACGGCTTGAATTGTCTGGTTTGGGTCTTTTGTCAGCTGCGACTTTTGTTGGTAACGCCTTTAATTTTGGTTGCGATCGCATGAATATTTTTAGCCAACTGCGTAACAAACCTGCTCTGTCTTCACCGCCTAAACAGCGTCGCGGCATTGAGCTAAAATCTCCCCGCGAAATTGAGATCATGCGGCAGGCTTCCCGGATTGTGGCAACCGTGTTGAAGGAAATTGCAGCGCTGGTTGAGCCTGGTATGACCACAGCCGATCTAGATGCCCATGCCGAAAAACGCATCCGTGAAATGGATGCTACTCCTAGCTTTAAGGGCTATCACGGCTTTCCTGCTTCCATTTGCTCATCTATCAACAACGAAGTGGTGCATGGCATCCCTAGTCGTAAAAAAGTAATCCGCTCTGGTGATGTGTTGAAGGTAGACACTGGTGCTTACTTTCAGGGGTTTCACGGCGATTCCTGCATCACAATCGCCGTTGGTACTGTTACGCCCGACGCGGCACGTCTGATTCGTGTGGCGGAAGAAGCGCTATATAAAGGCATTGAGCAGGTAAAAGCGGGTGCTCATTTGCTGGATTTGGCAGGCGCGATCGAAGATCACGTGAAGGCAAACGGGTTCACAATTGTCGAAGACTTTACAGGGCATGGCGTGGGGCGCAACCTGCACGAAGAACCGTCGGTGTTCAACTTTCGTACCCACAGTATGCCAAACGTCAAATTGCGGGCAGGCATGACTCTAGCGATCGAACCAATTCTTAATGCCGGATCACGCTTTACTCGTACCCTTGCTGATCGCTGGACTGCCGTCACGGTCGATAACACCCTCTCCGCCCAGTTTGAACATACAGTGCTGGTTACGGAGCACGGCTACGAAATCTTAACCGATCGTACGAACGTTTAAACGCAGACCCAGCAGCCATTAACTGTCTAGCCAACGCCAATTAGGGCGATTCCAGTCATAGATTCCTTGCATTTCGTATTCGGTGCCATCCCCAAAGCGAAGAATGCAACTTGTCTCACTATTGCCTAATGCGTTAACACTACTGTCCCTTAGTAGTGAGCCAGCATCATTACTTTCAGTTGCGTCTCGGATGCTGACTACTGTACAGGGAAACCATTCTCGGCTACAGGGCCCGCTTTCTTGTACCCATTCCCACAAGCCGTTAGTGACTTCAATGCGGTCGCCCAGCTTTAGTTTGAGTCCATCACTGCTGTTTGATTCCAGGTAGGTTGCTACTTGTGCCGGGGTAATCTGCTCTAGCCACTGAATGCCGTAACGTTCACGAATAAACTGAACGCCTCCAGAACTTCTGCCCTCAAGCCAATCATTCAGTAAAGTAATTTTCCAGGGTTGGTTTTGGCTTTCCTGCTGTTTAAGGAACGACAGAAAGGCTTGCTTTTCATCAGACGTAAGTTGCTCTAGTGGATTGCTTGTACTATTTGTCTCACCCGCAACGGCGCTGCGATCGCAATCCAGTTGCTGCCCCTCCTGCTCAAACTGCATCGCCGCCAGTACTACTTGAAGCAAGATCTGCTTTTGGCGATCACTTAGAGGCTGCAAAACGTCTGCACATTGGTTAAACGCTGCGTTGAGAGCAGCTTCAAGCTTCGATTGAGTCATGTCTATCAGCGATCGCCGAACATGAATTCTCTATTATGACAAACGTTTCAAAAAGCGTCCTCCAGGCTATTGAGGTTCGATTCAAGATAAGCTGAGACAGGGCTTCTGCGTGATGTAACGAAGTCGTCCATCCACCGTGTCTAGCTGTTGACCCATACCCTATGACATTTCGCGCGTTTGCCACTCTTTTTGCTACAGGTCTTTTGTGGTTGCTCACCACTTTGAGCACGCCGCCCGCCCTAGCACTTACCCAAATTAGGCTGTTCGACCTCTCTTACCATGAGTGCCCTGCTGAACTGTCCGATAAGCAGGAGAACAGTGGTGTTGCCAGCATCTTCCCCAACTGCTTCATCGTGACGGGAAAAACCGAAAATAAATTTGGCAAGCCTGTAGTCAACGCCGACATTTTTGGGCGTATCTACGATGCAAACAACGATTCTGTGATGCAAAATCGTACTCGTTTGGGAGCGATCGACGAAGTGCCGCCTGGTATTGGCACCTTTGATTTGAGAATTTCAGTGCCATCAAGTCAGCCAACACCACTAAAGCTAGAGCAGTTTAAGGCGGCTGGCTTCACGGGAACGGTTCGTCGCTAAGACTGGAAAAGCCTGCTCCGCATTCAAGAAAATGTGAGCAGGCTTTTGATGTGTTTGACTCAGCATATTCAAGTGCTAGAACAAATGCTAGAAGCGCTTGAGCAAGCAACTACAAGGAATATCCTAATACCCTACTTGTGAGCCAACGAGTAACTGAGCGATCAGCGGCAGAACAGTGGATTGAACTACTTGTAGAAGCAGCAATGCCAGAATTGCTGAGAAGTCAAGACCACCCAAAGGTGGAATGATGGAGCGGAAAATATTCAGGTATGGGTCAGTGAGTTGACTCAGAATAGAAAACGGTGGATCAAACCAGTTAATGTTGGGAAACCAGCTCAACAGAATCCGGATAAATAGTAGAGCCAGGTAGAAGCCAAGACAGTTCTGAATTACTTGAAACAATAGAAAGATGGGGTTGTCAAGCATAGAGGTATGTTTCCTTTTACAGCAAAGATGTTGGCATCTGGACTTAATTTAACGAATATCAGCAGCGATCGATCCAGGTAAGTTTATCACCTCATACCAGACGCGCTATTTCCAGGTAGTAGCTACAGTTCTCTAGCAGTCGATCGCGCTTCGGTAGAGCCATTCACCCCACCCAGTTGTTGACGCACATCGTCGATCGCATCATTTAATTGGGCAATTTTATCTTCCAGGCTGCGGCGGGCAACTTCCATTTCTGCCTGTTCGTCGGCTGCCTTCAGCGATCGCCGCTTTGCCCTACTGTCTTGAGGATCAGCCTGACTGCTACTTAACAGCGGTTCCTCAGACTGGGGGTTAAGTACCCTGGAGGCAACTACAGCACCCAACGCACCGCCAACGATGCCTCCAAACATAGCACCGAGTAAAAAGCCGCCCGAAAAATTGTCTCGCTGACTCATCGCTGCTCAAAATCCCACTTGCATCGCCAAATTTAACTCTTGCCTTGTTACCCCTAGCTTAACTGCTAGTGCCGCTAACGGCTAGCACTGTGAACAGGCTAAACACCTAGCCAAGCAAGTGCCTTAGATTAACATCATCACGTGCCAAAGGTGCGATCGCCAGCATCACCCAGCCCCGGTACGATAAAGCCACTCTCATTTAAACCTTCATCAATGCCAGCCGCGTAAATAGTGAGGCTAGGATACGCTGCACTCAGCTTCTGTAACGCTGTTGGAGCCACAACGACAGAAATAATACGTACCAGCGCTGGATCAACTCCTCGTTGGACTAACTCTGCCATCGCTGCAATGCTTGTTCCTCCCGTTGCTAGCATCGGTTCTGTAATTAAAACCCGCGTCTGTGGGGCGAAGTTCTCTGGCAGCTTGTTAAGGTAGCAGCTTGGCTCCAGAGTTTCTTCATTTCTGACAAACCCAATATGGTAAATCGACGCTAACGGCAGCAGTGCTTGGGCACCATCCAAGAGCGCCAGTCCCGCCCTCAGAATTGGCATCACTACAACGGGCACTGTTGGATCAATAAAGGTCGCTGGACAGGGAGCCAGCGGGGTATCGATCGTAGTTTCTTGAATTGGCAGCCAGTCGCGAATAGCTTCATAGGTCAACCAGCGACCTAACTCAGTCATGGCACTGCGAAAAAGCGTTGAAGGGGTTGACACATCGCGGGCTACAGCCAACCAATGCTGGATAAGGGGATGTGGCGGCACATAGACACGCAGTTGAAGAGTCATAGATTAGAAAAATCTGAGAAAGAATAGTCCAGCGGCGATCGGTCACAAGTTTGACTCATCATACTCTCTTACTACAACTCAGTTTGCACTTCTAGGCTCACTTGTAAACGGTAAGCCAAGGCGATCGCGCAGGTGCTTACTGCCCTTTTTCGATCATGCTGTAAGGCAATGACTTAGAGTTGACATAGATTCTCAACAAAGCTATGGTTATCTGAGTGTTCTCCTCTCTGAAGGATTAGCAGGGGGATTGGTCAGCAGCAGTAGACCGATCCCCTTTTTTTTTGATCCATTACTAGGATCGATTTCCCCTAACGCTTCTCTCTATGCTTAAAGAGCGAGGATTAGGCGGCTAGCTCTTACCGCGCAAGGCTTACTAGAGGCAGCAACTTCGGTAGACTGGTGAAAGTCTTCGTCGTGTCGATTGCGCTATTCTATGCCTTCATCTTCTCAATCCGCTTCAACGCCTGTTGCTGGGCAATCGCCGCTGTCACCAGCCGCTTCTACTGACTTTGACGCGATCGTGATTGGCTCGGGCATTGGGGGCTTAGTGACTGCCACACAGCTAGCAGCAAAGGGAGCCAGCGTCTTAGTGCTGGAGAGCTACCTGATTCCTGGCGGCAGTGCAGGCTATTTTGAACGGCAGGGTTATCGGTTTGACGTTGGCGCTTCGATGATTTTTGGCTTTGGTCAACAGGGTACGACCAATCTTCTCACTCGCGCTCTAGAAGCGGTGAACGTCAGTCTTGAAACGATTCCTGATCCTGTGCAAATTCACTATCATTTGCCCGACGGCTTAGAGCTAAAAGTACACAAAGACTATGAGAAGTTTTTGCAAGAGTTAACGGATCTGTTTCCTCATGAACAGAATGGCATTCGACAGTTTTACGATGAATGCTGGCGCGTGTTCAACTGCCTGAACGTGATGGATCTGCTGTCGCTAGAAGAACCGCGTTACCTTATGCGCGTCTTTTTTCAGCACCCGCTTGCCTGCTTGGGGCTAGTCAAATATCTACCCCAAAATGCTGGAGACATTGCCCGACGGTATATCAGTGATTCCGCGTTGCTGAAGTTTATTGATATGGAGTGCTATTGCTGGTCGGTTGTACCCGCCGATCGTACACCGATGATTAATGCGGGTATGGTGTTTAGCGATCGGCACTACGGCGGCATTAATTACCCCAAAGGTGGCGTAGGGCAGATTGCTCAGAAGCTAGTCGAAGGGCTAGAAAAATGCGGTGGGCAGATTCAGTACAAAGCTAGAGTGACCAAAATTTTGCAAACAAACGGACGTGCTACAGGGGTAGAACTGGCTTCTGGAAAACGTTACACCGCAAAGCGCATCATTTCTAATGCAACCCGCTGGGATACCTTCGAGAATCTGATTCCAGCGGCGCAGATGCCAACTTCAGAACGAAAATGGCAACGTCGCTATCAGCAGTCGCCAAGCTTTCTTAGCCTGCATCTGGGTGTTAAAGCCGAAGCACTATCGGCTGGGACTGAGTGCCATCACATCTTGCTAGAAGACTGGGAGCGCATGGAAGACGGTGAAGGCACCATTTTTGTCTCGATTCCAACGCTGCTTGATCCAACCTTAGCTCCTCCCGGTTATCACATCATTCACACTTTTACACCCAGTTGGTTTGACGATTGGCAGCATTTGTCGCCGACTGCCTACAAAGACCGCAAAGAGGCTGCCGCCGATCGCCTCATCCAACGGCTAGAGCGCATCTTTCCTCATCTCTCTACCCATCTGGATTATCAGGAGATCGGTACACCCCGCACCCATCGCCGCTTTCTTGGGCGCAACAACGGCACTTATGGACCGATCCCTCGTCACAAGCTGGCGGGTTTGTTGGGTATGCCCTTCAATCGCACAGCCGTTTCTGGTTTGTACTGCGTTGGTGACAGCACCTTTCCAGGACAGGGGTTGAACGCAGTTGCCTTTTCTGGCTTTGCCTGCGCTCATCGGGTCGCGGCTGATTTGGGATTTTAAGGCTTTTACAGCCGCTAACGCCCTCAATCTACTACTCGCAAACGACCCCTCCGCAGCAGTTCAAACACCCGATTAATTAACTCTTGCTCAGTCTGGTTAATACTCTTCTGGGAAAGTAAGGCGGACATAAACTGCTGCTGATCAGCACGGCTAATTTTGCCACAGGCTGTAATTTGATTCACCATCTGTTCAATATCTGGACGATGTAGATGAACGTCTTTTGTCATTGATGCACCCGGAACTATCGCACGCTGAGTTTATCAAATCTCTATGTCTGCGCGATCGCCTATTTTCTGTGATTACGATCACACAACAAGTTGTGCAATTGTTTTAGCGCTTTTTGTTTTTTCTAAAAAAGTAGCTTTGTGATTGCTTGCTACGCGTAGCTAGGAAAAAGTGCCTTTTCAGGTGTTATGCCGTTCTACAAAAACTGTGCTTAAGCAGCACAACATCAGCCGCTTGAAAAAATCTATAGGCTCTTTTCTGTCATCCCTTCTGCATTAACTTTGTGCTGCATGATGTCCAGAAGCCTTGTGCAGTGAGTTTTTTAGTAGCGATCGCTACAATTGTCTCTTTTGCTAAACATAATAGGGTGCTGTTAAGTCGATCGCGGCTTAACTGTAGTTTTCACTAATTAACTTTGCTATCGAGATTAAAGTTTGCTTGGGGCGAATCAGCGCCTTAAGCTCTGCGATCGTTCTACCAAATTTACTAGAAATTTATTTGAAAATGAGCCTTTCTATTCTTAGCTTTACGGAAAAAAAGCTCCTGATTTGTATCTTATAGGGAGGAACAATCAATCAGCTACAACATCAAAGCTTGTAGGTGGCTGTATCAACGATTAAGAGCAGACACAGATTGAGAACATACAGACAAGTGAGGTTTACGATGTCTGATTCACAACTAGCCTTTCATTCCACCCTGCCCTCAGCCAAAGCTGCACCACATACTCTCTGCATCGATGTGCTGCAACCCGTTCGCCAGTGGCTTGACCGTCTTGCAATTAACGATCCAAAGCTTGCCCGTCTTTTATACAAAGTAATTCCTGGTCAGTGCCCCTTCGAGCGAGATATCATCCTTTTTGGTCGCAAACTGGCTCACATTCCACCTCTCTGCAAACTGAACCCTCTTTACGACCAGTTAGTCGGCTTGCGCTTTCGTTCGATGTGCTATCTGGTTGATGTCTGCGGGGAGACGGTTTAGAAGGCAGGAGGCTAAAGGCTACTAAAGGTTTGGTCAGTAGTTAGAAGCTGAGAGCCAGAGTTACAGAAATTTTCTACGGATAGCTACAGTTTTCTATCAGTGAGTAATCAGTGAGTGAAAGAGTGATGGGGTGAAGAGTATGGCTTAGGCAAGCGGAAGTAGCTGTAGCTTATCCTTCATCCCTTATCCCCTCCCTTCACCCTGGCAAAGCGGTTAATTGACTCTCAATGCGGCTTGCATCCAACGCGCGACCGATGAAGACCAGACGGGTCTGTTTTGCTTCTTCAGGCTGCCAGGGGCGATCGTAAAACTGGTCAAAGCGCTTGCCTACACCTTGCATCACCAGCCGCATTGGTTTTTGGGGCACAGCGACAAAGCCTTTGATACGGTAAATTTCTTGCTCTTGTACTAGCGTTTCTAGTTGCTTTCTCAGTAGGGCAGGGTCAAAGGCGCGATCAAGGATCAGGTGCGCTGAAGTAATCTCATCATCGTGATCGTGGTCTTCTTCTTCATCATGGTGGCTAGGGCGAGATTCTAAGTTTGCTTCGACCGCCGCTTGAAAGCCAAGTAGGATATCTGGATCAAGTTGACCGTGACGACTAGACACAATTTTGACGGCTCTGGGAAGCTCTTGAAGGACAAGCTGTTCAACGTCGGCTTGGGTTGCTGCATCGACCAAATCGGCTTTGTTAAGGATTACCAGATCGGCGCAAGCAAGCTGGTCTTCAAACAGTTCTTGAATCGGTGTTTCGTGATCAAGGCTTGGATCGGCTTGGCGTTGCGCTTCTAAGGCTTTGAGGTCAGTAGCGATCGTTCCAGTTGAAACTGCTTCGCAATCGACTACTGTGATCACGCCATCAACTGTTACCGCATGGCTAATTTCGTGCCAGCGAAACGCTTTGATCAGCGGCTTGGGCAGTGCAAGCCCAGAAGTTTCAATGAGAATGCAGTCTAGACTATCTCTGCGCTTAAGTAGCTCTAACATGACGGGCAGAAATTCTTCCTGCACAGTACAGCAGAGACAACCATTGGTTAATTCCACGATGTCGGGTGGGCGAGATGTAATAGTTGTCTGTGAAGCCGTTTCATCAGCAGGGGTTTCTTCATCACAGACTTGGCACGATCGCAGTAAGTCACCATCAATCCCCAATTCGCCAAACTCGTTGACCAGTACGGCAATACGTCTGCCCTGATTATTTTGCAGCAGATGCCGAATCAGCGTTGTTTTGCCGCTGCCGAGAAAGCCTGTGATGATAGTGACGGGGATTTTTGCTGCCATTTGGGGGAGGTGAGGAATGAGGAGTAAGGAGGAAGCGGGAGAGATAGGGAAGCAGAGGGGGAAGTTTTAGGTTTTGAGTAGTGTTGCTAGAGAGGTTTGAGCTGATTCTAACTAAGACTTCTTAGTCTTTAGCTTTTAGTCTTTAGCTTTTAGCCTTTAGCCTTCTGCCTTTAGCCTTCTGTCTTCAAACTACGAATCCTGAAGGCTTGATAGCGTTTTAACCACCAAGCCCCCAGGATTCTAAAGGTAATGCAGTAAAATGATTGAGATCTGACAAAGGTACTGCTTAGTCTGCCGTTGCTAGCTCGGTACTGCCACGACTGCGGCGGCGAGTAAGGGTATTGAACAGCATGGCTCCGATCGCCTTGATCAGGTTGCCTTCTAGTTCTTGGAACAACTTCATGTTCATGCCAAAAGCGGCATTAGCTTCATCCACAATGCGGTCAGCGGTAGCATCATCGATCGGCAAATCATTCATTGCCTGCCGATAGGTTGCTTTAAACTGCTTTTCGTCAGGAATGCCCTTGAACTCATAAAAAGCGGTACCGTTGCCATCTGAAAGGTTCATACCGCGTTCGGCAATGCCTTTCAAAATCTGCCCACCCGATAGGTCGCCTAGGTAACGAGTATAGGAGTGAGCAATCAGCAGTTCGGGAGCAGTGTTAGAGATTTCACGAATGCGCTGAATATAAGCTTCAGCAGCCGAAGAAGGGGCTACTTGATCTCGCCAGTTAGGACCGTAGTAGTAATGCAAGTCTTGCTCTAAGGCTGCTTTACGGTTTAGCTCTGGGAAGTAAATTTTGGCAAGCAACGGATGCTGTTGATGCCGCTCCATCTCTTCTTCCATGGCGGAATAGACAAAGTAGAGATTTGAAACCAGCTTGCGGTAGGAGTTCTTCTCAACAACTCCCTTTAAAAAGCATTTTACAAAACCGACGTTTTCAGCCATTGAGTGAGACTTTTTCGTCCCCTCACGCAGCTTGGTTGCTAAATTACTGCTCATGCTAAATCTTCTAAAGCTTACGTTGACTGGATGGTAACTGATGCGCGATCGGTGAGCGCGATGAACCTCGCCAGTAGCCACCCACTTGTTACGGTAGACTGATTTGATGAGAATTTTTATTAAAAAATCTAAAGCAAATGCGCCTACTGTTAAACGTTTGTGAGTGAAAAAGAGGTGATGTTGCAAAGAGAAGAAGCGCAGAGTAAGCAGAATGAAAGATGCGCCTCAAGTCTGTTCTCTAACAGAGATAGGTGCGTAAAATTGCATTACTATTCAGCGATCGCTTAACAAGCATCATTAGCCTTCACTCGGCACTACACGGGGCTGGCCCATGCTGTAGTTGAGCACGCGGCTGTTGAGGTTATAAGAAATGTCGCCTTTTTGCAGGAGCGCTCGCACAAAATGCTCTAGATCAGAACCAATACGACGCAGGTTGTAGTCTGTCAGGTCAGCCCCGCCGTAGGATTCGACTAACTCGTCAAACTTGCGATAAACCTTCTGTACTGCTTCTTCACTCCAGTTGAATTCGTTGTCTGGGTCAATGTCAAGTGTCAAAACATTGTCATTGGGGACTAGCTCGTTATTTTCAACCACAGCCGTAAAGATATGGATGTGACGAGTAGTAGATTTGAGCAACATGGCATAAACTCCGCTGAACTGGATGTGTAGTGAGTTGATTTCGGGGGTGACTGTTCTAAACGTTATTGTAAGGGGCAGTCTTGTTAGTTGCCGAGTGCTTTAGAGAAGCAAAACTGACTGATGCAGTAAGGGCGATCGATAGAAGGGTGCTATGTACCATTAAAAGCCTACTTGAAAACTGTCATACGATCGCTTGGCTCAGTCCATATCGTCACTGATCACTAACAGAGCAATCACTGATTGCATCTGCTTAAATCAGGGCACGATCATGCAGATTCCGTCAGATTCTAGCTCCTTGAGCAGAAAACTGGCAGAATCAAAGAGGTGCAGCAGCAGTTGCGACCTTATTGCTCTTTTAGAACTTTAGACAAGCTGCTTTAACTACCAACCCCCTTTTGTAACCGCCCCTTCAATGAGGGAGTACTTGCTGGCAAACCACCTCGAGACTTTCCAGGTGTCTAATTTATGAATACTCACAGCAATCAAGCTCACCCCCCTCAACGCATCATTGGTCTTGCAGGGGGCATTGGGATGGGTAAAACAACTGTCTCAAATTATTTGGCAACAGTTCACCAATTGCCTGTTCTGGATGCCGATATCTACTCTAGAGAGGCTGTTGCGCCAGGGTCGCCTGTACTTGGTGAGGTGGTAGAGCGCTATGGTTCTGGGTTGTTGCTGCCTGATAAGACGCTGGATCGACATCGATTGGGCGATATCATCTTTAGCAGTCCACCAGAGCGACTGTGGTTAGAGCAGCGGATTCACCCTTATGTCCGCGATCGTTTGGTGGCAGGTATGCACACGCTGTCTACAGAGATACCGCCGCATCCCACTATTGTCCTGGTGATTCCGCTCCTGTTTGAGGCGCGCATGACTGATCTGGTGACTGAAACCTGGGTGGTGCGTTGTCCGCCAGAGCAGCAGCTAGAACGGCTGATGCAGCGCGATCACCTGAGTTTGCAGCAGGCTCGTGCCCGTATTGACAGCCAGATGTCGATTCAAAAGAAGGCGACTTATGCTGATCTGGTGCTAGATAACACCTCGACGCTGGAGCATCTGTTTCAGCAAGTGGATGCTGGACTGGCACAAATACCCGTTCGCTTGACCGTACCACGCGGGTAATAGCGTCTTTGGGCGTAAAAGGGGCGAGCGATCGCCAGCAATTGTAGCGTATGGCGACAGTTCCTGTTTTGGGTTGAACTTTGGACGATAATTGACTGAAGACAAAACTGTGGGGCTGCCCCTTTCCACTTCTACCGTTTATAAATCACTAACCTGGAATACACCAACGCTTGCAGGTTTCTATCGAGACTTTTATATGGGCGCGACGCTGCAACAAATTGCTCGCTATTTAGACAACAAAGGCTGGAAATATAAGCTTGACGAGGATGAATGCCATATCCTCACTGGCGTTTATGCTGAAAACATTCCCGAATTCCTCATCGTGATTCAGCTTGATGAAGACGGTGAGTTTTTTGAACTCTTCGCACCACGAGTCCTTTCTGGGGTTAATAACCATCCACATAAAGCAGCCATCCTTCAGACAATGCTCTGCATTTCCTGGGAAACCAAAATGCTGCAATGGGAGTATGACCCTTCAGACGGTGAAATTCGCGCCATCATTGAATTTCCGTTAGAGGACTCTACCCTAACCGAGCGACAGTTCAATCGCTGTTTGTATAGCCTGGTAGAGTTAGTTGATGAAATTGCACTGCCACGTCTGAAAACCGTTATGGAAACGGGTGAAGATCCCGGTGATGTCACTGAAGGGGAACGGCTGTTGCTAAAGCTGCAAGAAGAATCGCCAGGGCTGCTAGACGTACTCGAACGCGCTATGGAAGCCCGGAAACGTCGCGGTCGCTTATCACCTTCCAACGAGGACTAAACGGCTGCGGCTAAACAATGACTGTGGCTAAACGATTAAGAAGGCTAGGTAGCTGAAAAAGTAGGATAGTAGACGATCGCGCTACTTACAGTCTCCAGCACACTTAATTCTCCAGCATACCTAAGTCTCCAGTGCACACTGAGGAAAACGCCCGTGCCGATTTGCCTCAACGACTGCATTGCGACATTCTAGTAAGCTAGCACCTGTTTTGCGCGAAAGCTCTTGAAGGCTGATGACAGGGTAGCTTGCTGGTGGTGCTGCCAGGTAAAGCTCGTAGGCAACATCTAAGACTTTACCGTTGAGCATCAAAGGGCGGACGGTAGCCTCTAGAACGTTAAACATAAGACCTCATGCATCAACACGATTTGCTTATTTTTAATCAAGCTAGAGCGATTAGCGTCTATCGCCAGTCACGTTTTGCCCAGGTTTAGTGCTGTGCCCAATGGTGTAATAATCTGGCTCGATCGCCTCTACCTTTTGAGACACCTCCTGCCAACTTGGCTACGTTGAGACAGACGCAAACGTTTCGTGAATAGACGCTAAAAGCCGCTTCTGCCCTTACTCTTCGTCTAATGCTTCTCCACCAACAACAACGTTGCGAATGCGTAAACTGGGACCACCGCAACCAACGGGTAAGCCACTTTGTCCACCTTTGCCACAACCGCCTGATTCGTCCCAGAAGAAGTCGTCGCCGATCGCCTCAATGTCGCCCAGGGTTGTGAAGGCATTACCGGATAGAGTTACGTCACGCACCGGTTCTGCCACTTCACCATTGCGAATCATCCATGCCTCGCCAGCTGTAAAGGTAAACATTTCGCCGTTGGTCATACCGCCTAGCCAGTTGCGGGCGTATACCCCTTCTTGAATGCCGTTAAATAGATCGGCGACAGGGGTTTGACCACGTTCGATCCACGTATTGGTCATACGAACGATCGGTGGATAGTGATAATTTAGGCAGCGGGCGTTACCTGTTGCAAGCTCGCCCAGTTTTCCAGCGGTTTCGCGGGAGTGTAGCCGTCCTACCAACATGCCATCTTTGATCAACTGAGTGGTGGTTGCAGGCGTGCCCTCATCGTCATAAAAATAGCTGCCGCGATGACCAGCAGGTGCCGCACCGTCAAAAATTTGCAGATCCGATGGACCAAACTGCCGACCAAGGCTCATAACTTCCATCAGATCGGGGTTTTCGTAGGTCATGTCGGCTTCCGAAAGGTGCCCAAAGGATTCATGCACAAACAGTCCAGTGAGGACAGGGTCAATAACGACAGTGTAGGTGTTGCCCCGCACGGGTGGCAGTGCCAGTGAATCAACCGCTCGTTGAGCGGCATTGCGAACTTGAGCATCCAGTCCTACCAAATCTTCGTACGCCTTGCGGGAACCAGTAGTCTCGCGTCCGGTTTGAACCGTTTCGCCATTACGCGCGGTGGCAGCAAACCGCATTTCCATATCTACCCAGGACTGCTCTAGCAACGTGCCTTCTGAGGTGGCAAGGATAACGTGCTGGGCGCTGTCACCATACCGGATCGAGGTGGTCGTAATATGGGGGCTGATGCTGCGAAGAATGTCGCTGTAATGCTGACAGAGTGCTTTCTTCTGCGCCAAGGGGATATGGCGGGGATCAGTGCCCGTTAATGGTAGGGTGCAGGTTGTTTGAATGGGAGGAATAGGTGCCAGCAAGGTTTCTTCTTCGCCAACTAGTCGGGCAGCGACGATCGCTTCTTCAATGCGATCGCTCAACGTCGAAAGCTGATTGAAACTGGCAAAACCCCAGCCGCCTTTGTGGCAAGCTCTTACCTGCCCACCGATCGCAATCCCTTCTGTCAACGTTTCAATTTTGTCACTCCGCAGAAAAATGTCTGCTCCTTCAGCAGCTTCGAGGCGTACTGCTAGATAATCGACGCGAGAGCGATAGCGTGCAATTAAGTCTGAGAGCAAATCTTTGATATTGGCGGGCAATGTAGCCATGTCAAACGGTTGTGATAGTAACAGTCTTCATTCTGCAATCAATTACGGCTGGTTAGTAAAAAGTAAAACAGTCGCCGCTAAATGCAAGGCTTAATGTAGGACATGAGGGGAGGAACTGGAACGATCCTTAAGATTTAGGCAGTTTGCTGGCGATCGTATGCCGAAAGTTAGAGATTATAGAGTATTAATGAACTAACCATTGTGGTGATTCATGCTGAGTGATAGCAGAATGCTGCAAGGTTACGGTGTGATGCGGCAGAGTGAGGTCAGAGATTCATGGTTTATACAGATAGCGTTCACCACCCATCGCTAGTAGAACTGGCACGGGCGGGAAATTTTCAGGCGATCGCGCATTGGCTCAACGCTGTGTTGCTGCCGCATGGTATTCGTGCCTATGTAGGTGGCATTCGTCCAGGCTGTTTGAGAGTGTTGATCGAATTACCGCTGCCGCCCTCACAGCGCGAGCTTGCTGAGTCGGGACGCACTGAACTGATCCACTTCATCTGTCATCGCATCTGGAAGCTGAATTCAGCTCAAATTGAGGGCATTCGCATTGCTGGCAAGTTGATGCATGAGCAAGCGCCAGTGTGGGAGCAAAGTGTACGGGTAGTTTCGCCAGCGCGTCGTGCCCGCAAACAACGATCGCAGCACCTTCGCACCCAGCTTCGTCAAACCGCGCAACAGCGATCGCAGCTTAAAACCATGCGGTCAATGCTGATTAGCGGACCACCGATTTTTGCGTTCGTGTTTGGCTGTGTGCTGGGCTTTTCCAAAGCGCCCTCTGAGCAAACCAACGCGACCGCCTCTTCCTCGTTACCAAAAGCAAACCCCAGCCCTACATCTCTTCGTCCTAACACGGTACAGGCAGCGTTAGAAACGGTGTCTGTTGTCAAGCACGATCGCGTTCCCGACCCTAAAGACCCTACCGTTACACTGACGTTTGCGGGTGATGTAACGCTGTCGGACCATTTTGCCGATGCGATTGGAAAAGACTATGAGCGCACCTTTGCCAACATGGATGAGTACCGCAAGGCAGATCTAGGTATGGTGAACCTGGAAAACCCGTTGACGCGGGCTACGATTCCGCTGCCAGATAAGGAATTTAACTTCAAAGCTGATCCTGATGCAGTAAAGGTCTTGACTAGCGGCGGTGTTAGTCTGGTGAACCTGGCAAACAATCACGCGATGGATTATCAAGAACCTGGGCTAGTAGAGACGCTAGACACGCTGAAACAAGCAGGCATTGCCCACGTTGGCGCAGGACGAAACGTAAAAGAAGCCCGTCGCCCCGAAATCATCGACGTGAAAGGTCAGCGGGTTGCTTACTTTGGCTACTATGGCGCGGATTTTGAAAGTGCGAGTGAAACCAGGGCTGGCACCAACTATGCGGATGAGCAGCGCATTGCAGAAGATATAAAAGCCGTTCGTAGCCAGGTGGATTGGGTGATTGTGAACTACCACTGGGGTGAAGAACTAGCGACCCATCCCGCTGACTGGCAGATAAACCTGGCGCATTTTTCGATCGACCAAGGTGCAGATGTGGTCGTGGGGCATCATCCCCATGTGCTACAGGGTGCAGAAATTTACAAAGGTCGCCCGATCGCCTACTCAATGGGTAATTTTATCTTTGGCGGCAATCCTCGCAGCGATTATGATACCGCTGTTCTGAAGGTTGCTCTTAAAGACAAGCAAATGAAAGTCGAATTTGTGCCGGTGGAAGTGCGGGGCTACCAGCCGAGAGTTGCTAGCGAACGCAGCGCCGAGATTCTGAACCAGATTGCCGATCGCTCCAGCGGTTTTCAGGAACCAATGCGATCGCCCATTGCGCTCGATGCCCGACCAGGCGTTGCTGGAGCGACTGCCGCTACAACAACTGAGTCACCGAATTTACCTGCTACTACGCCCTCTGACGCAACTGAACCAGCGACCGAATCAGCACCTGATATGTCGCTTCCAGTCGAATCAACTGCGCCAGCTTCAACTGACAGTGAGACGGATCGTCAGATGGAGCAGGCGGCTCCCTTGCCAGCAAAAAAACGTTCTGGCTTCGCCAATCCGACTGATTCGTTCATCACTTCGCCCGATCGCACTCCGTTTAACTCCAGCCAGCCAGAATCTAGTGATTCACCAGTGAACTCACCCTCGGATGCAATGGTGCCTGCGACTGAACCTGCACAGCCAGATGCCGCCACGCCTGCCACGTTAGACCACTCAGCGTTACCAGGACGGCTCTTAAGCGCACTGCCAGTTGCTCACCGTCAACCTGTTCGTCAGCCCGTTACAGCTAGCACTGCGGTTCCGGCATCCAGCGCTCGATCGCAAAACGAGACAGCACAGCAGCCTTCTGCCCGTCGCCAAACCGCCAAAAAGCACCGTCAGGATTGGGTTGCTTCCGAACACGTTGGTGCCGAATTAATTCCAGATGTGTCATTATTGGCAGCGATGGCATGGTGAGGTCTTTGGATGTTTGCGATCGCAGTTGAACAAGGTCAATACAAGACCTACACGCTCTCAGATCAGACGACGAAGACCTCGTTAGAGGTGATTCCAGAGCGTGGGGGCATTGTGACTCGCTGGCGCGTACAAGGGCAGGAAATTTTCTATCTGGACGCAGCCCGACTTACAGACCCAACGCTGACGGTGCGGGGCGGTATTCCGATTCTGTTTCCCATCTGTGGCAATCTGCCTGACAACACGTACACTCACAATGGGCAGTCTTATACGCTCAAGCAGCATGGCTTTGCCCGTGAACTTCCCTGGGAGGTAGTGGATCAGGCGACGGACGATCGTGCCAGCATCACCCTCTCGCTCACCAGCAACGACCAAACTCGCGCCGTCTACCCATTCGACTTTCAGCTTCTTTTTACCTATACGCTGGAGGGCAACAAACTGATTGCTCATCAGCGTTACGTGAATCATTCGGATAGCCCCATGCCTTTCTCTGCTGGGTTTCATCCCTACTTTCAAGTTGTGGACAAGGCACAGTTAGAAGTTGATATCCCTGCCGATCGCCTGCTAGACCAACCGACTAAGATCGAACATCCGTTTGATGGCACGTTTGACTTTGAGCGGGATGAAATCGACGTTGCCTTTACCAATCTGTCTCGCCACTCTGCTAGCGTCACCGATCGCGCCCAAGGCTTCCGCCTAACATTAACTCAAAGCGATGAGTTTTCCATCATTGTGTTCTGGACAGTGAAGGGCAAGCCATTCTATTGCCTGGAACCCTGGACTGCTGGGCGGAATGCGCTGAATACAGGCGAGCGGCTGCTTTCCCTTGCACCAGGAGCCAGCCTGGAAACCGTTTTTAGCCTGACAGCAGATTTCCTTTAACTTGAGCTGAATAAGGCTGAAGCAGAAACCGAACAGACAATTTTTAGTCCTTAGCCTTTATCCTTCCCCTCCTTGAGTCTGAGTGCAAGTCATCTCTTCGGGATGAGACAAACGCTAAGCGCATCAGACAAAATAGTAGCGTAGATAACAAATTTATTCCGTACTTGTAGCGTTTTAGACCTGCAAGTGGGAAGGAGGGAAAAATGGCTTTAGGACATCACAAACGTGCAGTGGGTACCTTTTCTAGCTATCAGGATGCAGAAACCTCCGTACGTGAATTGAGAGATAGCGGTTTTCCAATGGATCGAGTTTCAGTTGTGGGTCGTGATACCGATCGTGCGGCTGATATTGCTGGTGCAGGCACCCATGCTGGTGACAAGGGCAAGCAAGTGGCTCATGACACTCAAGCAGACGAAGGTGCAAAGAAAGGTGCCACAGCAGGGGGTGCTTTGGGTGGTTTAACAGGTTTACTGGTTGGTCTAGGCGCACTCGCTATTCCTGGCATTGGTCCAGTGATGTTAGGCGGAGCGCTGGCAACTGCATTGGCAACCACCCTTACTGGGGGCGCAATTGGTGCAGCAGCAGGTGGTCTCGTTGGTGCTTTAGTTGGGCTGGGTATTCCTGAAGACCGTGCCAAGGTGTACAACGATCGCGTTTCTAGAGGCGATTACTTGGTGATCGTGGATGGTTCTGAAGACGAGATTCGCCGAGCAGAAGCAATCTTAAGCCATCGCGGTATTCAGGAATGGGGTGTTTATAACGCAACAGCTCACGAAAACGCCGATCGTACAACCTATCCTTCTGGCGCTGGCTATACAGCAAGCGAAACGACAACAAGACGCGATCCTTTGCTGTAGTTATTGCTAGTGCTTTAAGTACTTTGTGGGGACGGGCAGAAGCTCGTCTCTGCAAACCTTTTTAGTCAATATATTTCAATCAAAGGATTAAAAAAATGAAAAAGATTATGCCCTTGCTGTTGGGCGGCTTTTTGCTAGTCAGTACAGTCGCTTGCAACAATGCTAAGACTACGTCAGATGCCCCCAATGCTACTGACAAGAGTGGTCAGGTGCCAGATGCTCAAGAAGCGCAGACTGCTAAGAATGACGCAACTAATGACGTTCGTAAAAAGCAGATCGAATCTGACATTCGGGCACGTGAGCAGCGCAATGATGCTGGCGGCAATCAGGACAAGCGAAGCGATGGTGATTTGCAAAGTGAAGTGCGTGGCAAGCTAGAGGCAAATATCCCCAACAGCAAGCTGACTGTAGATTCTAAGGAAGGGGTTGTAACGGTAGCAGGGTCTGTACCGACTCAAGCACAGCTTGCCAAAATTGAACCGTTGGCAAAGGAAATTAAGGGTGTTAAGAGTGTTGCAGTGAAAGCAAAAGTGGCAGCACCAGCTAAAACAAACTAGCTGGAACGCTTCAGTAATTGTGAAAAGGGAATGTCTACTGACATTCCCTTTTTTGCTAGTTTTCTTAGGTTTAAAGTATCTGTATAAACCCACTTTTTGAACAAAGTGCCAGCCATAGCAGTTGAAGAGAGTTAGGACAGATTAGGGTTCCCAGTTCTGTTTCTGGTAAGGCTTCTACTTAATCCTTTAGCCTTTTGCTATTTTCTACTGTCCGCAAGTGGGGAGAGTGGGACGTAAAGTCTGACCTTGGCATAGGGCAGCAATGCTAGAGGCTACTGCCCTTACAGATTGTGAACGGGTACAGGTTAATTAATTCTCGTTCCTTAGACCTGTGGCGGTAGCGTCTAGCAGTTCCCATAGAGCAGGCGCGGTGAAATCGGGAATAACTAGCGTGGCTCCTAGGGCATAGAGCGTTTGGGGGTCGTAGCTTGTAGCAATGCCAATGGTGAGAATGCCTGCACCAACTGCCGATCGTATCCCCGATGGTGAATCTTCAAAGGCTAGAGCCTGTTTGGGCGCGAGGTCAAATTGTTGAAGCGCATAAGTATAGGGAGCTGGATCGGGCTTACCAATGCCAAGCATGTCAGCGATTACAACCTGATCAAAGGCTTCTTCTAGATGTAGCGATCGCAGGACATGGTGAACATTTTCGGATGGTGCATTGGTGACAACGCCTTGTCTTAGCCCTTGTTCTATTGCCCACTGCATCAACTTCATTAAGCCTGGTAACGGCGTTAGTTGAGGTGCTTGCTCACGAAACTGAGCTTCCTTTTGCTCAATAAACTGTTGCTGTTGCAATGGCGACAGGTGGGGCAGCAAATCCTGCACGATCGCCGGTTTTAAACGTCCACTGATTTTGGCTTGGTAAAAGGCTTCGTCAATGTCCAGCCCACACTCTCGCAACATAGCTTGCCAAACCTGGAAATGCAGCGGGTCAGTGTTCACTAGCGTGCCGTCTAGATCGTACAGAATGCCTAAAAGTTGAGTTTCTGCAATAGTAGCGAGAGCTTGTTCTAAGTTAGGTTGGGTGGTTGCCACAGCGATGCTTAAGATTTCTTCACCTTAAAGTAACACCTCTGAGCGAGAGGAGACGACTGGCACGTAATTAGAGGTGCCTTTTGATAGATGCATTATCTTTGAGGGAACGCTCGTTTTATTCTGAGTGTATTAAGGAGCTATGCTGATGAAAGGTTTGCTAGCTGGAGTGCTATTGACTGCGATCGCGATCGGTTCCTCTGGGACTGCTGCTTACGCACAAGCGAGTGCGGCAGATCTAACCACTACACCTATGACGTCTCAAAGTGCGCCTCTGGTGACTCAGCCAGCGTCAATCAACCAGATGCCAAGTGGCGCTGGTCGTCCTGTCACATCCTATACGTCTGACCAATTGAACGGTGTTTTAGGTATTCTTCAGGCAAATCCCAAACCTACAACGCCGTCAGCGACCAATTCGCTCGACTCCCTCATCCAACGCTTTTCCACCTCTCAGCGAAAGCCAACTACGATTGACCCGATCGATTTCTTCAAGCCGCCTGCTTTAGAGGGTGGAGTCAAGATTCCGATTCAACGGTAAAAGTAGCAAGAGAGTGGAAGGCTAAAGGCTGAAGGCTACAACCTAAAACAAAGGCTAAAGGCTAAAACCTAAAACGGGGAGCAAAAAACTTAAAGCTCCTCCCTGCCATCAAGTACATGGGCATAAGACTTGAGTAAGTAGTCTGGGCGGCGAGCTGTGATAACGTATCCGGCAAGAACCAGCAGTGCAGAGGCGATGACGATCGGCAGTGCAAAGGGCAGGTAAAAAACATGGCGACGATCGTGCCGCGCCATTTTTTGGAGGCGATCGCGAAAGACCTCTAGCTTGCCCTTGAAGCCAGCAGTGGGATCGCGATCGTCGCTGAGGTTCTGCATGGCATTCGGTTGCTGCATTGTGCTAGTCGGTTTGGCTAGCAATTGCTGCTGCCAATAATAGTCGTGCCCAATCAGCAGAAACCGCCAAAAAAAATGTGAGCGATCGCTCGGTGGTGCGTGGGCTGCTCTTGCTTGAGGCTGTCGCCAAAGCGTGTAGCCCTGTTGCTGTAGATGACGAGCATGGATGACGCAATTACCACGATATAACGGTAACGCGACTGGAATGGGCTGCTTCAGCAGAAATTCGCGCCGGAACGCCACGTTGTTGAGAAAGTATTGTGTTGTTGGAGCCAGAGAGTGGCTACCAGAGTACTGCGGAAAAATGTAAGCGATTGCCATTGCAGTGCCGTAGAGCCCAACGCCACGAGTGCTTGTTTCACCAGCGACGATCTGGATATCATTCCTGACTACAAAGGGCATCAGAAGGTGCTGTAGCCATTGTGGCTCGTAGGTACAATCAGAGTCGCAGTAGACAACTACTTCCCCCGTAACCAGTGCGGCTCCCAGCATTTTTGCCTTGTAGTAGCCTGTGGAAGAGGGTGCTTGCTGTATTTTTAGCCAGGGATAGCGATCGCACAGTTGCTTTAATAATTGGGCTGGCGTATTGCCAGTATCAATAATCAAAACTTCGTTAGCAACTGTGAGCGGTAGATTTTGTTGCGCCAATGAGGCCAAAGACTGCGATAAACCGTCTAGATGAGCATTGGCTAGATTTTCTGTCTCCAGCACCAAAGAAAAGCTTGGAAACTGCTCCATTGGCGGCATCTTTGCCGATTGCATTAGTACTCCTGTTCAAGGGATAGGGGCTGCGATGAAGAGATTAATTAAACGTTGCTAATCAAAAGAATGTCTTGAGCGGTTACTGGGCATCGGTCGTGACTTAATTTTGCCCATCTTTCTTTATGTAATTCTAAGTTGACAGGATAATATGACTAAGCGTTTTTTAAAAAGTTCATTCCTTCCAGGCGGCTTGTTCAGGATGGAGTTTGATAGCACCGCATGAGTCTGGTTGTTTTTCTTTTACGGTCGTCCTGGCGGATGGTGGCGATCGCCGTCCTGACAGGTTTTCTTAGCGGTGGCAGCACGGCAAGCTTGATCGCGCTGATTAGCCGATCGCTAACTCAGGAAAATGCGCGATCGCTCGCTGCATTCGCTTGGATCTTTGGCGGTCTGGCGCTAGTGGCGTTGGTCACCAGCGTGATTTCGCAGATGATGCTGATCCAGCTTGCACAGCAGGCAGTGTTTCAACTGCGTCTTAGCCTTAGTCGTCAGATCCTTGCCTCTGAGCTAGCTCATCTCGAAAAGCTGGGTGCCCCGCGTCTGTTGGCTACCCTGACAGATGATGTGCAGGCTGTCACGGATGCAGTACGCTTGGTGCCGTTCCTCTGCATCGATCTGGCAACGGTGGCAGGTTGCCTGGTCTACATTACCTGGCTCTCCTGGCAGGTATTTTTTCTCGTTGTGGGCGTGACGATCGCAGCACTGAGTAGTTGTGGCTGGCTGCTGCGGCAGGGTCGGCAACTGCTGGCACGCGCCCGCGAAGAGCAGGATCATCTCTTTCAGCACTTTCGCACTGTGACGGAAGGCACGAAGGAACTGAAGCTGCACTACTGGCGGCGGCAAGCATTCTTGCAAGAAGATTTGCAACCAACGGCAGCGGCGTTTCGGCATTACAGCGTGCGTGGGCTGATGATGTTTGCAATTACGGCTAGCTGGGGCAAGCTAATCTTTTTCTTTGCGGTCGGGTTTGTACTGTTTGCCCTACCAAAGATAATGACGCTGAATCCCCAAACAATTTCGGGGTACGTACTGACGTTTACCTACCTGATGTTGCCGATGGATCGCCTGGTGAGCCAACTGCCAACGATTAGCCGTGCTGGGATTGCGCTCGGTAAAATTGAGGCGTTAGGCTTGTCGCTAGCGACCCGATCGGAAGTGCTAGCAGTGCCCGCCCCGCCCAACCAAAACTGGCAAACGTTGACGCTCAAAGGTGTTGCCTACACCTATCAGACCGATCAAGATGATGCCTGCTTTGTGTTGGGACCGATCGACTTGACCTTACAGCGTGGTGAAATCATCTTCATTGTGGGTGGCAATGGTAGCGGTAAATCGACGCTAGCAAAGCTGATCACCGGACTGTATCAACCCGAGAGCGGTGAGATTTATCTGGATGGACAGGTGATTGATGCTGAGCGCCAGGAGTGGTATCGTCAGCACTTTGCGGTTGTGTTTGCCGATTTCTACCTGTTCGATCGCCTGCTGGGGTTAGATCAGGAGGATCTGGATGCACAGGCGCAACTCTATTTGCAACGCTTACGTCTCGATCGTAAAGTGAAAGTGTTAAACGGGAAGCTTTCGACCACGGCCCTGTCTCAGGGGCAGCGCAAGCGGCTTACCTTACTGACTGCCTATCTGGAGAATCGCCCGATTTATGTCTTTGATGAATGGGCGGCAGACCAAGATCCAAGCTTTAAGGATCTGTTTTATACAGAATTTTTGCCCCAATTACAGAAGCAAGGCAAGACTGTGCTTGTGATTAGCCATGATGACCAATACTTTCACTTGTGCGATCGTGCCCTCAAACTGAACTATGGACAGATAGAATCGCACTAGCACCACGAGCCACACTCATCACCATTACGGTCAGTCGATCGTGTCTAACCTACAGCACCCATGATCACGCTTCTGGAACTTTTGCTTGTCTTGCTCATCAGTGGTTCGATCGTCTTCTATCTTGCCTGTGCCACTTTTACCTATCAGTTCTTTAACGCTGCTACTCTCCCTAGTACGGCAGATAACCTGGATTTGCCCGTCTCTATTCTTGTACCTGCTTGTGGTGTTGATGCTGGAGCCTGGGAGAACTGGTCGTCCTTCTGCCTTCAGAACTATCCCAACTATGAAGTGCTGTTCGGTGTCACCGATCCGCACGATCCGGCAATTCCGATGCTGCAAAAAGTGGTGGCAACCTATAGCGATCGCGCCCGCTTGTTCTACGGACTGGAGCCACGGGGCGTTAACTATAAGGACAGCAATCTAAGCTATCTGCTGGAGCAGGCACAGCACGAGGTCATTATTTTTGCTGACAGCGATATTCGGGTTCATGCTGACTACATTCGCACCGTTACGGCACCGCTGGCAGACGAAAAGGTGGGACTTGTAACCTGTGCGTTTATTGGCTACCAGCCACACTCCTTGGGAGCTGCGATCGCCTCATTAGGTCGCTGCTTTGACTTTATTCCTAGCTTGCTCATTGCCCGCGTGCTTGATCGTGGTTTGCGGTGTGCCGTTGGTGCGACGATCGCCACTCGCAAAACTACGCTTGCCAGCTTTGGTGGTCTGCACTTTAACCGTATTGGCTCAGACTATAACCTTGGCAAACGAGCCGCTGAGGCGGGCTATCGCATCGAACTATCGCGCTACGTGGTGGAATCAGACACTGGGAACGAAACTGTTGGGCAGGTCTTTCAGCGGGAGCTACGCTGGGCACGCACCATTCGCTTTAATCGGGGTGCCCAGTATTACAGCATGGTGTTTTGCTATGGCACAGTGTTTTGTTTGCCGTTGCTGTTGCTGTCGGGTTTTGCTAATTGGGTGATCGCCCTTAGTCTAGTTACCTTCATCGTTCGCTACCTTCAGATGGCGACTACTATCTTCAGTATCAAGTGTCCCAGCCTCTCACGCTGGCTCTGGCTCTTGCCGTTTCGAGATGTGCTGACCTTTTTCGTCTGGCTGATGGGTGCGTTTGGTCAGAGTGTTTACTGGCGTGGACGACAGCTACGAGTGGAAGGCGATGGGCTGCTAACCCAATGGGAGTAAGGGGTAAAGGGTTCGAGTGGCTGATTGTTAGAGGAAAGAATCAACGCGAAACTCTCCCGATCTCCGCCTCTAGAAGCGTTGCCCAAAGCCAAGCTGAAAGCGACTATCGCCTTGATTACTGACGCCAAAGTCTGCACGAATAATGCCAAACGGTGAGTTAACTCGTAAGCCTAAACCAAAGCCAGCGCCTGTGCCCGGTTTGCCTCGTTGTATGCCTGGTTCGCCCAGCACTTCATCGCTAGAGCCTAAATCGGAGGCGAAATCAGCGAAGACCACACCCCCAATGAAGCGATAAAGGGGAAAGCGATATTCGGCAGAGGCTAGAAAGTAACTGCGGCTGGTTGCGAGGTCGCCTGCGCCATAGCCGCGTACAGAGTTCGGTCCGCCTAACACATAGGCATTGTAGGGAGGCAGATCGCCGATCGTAGTGCCACCCTGAAGATTAAAGGCAACCACTTGAGGCTGTTGGGCATCTGCATTCGGCTTAATTAAACCGACTGGGATGAATGTGGCATAGTTTGCCTGTAGGCGATTGCCCAGTACTTCGCCGCGACCGATCGGAATGGATTGTTCGGTACTAAGCGTCACAACTGAGCCACGGCTGGGATTAACGATGTTATCGCGTAAATCTTGAATGGCTGTGAACGATAGGGTTGTCAGGTCATCAGTACCTGTGCCGCTCAGCGAGAGTGGATTTCCTCTTTCATCTCTGGCAAAAACGTCACCCTCACGATCGCGTAGGCTCACGTTGGTATAGCTCAACCCTAACGTTCCTCTCCAGGTAGGACTTAGCGGTTTAGTGGCATCAATCCCGACACCAATTTTGCGTTCACGCGCACGACTACCGTTTGGCAGCTTGATGTCATCGTCAAACACGCGCGATAGTCCCTGTCGCCGGAAAACATTGGCACCATAACCAGGTGTATTCGGGTCCGTATCGCGGTACGGGCTGTCAAAACGGGCATCAAACTGTGTGTCTAGCGTTCCTGGCTGAATGTTGGTGCTAAATCGTTGTCCCAGTCCCCCAAAGTTGTTGTCCTGAAAATTGATTGACGCAAAAAGACCCTGCTCATCGTTATACCCACCGCTAAAGTTGACCCGCCGCGCCGATGCCTCAACCACGTTATAAATAACGGCAACCCGTCGTGCATCGCCCTCAAAGGAAACGTTGGCACCATCAAAGATGCCCAATTCACTAAGCCGCCGCAAGTCGGTACGGGCTACGTCTTCGCGAAAGACCTGTCCTGGTTGTAGCTTGATCTGGCGGCGCAAGAAACCGGGTTGAGTCCGTCCCCGAATCGGCTGTCCTTGCTCATCAACGGGATTACCTTCTTTGTTGACAAAGCGCACTTGCACATCACCCACATAGCCTTCAGCAACCTCAACGGTGATAACCCCCTCTCGTGTTGGCTGTAAGGTCAAGACCCGCGCTAGCGAATAACCGTTTTGGGCGTACCACTCATTAATACGTCTTACACTTTCGTTGAGCAGGGTGGGTCTAACTGCTGTACCAAGCTGTTCGCCAAACAGTTGATTTGCAACGTCTACCGTCAGCGCTTGTGCCCCTGTTAGCCGCAGCGATCGCACTATGATTGGCTCGACTTGAAAAACTACACTCAACCCTTGAGGATTAGTGCGACTGCTAACGCTGGCATTGGCAAACAGCCCAGTGCCTAGAATATCTGCCACATCTTGCTTAAGCTGGCTACTGCTGGTGCCGCCACCTGGTTGTGTTTTGACCGTATTGCGAACCACTTGCTGTAGCTCTGCCTCAGCGCCCACGATCTGCACATCTGTTGCTGTCACAACCAGATCAGGTAACGCGATCGTGCCTCTAGGGGCAGGGGTGCGCTGGCTGGGAGGTGTAACTGGTGTGGCGCTGGGCAACGCTGGCACCGTTACTCTCTCACCTGGGGCTAGTATCGTCTCCGGTTTAATGTCTGGTATCGGTGCTGTTTCTGGTGTCGTAGCTTGTTGCGATGGCACGACCCAGATGGGAGCATTGATTGACGCAGGTGACGCTCCAGGAGGCATCTCGGTCGGTAGAGGCTCGCTCAGTGAAGTCTTAGTAGGCAGCGCTTGCGTGGGCGGTCGCTCAACGGTAGACGACAGAGGCGCACCAAAATTGATCGCTGGTTGATCAGATCCTACTGCTGGCGTTGAGTCAGATGGTGGCGATGTAGGAGCCGCTAGAGGGGCTGTAGCTGGTGCTACGATCGGCTGATAGTCCTGATAATACTGAGTTGTACTGCTTGTCTGGGCATCAACCGCTGCCGCTGTCTCTAAACTACTTGATGCTTGTTGATTACTTTGGGTTTGTAGACTGCTTAGGGTTTCTGGTGTTGCCTGAGCGATCGCGCCTACGCCTGGTTCTGTAATTGCGCTGGGCGGCAATGCGCTAACTGTTACGTTGCTGTTAGAGAAGTTGCTGGGTACGTTATGGCTTAACGACGAGCGTGGGCTAGCCGTTGCACTAGCAGTGTGAATGCTCTCGCATGCGGCGATCGCCGCGAGTGTGCAGGCTGCTAGTGTCTGTAGGTGCATTAACGTCACATTGCAAACCGATAAGGCGTTCAAACCGCTACTATCACCAGTGGCTGGCAAAGTAGAAAAGCTACTAGATTAGCCCCTAACATTTTGCACGGTTGCTCTGTAATTACGACATTCTTTACAAAAGAATGTGAAAAGTTTTGCTAAAGCACTGGCAACTGTGCAATCGAGGGGTTGGGTCGATGCACCTGACCAGGGATGCTACATGGATACCACCTGAATCACGACGGCTCTATCGCAATAGTGCAAGCTGAGTCATGATCGTGAAGGACAGTTTAGACTAAGGGACTTTAGACTGAGGGACTATAGGCTGCCAACAGGCACGATACAGATTGAAACCGAGCTTCAACGAACGCAGGGTTGCATGAAAAGTCTGTATAGCCATTGAGCCGTCTCAGCGAGACGATATCCTCCTTGCACTCAACGACTCTGTAAAAGGCACCATTTTCACCAGTTAGAATATCCCCAAGCTTAATTTTCATTCTCTTAACGCTGGCTCACGACGAGGTGATTAATAGTATCAGTATTGCCTGTTACAGATCTAATTGACGATCGCTATTATGAAGACTTTCACGCCTTCCATAAATTCTAGGTAACGACTTTCTACTCGGCATTGCAGCCGTTGAAAATGTTGCAAAGCGTTAAGTTTTGCCTTCAATGCATAGAGGCTCGCTCAACGCTATGCAAGCAGCAAAAACATGATTGTCGTACCTAGTTTTGCCCCTGTTCCAGGCGACGTTGCCACTCAGCGTCAATTTTGGACGTTTGCTCCACATTTTGTTCCAACAGATCGCGCTCTGTGGTGTACGCTAAATCGCCTGTGCCAATGACTGTTTCCGCAGCAAATTGTTGAGCATAGGCAAGCTTGCCTTGCAGCTTGGCATTCGCCTGGTTAAGTTGCATAGCCTGCTGCTGGCGTGCTTCATTGCGGGCATTGATCTTGCCATTGCGCCATTGCACCCAAAAGTAGCGAAGGAGGGGTAGCGCCAGAAACGCAGTGCCATAGCCTAGTAACACCCAGTAAATGGACTGTGCAAAGGCAACTAACCCACCGAGTTGGGCAGCCGCAGTACCATCAGCAAGGAGGCTACCCAGCACTAAAGCCCCAATAAGGTTAACGCCACCTAGCCCTACTGCCAGTATGAGTTGTCCCGAACCTGCTTGACTAAAGCGCCACGGTTGTTCTTGCAAATAAGCTGAAACAGGCTGAGGACGGGTTTGTGCCGCTGTCGCCTGCAACTCTGGAAAGTGATAGACAATCTCACCTTCAGGGCTCACTTCAGGTTGCCCGTTAAAACGAGTCAGCACAGGCAGCATATACTCTTCGTTTTGGTCTGCGTATGGGCGGCTAAACTCTTGACCGACCTGATCAAGATAGGGCGCGATTTGCTCGGCAACAACAGCGCCTCGTTCATTGCGAATGACTGTGCCGATCGCCTGCCATCGTCGCTCCTCCAGATTTGCATTCGGGTTGCCATCGCCAAACAAGAAGGAGAACATCGCCTCCAGAAAGTTCATCTTAGGCTTGTCGCCAGACCGTGCAGACCGACGATCGTACCGTTGTGGGCGATCGTTGTAGTTGGGCGAAAAAATCCAAAAGATGTCTGGACCGAACCAGATGTTGGGTAGAAAGATGCCGCCACCTGAGTCACGATCGTTATCGTCACGGCTAGAGTTAGCAGCCATCACAACGAAGAAGATTGTAATGGCGATCAGCGCGATCGAAGCCAACAGCACAATCCCAAAGGAGATCCGAATCAGGTAGAACAAGACTTTCCAAACCTTGCTCCACCATTCTTGCAACTGCAACCGTAACGACTTATTGCGTAAGACGGTGCGGAAATTTTGAGGGAATAGATAAACAACCTCGCCCGACTCGGCAACCTGCAAATGCCCACCAGCCTCAGAGGCAAGCGCCAAAAGCCCTTGTTGCGCCACAGTTACATTCAACCCTGCTTGGCTAGCAATGTCGCCAACGGTTACGCGATAATCCAGGCGTTCAACCGCCTGCATAATTTCGGGATTTGGAATCATAGCGGTTTCCCTGCAAAGCCTTATCTACTCCTAGTATAGGATCTGTATTTTTGCCCTTGAGAAGAAAAGGGGTGCAGGGAGTGGGGAGTAGGGAGTGAGAAGTAGGGGTAGGGAGTGAGCAGTAGAGGATTTGGGCTGCACCCATTGCTGCCAGTTCCCCTTCTGCATCCCCTGCTTCCCCTGCACTTCTTCTCCCCTGCCTCACGCCTTAGCCCTACTTACAGACTCAAACACACAGCCGTCCATAGAGACAAACATATTAGTCACGTCTCCCTGATGTGCTGCAGCAGGTTTCACTGTTGCTTTGGGGAGTGTTTTGCGAAGGGCTTGAACTTGTACGACAGCTTGTTTCGCCAGGTCGATCGTCTTTGCCGCAATTCTCAGTAGTTCTGCCTCCGATCGGCGGTAGTCCGTTAGCTCGATCGCGTAGAGATACACAATCTTGAACGCAAGCAGCGAACGATAGGTCAGTGCGAGGATAGAACTATTGACTGTGACTTCAATTGTGTGTTCATGTCCTTCACGTTCTAGACACGCTTTTACAATTTGCAGATGCTCGGGTGGCAAGATCGCTAGTGCTTCTACTTGCAGTCGTTTGAGTAGTTTTACCGCAGTCGGATTAACCTTGATCACTGCGCCCTCTGGATTAAAGACCAGAATCGGATTTGGGTTGTCTCGCAAGAAAGCAGCTAACTGAATAATGCCAGCATCAGCGTACCTACGGCTCGTTAGGTGCTGACGAGTCTTTAAGCTAGTTGATGACGATAGTAGTTCAACAAAGTGTGCCTGATAAGCTGCTGTCTGATTATTTTTCTCTACCATAAGATATTAGCTCCTCAAGTTTGGTTGAACGGTGGAGTTAGCCAGGGGTGTAGTGCGGTAACTGAGCCCCTGGCTTTTGCGTAGCTAGATGAAAGAAAGTAAGACGCACTGACAAAAGAAGCGGAACAAACGCTCTGAGAAAGTTGTCTTTAGCGTCAGGTTATTCAGTAAGACCTCGTAAGCTGCAAGGCACTACCGCTTCAGTAACTTCACCGTCAAACGGTCGTTATGTTTAAGGTCTGTAGCATTAAGAACTTTGCTCTAAGTGGATGCCCTGAGACTTAACTATGAGCGACTTCTTTACTTTCGCTGGTGATTAAAGCCGTTTTGCCCTGTGAATGTTGTCATAGCAGGGTGTGACAGCCCTAGTCTTTAACGCTAACCAAACTCACTCAATCGGGTGACTGGTATCACACTAAATTCCCGTGTTACTGCTGTTGCCATAATTCTTGTTGGTCTAAAGCATTATCAATGGCGCGATCGCAGCACTGTAATAGATCTTCTACACGTCAGTTCCCAATGGGCGCTAAACTAATACACAGTCGAAGCAACCTGCTTTCCCGACTTGTTCTTGCTCCCATCACTACCATTTGCGGGCTATGCCAAGATCTCAACGCAACGACAACTTCATTGATAAAAGCTTCACGGTCATGGCAGATATCATCTTGAAGATGCTGCCTGCCACAAAAAAAGAGAAAGAAGCGTTTGCTTACTATCGCGATGGTATGTCTGCCCAAGGCGATGGTGAGTATGCCGAAGCGCTGGATAACTACTACGAAGCACTGAAGCTGGAAGACGACGATTACGATCGCAGCTACATCCTCTACAACATCGGGCTGATTCATGCCAGTAATGGAGATCACGATCGAGCGATGGACTATTACCACCAGGCACTAGATTTAAACCCCAGGTTGCCCCAAGCGCTCAATAACGTAGCGGTTATCTTCCATTACAAGGGCGAGCAGGCAAAAGAAGCTGGCAAGGATGAAGAGGCTGAGAGCTGCTTTCAGCAAGCGGCAGAATACTGGAAACGTGCTATTCGTGTTGCACCCAACAACTACATTGAGGCCCAGAACTGGCTTAAGACGACGGGACGATCGCAGATTGACGCGTACTTTTAAGACGTTTTTAGTTGTTGGCTTTTAGCTGTTAAAAGCGATGAGCCAACAACTGTACTGGTCTAAGGTGCTACCTAGTTGTCAGTGTCAGCTTGTGAAGATGCAATAGCAGGTTATTTGCGCCTAAAACTTACTAACCAATCGTTAACAACTACTCATGCTCGATCGCGCACAAGTTCATAAAGTCGCTCACCTTGCCCGCCTGCAACTGACAGAAGAAGAAGAAGAGAAAATGACTACTCAGTTGGGCGATATTTTGGGTTATTTTGAGCAATTAAATGAGTTGGACGTGAGCGGGGTTGAACCAACCACACGGGCAATCGACGTGAGTAATGTGGTTCGCGCCGATACGCTACAGCCCTACGCTGAACGAGAAGCAATGCTAGAGTCTGCCCCCGATCGCGATGGTGATTTTTTCAAAGTCCCCAAAATCGTGAACGCAGATTAATGTCTGTCAGCTTGTAGAGACACTAACAGCATCCTCACGCTTAATTAAGATAAACCTCGCCATCTGGCTCAATGGTAAGTGCCGTTTTATCAGTGGCAAAGTCAGTTGTCTCTGTCAGCGTTAGCTCGATCGTATTAGTAGCTGCTGTAGGCACCTGAGGGCTGACAAGCAAAAAGCCACGATCGCGGCGATAAAACGACAAATTAACCGGAGTCGGTAATGACTGGAGCGTAATTTCCGATCGTCCGCTCAGCACGCGCAGCCGCGTATCACCAATTACTTGATACACAATTTGTGCACCAGTCTTGTTGATTAGCTTTACCCCAACAGTGCCATTATTTGGAGTAAGTGTCGCAATAGGCGGTTGCTGTTCACTAGGTAAGGGTGGATTGACCACTGGAGCAGATGGACGAACCTGAGCCATTGCCCTGTCTGCAAGTGGAGTAGCGATCGCAGCAAAAACTAACAAACTGCTACAACATACACCTGCGTACTGTAAAAAGTGTCTTGTGCAATGCGATTTCAGGTTCATCATAAACTCTTTGTAAAAGACCAAGACATCAGTGCTGCTTACAATGGTTGTACCGGGAACAACACCATAGGCAAGTACACGTATCTGTTGACGATTTGATCGATTGAAGAGTTCCAAAATATCTCAAAGCAAAAGTGCTTGCAGGTGACTGAACAAGAATGGCTAAAGTCTTCTGTCCAATCACCTGCAACTGCTTTATGCTTCCTGCCAAAGCTTTTTGACTGTACCTGGTAGAAAACCTTGAATTTCCTGGATACGATCGTCAGACAACTCATCTTTAGTTGCCGAGAAGACTGCTTTAACGACAGTTTCTGGATCAACAGTGGGTTGCAGACCGCCTTCTTGCCTGACTCGGAATAGGAACGTGTCGTCTTTGATAATAAGTGGTTGTCTAATGCGGCTAATAAAGCGCACCAGAGGGTTTGTATCTTCCCACAAGTCTTCAATTTCGTTTTGAAGTGCTTTTTCTGTGGTCGGCTCCATTTCTTTGTGAAGCTCGTCAGCAACGCGATCGACGGTTTGATTTGGCATCATATCCCGCATTGTGCGAAACACAACTTCTGTAATATCGCGTGCGTCGTAAAGATCTGACACACCACTTTTGAGCATCACTTTTTCTAGGAAAGGTGTATCTTTAGTTGCGATCGGAACAGTCGTACCAGTTTTCAATGATTCAGGAGGATTCTTTTCCATGTCTTCTAACATTTGGTGACCTTTTTCTGTTAACTCTGCTTTCTTAAAGGCAATCAGATGGGGTAGTGGACCATCTGGCGCTCCGTATGTATTAGCAATACGAAAATCAACTTCTTTAGCGTTAATGACATTGGGTACATCATCCTGGTTGCCATAGGCATTACCGCTAAATTCAGCGTTGATGTATGCTTCCTGGTTTAAATAATCTAAATGACCGAGAAAGTCTGCTGGAGTCAGTTCAATACCTGTGAAATCAGCTTGATTAAAGTTGACTGGGTCTGGTCCAGGATTGCGATCGCTATCCTGAATTTTTTTCAACATAAGATAAACAACATCATCTCGAATCGAAATTGGCATTGTATTTTTTCCTCGAAATCACTAGGCTGTTGTACGAACGCCTTATCAATTAATTGACCGCTAGAGACTGCGGTTTACAGAGATAGCTGTTGGTATAGCAATAGTTTTGCGGTGAGAAAACGCTAAAGAAGCCATTTGCTAAACAAGTGTTTGAGCCACCTGTGACAAACCGATGTCCGTAGCAAACCGAAGTATAGGTAACTACAGCAGGGCTACCGTACAAAGCAACAACATTTGCATACTATTGCGAAGGATTACAAGATGACCTCTATCTAGAGGAATTAAATTGTAGAAGTGGTCGTTGGTCATTGGAGAGATTTCGTCAGGCAGATCAGTATTGCTTCAAAACGTTAAGACGGCATTACATCAGTTTCCAGGTGATTGGATCACAGTTTAAGATGAAGTAGATTCCTGGTTAAGCTCTCGTACTAATTGATAAAAAGATTATTTTTGCGCTTCTTCTAGCGCTGGCTGCTTATTTCTCTAAACAAAGTTTCTGCGTTTGCTTGCTATTGCGTTCTACCTTGCGTGTTTCAGGGAAATCTGAGGGCGCTTGAGATCAGTTGTCACTGCATTTTTGCTCAATGAAACTGTCACTTTATTGCCCCAAGTGTTCTCGACTGATCGCCGACCTTAATGATCCCCTTCCTCAAGTGACCTGTGCTGCCTGTCAGGATCGCTATGGTGTGTTGCATGGCAAGCTTTCCAAGCATTCTTCGATGAATGAGACGCTGTTGTTCTTAAGCAAAAGTTTGCCTAGCCTCCATAAGCGTCATTACACGTTTCAGATCACGACGCCCGATCGCAACCTGAAACAGCTTCAATTCTCTATTCCTGGTCAAACTGACCCGATTCCTGTGCATTACGGCGATGTGGTGTCTGTGCTTTACACCATGCAGGGATACCTGATGAAAAAGCTGGTCGCTGTGACAAACCACACAACAGGCAAACGTTATGTGTTGCCAAACCCGGTCCCTAGCTCAACCCATCTCAGAATCACTATCAGCACGGCTGTGCTTACGTTATTAGTTGGTTCGTTTTTTAGTGGGTCAAATATTTTTCTAGCGTCGATCGTTACTGCCTTGGGTACGATGGCGTATCTCAAAGTGACCAATAGCGCTCAGTTGACTAGCCCGCCACTTGAAGCCTACGGACGCGAAGCCAATCGCCTGATTGGAGATCAACGGCTGCTGGCGCAAAAGTTAAAAATTGACCATCGCATTGATGAAATTAATCATGAGTGCAAGTCGAATCAGGGGTTGATTGCGCGTCTCGAAGCCTTGAAGCAAAAGATGGTTGATGTTGATCAGGCACTCTACGCACCTCGCATTTTTCGGACAACAGGCGCTGTCAAAATCCTGAAGCAACAAATTACCAATAACCAGCGCCTTGTGCGGGAGTATCGACGTGCGCTGCAAATGATTGAAATTGAGGTGGAAACATCCTGGATTGCCGACCAGCTACCTGATGCCAGCAACTTTACTCGTGCCATTCTGCAAAAGCTAGAAGAGCTAAGGGCGATCGAAGACCAAAACCAGTTTCTCAAACTCCAGCTTGCTGCTTACGAAGAAGTACAGCATCACGTTATTCCAGGGTATGAGGGGTAAAGGGAAAGCAGCTTTGAATGGATAGGGATGACTGAGTTGGGTTCGAGGACTCAAAATTCAAAACTCCTAACTTTTTAATGCCGATTCTCGTTGTGGCAGCGTCACTGTTACTGTCGTGCCCTGACCGAGTGTGCTCTCGATCTGGATCGTGCCTTGATGATTTTCGACGATCGCCTGAGCAATCGCTAATCCCAGTCCCGACCCGACAGTGGATGCCTGGGTGCGAGCCTGATCAATGCGGTAGAAGCGATCAAATAGCCGTGGTAACGCTTCAGATGGAATGCCAACACCCGTGTCGCTAATCATGACTTGAAGTAAGGCATTGCCCGATCGCCGAAGCGGTTGCAGCTTCACCATCACCGTTCCCCCCGTTGGCGTGTACTGCAACGCATTGCCAACCAGATTTGTAAACAGGCGCGCTAATTGATCGCGATCAGCGTGTAGAGTCTGCCAACAGTCGTGGGTTAGCGGCTGTGATGTTGCGATCGCCGTTGTACTAGACGATAGTGACATGCTCGGAGAGCTACTTTGGTTCGTCAACGGACTGTGAGAGGCACTTTTAGCGATCGGTTCAATCACGCTAAACCCAAGCTGAATGCCTTTTGCTTCAGCAAGCGTCTGTTGTTCTTCAAGCACATCTTGCAGCAAACCATCCAGCGCTACACTCATGCAACGAGCCTGCACAATACCACTATCCTGTCGTGCTAGAAACAGCAGATCATCCACTAGTCTCCCCAGCCGTCGGGTCAGTCGCTCTACTACTTTAAGGTGCTGCTGCTGACTCTGTGGATCAGGATTAGGATCTGCTAGCGCCACCTGTACATTGGTTTGAATGATTGCGATCGGGCTGCGTAATTCGTGCGAGGCATCGGCTGTGAACTGCTTCAACCGTTGGTACGACTCTCGCACAGGCTCCATCGCTAAACCCGACAAAAACCAGCCGATCGCGGCTACTGCCGCTACCATTAGCCCCGTCCCCAGCACCAAATCTCGCACCAACTGACGGACAGGCTTCGTTACCTCAAACCAGGGATGGCTAACCCGCAAATAACCCAGCACTTGCCGACCTACTTCAATCCGCTGCGTTACCTGCCGCAGGATGAGTGAGTCAGGGCTAGATTGAGTTTGCCGGCTTTGGCTTTTTGCAGCTTGGCTCGTCGAGCGTGCAGCTTTCATCTCGCCCCCTTCCCGCTCTCCTGCCTCTTTGCGTCTCGCCACCATACCCAACGTGCCGTTGTCACCTCTGACCACGCGAACCGTTTCACCGTTGTTGTCAAGATGGAGTGGTATATGCAGCGGTTCGGCAAGGGTAGACCAGAGCAATGTACCAGCAGGGCTAAACCATTCCAAATCAATGTGATCGTCTTCGCCGGTTGCCGCATTGTCTCGAAAGCTGGCTTCGACATTCACGCGCAAAGCACCACCTTCAGAATGTGGATTCACTGGTTCGATGACGATCGATCGTCCCACTACTTCCACCACATGATTCAGCGTGTCGTCAATCCGTTCAATCAACGTCTCGCGCACATACAGGTAAAAGCCACTAGCAAACAGCAGCAGCAGCACCGCTGTAACAGTGGTGTACCAGAGCGCAAGCCGACGACGAGTAGTTTGAAACATAGGTTCAAGTTAGTGCTGTAAGGCGATCGTGCTTAAGAGGCTTCTACCAGCCTAGAAGTCGTTTAACGGCTCGAAAACATCTGATGATCTACCAACGGTTTCCACTAGAACGTCCCTGTTCACGCTTGGTTAGATTAACGTAGCGCGATCGACCGTAACTGGATAACGCACTACTTCACGCCATACTGTTGAAGATACGCTTCAAACCGCGCTTCGAGTTGCTCAGATGTGAGGGGCTTTTGGCTACCATTTGCTTCACGGGAGCGTGTCCAGTATTCTGTGACCACATGACCAAATGCCCAGGCATTGCGATCGGGTGACGTAGAGTTGTTCAGCAGTAACGGCCATAAACCCAACAGGTCAAAATTACGGGCGTTGGGCAGATCGGCATTGAGGAGCGTAAACAGGTCATACGCCATCTGGAGTTTGCCCAGCACTATGGGCAGTTGCTCAACCGGAATTTGCTCCGCCAGCAGGTATGCGAGCGTGGGCGATCCAGTAGTTAAGGTCGAAATAAAGCGCAGGACAGGACTTTTGATAAAGGTGGTTAGTCCTTGCGTGGTGGTCATCTGAAAGGTGTAGTGGTCGATGATTTTGGCAGCGGCAATTGTGCGGGCATCCAGATTCCGCAAGAAGCGAGCGAGACGCAGTTGCTTGGCAGGAGAGATTGACTGAATTAGCCCCACTGACAACAGATCCATATTCCAGGCAGCCCGACCGCTCTGCAAATCACCTGTCACGATCGGCACGACCAAGTTGCAACGATCGCCCAATAGCTTGGCACGATATTCGGTCGCGTCTCTGATAGAGACTTCTTTAGGACGATCACCCCACTCCCAATCATAAGGCGGTGACCATTCACGCAGCGGACGCAGGCGATCGACTTGAGCCACCACTGCAATCACAGGCAAATCTGCCACTTCTGCCTTTGCGTCTTTGAGGAAATCTACGTCCATTTGCAGTGCTGGGTCGAGGGCAGGCGTAACCAGCAGTAGCAAATCGGCTTGGGTGATGTAGTCCAGTACTTGTTCGCGCAGATCGGTACGGTTTGTTTGCTCGTAGCCCGGAGTATCCCATAGCGTCAGCGACTCGCCTCCCTCAGCTTGCCAGTGATAGTCCTGCACGCGATCGGTGCTAGGGAGCACGTCTACCTCAGCGCGGCGATCGACAAAGAGGGTATTGATCAAACTGCTCTTCCCGGCTCCAGTGCGTCCGACCAGCAAGATGTTGACAGGTTTTTGCTCTACCGCTTCGGCGGGTTCTGCCTGAGTCAAAATATCGCGTAAGGTCTGAGTCTTTGCTTTGGGCAAGGCTGGGGTTGTCTTTGGGAGCGTTAAGGTGGCGGCAGGCATGCCACCGTAAAGGACGATCGCCTGTCTGCCCAGATTCGTTAACGCGGCTTCGCGCAAAAGCTGACCCAGATTGACCAGTAATTCCTGGGTGGCTCGATTGCTCGATCGTTGCGTTGCAGTCCGTGCCAGCGCAGCAACCGGATTCAAAAGCCACTGCGCCCAGTTCCATACCTCCAGCAGCTTACGTGCGGATGGTTCTAGCTTTTGGTAGATTTCATACGCTTGATACGCCTGCCCAATCGTCACCTGGTTCAGTGCAGGCGACAGCTTCTGCATCCACTGATCCATGTCGTCAACGGTGCCCCGCATGAGCGCATACGCCTGTGGTACATAGATTTGCAGCAGTGGACGCTGCACCTGTGGGTAATAAGCATGGGCGACTGCTTCGACCACCTGTTTGCAGCGCGCCCAAAACTCAGTCCAGCCGTCCCAAAGCGGTGGATCAGTGCGTGCTTCGTCCAAAATCGTTTGAATAGCAACCTCTGCCTGTCGCGCCGGACTACCTGTTGGTGCGGCTGAGGCTTCTGTGGTGTCTGCCTCTAGTTCTTCTGTCACCTCAGCCACGACTGCTTGTACTTGCGCTAGCGCTGGCTGAGTCCATCGCACGAGCAACCATCGCCAGATGGCAAACATGAACACGACAACGCCCCAGATCCAGCTAATGCCCCATTGCTGAATTTGAAACCCTGCTGCGATCACAAGAAAGCTGACGATACTGGCGATCGGCAACCCTAACGCCAGCCATTGCCATAGTTTTAATCGCACCATTTCTACCCTTTGAGCGCCTTCCCTTTAGTTTAGTGAGGAGTAGGGGAAGTGAAGCGTTGGGGGAGAGGAGGAAAGGGAAAGGGATAAAGGATGAAGTATAAAAATTTAGCTTTCAGCTTTTAGCTTTCAGCCTCATTACTGCCGACTGTCCTGCAACTGAGCTTGCAGCGTCAACTGTATTTGCGTGATCGAAACAGGTCGAACCGGTAGATAGCCCGAGATAATCGCTAGGGCGGTAGTGATGGCGATCGCGTTGAGTGCAGCGTTACCCTTATTTAGTAGAGAACCAGACATGACGACTTTGGAACGTAGGGTCACTACTAGTTATGGCACCCTTGCTTGGTGGCATTCGTGATAAATAAGACCAAAAGTCGTAATTTGCATCACCTCTAGCTGTGATGGGTGTCACAACTGAGATTGTGGCAAGAAAGCTATAACCTAGACCCCACAGCATTCTTCGCAAGGTTCAAGTTGATAACGGTCTAATGCCTTAACTAACTCAATGACCTTAAAGATTCAGTGAAGCTGCAAGCTTAAACAGCATAAGCCCGAATGCGTTTGATCAACTCGTCAAAGTCAAACGGCTTACAGATAAAGTCATTCGCCCCAGCCGCCTTGCCAACTTTTGCGCTCTCCTGCCCATGAGCTGTAATTAGCACAACCGGTAGGCTAGCAAGTTTTGTACTTTGCCGCACGCGCTGTGTAACCTCATACCCGCTCATCCCAGGCATCATGACATCAAGCAGCATTAGTTTTGGAAGCACTGCCTCAGCCTGTGCAAGCGCTGCCACACCGCTACTAGCTAGTTCAACGTTGTAGCCTTCAGCTTCCAGGATTGCCTTGAGCAGAAAGCGATTATCTGCCAAATCGTCAACAACGAGAATATAGTCAGTCTGTACGTATAGTTCTCGTTGAGAGAAAGTCTCAGTCTCTAATTTCATTAAGGAAAAGGATTATATCAATCACTAAAGATGTTAAATACGCTCTCGCACACTTAACATATAGCTGTATTAGTAAGCCTTAATACTCATCCCCAAGAGGGACTTAGTTGCAACGAGCCGTCTAAGGCTTTGTGTAAAATGATACCTTTGTTAACTGCTATGCCTGTCCTGGTACCAGCGTTGGTACTCCCTGTAAAAAAGGACCAGTTAGCAGCAGCACGGTCTGCGGATCAAGGTTACCAGTAGTTGCAATGCCAACAGCAGTCTGAAAACGACGGAGCGCTCGACTGAGATCTCGTGAGGGCTTGCTGAGATAGCCGAGGCGCTGTAAGTAGTCAGCTGCTTGTTCTGCCGTAAGGTTGCGATCGCTTGCCCGAAAAATTGGTACATATTGCTGCCGCCAAATTTTGGCAAACTGCATCTGATTCAGCATATAGACTTTGCCGCTGGCTGGATCGCCGATCACTACCAGTTCACTGTTCATCTTTAGCAAGGCGACTGCATGAGGCAGCTTCCGTCCGCCACTAATTAACCAAACGCCCAGCACCCCTGGACGATTAACCCGCTGCATCTGCTCCCACGTTGGTGACAATTCCAGCCCGTCCATCCCTAGTTCATGGGCAGCGACAATTAACTGCGGCATGGAGGTTCCCAAGCGGCTAGTGCCTGCCAGTCGTGCCACACTTGACTCCGTTGCCTCAACCTGCCAGCGCCGCAGCACAGTAGCAAGGGCAGCGGGAGCACAACTGCTCATGGATGTTTGCTTAAACACGCCGTTGGCCTGGAGGTTGTTGTGCAGCCAGGTATGGATTGGAGCCAGGAAGTAGACTTCCGCAGCGCTAAATCCGGTCACGCCCAGAATACCGATGAGCGCTACTGCAATCACCTGTACACGTGCTGTTTGCCAGCTTACGATGTACGCCAGCCCACAAAACCCTAGCAGGACAACACGCATAATTGTCCAGGTAATACGCATACCGTAGACACGCCATTCGATTGGTAGAAACTGCATTTGAGGCACATTCAACGCCAGCAAAAGTAGCGCGATGTAAAGCCCTAAAAAGAGTAACGAAAGCGAAGTTCTACCCTTAAACAAATCATTAGCGGTTGCGCCTTTACGTAGCAACAGTTTCCCTAGGCGTATGCCCCAGCGAAACATCAAACCGCCGAGCAACAATGTAGCGAAGATCTCTAAGAGCATGGTGACGATCGCGCCAGGTTCGGGTAGAAAGGATGGGCGGTTAAGTGAAGGGCTACGAGAAAATAAGGTTGTTCTATTGCGAGTCTAACGTCTGATGTTGATGGCTCAATCCGTCGCTTTACCGAGAAACAGGTTAGTGATCGTCACTTTGCCACTGCTAACTAACCTGAGTTCGGGATAAGAACTGGGACAAGAAAGGGGCAAACCCGATAGGCTGAAAATGCAAAATCTCATGCCTGGTTTGCCCTCATGCTTAGTCTAGAAGCACTTTTTTGC
>NZ_JACJPI010000053.1 GCF_014695975.1 Leptolyngbya sp. FACHB-321
TACCCAGATAGCTTATCGGGTGGACAAAAGCAGCGAGTGGCAATTGCCCGTGCCCTAGTCAGCCGTCCCAAGCTTGTCCTGGCTGATGAACCTACTGCCGCGCTGGATAAAAAGTCGGGGCGTGATGTGGTGGAACTAATGCAGAAACTAGCAGCAGAACAAGGTTGTACCATCTTACTTGTGACTCATGACAACCGCATTTTAGACATTGCCGATCGCATTGTGTACATGGAAGATGGTCGTCTGGCAAATCATCCCGACTTGGTTGCTGCAGCCGAATAATACTTTCAAACCGAGCTTTTTCGTTGTCTACCGTGAGCGCCTACGGGCGGTTGCGTCCTAATGTTTCGAGTAACAGGTTGCTGAGGGTAACGGGCAGCACCTAGTCTTTCACCGCCCTTTGGAGGCTAAATTGATTGTAAGCCATAGGTTTTAATTATTTCGTTTGTCGTCTACCTTGTGGCCTTTGTTGTTAGACTTCAGCGTTAATCACACCATGTAAATGAGCAGAAAATATAGCGCGATTTGCAAATGAGTTGCGCAACGAGTCAGAGCAGCTCCAGTCTAGTGTTTTAGCTTCTGATAAGTTGACATCCAACTGCCTTTAAGGAACAGCAATTGGCAGTGAATCAAACCCTGCAACGCGCACGAGTTTCAACTTTATAAGCTTGTGCTATCTATTTGCAAATTGCGCAAAATCTTTTGCTCAGTCACAGATGGTGAAGCGGAATGTTAAACTGCTGCATCTTTGGTGCTATGCAAAGATGCATCTTGGCAAGAACCCCCTGCGGTCAGACAAGTTTTCGTTACCTTCATAGCCAACCGTCATTGCAACGTTGCTGCTTAAAGGCGCACTAACTTATTTTCTAACACTAGCGTTTACGGCACTTAAGCCTGCAATCGTGGGTGCATTGATGACTTCACCTGTTGCACCAAAGCGTGAACCATGACAAGGACAATCCCAAGATTTTTCAGCAGAGTTCCAAGCAACAATGCAGCCCAAATGCGGGCAAACGGCTGAACATTCATGTAGTTCACCAGCGTCATCGCAGTAAGCAGCCACTTTGGTCAATCCGTGTCGAATGATCGCCCCTGTTCCTGGGGTTAACTGTTTAGCATCCTCAATCTCACCACCTGTAACCCAAGCGGCATACTGCGTTACGACATTCACCCCTTCTGTAAGCAGGTCAGCCGCTGCGCCCACAGGTACTCGTCCTGGGTTATATAGATTCTTCCAGGGATTTTGGTGTCCTAAAATCAGGTCAGTCAAGAGCATGCCAGCGATCGTGCCATGAGTCATTCCCATGCCTGAATCACCCGTTGCAATGTAAACATTCTCTGCCTGGTCCGGGCTTTGCCCAATGTATGCCAGTCCATCAGCTGATTCCATCACCTCACCGGACCAGCGATACTCAATGCTTTCAACCATGGGAAAGCGTTCTTTGGTCCAGGTTTCTAAGGCAGCATAGCGAGCGTCGGCATCATCGGCCTGTCCGGTCTTATGGTCTTCGCCCCCCACAATGAGCAAATCGTAAGCTTGCCCATTGCTGTTCATCGTTTGCGTGCGAATGTAGTGATAGGGGTCGAGTGTATCCCAATAGAGACCTTTAGCAACCGCACCAGCGGGCACTTTTGCCGCAATCACATAGGTCTGATAAGCGGCTTGCTTTAGGTGTGTAAAGACGCGATCGTTAATGGGAGAGTTCGTTGCAATCACAAGCGCATCAGCGGTGACAGTGAATCCTGCTTGTGTTTTCACCTCGGTTGGAGAGCCACCCTTGACTTCACTGACGTGGGTGTGAGTGTAAATTCGTCCGCCATAACGGATGATGGCAGCTGCCAAACCTGCAAGATATTTCTGGGGGTCAAACTGAGCTTGTTGCGGAAAGCACAAGCAGGGACCCACGGCAGCGCTGGTGATGGGCGGCTTCGCCAGTTTTTCAACACCCATTAAACCGGCACGATGAGCTGCTTCCAACTCTTGGTCCAGCTCTTTAGCATCATCTAGTGTGGCTGCAAACAAGTAGCCATCCAGCCGCTCGAAATCGCAGTCAATGTTTTCGGCAGTGACGATGGCTTCAACCCGTGCGATCGCTGCTGTGAAGCTGTCTGCAACTAATTTTGCCGCTTCCTTACCACGAGTAGCTTCAATCTCGTCATAGCGATCATCCAAGGCGGTAGCAAGATGAGCGGTCGTCCGAACCGTTTGACCACCCCCAATCGCCCTACCCTCTAGCACTACTACAGCTTTCTGCTGCTTTGCCAACAAGTAAGCCGTTGCTAGCCCTGCAATGCCTGCTCCAACCACACAAACATCGGCATGAAGGGTTTCTGTTAAGGCTGGCTGCTCAGGAATTGTTGCGGTTTCCATCCAAACCGAAGTGCTTTGCCCGGAACTTTTGTACATTACTGCTGCCTTAAATTCTTTGCCCTCTCTCAGAAATCTTTACACAACTTCATAAAAGCGAGGGTCTCTCGCAAGGAGGAGAGGCGGCAAAAGCAACACTCAGCAAACCATTAGAGCGAGTTGCTAGAACTGGTAGTGGCGAAATTTTCACCGACCTTAGGCAACGAACGTGATGATCGCAAACCTTAAGCACGTCTAACAGCTGCCTAACCAGTTGCTGCGCTGAGGTGCGACCATGCGGTCAGTGAGTTGCAAAGGTTATCTGTGTCCAATCGACCGCCTGCATGAAGCATGTTGGCGGTGCCAGTTCATCGTTCAGCCAGCAATCAAGTTGACGTGCCAACCAAAGCGCTTTCTGTAGCTGCAATCACAACCAGCAAAGATATTGTCCAACTTGTGCGGTGCTCCCATGCTGTCTCCCCTTTGTAGTGAGTGTTGAAGTCACACTGATGGGACGGTAGAGAGCCGGTAGGGAGAAAGGGTAAGTCACCTTTCTGTGGTTAGTCCAGCAGCTATGATTGCTTGACTGAGTGCTTCTGTAAGATCCAGTGTTTCTGCCCACTGGAAAAGGTAGTCAAAGTCTAATGCTTGACCTTGTACTTTGAGTATGCCGATCACGTCTCGCCATTGCTTTTCAGAGTTTGAACGCTGCCCCCAACGCAATTTGTTCAGTACAAGGTCTTCAGGCGAAGCGAAATAAACCGATCCGTAGCCAATAATGTTAATTAACTGTCTGCGGGCAAATTTGAGTCGATCAAACTTGCTGTCTTGAGCAAGGACTAAGTCGCAGCGTGAAATGGTTACTTGGTGGGTAATACTGAGTGTCTGCACGCGACCGTCCCTTAAATCTTCAACACCGGGGACATAGAAGCCGTTTGCTTCTAGTTGGCTGACCAGTACTGACAGTTGGGTTTGTTCTAGTGTGAACACAATGTCAAGGTCTCTGGTTGCCCTCACTTCGCCATAGGTTGAAGAAGCCACACCCCCAGTAATGTAGTAGGGCACCTGGATCTCGGTCAATAAATTATGGAGCAAGAGCGCTAATTCATTTGAATCCTGAATCCACGTCATTACAGTGCCTGTGATTGGAAAGGGAACAGCGTCAAGGCCTAAAAAAGCCTTAGCGACGTAAGGCGCTAGTTCTGCTTCTGTCAAGTTTGGGTGACGTTGGTATAGCCCACTAACGCAGAAACGACGGGTCGAGCTTGTGAAGGCAGTTGTCATGAGAAAGCGATCGCTGTTCGACTTTTGCCGCAGCAACGCAAACTCATATACGTCAGTCTCAAGACTGGTGTCACTGGCTTGGGACTGGTAGCCTGGCTTGACTATTGCCATGTCCTAGTTTTCGAAGTAAAGGGTAGGAAAGACGTTGGCGTTACCCCGCTCTGTGGTTAGTTTAACTTGCCTCGTGACCAGCCAACCTAACGCCCTATGAGGAGAGTCAGGAACGACCAAAAACAGACTGGTAAACCCTCTCACTTGTATTAGCGTCTTTTGACTTTTAAGGACAAATTTAAGGAAGCTGCTGACTCTGCGTTGCCCATATTCTGCCTTCTGGAGTGAGTTTGATTTGCTCTACTTTGCCAACCAGTCCTTGTGCTATGAGCTGCGTGACTTCAGCTTCTGAGAGTGCATAACCTAATTTGGTACCATTGTAATAAAGCTGATAGGCTTTGGTTCTAGGGTCTTGCTGTAACCAACAGTTTCCGTTGACTAAGGCGGCAACAATAGCCGCTTGTGACTCGTTGAGGTTAATTTTGGCGCTAATGTCGATGTTGTTTTGGCCTGAAGAGCCTTGGGGGTCGAGCATGGTTGTTTATTTGGCTTGAGCTGCAAAGCTCAGTTTACCGAGGCTGTAATAGCCAGACCAAAACGCCGAGTATCGTGTCAACGGGTGGTAGCGTATGGTCAAGCAAGTTGATTGTCAGTGTTTGTTCTTCGAGCTTGAGAAAGCGCCACTGAGTGCCGTTACTCACACTGCCGAACACAGGGCTGCCGCACAGTCCGTTCTGCTTGTTAAAGATTTGAGCCGCTACGACTTCAGCAGCACATTGACCTAACCCCGTGCTAATGTCGGCTTTTTTAGCTTCAACCACAATGATTGCAGGCGCTTCAATAAACAGTTGCTCAGGTGATTTGCTGACCAGGAAGTCACAGTAGCCAGTGAGTTCACGACTAGGATCGACATTAAACTCTTCTCCCGAAAACACACTGACTTGCCCAGGCAAGAGCCGTCTTAACTCTAGTAAGACAGGATTGATAATGCCTTCAGACCTAGCTTTTTCGCTGCCGACTGCTGCCCAAGGGACGTTTTGCTTCAGCGTTTCGCTCAACAAGTGACTCGGCATGATTGGCTCAATAGGAGGCAGAAAGTTTTCGACTTCTACTACCTTTAAGTCAAAGTCTCGCACGGCTTTGCGGAGACTGAATTGGTTGTAAGCCATAGCTTGAGTTACTTGCAATCTCTGGTCATGTTCATTGTACTTGGTACCGCTCTGCTGCCTGGATGGGGCCGTATAGGTGGGTCGTCTGCGAAGTTTGTGTGATTCGTTATACAGGTTCTCCAAACGATTGCCGATACATTTGCCACTCGTTTTCAGAGCCGACGAAGACATCGTAGCCCTCAAAACAAAGTGCGGTTTCCACAACATGAACCACTCTTGCTACGTCTTCGCTGCCTACGGTCGCAACAGTGAAGCTGAGCGAACCATGTTCCCCTTCAGGCGACTCCAGAGCAATCGCCCACCATAAAGCGTCGTCGCGCATGTTTTGCGTCACTGCAACCCGTGTTGCGTAGCCAGTGGGCAAGTCGAAGCTGCAAGCCCAATCCCATTCATTGACACCGATTGCTCCTAGTAGACTGGGCATTGCTTCCAGTCCCCGTTGCTCGTAGAAGAACGCTACTGTCTGACTTTCAGCTTTTGCCAGAGTAGCCCAACCTTCAACTAAGGTTAGTATATGTTCTTCGTTGTTTGGGTTTAGCAGCCGTAGCGCCTGGTCCAGCGCTTCAGTCAATTGCTCAGTGAGGTCATTTTTCATAGCCTTGCCACCGCTCAAAAACGTGTCTGTGTTGCCATAACGACTGCATAGGTGCGCTAAAGAAGCCAGTGTCAGCGTCTTCCGCTTTCGCTGCCTGTTCCTCAATCGGCGGCAGAGACGCGCTGAGAGCGAGGTGTAGAAAGCGGTCTAAGGTCAGGTCGCTGGTCGTGTCGACCGCAAAGACAAGCTGCACTTCCTGTTCGTCTGGGTGGCAACGCTGCCCTGCCTTCAGGAGGGACAAACGCAGGTTAAAGTTTTTGCGGTTGTGCCAGTAAAGGTAAAAGCTGTACACCCAGAGCAAAGTGAGCTTGTACGTCCAGCCGTTCTTGCTTCTTAACCGGCTGCGGTAAATGTAGTGTTGCTTGAACGACCATGTAGTTCCTAACCAACGGTCAACCCACTGCGCGATCGCACACCGTTCGTCGTCTTCTTCGTTGTCCCACGGCAGGCTTGTTACACCTGGAGGGTAGCTCCAACCAAACTTACTCATGTCTCTCCTACTCTTAGAGGTTCTTTTGGGCGTTAAGTCGCTGCTGTGCTGCCGCTTGCTCAGTGTCAACCCAGCGTTTTAGCTATAGCTTGAGTGTCTGTACTTCGTGCTCCAGACTGCTGATCCGTTTTGTCAACTGTTCGTGTTCTGACTCATGACGGTGCTTTTCAGGGTCATAGCCCACACGGGTCAGAAAGGCTTGCATTTCAGCCGCTTTGACTACGTAAGGCAGGCTATCCCAACCCGGTTCGCCCCAACGCGGTATTGAGTTTGCTTCCGTCATGGGCGTTCCAGAACAAAAAAACACTCAACAGCAGAAGCCATTGAGTGCGGAAAGGGAAGGGGTTTGGGGCATGTGCGTCGTCAAGACAGGCGGACTGGCGTTGCGCTGTCGACCAGACGACGGACTCTGGCCTCGTCTGTGAGCACGTTCACCTGGTAGACGGTTTGTGTTTCCCAGTTAAGTGCAGTCAACCAACCACTTTTGCTATGGTACACCCCTGTTTCCAGGTCATACCAGTTCGGTCCTTGGGCAAGGTTGCCCACCGGGACTTGTGAGCCGTTCTCGGTTTTGAGCAGAAACGTGATCGTGTGACCAACAATGATCGTTTTCTCACCCAGGAACAGTGGCTTCTTACTGCTGAGAAACTCGTCCCTGATCCAGCAACACTCCTCAGCTGTCTGCTCTTCCAGTGGCAGACCAGGCATAAGCCCAGCGTGTACTAAGAGAAGGTCTCCCAGGTCAAGGTAGAGCGGTAGGGACTGCAACCAGTCGAGGTTAGCCGTGAATGCGTTCAGTCCTTCGGTTATGCCGCCGTACTCCTTGAGCGTCTGGGTGCCGCCATTACGCAGCCAGTTCAGGTAGCTGTTAGCGTCTCCCAGCAGGGCACCCAAAGCCATTGCTTCGTGATTTCCTAGCAGGCAGGCGTGCCCACCGTCTTTCACAAAGTCGATTACTTGCTTACTCTGTGGTCCTCGGTCAATCAGATCGCCGAGGAAGTACAGCTTGTCCGCTGGTGAGGCTGCCAGTGTCAGCAGAGACATGAGTCCCTCAAAATGCCCATGCACGTCCCCAATAATTATGCCTGCCATGTGGCTAGCCTCTTGAGTGAATTACCTGACGCTCATCGTTAGGCGATAGAGCGCGGGCTTCCAACTTCAACGGAAGCAACCTCGGAGTGCATGGCTTTTTTACGTCCAGCACCCTTCGGATTTACACTCCCTCGATTGGCAGTAGCGCTGATTCCCAACGCCAATAACCGCAAGCCTTCATTCTTGATATTGATCGCGGCATTGACATCCCGGTCATGCCGCTGACCACAGTGAGGGCAAAGGAAGGAGCGCACAGAGAGAGCCAGCTTGGGGAGCGATAGCAGTGTGTTGGAGCAAAGGTGCGAGGAAGGAAAGAACCGATCGATTTCTAGATAGGTCTTGCCGTCAAACTCAGCTTTGTATTTCAACATCGTGCAGAACTTTCCCCAACCAGCGTCGCTGATGGCTTTGGCGAGGGTGTGATTCTTGACCATGTTTTTCACTGCCAGATTTTCCACCACCACAACTTGGTTTTCGTTGACTAGCTTGCGGGATAGTTTGTGGAGAAAATCCTCTCTGACCCTAGCGATTTTGCTATGAACTTTAGCCACCAGGCGACGCGCTTTGCAGCGTGTCTTACTACCCTTTTGCTTGCGGGATAGCTTCTGCTGTTTGCGTTTCAGGTTCTTAGCGTGTTTTTGGAGGTGCTTCGGGTTGTGAAACTTGGAGCCATCAGAGGTGACAACAAAATCAATTAACCCCAAGTCAAGCCCAACCGCCTTACCATCGCTGCTGCTTTCAGGCATCGCTTTGCCGTCATCAATGAGCAACGAAGCGTAGTAGCGCTCATCTGGTGTTTTTGAAACGGTGACAGTCTTGATTGCACCTGTGGGCAAAGCCCGATGCAGCTTGGCTCTGACCGTACCGAGATTGCCAGGAAACTTGATTGCTACCCCATCCAACATCTTCACGTTTTGAGGGTATTGCACAGACTGACGAGCAAACTTACTCTTGAAGGTGGGATATTTTGCCCTGCCCTCAAAGAAGTTGATAAACGCCTGCGAAAGATGTAGAACGGCTTGCTGGAGGCATTGCGAATAAGTCTCCTTTAACCATTCAAACTCTTGCTTTAAAGCTGGTATCCGCTTCTTCATGTCGTAAGCAGACACGCCTTTACCCGTCTCTTTGTACGTCTGAGACATCAAAGAGAGCGACTGATTCCACAACCATCGTGTTGCACCAAAGTCTTTGGACAACTGGCTCACTTGCTCAGCAGTGGGGTAAATGCGTACTTTTGTCGCTTTCAACATATCATCAGCTTAGCGTGTTTCCAGATTGATGCTAAAAGCTGTAGTTAAGGTGTTCGTTTCAGTGCTGTTGCCTTCTCTGTCTTACAGAAGCGGTCAGATAACGCACCTCAACTCACGCGCCTTTCATCCCGACGCTCACCTTTCAGGTAGAGCGCGGAGCTTCCCGTCTAAGAGCTAAGACGTGTTGCTGCATAGCGTTTGCTGCCAGAAAAAGTGCCCTTGCAGGCTGACGCTGTAGCAGGGGCAGGGAGAGGGTGGGTTTAGCGCTGGAACGGTTCCAGAAATTGCAGCACTTCCCCGGCAGTGAAGGTGGGGAACTCTGTGTCCGTGTCTGGGTTAAACGTTTTCCACTCCAGCAGTGCTGGGAGCCACTCCCCTGCAATGTCGAGCGGCAGTTCATGCGAAAGAGGAAAGTTGCCGTCATTACCGAGTACACAAGCCCCGGTGTCGTCATAGAGAGCGAGGTTGGAGAAGTTCAGTTCGAGACCATACTGCTGTACGAAGCGACAGAGAGGATGCTCCTGGTTGTCCAGGCTGCCCACTGTCGCCAATGGGTCATGGGTCTTAAGCCAGACTGTGAACGCCTCCAGGGTCAGCACCTTTAATAGCTGCCGTTGCAAGGGGGTTGCGTCCGTGAGTAACAGCGTTTGCTCTGCGGTTTCGAGGGCAAACAGCGCTGTTTGGAGACAAGCACCCTCTTTTACACCTGAGTTAGTCAGACCAATCAACGTGCCTTTCAGGGCTGCTTTGACCAACCCTTTACGTAGCCGTTGCCGCGCGTTGCTCTCTGAAATTTCTACGTTTTCGGGTGCGGGCGTTGGGGTCTTGGTCGCTTCATGCAGAAACAGCAGGAAAGCACGACCCTCCTGCTCTGGTGTCTGGTAAGACGTCCAGTTGCGGTTGGGGTAGACATAAGTCAGGTAGTCTTTGACAACCACATGACTGCGAGTTGCCACTGCTTCCCAACCGACATAGTGGGTGCTTGTCTGTCTCTTTTCGCTGATGGCGATTGTGAGGTCTTGGTAGCTGAAGTAGGCGATTGTTTTGAGATTGCTTTTGAAACCTCCCCCTGCTAAAGCACCGCTCCGCTGGGGGATTCCTCTGAACCTTTAGCAAGCTTTTAGCCCTGAATGGCTGATCTGGCTTGCCTTTTCTGAGTGACTAGGGATCTGCTCTACCGGAGGTTCAGACTTCGGGCTTTCGGCAACGCCTACTCGCTTTGCAGATTGAAAATGCTCCCATGCCCCTAGCAAGGCGGCTTCCATCCCCGGATACTGGTCTACAGCATCCTGCAAGGAGAGCTTGTCCTGAACAATGTATCGAGCCAGATACGCGCTAAACAAATCGCGGTGCATCACAATACCAGTCTGGTCATAATGCACTCGTTCTGAGAGAGACTTTTTGATCCGCTCCCCGGTCAGATGCGTTTGCGATAGCGCTGTTGTCTGAGTCGAAAACTTGGTGACTGACCCGCCAGCGTTTGCAGCTTTGCGCACCAGTTCGGCTTGAAAGAATCCGGGCGACTTCGCAGCAATGGCTTTACCATACCGCTTCTGCCAACCCTTCACTGACACTCGTTCAGTTTGGATGTGGTTGCCATGCCGCAGAATCTCATTCACCAATTGGCGGTTTTGAGACTTAGCATAAGCAACTTTACGGCGCTCTAGCTCCCGCTTCTTGCGGGTGAGAGTACGATAGCGGTTTGAGTTGTGCCACTGGCGTTTCCCTTTCTTGGACTTGCCTTTTTTCTTGACAGTCTTGCGTCCCCGCCGAGCTGTGAAAGCAGGCTCAAAATTGTCAGGATTGTTGGCACGCTTGGAGCGCTCCATCTGGCGTTGCAAGGCGCTAATTTCTTGCTCAAACGTGGGTACACCTTCAGCAAACGGCAGTAAGCCAGCCTGATCATCGGCGACAAACGCCACGTTGGAAACGTTCAGATCTAACCCTACAGTGCCTTTTGAGACATAGTTTTCCGGTTTGGCGTAAGGCAAGCCTTCGCAAATGAGTTGGGCATACCAGCGCCGGACACCGTTCAGTTCCCGCCACAGCAGGCGGACGTACTTGATGGGACTGGCAAGACCGTGCTGCATCACCTCATTATCGGGGTCAAGCATGCCAGGGAGGCACAGCTTGCCCCAAGTCAGACCCTCAGCCGTCCAACGAATCCCCTGCTTGTTGGTTTTGCCTTCCATACAGCGGAAGCGCGTTGGCACCTTGTAGCGCACCTTCTTAGCCTTACCAAATAACACCCGTTCACTGGTCTTAAAGGCGCGGGTAGCGATCGTCTGCTGCGTATTCGCATCCAGCTTCTCTGCCAGCCATTGGGAGCGGTCAGCCGTCAGTTTGGCATACGAGTGCAACGCAAACTCACTGTAGCGATAAGCCGTACGAACGGCACTGAACGCCTCGGTTCTGAGCTTGCCTTTGGGCAGTTTACGAGCCGCTTGATAGGCTTCAGCTTGTCTCACTAACGCCAGGCGTACCATTGCTTCATTGAGACAGGCGTTATACAACTGCCGTCCAGCTTGCCACCGAGACAGCAAAACCTTTTCCTGAGCGGAATCGACCACTAAGGGAATGTCTGTGACAAAGGATGGTGTTTTACTGCGAGGCATGATGTCTTTTGCCAACTGGTACAAGCATACTGTTGATATTGAACCTCTATCAACAAGTTTTTATGAGGAAAGAAGCATTTGCATATGATTATGAAAATCACTCAGTCGGAATTGCCACCGTCCATCTAGTTTGGCTTCCAGTACGCCGCAAGCTAGTGCTGCGAGGAGATGTAGCAGTACGTTGTCAAGAGATCTTTTACCATTTGGCAATTGAAAAGCGCTGAGCAGTTTTGGCACTGACGGTAGAACCAAACTACATTCACTGATTTGTCCGGCATCAGCCTCAAGACTCTATTACTCAGATCGCTAACGCCTTCAAGGGGAGATCATCACGGTTTTTGCGAGACGCGTTTCCGCACCTGAACAAGCTACCAAGCTTGTGGACGCGCTCTTACTGGCATTCTACGGCTTGCAAGGTCAGCCAAGCGGTGATTGAACGTTAGATCAACGTATCCACACCATACGCACTAAACGGCCAGGAGACGGCGCTTAAAAGCGCTCGTTGGACTTTCCACCCCGACCTGAAGGCGTGGGGCTACCAGTCCGATCCGCTAATCTTGTGTGGGGATCAGTGTTAACGACCAATGAAAAAAACCAATGCCCTTTGGGGGCAGGTTGGTTCTGGTCAAACCTATGAACTAGGCATTGGCAGTTTGAGCTTTGAGCGCTTTAAGGGTGGCACGCAGGTTGGCAACCGAGTCCTTGAAGTAAATGCTGTTTTTGCCTTCAACTCGGACGGTTGCGGTCGTGATCAGCACTTCAGCAGCAGCGTTGTCTATGTTACGACCATTGCCAGTCAGTGCCTTGCGAATGGCACCGCACAAACCGAAATATTGCGAGGCGAGGTAAGCGTAGCCGGATTTGGGTTGAGACATGGTGGATTACTCCTTGTTATATGGTTGTCTTGGATCTCACCCCACCGAAGCGACAGCGACCTGACCGGACGGCTTCTACTGTGCTCGTTTTCCGCTCAGCCACAACCAAAACACCACAACCACCCAACACGATCGCTCATTTCGCTGCCGACACAAACCAAAAAGCGTTAACCCCGTTCGGGGCTAGACGCTGGCTGTAGTTTCCACTTCCGTTTTCTACGAACGCGGCGCAGTGACCACGAAGCTGCTTTTTGCACTCCAGGCTCCACTTTGCTACCCTACTGGTGCGACAGCACGTTGTGTCTACTGCCAAGCGAAAAGTACTAACTTGAAGGCTAGTTCTCACCCAGTTTCCACCTATATACTACTGAAAGCACCGCTCTACGTGTTCTATTGCCTTACCTGTAGCACCAGAAGGGCAGGAACTGGGAGCGATTGCTCAAGCGTTAGGGCGAAACCCAGGCGATCGCCTAAACTTGACAGCACAAGTAACATATTAGGTCTGTAGGGTGACTGCCCTATCTTTGTCTGTTGTGTTCCCCCGTCATACGTAGGAATTTCGGCTCCGTGCTGTGTGCCTACTGATAACAACAACTTTGCCCTGGAGTTATATCAGCGTGCCTATAAGAAGGCAGGCGAAAAGAAGCGTCCAGCAGCAAAGCGGATTGGGCGGCTGAAGGGACAGACATTGGTGCAAGCGCGGCAGGCAATTTGTGAATGCTTGAAGGCGAATGGGTATGACCCAAAGATGTTGAGCCAGTCCTAACAGACTGCCTATGTGTTGAAATGAGGAGTCGAGGGTGAATCTGGCACTGCTCTTTCAGACCTTGCAACCGCTCTCGAAGCCTGATCGGATTGCCAATATTACCTCAGGGAGAAGGGCGATGAGCAATGAGGAATCGCACTACTGGTTTGCGAAAGTGTTAAATGGGAAACGGAGCCAAGCACTGAGGGCAATTCGAGTGCTATTGGGAGATTAAAGCGAGAGATTTTGATGTTTATAGAAGGATTTGGTGTTGCAGGGTATAGAAGCTTTGGTAGCGAACTTCAAAGAATTGGACCGTTCAGAAAGTTAAATTTAATCGTAGGGCAGAACAATTCAGGAAAGTCCAATATTCTTTCATTTCTTGCTCGGCACTATCAAGTAGCACAACAATCAACTATTTCTAGAGTACGGAAGTGGGATATAGATGCTCTCGATCGTCCACTTAAAGATAGTACAGGCAAATTGATTGTTGAATTTGGCTGTAAGTTTGACTCTGATTTTTATATAAAAACTATTTTGAAGAAATATGAGCGCCAACTGGAATCAAGAGGGAGTTATGGCAAAGGTTTAGTTCAACGTATTCTTCAGGCAGAAGCCTTATCAAAGGGGACTTCGTTAGCATGGTTTAAATATGAAGGAAATTGGGGAGAGCAATTAGTATTCTCATCAAATCAAATCGATGAGATATTGCAAGAACAAGTATTGGCAGAGCATGAGTGGCTGGACGCATGGGAAATTTTAACCAGCACTCCACAAAGTCGCCGCTCTGGGGGAAATATTCAACAAAATTGGATACCTGAGACTTTGCGAGTATTAAGCCCAGCACAAATTGAAATACCAGATGTTGCGCTTATTCCTGCAATTAGAAAGGTTGGAGATCCAGGTTCAACCGTAACACGAGACCATAGTGGTAATGGTTTAATAGATAGGCTAGCTGAACTACAAAATCCAAAGCTTGAGCAACAACCTCTTAAAGAGCAATTTGAGCAAATAAATAACTTTTTGCGTACTGTTACAGACAACCCTACAGCTACCTTAGAGATTCCACATGACCGCAATATGATTTTGGTTCATATGGATCGAAGGACTTTACCTTTAGCCTCACTTGGTACAGGAATTCATGAAGTCGTAATTTTAGCAGCAGCGGCAACAGTTATTCAGGGACAAATTCTTTGCATCGAAGAACCAGAACTTCATCTCCATCCTCTGTTACAAAAGAAACTTTTACGATATTTAAGTGTCAATACAAACAATCAATACTTCATAACGACCCATTCCGCTCATCTACTTGATACTCCTGGCGTAAGTATCTTTCATGTTCGACATCAACATGGACAGTCTACAGTTGAACCTGTTTATACGTCAGTAGGCAAAGCCTTAATATGTGCAGATTTAGGTTATCGAGCTTCTGATTTACTTCAAGCAAATTGTGTAATTTGGGTGGAAGGACCATCAGATCGAATTTATCTCAGACATTGGATACAAGCTAGCGATTCCTCGTTAATTGAAGGCGTGCATTATTCAATCATGTTCTATGGGGGTAGGTTGCTTAGCCACTTAACCGCGTTAGATCCTGAAATTGAAGAATTTATTTCTCTACGGAGACTGAATCGTTATATTTCTATTTTAATTGACAGCGATCGCGCTAGTTCACACAGCCCAATTAACGCCACAAAACGAAGAATCAGAGACGGGTTTAACCAGGGACCTGGATTTGCATGGATTACTAAAGGTCGAGAAATTGAAAATTACATTGCACCAGAAGTGCTTGAGCGTGTCGTTAGGAGCATTTACCCGGAGGCTGCCAGTATGGTTGACACGCAACTATATGCTCATTGCTTATTTTTTAAGACGGCAAAGGGTGTCGTAAAAGATAGGGTAGATAAAGTCAAGGTCGCCCACGAAGTAGTGAAATATGAACCAACACTTGATGTTTTGGATCTGCGAAAGATGATTGCTAAATTAGTCAGTTTTATACATGAGGCTAACGGAGTTTGATCGCTATTCACTTAGATGCTTAAATTTTGCAAATGCCTGAAAGAGTAGTACCGTAGAGCCTAATATTTGAGCGACCAATATAGTTTCCCCTCATTAAAGTAGACCTATGCATAGAAAACTGTGAACTGTAGTCAGAATCTATAGTTTATTAGTTGTGACGATTGCAGGCAGCTACCGTCTGTCGAAACAAACTTCGCCATTGGTTTATTTTCAACAAAATAACGTTATAAGCTGCCTGCAGTTGCCTAACCTAGGTTCTAGGGCATGAGTGCGTTGTTATAAAGTAACTGGGCTGTCTTTTCTTGTACAACCGAGTTTTTCCAGTAGTTGGTGTGAGCATTGCCAGGGTTGTCGCCTGTGTCTACTTGAAACTCTTGAATGGCGCGATTGTGGTTGTAAAGCCTGCGAGTGCCAAAGCCAAGTAGATCGTCAACATCGTAGAAGATGTTCCAGCAAACCCGATTCGGATCGGTGATGCCAATATCGGTGGCATCCAGTAACTTTTTGTTAGCAAAACTATCTACAACCTTTTGGCTTCTCATGAGCAGAATCGGGAGTTGTGATGCAGTGCTGGTGAGTGAACCCAAGCGCAACTCGCCTTTTTTTGCTTTCTCTCGCCAGCGCTCAAAATCTGTTTTGTCCGTTTCAGTCGCAGCTTGATCGAGGAAGCCTGGTCTGTAATCGGGGTCTCTGTTAAACAGCCCAAAGAGGAAGTCGTGAGTGAGCGTAACGCCAAGGCTTTGCCCCCATAGGTGCAGCCGCACATCGGGTTCATCAAGATAAGGGTGCAGTTGACTGAGCACTTGATGATAGACCCGTTTGCGCACGCGTTCTTCGCCATCAGCAGACGCGTAATAAATCACGTCACCCAGTCCGCGTGTGACGATGGTTTCTCGGAGTCCGACCACGAGATTGCGGACAAAGAGCAATGTGGGAGGATCATAGGTGATGCCACCATAGCGGCTACCAAGCAACTTCAGGACGTAATTGTTCTCTTCATTGACCTCACGCAGTACTTTGTGAGCAACGCGTTCGTTAACGAAATTCTGGGCGCGGGTCAACCGTTGATCATCGTATAGCTCATCAACTGATGGTTCTGAAGCGGCAGGCAGTTCATGCAGCCACTCCACGCCAATAAAGGGAAAAGTATGCTTTTCGCCATCAGAGGCTGTCTGGGTAAAGTTTTCAAACAAGTTAGCCAACTCTGGCTGTCTCTCTACTAACGCCTTCCAGAACTCTTCATAGATAACGATTTTGCGATCGTCAAACAGTTTTTCCAGGATTCCTTGTGGCGGTTCCGGTGTAATTAAGGGGTCGCGCGGCTCCTCATCGGGAACCATGCCATGAACCAGAACCAGAATATTAATCGGGGGCATCGCTATCTCCTTGATAAAGGCTTGTAACAGGCTACACAAGCGATCTAACTTTTCAGGAAATGGATACAGAAGTTTATTTCTCACAAGACGAATATTGTTACTAGTCATCTCTGGTGGGACACTGCCTGTAAAAAAGGGCAAATTGACAGAGAGCTTTTTATTTCAGCGTCCTTGCCCCATGCCCGACCCTAAACCTGATCGCAAGTCCGTCTTTATCGAAAAAATTATGCTTGTAACACTCCTCAATGAGTAGGTGTATTACGAGCATGGTGGCAACCCGTTCAAAGGCTTGCATCGGTGGTATTCGCGGAAGCCGTTGTCGTTTAGCCGGGCGAGTGTGTTGGGTTCGCTGCTGCTGCCTGTCTGATTCGCCACACCAGTAGGAAAAGGGTTCTTTAGTGCCATTGCTACACCTTGAATTTCAAGGCGCTGACTCGTCAGAGTCCTCAGTCTCCAAGACCGTAAACACAGCCGCAAGCAACGTCAAAAAAATTGCGAACCTTTGCAAAGACTTTTGGCATACCCTTTTGTAGTTGACTTAGCGTTTCCACCCACCTAAACCTGCTTGCTGTGCCCGTCGGCTGACTAGAGCGATCGTCTTTTTAGCGCGGCAACCTGGCTCTTGTTGGAACTGCACCCAACCAGTAGCAGCTAGTTCAGTCTGGACAAACGTGCCTGTAGTCAAGTGGACTTCACGTCTCTCGGTTGCGGCTGGTGCTGCGGGAGCCACCAGGTCATCAAGGTAAACTTCGTTGTTGGAGCTTGCTAGCAGGGCTATAAGTGCGCGTTTAGCCTCACGTCGAGCTGTTGGGTCTACGAACTGACTCAGGCAACTTAAGACCACTGTGCTGGGTCCTTTGTCTGACGGACTTGAGGGACTTAAAACTAAGCTCAGGTCGTCGTTCACGCTACTGACCTTGTGGGCAGCAGGAGAATGAGTGCCCTGCACGACCGTGGGAGGAGTGCGGGTGCGGTAGAGTGCTGTGGCGACTACGAGGACTGCCTGCACGAGCGCCAGAGCCAGGACTAATTGAGAGAGGGCATTCCACTTCTTCATAGCCGTTAGAGTGCCCTGGGCGACTTTGCTCTTCACTCTAGCTGAAAAAACTAAACCCCGAGAGGTTTAGAGCTAGTACTGTTTTATCGATCGTGTTGGGTTGCCGGGGCAGGAATCGGCATGGTGACCGACACACTGCTCCCCGGCAATAGGTACGAGGTAGGGCGGGCTTTGCGCTTTTCCCTACCGCATTGCAGTGAGAGCCTGCAACTCGCACATACCGATGCCGTTCCACCCTCTACTCAGGTTGACGCCAGCTCTCGTAGTTGGAACGTTGAAGCCTCGGTACATTGGGGTAAGTCACGCATGTAGCCAATCGCCATACCGGAAGGTCAACAAGGACTCCGACTGACACACGCGATGCTGGGTCGTTTTCCCTTTGTGAGGGCACGCCCAGTCTGGAACCTCAGCTTGTCGACTCAGACCCGAAGGCGTAAGTTAGTCCGCTTTGGTATGCTCCAGAACCCACTTTCCTGCGCCGACAGGCGGTGAAAAGAAAGGGGGTAAAGGAGCTAGCCCCTCCCTCCCTCTGCTTCTGTTGCTTTCGTTGTTTGAGTTGGCACGCTGGCAACGAACATAAACCCCATTATGTTTACAACAGTGTTGCTGAACCACGCGAATTTCCCTTTGCGGTAGTTCTTTGTTTGCATACTCTAGTAACAGCGGGTTTTGCTAGCACTTCTGGCGCTGTTCCTTGCTTGCCTTCACGCCTGAAGCGACGTCTGAGTGCACGCCTCATAAGCTTCAGTTCTGCGCTTTTGTGGCAAGTATCCCGGTGTCGGCACCGCTTGATCCAACTGCGTTTGTTGTTCTCTATAAGCGTTTTCACTACACTGCTGACACGCTGAGCATGGGTTACAGGTTTGGTATGAATTGAGTCGTTATTGGTTACCACTCTCTGTATTGCTGGCTCTGCGTGTCAATTGTGTCTAAGGAACGAAACCGAGAGCCAACAACACCGTCCAGTGGTCCGCCTTCGAGTACAGTGCCAAGAGCAGTTTCATACTGCTGAAGGTGCCGCCAGACCGCACTCACCTCTATTGCGTCAGGGTCATTACTGCCAACAACCCGTAGAGTCTGAGTCTCTCCTAAGAGGGCGATCGCTACCTTTTCCTCAACGGTCGTAGCGTACATAGGGCTTCTAATGTAGAACCGGAACAGCAAGTAGTAACGCCACTGCTGTTGTGGTTGCAGCTCCAGGAATCGTTTTTTACCTTGTTCACAGAGTGCGTTTTCGTCCTTCAGGACGTGAGCGAAGCTGTCTAGGTCAGCGGCAAGCGCGACAATCGGCTGACCTTGAAAGGGGTCTCCTACCTGCACACTGTCCGGGAAGGTTCCAAGGTTGTCTGAAATTCTCAAAACTTTGAGCCACCCCTGTACGTTTTGGTGGTCGTAAACGAGCGCATAGCGGTTCTGTGTGGTTTTCATGGCTTCTCCTACCAATGTTGTCCTAATGCCACGCCAGTACTGTGCTAACGCTCTTGAGGTTGCCCATAACAAGTCTGTGTCGCCGGACTAAAACCGCGTAAAGACGACGGACAAAACCCCGCTTGTCAGCCTCTAACCCCCACCTAACACAAGAAGGCAACACAAATAGTAGTTTTGTACTACTATGTTCCTAACGTCCCTGTAAATCGTCTGTAACTCACTTCTCGGATCGAGGTTTGCCTTCGGTTCTTTTGCCACTTGAGGACGATTATGAAAGTTTGCTATTTAAAGCTGCTGAGCTTACTGCTGAGTCTGGCTACACTTTTTGCTGCTGCGCCAGTCCGCGCCGAGAGCGGTGCGCTAGATTTTGGTGTTCGTGCGACTGACACCCCTGTTATTGTGGCTGTTTTACCGTCTGAGGAGTCGGAGCCGTTACCCAGCGACGTGGTTGAGTCGTCCGCTCCGTCTGAACCTCAGTCGCCTGCTGTAAGTTTTGACCCTTCGGGGGGCCAAGGGCCGTCGGTAGCAACTGCTGCCCCAACTTCAGCACCAAAGCCGGCAACGGGAGAGGCTGACCTTTTCGCAGGTGGTTCTGACTCCTTAGTTGCCCGTACCGTCGGACACGCTGAAGGCACCCGCACACCCAACGGTAGTAAAACTCGTGCCTATTACGGGCATTCTGACCCTGGCAACGGGGTGTGGAACTTGGGCAGCTTTTCGTACCAGCATGGAGCTAGTTCGCCTGAAGCAGCGGACGAGAAACAGCTACGGCGCTTAGAGCGGCAAGCAGAGGTGATTCGACAAAAAGCAGACGCACATCGCTTGAACCTATCGCTAGAAGAAGAACTGAACGCGATCGACCTGGCAAATCAGGCTCCTCTGGCAGCTTTAGACACGCCTAGCTATGTGGACTGGCTGAAGAAGGCACACGAACGTGGTTTAACAGGTTCAGACGCTGTGTTGTGGGCACGTACGCAGTCCTACTGGAATCCGCGACGCAACCGCTGGGAAGCACCTGGGCTAGGCAATACAGAAGACAACATTAGCCATGACCAGCATCGACGGCTCACCGCGATCGCACGGGCGCTAGACATTTACCGACAGCAAGTGGCGGCGCGTCGTAAAGAAGAAGAACCGCAGGTAAAAGTGGCAAACAAACCACCGGAAGAAGCGATCGCAGACCAGATCATCTTTCAAAACCTGTCGCCCACTTCACCTTCTGAACCCAGTTTAGTTGTCGTTGTCCCCTAACAAAAAATCTCTCCACCGTTAAGGTAGAGAGTCTCTGAATGTTTGCCAGTCTGCTCATTAAACCTGTGTATGGGAGCGAAAAGGAGTTGCTCGAGTCAAATCAAAAGCCATAGGCATAACCGTCCTGTTTGTGCTTGAATTTGACACCGATCATACTAGAAAGTTCGACTCTGAAACCGTTAAGCAGCACTTCAAAACCCTTTGCAGTTGGAGTTCTTACCCGACTGGTATATTTACCCTGCTTGACGTGCTTGCGATCTTTAGTCAGCACAAAAGCAACAACGTCCCCCGTTCTGACATGGGTGTAGACTGCTTTCGGCTGCTTTACAGCAGGAAACCCCGACGCATTGACACGTCTGGATTGTCGGCTGCCTTGTCCCTTGCAGTCCACTAACAGCGGTTGAGCAGTCAGAATGTTGACCTTCGCACCTGATTCCCCAACACACGCGGCGTCCAGGCTGTGTGACTTCGCTAGCCCTTGCTGACAGCGGTTGAACTTTGTCCGTCCACCTGTCCAGCACCGTATGTCTGAGCAATGCTGTCTCGCCATGCTGACAATAGCAAAGCGGGTAGAGTTGACAGCCGCCGCGTCCTTGAGCGGTGCCTTAGCCTGCGCTAAAACTCGCTTCAGTACATCAGGCTTGCCAGCCAGAAAGTCCCCCACGTCCTGATTCCCTTTCTTTGTGTTGCAAGGCTCACAAGCGAGACAGAGATTACTGACCCGATCACTGCCACCTCTGGACTTAGGGTGAATGTGTTCGATCTGGAGTGGAGTGTCTTTGGCACCGCAATAAGCACACTGACGTTGCCACTTCTCTAGCAGGTATTCACGGACTTCATAGCCTGCTAGAGTACCTTGCTGGTAATCCAAACCACTGATCTCAGGGTTTTGGAGTTGCTGCAGGTCAAACCGAACTTGCTCAATTTCCAATGTGACAATAGGACAGTAGCGCGAAAAGCGTTTGATCCAGGTAGAAACGGTCTGGACGCGGTGACTCAGAGACGGAGCTAGCCAACCAGGAGGCTTACAACGATTGAACCGTGCCTTGCGATAACGGAGGTTACGGCTGCGGCGTCTACGCCTAAAGCCTGCGCGTTTAGTTAAACCGACACTGATGCCTAAGCCCCGGTGTTTTAATTCCATGCGGAACACAATGTCAGCACCCTGCTGAATGGCAAAGCCCGTAAACTTGGAACCAGGGTCGATTTTGAGCCGATACGATTGTAGTGTGGGGTTAAGCACCTGTTGCTGCAGTACTAACGTATAGGGATAGGTGCAAAAGACTGCTGCCTTCCCTTGGTCTTGAAGTTCCCTGGCTCTGGCAGGGTGAACCATGTTTAGAGGTGTTAAATCGGCATTGAGCAAGAACACGTAATTTTGCATTTCTGCGGCTCCCTCACGGGGTAAGGTTTGCTTTAACTTTGCTCTGAGGCTTGGTACTGGAGTCGGTGTTTCACCTTCACAAACTAGGCAATGTTCCTCTCCTGACCGCTTGAGACTAGCGAATCTCATTGGGGTCGTGACCTTTTGAGCGCTTCTCACCTTGCGGTGAAGTCTGGCGTAGCTGGGTACTGAGGATTACTCCCTTTCCCTCCGAATCACTCCGGTTGTTAGCTACTCACGCCGGGTGCCCTCCTAGACTGGACTTCAAACTTTTGCTGCGTCAGCAGTCTTGGGGAGCAGACCTGTCACTAATAGCCGTAACGCCCAAAGCGGTCTTCCAGGAACTCCTGGTACTGGGTGTCAACCAACTCGTCTGTCTGTATGAGAGGGAAGCCAACTGAAACTTCTTGAGCTTCGGGTTGGACGTTCACCTCTGTGGGTGTGGTCGTACCGAGAGCAGCGCTCTGCGGTGCCTTCGTGACAACGATTTCTGTGCTCATGGGTCAGTCTGTTTTGCTAGCAGTGCATACCCATGCCGCGACAGCGGTGCGCTAGTGGTGTTTCATTGACTCAAGCTGTGGAGTGACTGCTGTGAAAAAAACGTAGCCTTTTAAGGTGCTGGTTAGCCTGGAAAGCACTGTGTTTGTACTAGCTACTACCGCTCCCCTTGCGCCTGCAACACCTGCTCAATCGCTTCCAGCCGTACCGAAGCCTGAATCAACGTTGTGCGATCTAGAACATCCAGGTGGGTGAGTTCCAGACCAACAGTGACACCAGTTTGGTGAATGCACCGATTCATGACGCAGAGCGTACATGAGCGGCTTCTCGATCCCAGAGATGAGATAAAGTAATCGGCATTCTCGACTTGCCTCCAGAGCTTTTGCTGGAAGGCAACTGACGACCATTTCTGTACGCCAGCTTTTGTTTGTATGCCCAGTAACGAGCAGCAATATTGTAGGAGCCGTTGAGGTCACAGTTGAACCGTTTTCCGGTCTGGAACGTCGCTAAAGCATAGTTAGCCTTGCTGCGTTGCAACTTGCCAGAACCGTCATACGCCCAAGAGGAGGTGCCTCTGTGGTAAACCAGTGCGACCTTGCCACCCACTTCCACAAACTTGTTTTCTGTTAGTTGCACCAACAGGCGATGCAACCAGCCATGAAAGCGTTGTTTGAGCGTGGAACGTTTACGTCCACCTTTGGGCTTCCAACCTTGCAAGTCTTCAAACACAATCACATGAGCGCCATGCTCTAAGGCGAGCCGCACAAGCTCTTTTGAGAGGTGCTGTGCCATGTTGTGATTGAGTCCAACCGCACGACGATACAGCCCCTTACAGAAACCTTTAGAGAGCTTCTAGGTGAGCTTTGCTTTGGCTCTGATTTGCCCTAAAACCTTGTCACGGCGGTTTATGTCAGTCCCTCGGTGTAAGAAACGTCGAGCGATTACAGTGCCGCCGCTACTGACAATGGTAGCGGTTGCAGTCGTGTTGATACCTACATCAACAGCACAAACAAGATCGCTTGCTAGCTTTTGGGGGTGCAACTTGAACGGCACAGACAAATGAGCCTTGCCGCCCTTCACAATCAAGTAGGGTGAGAGTCCTTGGCTGTGTTCGAGCAAATGACGCTGCCGCAGACCCGCAACAGGCACTTTGACCCACACCCAATCAGAAGCATTCCAAACCTTGATCTCAGCGACGTCAAACTCGTTGTGAAATTTGATGCACTGCCCCCGATACAAAGCCGGATAGCAGCCTGCTTCTGGATTGAAACGAGGTGGTTTAGCATCACGACGCTTGCGGTCTCCTGACTGCCAGGTACGATAGCGAGTCAGAAAGGAGGAGACTTGACCACAGACAAAGGTAATGGCGGCACGTCGCAAATAGCTAGGGAACTTATAGAAACGTTTGCCAAAATAACTGTGTTTCGGGTGTGGATTTTTCCTGGTTTGATGCATGAGCTTTTCCACTGCCGCACACTGACTAGAAGCCTCACTGATTTGCGCCCAGTGCCCCATGACAACATAACTAAGCGCTTTGCAGTAAGCCCGATACTCTCTGACCGTCAGATCCAGATGGCTTTTCGCCGCTGGAGATGGGTTAAGAGTCCATTTGTCAGTGCGTACAATTGAACTACTCATAGAGAAAAGTATATTGGAATCTGTGCTCGTCCGATAGTCTAGCCGTACCGCTCACTGGCGCTTGATGCTTCGCCTACAAACGCAGGATGCGCGTCACGAATGCTCAATGAGCAACCACAACACGTCTGACCGCAACGCTTTCCGTTCCTCGTAGCTCAACGTCTGGTGTAAACACTCCGGCAACTGAGCAGGTAAGGTGCTGATTGACTGAGCGATCGCTTTATCAACTGCTATCCACATGCGTCGACAGTAGTGGTCATAGAGCCATTGCAATCCCTTTAAAGCTGCTGTGGGCGGCGGTGTCTTGTTGACTGTCCAGTACTGCGGTCTGTCCATGAATTGACTTGAGAACTTGAGACGGCTGGCTTTGAGGCTAAATTACTACTATGGGCTTGAGTGGCAAGACGTTAAGACAAAGCTACTGGATCTGGGTATCGGTCGAGCCGACCCAATAGAGGGCAAATGTTAGATGACCTCTGGCGATCGCTTCAAACTGCCATCACTAAACCCGAAGCCGCTAAACTTGCTCCCCTCTGGCAAGCGCTCGAAGCGGCCCTGGCACCACTGCCACAAGAGGATCAGCTGCGAGTAGCCACAGAGGCGATCGCCCAGCTTGCTGAGGTCTACACCGCCCATGCTGACGCGCTACTCAAAAGCCTGGATTGAGAACCCACACCCACAGAACCAGTTCTAGGCGCTGACTTCCTTGCTGTCTTGGTCAAACAAAGCACGGCACTCAACTTAGAAGCCCTGGTTGAAGTGGCTCCAGCCGAGCGACGATCACGGGTGAGCCATCCAAGTGATTCTGCCTGGAGTGATAGACAAGCAAGCCTTACTAGATGCGCTGGATGCGATGCAGCCGTTGTCTAGGGCCCATGCCGAAAATGTGGGTGCTTGGTCAAGTGCGATCGCTGATTACCTGCAACAGCATCCATCCACATTGCTGGTAGAGGCACAACAGAGCCTTAAAATGCCGTTAGTCGAACTCTGGATTGGAGCCTTATTGTCTGGTCAGGTCAAACTAGAGCAACGTGGCAACTTTTATCAAGCTGATAGCATCTGGCTAGTGCCTCAATGAAGAGTCTAAACACTCTATCGGCTTGATCCTACTCGGTCAAACAAGCCACAAAGGGCAGACAAGAAGTTCTCAGTCCTGTGACAGATTAGGTGTGAGATGGGAGAGTAGTAGAGCTGTTTCAGAAACGAATTTTTGCGCAGCAACAAGCCCTGGAAATGTCGCCTCGTGAATAACAGAATTTCTAGCTTCAATAATGAAGCTTATGCGCTCCTTCTCTGGTAGTGCTATGGGGAGTAAAGCAGCTAGTTTAAATCGTCCGCCAAGCGTACGATAACTATACTGCTTCAAAGGATTCTCTCCGAATTTAGTTTCCGAGTTATTAAGCTCTAAAATTATTCGTTTGGTAAGACTAACTTCAAGAGCCGAAGCTGCTTCAAGGATTGCTTTGCGGTAGTCTTCCCTGGCAAGCGCTCGGTAAGAATCAATTAACAAGCGATACTGTAAGTTTGGGGGTAATCCATCTGATGCCAGCTTGCAGATTTGACGAAATACATCAAGCTTAAGATTGTTGGCACTGGGTAGAGCTGTTATTACAACCTCAACTTTGCGGTGGGGGCGGATATAGCCAAGGCTACTTGAATCTGGATGAAACAACTCTAGTCTGCTACCAATAGAGCCACTAACATACATATTTTTCTGTCCACGCTCCTCCAAAATCTCGTAATAATCAGAGAAGAGCTGTATCCAGTTAGATTGATAAATTTTTTGGACGCTTGTCTCAACGTCATCTACCGTTATGTCAAAACTTATAAGTGCACGCTCAACGCTAGAAACTCCCTCTGGATAGGACAATGGATGACCCCAAACAATAGGGTCATCACCTCGCTTCCATGTGCTTGCAGCAGCAGGTGCTTTTAAGCCTTTGTGAAGTGGGTCTTTTTCCTTCTCACCCCAGGACGGCAAAGACGGCATTTCGAGCGTGCCATGATAGTCGCCCATCCTTATTGGGAAGCTCTGACCAAGAACATCTGGTGAACAACACAGTGCAAAGGGAAAATTAAGTAACCCCAATATTTGTGTGGAATCAGCCATAAATGTCCTGCCTCACTCTTAGAGCTTTTGGTGCTTTGTCTGAGTCTAACCAGTAGACATGAGCTCCAATCAAAAAGGCTCTGCCTCACTCTAGTGCTGTGCGTAGTAGAACTTTCAAGCTGTTCAGCTAATCTCTGCACTGTTCCAGTTCATTAGCAGATTATGAGTAGCAAATTTTTCGATTGTGCCACCTTCAATATGGTAGTACAAGCGTTTTTTGTTGCAAACGCAATTTGCAAAGATCAATACCCCCAACTCGCATTGCTCACTCCCCAAACTGGACGTTCTGGCATCGGTGCCCAACCATAAACCACCGTGTCACCGCAATCGGGCGATCGGTGCAGGCGCTTGCGAGTTTTTTCCTTATCCTCAATCTTGGTTCTGTCCTTGCCGGTCTTTTCGTAGTACGTCCGGGCAAGGTCATCTATCACCTCATCCTCGTACTCACCCAACGGGACGATCGCTACTACTAACGCGACTTCTTCCTCTACCGATTCGCAACCCTTATCGCTACCCACCTCAAGCAAGTGACCGAGCGCGAGTTCACTGTCCGTCGCACATGGAAGACGGAGTTTGCATACCACTTTGGCTAGACTTTGCTCTACAAGCTTAATCAGTCCAGCCTGACGCAGTTCTAAGGCGATCGCATTATGTCATTGGGCGGTGCCCATCACTTTCCGACTCAAACCCAACGCCTTGCCGCTACGCTCGGTGGTAGGGCTCATAAGGTAAACAGCGTCTTTAGAGCTTTGAGTTTGGCAGTGTCGATGCCACAGTCTAATTTAGTGATGGGAGTCAGGCTCTTCCACTTGCTTCGATCGGCACCGGCGATCAGATCGGACACGGCTTCAGGATCAACAGTGCCAAAGCCACTAAGCTTATGGCTCGTTAGGTAAGCTAAACGCTCCAAGATTGCTGCTCTCGATGCCTGCTTAAGGCTGATGGCAGCCGGTGGTTCTGGCAGTGGCGGGGGCGGCGTTAGATAAAAGGCGGTAGCTAAGGCATCAAGCTTTTTACCTTTAGTGATGCCACATTTGAGCTTGGTAATCGGTGTGAAATCCTGCCAGATGCTTCTGTCTGCCGCCGCAATTTTACTGGCAGCGCTCGTCGCCTCTAAGCCTTTCAAGGGGCTTCCGGGCTGGCTAGCAAGGTAGTTAAGGGTATCAGCCAAGTCTTGCTCGGAAGCGGTGGTTAGGTTGACCCACAGCGTTTGCCCTAATTCGACTTCTACCTGTGTCTGCATCGCTTGATTAACGACAATGCACCAAACGAAATCGAGGTGTACCAGCCGAGCCGCATCCAGAATCTGTGTATTGAGAATGGCCTGATACTTATCTTCACCCAATAACCGGACGACCACAGGCAGAATGTTCTTGCCTGTGCCGGATAGTTCCTGAGCGATCGTCTTAAGGATGATGGGTTGAGTGTCAGACTTGCCCTTAATAAATTTGCAAGGGAGACGGCGGATTTGACCGAGTGTGACATCAAGCGGTGATGCCTCTGTTTGTGTGGCAGTCATAGTTAATGATCGATAAAGTTTGGGTTTAAGAAGAGTTCGTCAATCAGCTTGGTATAGAGCTTGGTAATCGGAGAGCTTTGCCAGCAGATCACTGGAACGTGCTTAAACTCGGCAACTTTCGTCTGTGCAAAAGTACTTAAACGAGTTTTACATTGGTTGCCGCTAAAGTTACTTTTCTTCAATTCCTGCTTAATGTGTTCCTCTAGAACAACGCCTGCGTCTCCAGGGCAATTGCTAAAGACAATGCCAAGATTCCAGGGTCCAAGGTGCAACCGCTCTTTTTTCGCAGCCCTCACCTCACGGAACTTGGGGAGCGTAGTGCTGTAGAGTTGCACAGCATGGTGTAGAGACTTGCCACCGAGATCGATGGGAATGAGCACCGTATCACAGGTGAGAAGCACGCTTTGAGTGAGCTTGTCAGGGGTGGGGGAGACATCGATAAAGATGTAGTCATAGTCCAAGTACAACAGCTTGACTAACTTTTTGAAGATGACAGCAGTTTCGACATCGTCACTATCACGAAAAGCTTTAAGCCCTTTTTCATCACTGGAAAGCACTGAAAGCTTGAAGTCTTTCTTCATCTTGTCAGTGGTGGGAAACTTGCGAATCTGAATAGCTTTGTTTAAGATCTGCTTGGCTTCGTCCCACTCTTCAAGCTGAATTTTCTTGTCGCATTGCTCCAGGTAACCTGGGAGCCAATTAGGATCAGCGCCGACACCGCGCGTTAAATCATTTTGTGGGTCAAGGTCAATGAGCAAGACTCGTTTCCCTTCTAGTGCTAAAGCTGCCCCCATGTTGACAATGTTAGTTGTCTTCGCCACACCACCTTTCTGATTCCAGATGGCAGACACTAAAGCAGTGTGCGGATGATCTAGACAGTACTCTAGCTGCTGCATTAAACCCGGAAGGCTTGTTTTAGTCACCTTTTGAATGGGCGTCATGGGCAAGACTAACCCGTCAACACGCCGCCAAAGCTGGAAAAAGTCACCGTTGAAGACCAAGCCGTAGGAAGCCAAGAGATGAGGAGAAACACTGTTGTTTAAGTAATGTTTGATGCCTCGATTGTTTTTACCGCAGTCCTCATAACCTACGGCTTGTCGGTAGAGGGTATGGTTTTTACAAGCGGCTGCAAAATCTTTCTCCGGAATAGCAGCCAAGACTGGATCGCGCCTTTTGTTTTCAATCACCAACACAGGTGCTTGATTGATGTCTTGATAGATCAAGCGGTCAGGCGTACCAAAACCTGATCCTAAGTTCTGCCCAGCTTTAATTTGCTGAAAGTTCAAACCTAGAGATTGCAAAAGCGGTTGAACAAGACTTACCTCTAAGCTTTGTTCATTGTAGTCAGTCGGCAGTTCAGCCCAATGTTGAGCCAATTTTTTATAAGCGTTTAAACTTCTCATGCCGTTTTCCAGCCTCCATAGAAAGCCTGCTGAGAACGCCCCATAGCCCTGCCAATCAAGCTCATGTTTTTTCTCCCGCCATCACTTCTTCTCTAAAGTGCCCTACTTATGGGGGGATTAACAGTGAACATACAGAAGCATGACATAAAGTTTTTGACTGCTTCAAAGAGTGTGTTCAGTATTACCTAAGGCAGCTTCTCTAATAGCTGTCCGCAACCACTCAGCTCGATTCGGCAGCGATGGGACATAGGTGTCCAAAGCTTTGGGCAAGAACACTGAAATCGGTTTCTCAGCTAGCGCTTCATTGCCAATCGGCTTAAAACGGGTGCGATCATCTCCACAGGTTTCGGTCAGGGCTCAGTTGTCACTTGAAGAACGTCACACTGTCTGCAAAGGAAGTCACAGCGTCCTTTCTTTAAGTTGCCTTAAAGACTCACTTTCTCATATTGGACAGTCACATATTGTCGATCAGTTTAGTGATCTGCAATTTCCATCTTGTGAAGGAGCCAGATCTCTAGCGCCCTTTGCCAATGAGGAGCGTCAGCTTGCAACGCTAGCACCTGTCAGCGTTTTAGGCTTTTGGCCCACTTCTAATCTGTGCTGTTTAACCACAGCTGATCCCAGGTCATCACAAGCCAGCACGCTGGTCTGGAGGGACACTGACCCATGACGCCACTCATTGGCAAACCGCGCCACCTTTTCGGCTCGGACTAACGGCTGTGCCGTGGGCAACCCCTCGCTCGCTGCCACCGCAGATGTTAAGTGGGCACCTGCTGGCAGCGATCAGGGAGTTGCTCTGGGCGGAGGGTTTGACCCGTTGCCCTCATGAGACTCTTGGTGCTGCTGCTGTGCTTGATTCGCTTTGAGTCAATCTTTGGACGAATCGTCGGTCAGACTGATCGCTCAGATTGAATTTAGCAGAGCCAAGTAGAGTGCAGCAGGACATGACTTGATTTGATTTTGGAGTAACGCTAAGCGACGAACGTTTTTAGAACTCTCCTTTCTAAAGTTCTCCTGGTGCGATCGCCTGCACCAACCGCTGCACCCCGAGCCGAATCTGTGTTTCATTGAGCTCGCTGTAGCCAAAAATAAACTCACCCTTGCCCCCCGCACCCAGATATTGCGCTTGCGCGGACATCAAACCCACTCCAACTTTGGCTGCCCGAGCGATGAGTGCTTCATTACTCCATGGGGTATACAGGCGCACCATAAGGTGAAGACCTGCCTTCTCGCCAAAGATGGCAACCTGATCGCCCAACTGAGCGTGCAGTTCCTGCACCAATACCTGACGGCAGCGATCGTACCGTGATCGCATTTTGCGAATGTGGCTTTCCAAGTATCCTGCCGCAATGAAGTCGGTCAGCACCTGTTGTTCCAGCATAGGCAATTGGCGATCGTGCAGCCATTTGGCTTGAGCAAACAACGCAACGAAGTGGGGCGGCAGCACTAAATAACCAAGACGCAGAGCCGGAAACAGCACTTTGGAAAACGTGCCCAAATACAGCACCGAATCGTTTTGGTCGAGTCCTTGCAAGGCCGGCATGGGGCGGTCACCGTAGCGATATTCACTGTCGTAGTCGTCTTCTAGAATCAACGCGCCGTTCTGTTGCGCCCAAGTCAGTAGTTCCAAGCGGCGCGGCAGCGAGAGAGTGGCTCCTGTGGGAAACTGGTGAGACGGCGTGACATACACCAGACGAATGGCGGGCTGCACTAACTGTTCGACCATTAGCCCGGATGCATCGACCGGAATGGGAATCAGCTTGGCGCCATGACTCTGGAAAATGCGACGGGCGCTCAAGTAGCCCGGTTCTTCAATGGCGATCGCATCCCCTGTTTCGATCAACAGGCGCAGGATCAGGTCAAGTCCCTGCTGTGTGCCGTTGGTGATCACAATTTGTTCGGGCTGACACTGCACGGCACGAGAACGGCAAAGATACTGCGCGATCGCCTGCCGTAAAGGGAAATAGCCCTGAAAATCAGTGGCATAGTCCAACCAACTGGAGTCAGCGCAGCAGCGACGCGAGAGCAATTTGCGCCAAAGCTTAAGCGGAAATTCTCTCAGCGCGGGTCGTCCGTAGCGAAAGCTAATTGGCAAATCAGGTTCTGGTTGCAGCGTGAAGGGCGTTTGCGCCAGGGTTGCGCCATAGCGAGAGAGCGGCACAGTCAATGGCTGCGATCGCGCCAGCATGGGAGCTGCAAGGGACTGCATCCAATCGTCGGGCAGTTGGGCACAGACGTAAGTGCCAGAACCAACGATCGTTTCGAGATAACCCTCACTCTGTAAGCGATCGTAGCTTTGGGTGGCAGTGGTGCGAGAGATGCTGAGCGACTGAGCGATCGCGCGAGTAGAGGGCAGTTTCTGACGCGGCAGCAGTCGTCCACTCAAAATAGCTTGCCGCAACTCGTCATAAAGCTGCTGATGCAGCGGAGTCTCAGAGTAATGGTCTAAAACGATCGCAACATCCATTTCGCTCAATCATTGTCAAGTGGACTTATAGCAAAACATGAAATTGGCGCTTTTGTCAGTCCACTTATGGGCGTTAAGCTAACAGTGTTCGAGTTTATTGCCATTCAATCCTGCTCATGCCAGCGACTATCACCTTACGAAACGCGACTGCCGCAGACGATGCGCTAATCGCGGCGCATTTTTACCAAATGTGGCGAGATAACGATGTTCCTGCTGAAGCGATCATTCCCCACTGGCAAGCTGAGATGCAGCACTATCTCGATGAGGCACGGCGATCGCTGGACTATCAGGCATTTGTCGCAGCGGTGAATAATCGGGTTGTGGGATCGGTGGGATGCCAGCGGTTCGCAGGACTCTACCCCAACATTCTCGAAGCCTCTTATCGACAAGATGGCTATCTCTGGGGGGTGTATGTAGAGCCTGACTTTCGTCGTCAGGGCATTGCCACGCAGTTGACTGATCGGGCGATTGCCTACCTCCGCTCATTGGGCTGCACCCATGCCGTCCTCAATGCCTCCCCTGCGGGTAGACCGGTTTATAGCCGCTTAGGATTTGCTGATAGTAACGTGATGCGACGATCGCTGACGTAGTTTTAAGGGAAAGTTATGACTCATTCAGAGACCACCGATACGACGTTTTCGCAGACCCAACGCACTCAGATTAAGCGCCTGCCCCAGCGGGGAGAGTACGATCGTCAGACGATTTATGACATTCTCGATGAAGGCTTGCTTTGTCAGGTTGGGTTTGTCGTCGATGGACAGCCGTTTGTGATTCCTACTGCCTATGGACGAGTGGGCGATCGCCTCTACATTCACGGTTCTCCTGCCAGTCGAATGCTCCGCACGCTCAAGGAAGGCGTGGAAGTCTGTGTCACTGTGACGCTGCTCGATGGTCTTGTCCTTGCCCGCTCTGCCTTTCACCACTCGATGAATTACCGTTCGGTTGTGGTCTTTGGTCGGGCAACGCTGGTCGAGGATGCTGAGGAAAAACTGGAGGCGCTCAAAGCCTTTACCGAGCACGTGATGCGCGATCGCTGGGCAGAAGTGCGTCCACCCAATCGACAAGAGCTGATGGGAACGCTCGTCTTGGCACTGCCACTGACAGAAGCCTCCGCCAAGCGGCGATCAGGTGCGCCACTCGATGATGAAGCCGACTATGCCTTGCCCATCTGGGCCGGTGAGTTGCCGCTGCAATTGACGACCTTAGAGCCAGTTGCCGATCCGCGTTTAGCCGCCGACATCGCGCTGCCTGCTCACGTGCAGCACTACCACCGCTAGCGTTGCTGCGATCACCGCTGCTTTTCCATACGTGCGATCGTCGCGTGCCTGTCTGCTACAACCCATGGAAGGTCCTGCCGCTGCTCAAGCCTGGGGTGAAATCTTAAGTAGGGTCGAGACTCAAGTCACAGGCAATGTCATTGCCAAACTTCGTTAGCAAGCCGAGCTTGCCACCCGACCAAACTCTAACCATCGCGATACCAGCCTGGTGGACGGACGGCAATCCGTATCAGCAGGCTTGTCTTAAGGAAAGCTGGCTAACTGGATTCAATATGAGGCTATGGTTCAAGCCGTCCGTCCGGTGAAGCGCAATCTGTTAGCTGTCTTTGGTTGGTTGAGTTGGGGAGTATTAGATGATTGATAAATTCAGCTGTGAATGAGCAAAAAATATGGCGCAATTCGTCAATCGATGGCGCAATCGGTCAATGCAACTCTAAATAAGCCTTCCAGCTTCTAACAGCTTGGGATGAACGGTGTCTAAGCAGCAGTAACTCGAAGTAGGCTAGAAGCTTGAAACATTTGTGGACTCTGGCTTCGAAAGACTATGCCACTCATTTGCAAATTGTGCCATATTTTTTGCTCATTCACACCTTAGAAAAGCCGCCCTTCGGTTCGTCAGGCCATGGCCTTGGCTTTCGCACACTGGTTCGTCAGACCAAAGACTTTTCCTTAGCACGAGCGCCTTAGCTCCTTTCAAATACTTTCAATGGCATTAACAGTTAACTCAAATGCTTCGAGGAACTTGTATGCCATGTCTCTACATCAAACAGCTTTTTGGCAACCAAGACGATGACTATGTTGGTTAGTAGAGAGAGATTGAGCACGTTCAATCTCTCTCTACTTTAGACTCACGCGCCTCCCCGCCTTCCTGCTCTACAGCGCCTTCCTGCTTCCCGCCTTCCTGCTCTCCGCCTTCCCTTTCGGCAGTGCCTTCCTGCTTCCCACCTTCCCTTTCAACAGCGCTTTCCCTTTCAGTAGTGCCTTCCTGCTCCTCGCCTTCTTTTTCAACAGCACCTTCTTTTTCAACAGCGTCTTCTCTTTGGACAGCACCTTCCCCCTCCCCTTGTTCAGCAGCGCAAGCAACGGCACCCATTACAACTACACTCGCTAAAGCAATCTGGGTTAGGCTTTTGACAAACTTGCTGATCATGACTTTCACTGCTGCTTTACTCAACGATTGCTGATGGTTGGAATCAAGGTTCATCTTCATGCTATGGAAAGGCTATAACCTAACCTTCTCCTTTAAGTTCAATCTTCTTTCTGAGTCAACCAAGTCTTTTTGAGGATAGTTGTCAGTGAGCAGAAAGAATGGTGCCATGAGCAAAGGAGCGGCGCAGTAGATGAAGCGCTACAACAGTGCCCCAGCTAACCTTAGAGGCATCAGGTCTTAGAGCCCGTCAGCGGGTGGTAGCCGTGAGTCAAAGCGTGGCATGGCAGTAAGGAGAGAGGTTCTACGGCTGGTGCCACTCCTTTGCTCATGGCACCAAATAAGCTGCATCTTCACATTTGTGGTCATGATTAGACCGCTTTAGTCAAAGCTGATAGTGCAGGTGTCGCTCGCAGTGGCTTCTCATAAGTAAAAAGCTCGACTTGTGATCGGCGATCGCCTGCTGCTATGAGGCTATCTCGACTAGGAAGACAAGGATTCACCAGGATCGGACCGCGATCGCCACATGAAAGAAGAGTCATTGGTGGTCGTACCGAAACCGCTTTTGAGGGGTGTACTAGTGTTCTTGGACTAACCTTGGACTAATTTGAAGCAAAAGTGGGTAGTACAGAGGCGCTTTTTGCTCCTTTGCAGCGGCTGAAACCCTTATTCCACGTTGCACCGTTGCTCCGGGGTGCAACTAACCAACAAAACTAGCCTTACGTTAAGCCGGACGATGAAAGCCAGACGCAGCAGAACTGTAGCATCCCTAGGCTCAACTTTCGCACGGAGCGCGGCTCTACCCCTGAGTGCGACCATGACCGGTGCTGCCTGGTCCAAACGGCGGGTTGAGTCTGACCGGCCAGCACCACTCAAGCCTGAGCAGACAGAGGGGGCACAATCTGCCAAGCTAGGGTCTTGGCGCTCACAAGATAAAGCAACAAAGCGATGCTGACCCACACCCCTTTTACGGCTGAGACTCGCCGGCAATACCTGCAGAAATGCTTCGCAGTTATGGAGTGGCTCCACGACTTTGAATGGCGCCGCCCAATTTACTTCCGTCAACCAAATTTTAGAGAGCGACTGAGACAGCAAACTGCTTATAGGGAGCAGTTGCCGGCCTTACGCGACGAGTACCGCGCTGGCGTCCCGATGCTGCCACTGTCGCGGTGCCCCTACTGCCAGACCCTTAACTATTTGTCTTTTGATCACTACGGGCTCGATGGCTTGTGGTGGCGTTCGGATGAACGCTGGCGTAATGGAGCGCAGCAGCAGTTGTGCCCACACTTCTGGACCCTTTCCGGTGCCGTCAAGTTGGCAGAGGCTGTGGCTATAGTCCCCTTCCGCTCGGCGCCTGGACCAGAAGTACCCTTTGTGGTGCCCTCGGCACTACGGGAGCATCCCCTCCAGGTCGTCATCTCTCAGATCCAAGTCGGTGCCCACACTGCTTACCCGATTGCTTACTTTAGTGAAACCAAACCACTCACACTCGCAAATCCCTTCCCGGAGTGGTCGACTGAATGGGCGGTTTGGGTCCAGGAGCACAATCGCTATGAATGGGCTAGAGCGCCTTATCTTCTGTTTAAGGAGCAGGCTGATTTTGACCTGGCGCCCTGGATGGCGCAAGGACGCGTGGCGTGGATTGCACCGGGTGACCCATCCTTCACGCTGCAACAGCAAGTCCAAACGTGTCCGTATCTAGACTTGCCTGGGGATCAAGAATTCGTTCTCATTACTAACGGTATAGTCTCATCGATCAACCAGAAGCTCTAAAAGCGGTCTGCCGCTTGACTTTTACAGCGTCCTCGCCCCAACCCATGCCAACTTGGCATGCCTCCTTTGAGAGACAGTGCCACAGCTGACTTGGCGATCGCCATCCACTACGCCCAACCCGACACACGCATGCGAGTGGTTGCTAAACCCGCAACTAACCAACGATAGAAGCAGCATCCTAGCTTAGGCATCGGCGCTAACAGGAACGAGAGCATCGGAGTTGTAGACTATAACTGAACGGTGATTGAGTCCAGTTTT
>NZ_JACJPI010000054.1 GCF_014695975.1 Leptolyngbya sp. FACHB-321
CGTTCTCCAGTCAATTGCTTTGTCAATATCTTGGGCGGATTGATTGCCTATTGCCATCAGCCAAAGAAGCCATCCATTGCCCTTGACCACAATTTGCTCCTTCCGGCTTAACCCGAACTGACGTTATTGGAAGAGAGCCAGGGCATGACTTGCTTCCAATAGAGTGGCAATCTGTACAGGTATTAAAAGTCTCATATTGCGTTACTTCACACTGGCATCCTCTGTCTTGGTACCCAGGGTGATTACAGTCTAAGCCGCCAATGTCATATGAAATTGCAGGCGATCGCACCCAGAGAGAAATTATGCCAACAGGATGGATCAAGCGTCCTAAACGCGCTAGGTTAAAGCCAGCGATCGTCTGCTTGTGTCTGCCTTTACGTACTGTGCCATGCTCTTACTGCTCCGTTGTGCCCGACACCTCTTACTGTGTTCGTTGACCATTCTTATTGTCTGTTTTGTCGCCTACCCATCCGCTGTCTTAGCAGCAGACGCACCAATCCCGCTAGATTCTGCAACAGCGGCACCAGCGCTACCAAGCCGTTCTGTTGCTGATCCCAGCAGCATTCCGTCGGAGAAGGTCAGCGAGTTTGTCCATGCATGTCTACAGGTTGTTGCTCTGATCGAACGTCGTGAGGGAGAGTTACAAGGAGCCGAAACTGAAACAGAGTCGCTGCGTGTAGAGCAAGAAATCGAAGCTGAAGCTTTAGCCATCATCGAGAAAGGGGGGTTGACACGTCAGGAATACTTGCAACTGTTGGGCTTGGCGAACACCGATCCCGAATTTGGCGAACGCATTGCGGTGCAGCTTCAGGAAGCGACAAGTTAGGGAATGAGGAGTGAGGGCTAACCAGTGGCTCTGTCTTGCCGATGGTAGGTAACAGCTCGTTTTACTCCGCATCCTCTAAGAGTAAATCTTAGGGACAGGCTTGCCGGAAGAATGTTGAGTGCTTCAATAAGAAAAAGCATAGCGAATGGCTTAAAGATTGCTTAATTGCTCTTAGCACGCCGATCGTTTATCTTTTGACAATTGGCTTTGAATAGCTTAGTAGTACTGAGGTTGTGAGCCTGACTCTTTCTAAGCGCGATCGACAGCAATTAGGTAACGTAAGATTCGCCCGAAACTTGCCGAGCGAGTGCAGCAAAATCAGGTATGTTAAGAGGCTAAGACCTCGTTTGCGGCAGAGTACTAAAAATCTGGATGACTAGCAGTATTGGGTCGGTTTCTCGTACAGAGTTAGCGCAACGGCGGCAAAAGCTTCGCCAGCGTAGGCGTGTGCGGTTTTTGCAGTCTAGCTGGCGAACGCTGGCGATTTGTGGTTTGACCGCAGGGGTAATCTGGACTGCAACCCTACCGCTGTGGGTCATTCGACGTCCAGAACAGGTGCGGATTGAGGGCAATCATTTTATTCCAGTGCGTACCTTACGATCGCTGCTGCCCATCCCGTATCCCCAATCACTGTTTCGAGTTGAGCCTCAAGCGATCGCCCGTGAACTTCAAGCAAAAGCCCCGATCGCGGATGTGGTTGTCAGTCGCCAACTCTTTCCTCCAGGGTTGGTTGTGCAAGTTAAAGAGCGGTTGCCTGTAGCGCTTGCACTAACGTCTGCGGCTCCTTTACCAACAGGTGTAAAGGTGGGCAGTACGACGAAAAGCGGCTTGCTTGACGAAAATGGCATATTAACGCCGTTAGAAAGCTATGTTGCGCTCGATCAGTCATTAAAGTTGCCAGCCCTAAAGGTAATTGGCAAGCCAGAAAGCTATCGTCCTTCCTGGTCAAAGCTGTATCGAGAGCTAAAGCAAGGTCCACCCGTTAACGTTTCGGAAATCGATTGGCGCGATCCAGCTAACGTCATCCTGAAAACAGAGCTGGGCACGGTTCACATTGGTCCCTATAGCTGGCAATTCTCGTCGCAGTTAAAGACACTCGATCGTATGCGATCGCTTGCAAAAGACTCCAGGTTCAGCCAAATCACGTATATTGATCTCCGTAACCCAGATAACCCAATTGTGCAAATGACCAAAACTCAAAACCCTGTAGAATCTGGTACTCCCTAGCTTTATAAGTGTGAGATTATGAATAACCAGCAGCAACAAAGACCATCATTCAGTTAATTGAACCGCTCAATCTGTTGCGACTCTCGCGCTAACATTAGTTTGCTAAATTGGTTCCCCTATCATTGATGAAACCGTCTGCACACTAAAACGTAGTTTATAACCGCTGCAATTCCAATGACTCTTAATAATAATTCGGTTAATAGCAATTCGGCCGCGAGTTCAAGGGCGCTTAATCCTGACGCAGGGGCAGCCTATAACGGTTCTCAAGCCGAAGGGCAGAACAATGCTTCACTACCAGCAGAGCCAGCAAATCCTTTTGGCAACTCGGGACTACACTTAAGTCAACCTGCTAATGTCAGGGGGTTGCGGGGTGAAGAATCAAGGAGTGGTGATATTGTGCCTAGTAGCGTAGCCAAAATTAAGGTGATTGGAGTTGGCGGTGGTGGCGGTAACGCAGTGAATCGCATGATTGCCAGCGAAGTCGTTGGGGTGGAGTTTTGGTCAATTAATACTGATGCCCAGGCGCTGACTTACGCAACTGCAATTAACCGCTTGCAAATGGGTCAAAAGCTCACGCGAGGCTTGGGCGCGGGGGGAAACCCCGCAATCGGGCAAAAAGCAGCCGAAGAATCACGCGATGAAATTGCTACTGCGCTCGATAATGCAGATCTGGTGTTCATCACGGCTGGCATGGGTGGCGGTACGGGTACTGGAGCGGCACCGATCGTGGCAGAAGTCGCCAAGGAAATGGGTGCGCTGACTGTAGGTGTTGTCACGCGCCCGTTTACCTTTGAAGGACGGCGGCGCACCAGCCAAGCAGAAGAAGGGATTGCCGCGCTACAAAGTCGGGTCGATACACTGATCGTGATCCCTAATGACAAGCTGCTGTCGGTGATTTCAGAGCAAACGCCCGTGCAAGAAGCCTTTCGTGTCGCAGACGATATCTTGCGTCAAGGTGTTCAGGGTATTTCAGACATCATCACAATTCCAGGTTTGGTCAACGTTGACTTTGCCGATGTGCGTGCTGTGATGGCAGATGCAGGTTCGGCGCTAATGGGCATTGGCATCGGCTCTGGCAAGTCGAGAGCAAGAGAAGCAGCCGTCGCCTCGATTTCGTCGCCATTGTTGGAATCGTCGATCGAAGGCGCACGTGGCGTTGTCTTTAACATTACAGGTGGCACAGATTTAACGCTGCATGAAGTGAATGCGGCGGCTGAAATTATCTATGAAGTAGTTGATCCAGAAGCAAACATTATCTTTGGCGCGGTCATTGATGAACGGATGCAGGGCGAACTTCGGATTACAGTGATCGCGACAGGGTTTACGCATGAGGTCAGACCTCAAACCATATCTAAACCAACTGCAACTCGTCGGGTCGCTGCTCCCTCTGTCGGCAGTCCACCGCCAGTGGCAGAACCTAAAAACAAACCAACTGGGCTAGATATTCCTGAATTTTTGCAGCGGCGACGACCACCCCGCTAGAGTTACCCAAAAAGGAAAGACGCTTAAAAACTGATTACCTTAGCAGTCTCGTTACGTACTAACGAGGCTAGTTTGAGGTTCGGTTGTTGCTTCTGAGGTGCTTGCTAAAGAGTGATCGCCTTGCTGTTGCAATCGTCTGGCAACTTCGTCTGCTGAAGCCCCTTCTTGGAATACCCTCAGGTCAAACCAAAAGGTGGTGCCGACTCCAGGTTCACTGACCAGATGGGCGCGGCTAGAGTGCTTTTCGATAATGTTACGTACAATGGATAACCCTAAGCCAGTGCCTTCAAGCGTATGCACCCGATTCTCAACGCGGAAAAAGCGATCGAAGATGGCGTACTGATCGTCTGTATCAATACCAATCCCTGTGTCTGCAACTTCAATGCGAACGTGCCTGAAACCTAAGGCATCTTCGGTGACGCAACTCTCAGGTGGGGGGCAGAGAAAGGGGCTTTTCGCCTGGTGGTGTTGGACGGCACTGTCTAATAGGTACGCCCGCAGCGCTACTTTGCCACCTGTTTCGGTGAATTTCAGCGCATTGCCCACCAGATTGGTAAAAACTTGCAGCAGTAGATCGTAATGCCCTAAAACGGGTGGTAAGTTCGGCTCAATTTCCTGAATGAGTTCGATCCCTTTGTCGCGTGCATTGAGACGGTAGGTTCGCAGAGTTTGCTCGATCGGTTGTGCCAAATCGACCGCTTCAAAGTTATAGAGCTTGAACGACTCCAGTTTGGATAAATCCAGCACATCGTTGACCAGTCGCGTCAGGCGATCGGTTTCGCGGTTCGCTGTTTCCAAAAACTCTCGTTGCTCGTCAAGGCTTAATTCTTCACCGTATTCGTGCAGCGTTTCGATAAAGGATTTGATATTGAACAGTGGTGTTCTCAATTCGTGAGAGACGTTGCTGATAAACTGGCTCTTAGCTTCGTTGAGTTCAGCTTCGCGAGTGATGTCCTGTACCGTCATTGCAATGCCTTTGACGTTCTCCCGCGACACATCTAGCACTGTCGTTAACAGAATTCGCACTGTGCGATCGAGTGGTTCTTTTAACGTGATGCGGAACTCGGCACCCTCGCGCAGTTCCCCTTTAGCTATCTGATATAACGGACGGGTAATCTCTGCCTGTACGGGTGAGGGCAACAAGCGCAGCAAGTTAACGCCTTCTACTGTTTCGCCCTCCCAGCCAAAAAGACGACGCGCTGTAGGATTGACCAGCACAATCTGCATTTCAATGTCTAGCAGCACTGCGCCATCTGCGATCGTCGATACCAGCGTTTCGAGCTTTGCTTTTTCGGCGGTTAGTTCTTCAATGTTCTGTTCTTCATAACGCTCCAGCTTCTCTGCCATCTCGTTGAAGCTACCAATCAGTTCGCCCAGTTCGCCACCTAGGGGCAAATCAACTCGCTGCTTAAAGTTGCCAGAGGAAATGTTTTTCACCCCCACCAGCAGTTCCTTAATCGGCTTGGTGATGGTGAGCGCGTTGAAAACAGCACCCAAAATCACCATGACCCAGATGGAAACGAACACGGCGATCGTCACATCGCGGGTTAGATGCGATGAGGTGACGACGGTAGGGTTAGGGTTGGTGCCAATCGCCAGCACCCCTTTGTATACCCCTCCATTAATAAGCGGTACAAAGACATCCGTTACTTCGCCATCCGGAGTCATATGCTGCCGCACCATCGGTGCCTCTGTATCCTCAGCGTAGTTATCAGGCAGATGAATCTTGCGGCGAATCGTTAGCGAGTTTTGCACTTCCGACTCGGAAAACGGAATGCCGAAGAAAATATTGCCCTCGGCATCGGCGTACAGCATATAGCGAATGCTGGAGGTACTGCTGTAAAAGCGATGTGAGAACCGTGCTAACTCTGTACGGTTTTCGTCTATTAAGGGTGCGACGTTTGCCGCTAACAGCAAGCCTAGGTCACGCCCAAAGCGGGTATCACCCAGTCGAGCATCTTCCTGAATCGTGTTGACTGCCCAGAAGGTCAACCCGCTCATGATCAAGGAGACGACCAATGTTGCCGCTGCCATCAGTTTGGTCTGAAGCGTAAACTCCGACCACCAGCTAGCAACGGTTGCTCGAATTTGGCGCAGGAAGGCAAACAAGGGCGTGAAGATGGTTGTTAGTTGTTGGTCATTAGTTTTTAGAGGCTGTTTTTAGCTAACAACCAATAGCTAAAAACTAACAACTACCTTCACTATAAGTTAACTGGCGGCTGTCTCGGTAGTTCTAACGCGATCGCCAATATCGCGGCGATAGTAGGCACTGTCAAACTGGATACTGTTGACAGCGGCATATGCTTTGGAAAGTGCGGCATCGAAGGTTTCATCCGTCACGGTCACGCCTAGCACTCTGCCCCCATCGGTCAGTAGCGCTTGTTGTTTGGTTTTGGTGCCGGCATGAAACACAAATGCGCCTTGCTCTTCTGCGTCCTCAATGCCAGTGATGCGATCGCCCTTTTTAAATGGACCGGGATAACCTGCTGCTGCCATTACCACACAGGCAGCAGCGCCTGATTTCCAAACGATCGGTGGCTGCTCTGACAGCCGCTTCTGGGCACACGCCAGCAGTAGCTCATCTAGAGGCGTTTCTAGCAGTGGCAGTATTGCCTGGATTTCAGGATCACCGAAGCGACAGTTAAATTCAATTACCTTCGGATCGCCCTCGGGTGTAATCATCAAGCCAGCATACAGCACGCCACAGTAGTCGATCTGACGGCTTTGGAGCGCGGCGAGCGTCGGTGCCAAGATTTCGGTCTGAATGCGTTGCATCAGCTCAGGAGTTGCGATCGGTGCAGGCGCATAAGCACCCATTCCACCTGTGTTAGCTCCTGTATCACCATCGCCAATACGCTTGTGGTCTTGGGCGGGCAGCAAGGGGCGAATAGTGATGCCATCAGTTAGCGCCAGTACAGAGATTTCCTGCCCCTGCAAGCATTCTTCAATGACGACGCGCTCACCGGCTTTGCCAAAATGCCCGTCAAAAATCGCCGCGATCGCTGCCTTTGCTTCTGCTACCGTCGAGGCAACTGTCACCCCTTTGCCTGCCGCTAGCCCGTCTGCTTTAACTACGATCGGCGCACCCTGAGCTTCTACATACGCTTGTGCTGCCTCTTTTTCTGTAAAGACGGCAGCCTGTGCAGTAGGGATGTTAGCTTCTTGCATGAGCGCTTTTGCCCACGACTTACTGGCTTCGATCTGCGCTCCTAAGCGCGTTGGACCAAAAACAGTAAGATGCTGATGCCTTAAGTAATCTGTAATACCTGCTGCCAGCGGTGCCTCAGGACCAACAACTACTAGAGATATTCCGTTGACCAGAGCAAAGCGCCCAATGCCTTCGAGATCCTCGACGTTGAGCGGTAAGTTCTGGCAACGCTTTAGTGAAGCAGTCCCCCCGTTACCAGGAATGCACGTTACCTGTTGCACCTTAGGAGATTGCAGCAACTTCCATGCCAGCGCGTGTTCGCGACCACCATTGCCAATGACCAAAACTTTCACGGTTTCTATCCCAACAGTAAACGAGCTGAGGCTAAGCAAAAAACATTGAACTGAAGGCGTGAGACTACAGCTTTTCCTCTCTGCCGCTGTTAAAGCGGTTTGGCGCTGTGCCTCAGTGTCTATCTTACTGATAGCCTCACGCCATTGATTATAAGTCTGCTTATGATATGCCAGCCAAATGCAACTCATTATGTCATCTCTGCTTATGCAATTGTTGGTAAGTGGACACAAAAGCCACAGGCACTCTATAACGGAGACTATCGACTTTCATCGGCTGCGATCGCTATAGGTTTGCTCGCAACTTAACCCCTACGGGCAGTTTGAGCAGTTTGCAGGGGTGTACGGGACGACGACAGCAAACAAAATACCTATTGTTTACAAGCAAGTTTTCCTGGCAGAATTTTCGGTGCGGTGATTTTCTAGAGGAGCGGTTATGTCAAGGCGTAGCAATGAATGGAACCAAGTCTGGGAACAGCAAGACGGAGGCTCAGCAATGCAAAAACGTGTGGATGTAGCACTGCCATCCTTGCGCGCTGTAAACTTGGCGCTCCCTCTGTTGTTCTTAGGTCTGGTGCCAGAGGCGATCGCGCAACCTGTACCCCAACCAACAGAGTTAAGACCACTACAAGGTCAAAACCCTCCTTTGCAGCCGCTACCGGGTCAAATCCTTCAGCCGTTGCCGGGTCAAAGCCCTCCCTTGCAGCCGCTACCAAGTCAGAATCCTCAGCCGCTACCGGGTCAAAACCCTCCCTTGCAGCCGCTACCAGGTCAGAATCCTCAGCCGCTACCGGGTCAGAATCTTGATGTGCAGCCCTCTCAAAACCAGGTGCCAGAGGTTAAAACCCCTCCAACTCAGCCACCAGCCGCACAGCCAACTCCCTCCAAAAAAACTGACGAGTTTCCGCCCAATCCGCTAGAAAGTACAGCGCCTGATCCGTTGCTGCCACAGACGGCAGTGCCGCGTCCCCTTTCAGCCTTAGAGCGGAAACAGCTAACTGCCGCACTGGATAACTTGAATAATCAGGCAACTGCCACGTTGCAGCAGGGCGATCGGGTTGGTGCCTTTGCACTGTGGTATCGGGAACTGCGTCTGCGGCGAGCATTAGGTGCCGTTGAGGAGACAAAAGCACTGGGACGAGTAGGTGATATTGCCTGGAAAGAGAGCCTAACCCCAGATGTTCGTTGGATTACCAAGCGCCTGGATACCATTCTGGCGCAACACCAATTGTCAACCGCTACGATGGCTACAGCTCCAGCAACTGGCGATACAGTGCCCCTAGATCCCGTTGCCACGCCGCCACCTTCTAACACCAGTGACACAAGCGCCGTTCTTAGTAGTAGCGATCGTGCCGGGCGCTTAGCCGTGCTGCAAGCGCTGGGAGTTGCCTATCAGCAGGTGCGCTTACCAAAGCCAGCCGTAGCGATCTACACCCAAATTGTGACCGACGCAAAGCAGCGCCGTGACGAAAAACAGACTGACGAAGCGCTCATTACGTTGGCGCAGCTACACCTCACTTGGCTCGACTATCCCAACGCTGCCGTCACTTACCAAGAGTTATCAAGTAGAGCCAAGGCAAGGGGCGATCGCCAAAACGAAAGTATCTATTTGACACGACTGGCATATAGCTATGAGCAAGCAAAACAGCCAGCACAGGCAATAACCGTCCAACAGCAACTCGTTGCGCTTTACGAAACCTTGCCTGATCCCCTCTCCATCCCAGCGTTAAAAATCAAAATTGCCGATAACTATCAGCTTTTGGCACGTCCTGACCAGGCAGAGCAATACTACCAGTCAGCCTATCAACTGGCTCAACCCACGCTCCAGCTTGCCTATGCTAGCGAAGCGCTACAGAAGCTTGGTGCGCTCTACCGTGCCAACGATCGCCTGGATGCCGCCTTAAAAGTTTTTGATTACCTGGTCAGCCTCGAACAGCAGTCTTACAACCTCTACGGCATGATGCACGCTTACGACCAAATTGGACAGATTCAGCGCGATCGCAAGCAAAACCAGCAGGCAGTGGCAGCGTTTCAGCAGGGCTTAGGTCTAGCAAGACAGCTCAAGTATCGGCAAGACTACTTCACGGCTCAGATTCAAGAAATGAATAAATAAGGGGAAGGCGGAGGGCAGAAGGTAAAAGGCTGAAGGCTAAGGGCTAAAGGCTGAAGGCGAATTGAGATAAGTTGGACTGTTGGAGACAATTGAGATGCTTGAACGGCATCTGCTTGTGAGCAACCTGGCTGCTGCGGAAGTGGCAAAGGATTGAAGGCTACTTCACTCCCTCGACTTTCCCTCTCCCCTGGTAAGCACTTCACTTTTGCCTTCTCACTTTTGCTTTTTGCCTTCTTTCACCTTTTGCCTTTCTTTTACCTTCACTCTCCTGGGATCTGATAAAATTTTGAGTTCGCACAGAACTCGACCCTTGCAAGGAGACTCCCACTATGGCGCGGATGTATTACGACGCGGATGCCAACTTAGATTTGCTTAACGGAACGATCGCCATTATTGGCTACGGTTCTCAAGGTCACGCCCACGCGCTGAACCTGAAGGATAGCGGTGCCAATGTGATTGTGGGGTTGTATCCCGGCAGCAAATCGGCAATCAAAGCAAAGGAGTCGGGCTTAACCGTGTATTCGGTTGAGGAAGCAGCGAAACGGGCTGACTTCATTATGGTTTTGCTGCCAGATGAAGTGCAAAAAACGGTTTATAAAAATGAGATTGAACCGCATCTGACAGAAGGAAAGGTGCTGGCATTTGCCCACGGGTTCAACATTCACTTCGCGCAAGTAGTGCCTCCTAGCAACGTTGATGTGGTGATGGTTGCTCCTAAGGGACCCGGACATTTGGTGCGGCGCACTTATGAGCAGGGTGAAGGAGTGCCTGCTTTGTTTGCCGTTTTTCAAGATGCGTCAGGACAGGCACGCGATCGGGCAATGGCTTACGCTAAAGGCATCGGCGGCACTCGTGCAGGCATCCTGGAAACGACGTTTCGGGAAGAAACCGAAACCGATTTGTTTGGGGAGCAGGTCGTTCTCTGTGGTGGTTTGACAGCGCTCATCAAGGCTGGCTTTGAAACTCTGGTAGAAGCAGGTTATCAGCCTGAGGTTGCCTATTTCGAGTGTTTGCATGAAGTCAAGCTTATTGTGGACTTGATCGTGGAAGGTGGTCTAGCCAAAATGCGCGACAGCATCTCCAACACCGCCGAATATGGTGACTTTACGCGCGGTCCTCGCATTGTCAACGATGACACCCGCGCTGAAATGCGGAAGATTCTGCTCGAAATCCAGACCGGTCAGTTTGCTCGCGAGTTTGTGCTGGAGAATCAATCGGGTAAGCCTGGTTTTACTGCCATGCGCCGTCGTGAGGCAGAACACCAGATCGAAGCTGTCGGCAAGGACTTACGTGCCATGTTTAGCTGGTTGAAGAAGGCTTAACCCAAACGCCACTGGGTTTAGTAGCTATAAGCTGTTGTCTGCCACCGTAGTAAGCTGCGGTGGCTTTGTCCTGACCGATACAACTTTGACATGAATCTTAGAGAAGCTACCCTTGCAGCAATTTGAAACTGTCATTCGGAACTTAAAGACATTTAACTGCTAGAGGTTAGGATATGCAACGAGAGCGTTCTAGCAACGCAATGCTAAGAGCCGTCTGCAATTCTGCTTATTTAGGCTGCTGGTTGCCCATCTAGAGAATAGCTGTATGACCGAGTGGATTACGAATACGATGACATCCCTGGGCTATGTGGGGATTGGGCTGCTGATGTTTCTGGAGAACCTTTTTCCCCCGATTCCTTCAGAACTGATCATGCCGCTCGCAGGGTTTACGATCGCGCAAGGTAAACTGAACTTTTTTCTCGCGGTTCTGGCGGGTGTGGTTGGCACGATGCTGGGCGCACTGCCCTGGTATTATGCTGGCAAACTGATTGGTGAGCAACGGCTGCGGCAGCTTGCCGATCGCTATGGTAAGTGGTTGACGCTTTCTGGCAAGGATATTGACAAGGCAAACCGTTGGTTTAATCAGCATGGCGCAAAAACAGTACTGTTTTGCCGTCTAGTGCCGGGTGTGAGGACGCTGATCTCACTGCCAGCAGGCATCAATCAGATGCCGATCGCACTCTTTTTGCTGTATTCAACCATTGGCACTACGCTCTGGGTAACATTGCTCACGGCTCTGGGTTATTTTCTGGGGAACAACTACGAGTTGGTGGAGGTGTACCTAGCACCTATGAGCAAAATTGTCTTGCTCGGTCTACTGATTGCAGTGGTTGTTTGGCTTGTCCGGCGCAAAACGCGTAAACCTGTTCGCTGAAACAGTTGGGCTTAGATTACGTCACCTGTATCAGTGGCTTGACTCCCAAAAAATTGAGGTGTGCTTTGAGATAAGCATCGCGTTACTACGAGGGTATATGCAGGACTCAGAGTAGTCGATTAGCTTTTACTTACCAGCGGAATTGCTTTTGCAGGTAGGCTTCTCTTTGTTAGAGCAAAGCTAGGGCAGGGTCTTTTCAATGTTTAGCTTCTTCTTGAGGAATTTTTATGTGCGCTGTTGTGGGGGATAATAGGGGCTATGCAGCGGGTCACTGTTGGTGGTTTCCTATTCTGTAAGGGAGACTCCTAGCTCTTTTACAAAAAGTAGCTGCACTATAGCTCAGTCACTTTATGGCAAACATGGTGGAAAAACTGTTCTACTGAAGTGGTGTATGCCGATCGCTTGTCCCGGTCATGGTAGGCGTTGGGGCACTACTCTAAGTTTCATTACGCCTAAGCTCATGGGCAGCTTTGCCTGGATTGCTTGAACGACATTACTGCATTGATTTTTAGGCAAGTGACTTCAGCAGCCGAGCAGCGTTGAACGCCTGATTACTCTTGTGACTGTCGTTGTATCACCTGTCTCAGCAGCACTGCCCCTTTATTAAGAAAGCACATTAAACAGACTTTGAAAGGACGCGATCGCTACTGGCAGCTTCTTGATTACATTCGACCGCATGGTCGCACGATCATTCAGGCACTGCTCTGCACCCTTGTTTTTACGGCAATTTGGCCTGTGCTGGCATGGATAGCAGGTCAAATGGCGGCTTTGATTGGGCAGGGGAGAATTCTGGCGATCGCCGAGCTTGCCGGTTTCTGCACGATTGTCTTTTTGGTGCAGAAACTTGCCCAGTACGGTCAGGATTCGCTGATGGCAAAGGCGGCTCTGGCAATCACCCTCGACCTTCGTAAGCACGTCTATGCCCATCTACAGAAGCTCAGTCTCAGTTACTTTGAAACAGCTCAGAGCGGCGATCTTGCCTATCGGCTAACGGAAGAGGTCGATCGCATCGGCGAAGTGGTCAACAAAGTCTTTCACCAATTTGTGCCCAGTGTGCTGCAACTGCTGGTGGTGCTGGGCTATATGGTTTATCTCAACTGGCAACTAACGTTAGCAACGCTGGTTATTGCTCCATTGATGGCAGTGCTCGTTACCTGGTTTGGCGAGCAGTTGCGTCAACTCTCCTATCGTAGCCAGAGCCGAGTTTCAGACTTGTCAGCGCTGCTGGTAGAAGTGTTTAGCGGTATGCGTCTAGTGCAAGCGTTTGCTGCTGAAGACTATATGCTCGATCGCTTCGGTCGAGAGGCAGAGCGCAACCGTCGGGCGCGCTTTCGGGCAGAGCAACTCAAAGCCATTCAAATGCCCGTAGTGGGCTTTTTAGAATCTCTTAGCCTGCTGTTTTTGCTGCTGCTTGGCGGCTGGCAAGTCTCGCAGGGCAACCTGACAGGCGGCGAGTTTGTGAGCTATCTCACGGCTGTCGTGATGCTTATTGACCCGATCGCGCTGATTACCAGCAATTACAACGAATTTAAGCAAGGCGAAGCTTCACTTGATCGCATTTTTGAATTGCTGGATATTCAGCCAACTGTGGTTGAACACACTGGCGCTGTCACCCTACCAACCGTAACGGGTAAAGTGGAGTACCGCGCCGTGAGCTTTGGCTACCAGATCGATCAGCCAGTGCTGAAAAATCTCAGCTTTCTGGCACTCCCAGGTGAGGCGATCGCTCTGGTTGGCTCCTCTGGTGCTGGTAAAACGACGTTAGCAAACCTGTTGCCCCGCTTTTACGACCCTCAAAGCGGGCACATTTTTCTGGATGGTGTGGATGTCAAAGATGTCACCCTCAGCAGCTTACGCCGTCAAATTGGCATTGTGCCGCAGGAAACGATTCTTTTTTCAGGCACGATCGCTCAAAACATTGCCTTTGGGCAAGCCGATTTAGACCTGGACACTATTCAGAACGCTGCTAAAATTGCCAACGCCCATCAGTTCATTGTGGAATTTCCTCAGGGCTATCAAACCTGGCTGGGTGAGCGTGGTGTTAACCTTTCGGGCGGGCAGCGCCAACGACTGGCGATCGCTCGTGCTGTGCTTCTGAATCCACGCATTCTGATCCTGGATGAAGCCACTTCTGCCCTTGATTCCGAATCTGAAGCGCTGGTGCAAGAAGCGCTAGAGCGGTTGATGCAGAACCGCACCGTCTTCATCATTGCCCACCGTCTTGCTACCGTCCGCCGCGCCGATCGCATCCTGGTACTTGAACAAGGACAGGTCGTTGAATCTGGTACTCACGCCGAGTTATTAGACAAAAGTGGGCGTTATGCTCGGTTTTACGCGCAACAGTTTCAAACCTAGCTAGGTTGCGTCGTCTAACTGTTCCAACAGGTGCAAACAGCCCATCGGTGGATCAAACATATGGAGTTCAAACTGCCGGGATAGTTCCTCGCAAACTTTGATACCACGCACGCTACTACCATGCGCATCAAGCAGTGGCGAAAAAACAGCAATGCCAACCTGCCGTGGAACGATCGCAATAATGCCGCCCGAGACGCCACTTTTGGCTGGGATGCCGACGGTATACGCCCATTGTCCTGCGAAGTTGTACATACCACAGGTGTACATAACGCTGAGAATGTCGCGGATGTAGCGACTGGGTACAGCACGCTCGCCCGTAAGGGGATTGATCCCCCGATTGGCTAACGTTGCTGCCATCGTTGCTAAATCGCGGCAGTTCACCATCATTGAGCACTGCTGAAAGTACAGATCCAGCGACTCATCCATACGATCGTCAATCATCCCAAAATGCCGCATAAGCGATGCCATTGCCCGATTGCGGTGTCCTGACGATCGCTCTGAGACAAACACTGACATATCGATATACACGTCATGCCCCACATAGCACCGAAACATATCGAGCATCCGGTTGAGCCGTTCGGTCGCGCCCTTGCCTTTGATGAGACTGGTGGTGGCGATCGCACCCGCATTGATCATGGGGTTATCGGGACGCTTGGAGTATTCATCCAGCCGAATAATGGAATTAAAGGGATCACCCGTTGGTTCAACGCCCACTTTGGCAAGTACCGCTTCGCGACCGTGCTCCTCCAGCGCCAAGCCATACACAAACACCTTCGAGATCGACTGAATTGTAAAGAGCTGCTCCGCATCCCCGGTGACAAACGTGCGACCGTCTGCGGTCACGACACAAATGCTGAACCAATTCGGGTTCATCTTCGCTAATTCAGGAATGTAGCTGGCAACCTTGCCATCGGTTAACCCCTTATATTTGTGGTAAAGGCTGTCCAGAATAGCTTGAAATGATTCTGATGAAGCACTCATAGAGATGAAGCACCCATAGAGAGAAGGGATGAGTGGTGAGCAAACGGTTGAGTTATAATTTCGCTGGGTTGGCCGATGCAGCCAACGTTAGCGGCAGTAGCGAAATGACCTCAAGCTGATAGAAAAACTCTATGCCATCTAATCACAGACGTTACGTGCGTTGTGATTCAAATGCTCTGGAAAGATTGGTTTCTATCGCCTGGAAAAACAGCCCCAAGTGCCGTTGTGCAAACTCCATACCAATTTTGTTCTTCAGCGTAGGAGATTTCTGAGAAAAAATGTACCGCTTGTAGGGGACAGGTTTTGCCAGAATCTCTGCTAATAGCCGCTCACGTTAGTAGCAAACCTGCCCCTACGGGTCTTTTGTTTGCTAGAAATCTCCTTAACCCTCCAAGATGGGGTGAGATAAATTCACTTAAAATGCCCTAGCTGCCATATCTTGCTCGACTATGTCTTTCGCTAGCTTAAAAAACCACTTGCCTAACGGCTTGAAAGCAGAAAGTTTGCTCATCAAGACTGAGCATCTAGACATGAAAACTACCTTTTGCAAGCCTTGATCCCCTTATCCCCCACTCCTTATCTCTTACGAACGATCGCCAATCCACTAGACTGGAAATACAATTGCCTTAATTTCTCTGCAATTTTGCCGGAGCGTTACCTATGGAATCTCTGATCGCTGCCCTTACTTTAGTAGTGGTTGGCTATATTGCCGGTTCGGTCAAGATTATTAATGAGGGTAACGAAGGCATTGTGGAGCGATTAGGACAGTATCGTCGCAGCCTGAAGCCTGGTTTGAATTTTGTCATTCCAGTTTTTGATACTGTTCTGGTCGAGACCACGCGCGAACAAGTTCTGGATACTGACCCCCAGCAGGCTATCACCCGCGACAACGTACCGTTGACGGTAGATGCTGTCATGTACTGGAAGATTCTCGACGTGCAAAAGGCTTACTACGGGGTCGAAGATTTAGAATCGGCGCTGACTAATCTGGTTGTCACTGCGTTGCGCGGTGAAATTGGGCAGATGGATCTGCGGGAAACGGTCTCAGGTAGAAACAAAATTAATCAAGCGCTACTGCACCAACTGGATGAAGCAACCGAAAGTTGGGGCGTGAAAATTATGCGGGTAGAAGTTCAGGAGATTGCGCCCTCAAAGACGATGCTGGAATCGCTAGAGCTAGAGCGAGCGGCAGAGAGTAAGCGCAAAGCAGCGATGTCAGAAACCGAATCAATGGTAGAGTCCATTCAGCGTATTTCCAGGGCACTACAGGGACAACCCAACTCTCAGGCGGTGTTGCAATACCTGGTCGCCCAGAAGTATGTCGAGGCAAATCTGAAGTTAAGCGAAAGCGATAACTCCAAAATTATTTTCATGGATCCTAAGGCACTGACCGAGACGATCGGAGAACTAATTTCTACCGATCAAGCTGAATTGGGTAATGGGAACGGCAACAATCTCTAAGAGATTTCTCATGGCTCTCGACTATCAGGCGAACCCATGTTGATCGACACTCAGCCAAACTGAGCAGGTGAGGCATTGTGGTATGGCAAATATGTTAATGCCAAGCATAGAAACTAACGACTTAACTTGGCGGCGACAGACTAACTTGACATCCGCACCAAGATCTCTCGATCGTCCACAACGTTTGAACTATTAGGCATCATCGCTGACCGCCACAGGAATGTCAAAATGAAGCACATCTTCGCGTGCCCCAAGCTTCGTGTAGAGTGCAATCGCAGGGTCATCTCCGATGTCCGCCTGTACGAAAATAACATAGGCTGCTCGCGCTACAGCGATCTTCTTTAATTCCTGGATTAGTGCAGTGGCAATCCCTTCGCGTCGATGCGCTGCTGCAACCGCCAGATCGTAAAGATAAATTTCACTACGCTCTTGCTCGAACTTCTGGAGTTCATAGGCAGCGAGACCTCCGACTACTAATCCCTTTTTCAATGCTGCAAGCGCAATGAAATAATCGCTGTTTAGCAACCGCTTGAAATAGGTATGGCTGGGGCGAGACGAGCTATAGGTATCAACTTCGTTGAAAGCCTCACCGAAGGTATCCAATAAATCCTCAACAAGTGCCAGGTCGTTGGCAAAAAGCTGACGAATGCTAACTGGCTCGGAGGATGACATTTTCTACCTGTTGACTGGAGCGCTACAAAAAGGTGCTGGGTAAGATGTCTAACAATAGTGCCTCAGTCTTGCTGGTTCATAAGACTCGGCAGAGCCATCGCTACCATTGCAAAACTTAACCCAGACCGAGATAGGTTTTGCCCAAGTAGCGTGTGAGTCGTTTGAGTGGGTTCGCCGCTGCATCAAGTTGAGTCACATTGTTGCTTGCTGACATCCCTACTAACGCTGCAAACGCTTCATCAGACAAAATACCCGACTGATGCTGCTGGAACGCATCCACCACAGTTACAAGATCATTAGCCGAAAAGGTATAGCCGTTCTGGGCAGCAAAGGCAGCAACAATAGGAGCACGTTCTCCCTTCAGCGCTTCGGTTTCGGCAGCGTCTAACTCAGTTTCACTGCTGATATTACCATCACCAACACCTAGCAGCGTTTCAAGCTGCTGACGCAGAGCTTGGTCTTCGGCGGTCTTTTGCATGAATTGCAGTACGGTAGTAGTTGCCATATCACAAAGTTGCTCTAGATGATCTATTTGATCAAATGTTAACAGAGGTTTGTGAAGATGCTAAAGAACAAAACCTGAAGTTTCCCATTTGCAGTTGCAGCCGAAGCGAAAAAGGGCACTCTAACCCAGAGGTGCGGGCATTGTCAGTAAAAAGGTGTGGAGCACAACTTTATGGCTTGTCACTTTTCCTTGAATACCCGTTAAAGCGCTGTATCAGTGTGAAATGCTGTCCCAAGCAGCACGAGGACTGAGAACTGGGCTGTTTTGGGAAAGCGCTTCGATCGCCACACGAAGGGTAGTGTACGACAACAATAATGAATGTAATGCCAAGAGTCGCTGTATTAGATGATGACGAAGGCTGGTGCTTTGCCATCAAACGTTTTTTTAGAGCTAACTTTGAAGTCACCACGTTTACAGATGCCCAAAGTTTTCTGAATGCCACGCTTGAGTCTTACGATCTCGTCATTATCGACTTTACGATCGCACCCAACCATCGTCATGAAACTTCTACAAATGGCATTGAAGTGATTCATCAATTGAAAACCCAACTGAAGCATCCTCCCCTGACCATGCTCACCTCCGCCTTCATTAGTCGGGGTGATGTGGCAATCAACGGCACCTTGAGCGCACACGCAGATGCCGTTATGCCCAAAGATTGCGGGTTAGATGAAATATTGCAAACGGCTCAAAATCTGCTGGCTTCTAGAGCAAGCTAAGTGGTGCAGAGTAGCCCTTTGCCAGCAACTAGAGTTAAAGAGCGTTGCAATAGCTTAAAGCTATAAGGTCAAGGAGTGATCCTTGACAAATAATTTGTCACCAGCCCCAAGCTAAAAGGGTGCTACTCTTGGCGATCGATAATGCCACCGCCCAGCAAGACCTCGCCATCGTACCAAACGGCTGCCTGACCGGGTGTGATGCTCGACTGCGGCTCGTCAAAGACAACACGCACACGATCGTTCTCCAACGGAATCACGGTAGCAGGAACAGCCAGCGATCGATAGCGAATTTGCACGTCTGCCCGAATAGGTGTAGCTGGTGCCGCAATCGAAGCCCAGTTGAGCCGCTGGACGGTACATTCAGCCGCCAGAGTCGCAGTGCGATCGCCCACAATCACGCGATTGTTTGCAGCGTCTAGCGCCACCACATACAACGGTTCACTATGAGCAACGCCCAGCCCCTTTCGCTGACCAATGGTGTAGTGATGTACCCCTTCATGCTGCCCTAGCACCTTACCCGACTGGTCAACAATTTCACCCGACTGAGGCGTAATGTATTTGTCTAAGAACGCCCGCATTGAACCATTGGCTTCTACCAGACAGAGATCCTGGCTTTCGGGCTTGTCGGCAGTGTGTAACCCAAAGGCAGCGGCAACCTGACGAGTTTCAGTTTTAGGCTGTTCTCCTAGCGGAAAGAGAACCCGCGCCAGAACATCTTGCGGCAGGTCGTACAAAAAGTAGGACTGATCTTTTGTGCGATCGATCGCCCGTAACAACTGATAGCGACCCGATGTCACATCGTAGCGAGTGCGGGCATAGTGACCGGTGGCAATGCGATCGATACCCAATGTTTCCTGTGCATAGCGCAGCATCGGGCTAAACTTTACTGCTTTGTTGCACTGAGAACAGGGCAGCGGCGTAACGCCCGTGCTGTAACCAGCCACCAGATAGTCCACGATGTTTTCCTGAAAGGATTCGCGGGTATCAACGATGTGATGAGGAATGCCTAACTGTTCGCATAACTGAGCGGCATCTACCATTCCTTCAGAGCAGCACTGCCCCTTCCCTTTCATTAACCAAAGCGTCAGCCCCACGACCGAGTAGCCCTGATCGTGCAGCATAGCAGCGGCTGTTGAACTATCGACTCCACCGGAGAGTCCTACCACAACGTTTTTCATGGACAGCGAAACAAAAAGATTTGCAAGCAATTGCTTCTCTAGGCTAACACCCACGCAGGCTTGACGGCGTTGAGATTTCAACGTAAATCACAACAGCCTATGCTTTAACGACGTAGGCAGCCAGGTAAACAAGAGCGTTCGCTAACCCCATCGTTCTAAGGGATGCCTTCTGCCCTTCAACAGGACAGGCTTAGTTACTCGATCGTTGATACGGCAGGAACGTCCCAATGTATGAATGGGGCTGTATCTTATCTCCAGCAGGGGCGATCGCATCCACTAGCACCATTAGCGAATACCGATCGTGAGGCTATATTCGCCAGTCACGCCCGACTGCTGTTCTTCTGGCACTAGCTGCACCCGCACCCGATAATCGCCAGAGCGACGTAGCACACCCGACCAGTTGCGGCTACCTGTATAAAGGTTGCTGCCATTCGGGTCAAACACTTGCACTTGTAAATAAGGGCTGGTGCCGACTGTGCTGGTGGTAAGCATTTGACCTGCGCCAGCTCTTAGCAGATAGTTGTGAGACTGTGTGCCCTGCACCCTGCCGCCGACTTTAGCAGCAGATGTCCCCGGTGCAAACGAGATGCGTTGGGATGTTGCTGCCGCATTTACCCGCAGTAAGTCGCCTCGAATCCAGCCGCGTGCGCCCGAACTGGGAAACTCGACCAAGTACCACTGATAGCCATCCGGTGCATTCGTTTGGTTAAGGATATTGACCCGATCGCCACCTAACCCGTAGTGCTGAACACGTGCACTTGTTGAAGGAGACTGCCGTACATTGACCCGACCCCCCGGAGTTCCCTGAATTGTCCCTGTGTCTGCCGACGCTGGTAGCACCGTAGCAAGCGAGATAACGAGGGCTGTAATTAATGCTGAGTACTTAAACTTCATCACAAAGACCTGTTGAAAAAGAGTGCTTAGACTAGCTACACCTCCTCCTCCTCAATACCGCACATTTGCCTCATAACTAAATGGTATTCAGGTTCATGACAGGCGCGATCAATGTACTGACAGAGCTAAATGCGATCGCCCCGGTTGTAGAAAACATCAGTCTGTGGCGCGGCTTCGCTAACGTTACGGCGTAATGATCAGCGTACAAAAGAGAGAAAGAGTACGCCCTAACACTTCGACAGCCTGTCTTTTGACGCTGTGACCAGTCAGGTAAACAATAGAGCTTGCTGATGCTTCGTTGTGAGGGGACTGGTATGAAAAAACTAATGTCGAGCTTGCTGGTAGCGATCGCGCTCTGTCTCACGTTCTTTACTACTCCCGCACTGGCAGATGCCGCGACAGCTCTTACTGCAAGGGGTGCCAAGCTCTTTAGTGCAAATTGTGCAGCTTGTCATCAAGGTGGCAACAATGTTATTTCTGCTAACAAAAACCTGAAAGCAGCCGCGCTGAAGCAGTATGGTATGGATTCGACTGAAGCGATTATCGCCCAGGTGACAAACGGTAAAAACGCCATGCCTGCGTTCAAAGGTCGGCTAAAAGAAGAGGATATCCAAGCCGTAGCTGCTTATGTGTTAGACCAGTCAGCAAAGGACTGGAAAAAGTGATGCATTACTGGGTGTCCCGAAGCCAATGATGGGTTTGGACATTTAGAAGGTACAACGCTCAAACCTCTTTTGACCAATGATTTAGGTTGCCTACGGATAATGACTGATTTGTTGCTGGTCATGCTGCTAGGACTGCTGGGCAGTTTTGGGCATTGTGTGGGGATGTGTGGACCACTCACAGCCGCCTTTGCGCTGTCTCAGCAGTCCTCGTCGTGGCAACAGCGCTTGTTTTTTCATGGATTGTTAAACCTGGGGCGCATTGTGAGCTATGCACTGGTGGGTGCTGGCATTGGCGCACTTGGATCAGTGCTGGTCGCTGGTGGACAACTGGCAGGGATTGACAGTGGACTGCGACAGGGGTTGTCGATCGTCACCGGGTTGGTACTCATCTGGATGGGGTTAACGCAGATTAATCCCAAACTATTGCCAGGATTGCCCTTGCTTCATCCCATTCTGCAAGGCGGCTTTCACGAGCGTCTGAGTGGTGGCATGATGCAGCTTTCCAGCTATGCTCACTGGTGGACTCCAGCACTCCTCGGCATGACATGGGGCTTGATTCCCTGCGGGTTTTTGTATACGGCGCAGATCAAAGCGGCTGAAACGGGTAGCCTCTGGCATGGCACCGCAACAATGTTGGCCTTTGGTCTGGGTACTATGCCCTCAATGTTGGGCGTTGGGCTTTCGACAGCGCTGGTCAGTCGCGATCGCCGCAGTCAACTTTTTCGCATGGGTGGGTGGGTCACGCTAGCGATCGGCATTCTCACCCTCCTCCGTACAGACGCAATGGTGGACTACACTGGGCATGCTGCTATCCTTTGCCTGATGCTGGCACTGCTTGCCCGTCCTGTGAGTCCTTTCTGGCAGTTTCCCTTGCGCTATCGGCGTGTGTTTGGTGTCGGTGCCTATGTCCTCTCGCTGGCACACATCGGCCATATGCTGGCTCACACCTTTGAATGGGATCTGCAAAGCCTGCCGTTTTTACCGATCGAGCAGCAGGTAGGCATCTGGGCAGGCATTGTTGCGATCGGTCTCATGACTCCCGTTGCCCTCACCAGTTTTGACTGGATGGTCAAGGTACTAGGTCGGCATTGGCGACACATTCATCTCTTAAGCGTTCCAGCCTTGATCCTTTGCGTCGCGCACACAGTTTTGGTTGGCTCTCATTACCTCGGCACAACCGAATGGACAACGGCAAACAAAGTGCTGTCTGGCTGTTTAGTAATCGTTACAGCGGGCATCTTGCTCGTACGGTTACCCTGGTTCTGGTCTTTACCAGGCTTGAAACCGTTTTATACCTCACCCATTCGCACTAAAGATTAAGGTCTATGGCTAGGATGCAGTGAAGTTGCTTAGGAATGGGAATTCAATAAGTTCGATCTTTGGTAGGGACAGGTTTACTGTCAAAGCTATTGCAGGATGCTGTTTGATCTGCTAAACCCGCCCCTACAGTTTGCGGATTGATTAAATTCATGCTCCTTGGTGCCTAAACGCAGCAGAACATTGGCATCAGCTTAGAGTTGGTCATCGCTGCTAATGATGCGTTCTCCATTGGCTAGCGAAAGAACAGGATTCTACGCTTTGAATGATGACGCAAGCTAACCGTGCTCTCGATCCGGTCGATCGCTTAATTTTCGTGTGGCGCTTAAATCTGTTTTCAGCGCACACAGAATGGGCACACTTCAACCAGGAAAACTATTTCCTGTAGGAAAACCAATTTCCTGCTAATGGCATAAGGCAATGATGGAGCAATCGCGTTCTCGCAGTATGCGCTTGCAGACTTTTGTATTGAACTTCTAGCAGTGATTGCATGGTGCGATCGTCAAGCCCATGTTGCTTCATTTTAGCTGCCTTCACTAACCTACTGAACTTTAGGACTCAGACATTATGGGGACTTTGATTTTTCTGGTTGTACTGATTCTGATCATTGGTTTCATCTTTATGGATGGCTACAACGGTCTTGTGACGCTCCGCAACCGTTACAAGAATGCCTATAGCCAGATTGATGTGCAGTTACAACGGCGTTACGACTTGATTCCAAATTTGGTGGAAACTGCGAAAGGCTACATGAAGCATGAGCGGGAAACACTCGAAGCCGTCGTTGCTGCCAGAAATGCTGCGTTGTCAGCCAATAGCCGTGCTGCCAGAAATCCTGGTGATCCAAGCACCATGCAGCAATTGGGTGATGCAGAAAGTGCGCTGACAGGCGCGTTAGGACGCTTGATGGTGCTGTCAGAAGCCTATCCTGATTTGAAGGCTGATCAGACGATGACCCTCGTGATGGAAGAACTATCCTCCACTGAAAATAAAGTCGCCTTTGCCCGTCAGGCTTTTAACGATGCCGTTACCTTGTACAACACAAAGCGCGAAGTCTTCCCCAGCAATCTGGTAGCAAATGGGTTCAACTTTGCACAAGCAGAACTGTTAGAAGAAGCTGCACCAGAGGTTAAAGTCGCACCGCGCGTATCGTTCAGCTAAGGGCAGGAGTCAGCAGTGAGCTTTTTACTTCACGCTGATAGCGATTTCCAAAGCAATCTTCGACCGTAGGAAGCATTCATCTCCAAGGATGACGCGCCTCCACTTCCTAAATTCTCCTGGCAGAGCATCATGAATTTTTTTGAGCATCAAGATCAGGCGCGAAACAATACGCGAAAGCTGATTCTGCTTTTCGCGCTGTCTCTGTTGTTTATCACTGTCACGGTTTACTTAGCGGCAGTTGTTACGCTGTCGGGTTCGTCTAAAGGGTCAAAGTCGCGATCGTCCCGCTACTCATCAATCAACTGTACCCAACCGCGTTCTGCCGCTGGTGAACCTCGCGTTAGCACCAATTTTAATGATCCGGCTGAACGCTTTCAATCGCGTAACCCCAATAGTGTTGCCGTTAGTCCCTCTCTACGGGTGCCATGTCCGCCTGTCACTCAGAAAGCAGCCTTTAGCTGGTGGAATCCCTCGCTGTTCTTCACCATTGGCACTGGCACTGTAGTCATTGTGGGTTTGGGTAGCCTGTACAAAATTCAAACGTTGAAAGCAGGCGGCAGTGTTATTGCCCAGGAAATGGGCGGACGGTTGCTGCTGTCAGAAATGGCGCACCCGGAAGAACGGCAGTTGTTGAATGTCGTTGAGGAAATGGCGATCGCCGCTGGCATCTCAATCCCTGCCGTGTATGTTCTCGACGGGGAGCAAGGCATCAACACATTTGCTGTCGGTTTTACATCCAATGATGCTGTTATTGGTGTCACACGCGGAACACTTGATGTCCTTTCCCGTGACGAATTACAAGGAATGATTGGGCATGAATTCAGCCATATTCTGAATGGCGATATGCGGCTGAATATTCGTCTCATCGGCATACTGCATGGGCTGCTGGTCCTTTACATTACAGGACGAGTCTTGATCAATTGCCGACCAGGTGGCAAGGAAGGGAATGCCTTACTCGCATTTGGCATTGCTCTTGTAGTGATTGGTAGCTTTGGCTTGTTGTGCGGTCGGTTGATTAAAAGCGAAATCTCGCGCCAACGTGAATTTTTGGCAGATGCATCCGCAGTGCAGTTTACCCGCAACCCAGCCGGACTTGCAGGCGCGATGAACAAAATCGCTAACCACCCTTACGGCTCGTTAATGCAACACCCCGCTGCAGAGGGTAACAGCCACCTTTTTTTCAGCAGTGCATTGCACTTCGGGGTTCTCGGATCGTTGTTTTCGACGCATCCAAAGGCAGAACAACGGATGCGTCGTATCGAAGCTTTCAAAGGCAAGTATGCGACTCAAACGCCCACGTTTGGAGGCAGCAGTCGTTCACCGTTGGTTGGTCAAGCTGGCAGCACCACTGTAGCTAGACATACGAATATTCAGGCAAATGCGGCTCAGGTCGTGGATCAGGTTGGCACCGTTACATCCGAACACTACGCCTATGCGAAAGCGCTTCTGGGACAGTTACCTGAATCCCTTCTGTCAGGTATTCGAGAGCCGCAGGGCGCGATCGCGATCGTTTACGGGCTGCTGCTCGACACTCAAAATGCCGCTGTGCGAACGAAACAACTAGAGTGGCTGAAGCAGGTTGAACCAGCCGATGTCATTGAGAAAACTCTGGCGTTGAGTGCTGACATTGATGTACTTGATCCACGATCGCGGCTCCCCCTGGTTGATCTCACCATACCCGTTTTGCGTCAGAGTGATACCGACCAACACCAGCGGCTTTTCAAATGCATTCAGGGTTTGGCAAATGCGGATGGACGTTGGTCATTGTCAGAATTTGTCCTGTATGCCGTGTTGCGCCATCGCTTGCAGCCGTCCAGCGTGACAAGCCCTCAATCTACCGAGTTCACTACGATCGGGCAAATCTGGTCAGACTGTTTGATTCTGCTGTCAGGCTTGGCGCAGGTTGGACAAACGGGCACCGATGCGATTACCTATGCCTTTCGCTCTGGCGTTCATCGGTTGCCGGGAGCCGGACAGGAAATCTTGCCCGATGCACCACCAGCCTGCAACATGAAAACGCTGAAGTATAGTATCGATCGCCTAAACCTGGCAACGCCGAAGCTCAAACAAGCGATCGTTGATGCCTGTGCTCATACAGTGTTGCTGGATAACAAGGTGACGGTACAGGAAGCAGAATTACTGCGGGCGATCGTCATTTTGCTCGACTGCCCCATGCCGCCCTTTTTGAACATTGGTAGCAAGCGGATTAAGGCATAAAGCTAGCTCAGAGGAGGTGCTGAGTTTCACGATGCTCTACTGGATTTGGAAGAGGGTCGATCGTGCTACCAGTATTCGAAAGATCAATCCGTCCACATAATTGAAGTCTGTATCATTGGTCGCTAACACCCAACCTCGTTCTAAGCACTGAGCAGCAATCCATATATCATTCATGGGAATTGGTCGTCCCTTTCGCTTCAATGCTAACCGTGTTTGAGCATAGCTTCTGCTGTTTCTCTTCCTAAAGGCACCGCAATGCAAGCCTCCATGAACTCCAGGTAACGAGGCAAATTTTGTAACGATCGTGCAGAGTTTTCAGCATTAAACAACAACTCTCCGACCACAACCATCAGTAAAATTATTTCCGGCAACGCCAATACTTTTTCGGCGATCGCAGTGTCTCCATTCAAGAAACGAACGGCAACAGACGTATCTAGTGCAATCGCACCACTCATTGACATCAACCTGTCGGCAATCGGTTGCAATAGTTCACTGTAGTTCCTTCCGCCTCTGCGTCACTTAAAATACCGACAAACTTGGCAAGCGGATGCTCTTGGCGTACAGCCTTAAGCCGATGCAAAAAATCCAGAACTGGTTGTACTAAATCATCAGAAACCTGCTCGATCTCCTGAATCAGTTGCTCACGCTTTGCCATGTGTCTTATATCCTCTAGCAACGTCCGTTTGTTTGAACTCGATACGATTTTATCCTTTGATTTTAGCTAAGGGAGAATCGCCCTCTTTAGCCCATGTGCCGGGTTTTTCGATGCTTCATTGGATTTAGAAGAGAGGCGATCACGTTAACTGTACTTTTGAACACACAAGCTGAAAGACATCAGTTTTATTAAATCTTTGTACAACTAACCTAGGCACTAATTTTCTCTAAAGTTTTAAGCAATTGTTTAAGTCTGAAAGGTAGAGAAGGAAATGTATATAAACAGTACTTTAACATCACTATGCCGTTAGATTTGTTTGACCCGAGCTTCTACCGATCTGCCAATGCTGATTTGAGAGGCTTCAGTGATGCTCAAGCTTTATCTCATTTCCAAACACATGGGCTCAATGAAGGTCGTCAATTTTCTCCATTTATTGATCTGAATTTCTATCGCTCAAGCAACAGTGATCTCGCAAGATTTAGCAATCAACAAGCTTTTAACCATTTGCGAGATTATGGCATATCAGAAGCGCGTACTTTTTCGCAATTTGCCAGCCTGAATTTCTACAGGTTTGCAAATAATGATGTAGCTAGCTATAGCAATCAGCAACTCTTTGAACATTTGCGCTCATACGGAGCTGACGAAGGTCGTCTCTTTTCGCAATCTTTCGATTCAAACTTTTACTTGGCTAGCCACCCTGATGTAGCCCAAGTATATGGGGGTAGTAGAAAAGGTGCGTTATTTCATTTTGAGTTAAACGGTTTTTGGGAAGGACGGCAGTCTTCCCTCAATTTTAACGTGAACTATTATCGAGCGGCTAACTCAGATTTGGCAGTCGCTAATCTAAACAACAAACAGCTTTTAGAGCACTTCCAGAGATTTGGTATTAATGAGGGGCGCTTAACATCTGAAGCCTTCAATGTCAAAGCTTATCTTTCTCACAATTCGGATTTAGCCTCAACTGGCATGAACTATAGACAGGCGACTGATCATTTCATTCGTTTCGGTCGGTGGGAAAATCGTCAAGCCAGCCAATTTATTAATAGCGATTATGCTCGTAATACTTTTGATTCAGCACGCGATGTTTTTTTTGATAATAATTCTGTTGTCTTTCGAGACTCCATTCAAAATTCAGATCCTAATGACTTCTATAGATTCAACTTGTCAACGCAGCGAGGTAGTTCTTTTCGGCTCCAACTGAATGGCCTCACATCGAACTTAAATGTTGAGTTGTACAATAGTAATAGGCAGTTAATTCTTCAATCTTCTAATGCTGGTACTACCGGTGAGTTGTTAGCTAAAAACCTAGCTGCCGGAACTTATTACATTAAAGTTTATCAGGCTGGAACAGGTTCAGCTTCTAACTATAACTTAAATATATCATCTGCTCCTTTATCAACTGGCAATTATTTTGCAGACAAAGTTGTAGACCTTACCAACGTCCAACGCGTTCAATTTGGCTTAACTCCCCTCCTGCTACAACTGCAATTAACCTCGGCTGCACAAACTCATAGCCAGAATATGGCATTGTCTGACTTCTTTAGTCATACAGGGGCGGATGGTTCGTCAGCCAGCAGCAGAGCACAAACAGCAGGTTATTCCTCATCCTACGTTGGGGAAAATATTGCAGCAGGTTATATTACGCCTGAAGAGGTAATACAAGGGTGGATGAATAGCTCAGGGCACCGTGCAAATATCCTTAATATGAGCTACCAAGAAATTGGGGTTGGCTATTACTACCTTGCTAACGATGGTGGGCAAGTGAATTATAAACATTACTGGACTCAGGGTTTCGGTGCAATTTTCTAAAGCAAATAGGTTTCCTCTCACACTGCTAGTTGTGAGCTTTAACCAGAATAAGGAATAACCTTAAGAACGCTTTTGTCAATTCTCGATGAGAAGAGGCTTTCCTAACCGACTGAGAGACCGCGTTGGGTTTGTCGATCGCGTATCCGTTCCAAACTACTCACTGGAATGGCAGAAATGAGTTGGCGTGTGTAGTCTTTTTGGGGTGTGCGATAGATGCTTTCGGAGGGACCAATTTCTTCGATTTCGCCTTTGTTCATGACCATAATGCGATCGCTCATGAACTTCACCACGCTCAGATCATGAGAGATGAAAATGTAGGTGAGGTTGAACTCGCCTTGTAGCTCTTTCAGTAAGTTCAAAACTTGCGCCTGCACCGAAACATCCAGTGCCGAAACGGATTCGTCGCAAATGATGAATTTGGGGTTAAGGGCGAGCGATCGGGCGATGCAAATCCGCTGACGTTGCCCACCCGAAAACTCGTGCGGATAGCGGTTTAAGGCATCAGCATTTAAGCCCACTCGTTCTAGTAAATAGACAGCGCGTTTCTGCTGCTCCTGCCGTGCCTTGGGTTTGGCGTGAATTTGCATCGGTTCCATCACCGCTTTGCCGACTGTCATGCGAGCATCCAGCGAACCAAAGGGATTCTGGAAGATAATCTGCATTTCTCGCCGCAGCCGTCGCATCTCGTTTGGCACAAGGGCAGTCACTTCTTGATTTTCAAACCGTACCGTGCCGCTAGCAGGCTTGATGAGTTGCAAGATGGCGCGTGCCAGCGTCGATTTGCCACAACCAGATTCGCCCACCAATCCCAGCGTTTCACCGGGATAGACATCAAAGGAGACATCCTTCACTGCCACAAAGTAGCGTTTGGTTTGCCCAAAGGCACCGCGCACGGGAAACTGTACACGCAGGTTTTGAACAGACAGTAATGGGGTTGCTTGCTGGAGTAAGGCTAGGCGCTGGTCGAGTTCGTCCTGGCTGACCTCGCGTGCGAGATGAAGTGCTCGAGCGACATCCGTTTCGCGTTCTTCAATCAGCAGTTCGCCTGATGGTGAGGTGCTGACCTGCATAAAGTCTGAGACTGTGGGTAAAAGATTGAGGCGGCGATCGAGCCGAGGGCGGCAGGTCAGTAAGCCTTTCGTATAGGGATGCTGCGGGTTTGAGTAGATCTGCAAAACGGGACCCGCTTCGACAATTTTGCCCTGATACATAACAGCAACATCATCAGCAATTTCGGCAATTAGCCCCAGGTCATGGGTGATGAACATCATGGACATACCGCGTCGATCGCGCAAGTCCCGCAGCAGATCCAAAATCGTTGCCTGCACGGTAACATCCAGTGCGGTAGTCGGTTCATCAGCAATCAGCAACGCAGGGTCACAGGCGATCGCCATAGCAATCATCACCCGCTGCATTTGCCCACCTGATAGCTCATGGGGATAGCGGTTGAGAAAGGCTGCCTTTTGGCGAAACACCTGCTGCTCAACCTCTGAAGCAGGCGGCAACGGCACAGTCGGATTATTGCGCTGGAGGTCTTCCACATAGCGCTGTTTCATCACCCCATCGTCTGGCAGCAGGCGCACTTCCTGAAGGCGGGCGATCGCTTCGCGTTCGGCTTCTTTCTGCGTTATTCGTTTGTGCAGACGGATTGCTTCCACAAGCTGAAATCCGATCGTATAAACCGGATTCAGCGAACTCATGGGTTCCTGAAAAATCATCGAGATTTCGCCGCCGCGGTAGTCTTCAAGCTGGCGACTGGGGATTTTGGCAAGGTCGATCGCCTGCGCCCCCCTCTCAGCACCCCAAAACAAAATTTCGCCCTTCGTTACTTTGCCAGGAGACGGCACTAAGCCCATCACCGCCAGCGATGTCACCGATTTTCCTGAACCCGATTCGCCTACAATCCCCAGCGTTTGCCCTCGTTTCACTTCAAACGAGATGCTATCCACTGCCTTGAGCAATCGTCCATCCGGCTGAAACTGAACTTCAAGGTTGTTGACTTGCAGGACTGTGTCGCTCATGAGGTACCGCGAGAACTTTCCTGGATTTTAACAGCCTCTCTGGATCGATTGTGTTTAGTGACACAGGATTCAGTGTTAACTCGCTCAGTACATCTTGCTTATGCTTACAGCATCGACAGTTCGCCTGCGACTTCAAGCCGGGTCACGCTGCTCATCGTCATAAAGCTTTCTGAAAGCGTTTCTGACACCGAAGGACTGATCCAGCCCATTTGCTTCAGCAGGTGAATCGCGACGGCGTATTTCGCCCGTTTTGCACCGTCCATCACTTTGATAGCTAACCCCATACCTTCACCCAAGCGCCCGATGCACTGAATACCTTCTGCTCCAGCTTTACTGACGAGTTCGCCTTCAGTCAGGCGCATCAGTTCGGTATCAAATTCGCCCTCGCCTGCCACCATGGCTGGATGGTGGGTCATTGCTCGCACAATCCGTTCCATGTCCAAACTTTCACCTGAAGCAAGACGGGCATAAAGTGAGGCAATCTGCCCTAGCTGCATAAAGTAGGTCGGGGCACCGCAGTCATCACGAGCGCTGATAAACTCTTCGGCAGGCATGCGGAGCTGCTCGGCAACTTTTTGCAAAATCAATTGCTGCACTGGGTGGCTGCGCTGAAGGTAGCTGCTGAGCGGAAAATTTCGCTGTTGGCACACGGCAAGCATACCAGCGTGTTTACCAGAACAGTTATATTCCAAGCGGCTACGCTTCCCAGTCGGTACAGGGCACTGGAGCACAGTTGGGTCAACATCTGCACGCCAGAGAATGTTGAATGCCTGACGCACCTGCTCGATCGTTCCCTTGTGTGAACTACAGATAATTGCCAGGTCGCGATCGGTCAATCCATAGCGCTCCAGTGTACCTGTCGTCGTTACGGCTAATGCCTGAAAGGGCTTTAAGGCAGAGCGCACGAAGGTTGCGGTCTCTGCACTTCCAGCCACCAGCAAATTTCGCCCTCGGTTGTCACAAATGACTGCCTGGACGAAATGCCTGGATTCGATAATACCTTCGCGCAGTAAGCGGACTTCCAGCTCTGCGGCTTGTGTGCGTCTTCCCCTAGTCATGCGTACGACTCTAACATTTGAAGGGGACGAAGGGCGGAAAAGTTTTGAGTTTCAGGTGTGAAGTGAGGAGGAAAGGTTAAGGGATAAAGTATAAAAATTTAGCCTTCAGCTTTTAGCTTTCGCCGTTTTTACAGCACATTCCATATTCCCCAGCCTGCCAGTAGCCCGATCGCCAAGACACCAAAAGTTCGTGTGAGGCGTTTGAGAACGGGTTGAATCTGGTAAGTGACCACTAGTTGATCTTGAGCGAGCATTGCTGGCGGCTTTGCCCACAGTTGACCGTCATACCAACCCGATTCTTCATAAAAAATGGTGGCGGCAGACAAACGCGATTGAATGTATGTCCAGCCTAAATACAGGCGTAAAAGCACCAGCGAAAGGCAGAGGGCAGCGCCTGCTGTACCAGCGAGGGCAAACTGAGCCGGATGTTTGGCGATCGGGAAGCTAGCGGCAGCGATCGGTCCAGCAAGTAGCCAACTCCAGCCCCAAATCCAGAGCAGCTTGCGAATGTATTGCGGTAACCCAAGTGCTGACCACCGAAAAAACCAAGATTCTTTTAACTCCTGGTACTCGTTTAACGGTTGCTGCTCGAAGGGAACCGGGCAGGGAGAGACAGAAGACTTCATGACTACGCCATCCGGTAGCAAGCTGGCACACTTCACACTATAAACGACTTAAGCCAGATGAACGAGTGGCAAGCGATGACTACTTTGCTTAGGGCTTGCGTAGGCACCATTACTCTGCGCTATTTGAGGCAGGACTGCACTGCTCGTTCTATTTAATTTGAGCGATCGTGGCGGCGGTACGGGCGGAAACAGAGCGAGGGCTGCAAAGGTGGGATGCACTCTTGATAGCTCAACAAAAAAGATGGCTGGTTTAGTTAAAACCAGCCACCTGACACGCCTATTCACTGTCAGTGCTCCAACTAAATGGACTGAACCATGTCCCTATCAAGGTCGGTTGCGATCGAGCCCTGCAAATTATCTGGATCAACGTAATGACAAACTGCATCATTCATACAGATGAATGCCCAGCCAGCGCGATCGATATTGACTAACTTATAGGATGCTTCTTGAACGAAACAGCCTCTGTGATTGCGAGTTTCTGGCTTAACTTGAATGTTATCGAGATCATCAAAAATCATATCTAACTCCCTAGCTCTAAAGAGCGGTAAAAAGGTTTGCCGAAGAGCGCGAAGCTCTGTCTAATTAAGTAACTAAATACTATCACTGAATTCTTAGAGCACTCATTACGTTATGTAGGTAAATATAACGAGACGTAAATTGCTGAAGGTTTTCATCGTCTAAAAACTTAATTTCTAGCATTACCTTTGCGAAGAAGTGTATCGATTCAGCTTCAACACATTCAACCACTTCTTTGGTTAACTTTTCTTTACAAACCCTCTAATTTAATCAGGATGCTTCAACAGCTAGTTACACCTCCTAAAAGCCAGGAGCGGTTACTAAAGCCTGTTAACGTCACGGCTACATAGTTCTTTGAAAAGGTGAGAGGGAGCGGAAGGTGGAAAGGAAATGAGAATGAGTGATGGCATGGCTCTGGACAATTCTGTGGCAGTTCGCTTCTTTCTGAAAGAGCAGTAGAAAGAGTTAGTTCTAAGAAAAACCTACTGATCTAAGCTTGAAGGTAGCTTTCGCTAAAGCATAAGAGATGCATCACTCCTAAGACCTATCAATTGCCAAGTAGTTACCGATACGACTTGAAGTTGTTTTCTGTAGATGCAAAGTATTTAGTAAGCAGCGATCAATGCAAGATTGCCAACTAAAAGTAACCGCTTGCTTGGAACTAAGTCAGAGGGCTAAGTTGAACACTACTGAGAGACCGGGTTTCGACTGCACTCGATCCGCCGCCATAGAAGACTGAGAGCATTGAGACTTTGGCATGAGCGCTCAGTCAAATGCGAAGTCGAAAGGCATCTTAATAAAGACTTACGCCCTCCTACTTATGTGAAATTTTGCAACTTGTTCTTAGCTGATGACGGGCGCTTGTACGAGGTCTTCAAAAGTGGTTTGACGTTCGCGATCGAGGTCTTGAATCCGCTGATCTTCAGCACGAATCTTTTTCTGGTAGAAGTGTCCTAAATCGGGTGCAGTCGCGCAGTCAGTCTTTTCCCAAAGGGAGATAAAATGGCGACGACGTTTTTCGCACATCACTTTTTCCATTGAGGCGACGGCAGCGCGGATGACAAGAGCCGATCTCAGCACGTTAATGTCTCCCGTTTCGTCAAGCTGAAACAGAGCGTAAATTTTGCTCATGTCGCTGGGGAAGTCGGTGCAGCGGTCTTGCAGCAGTGTCAGTAGATCCAGTGAAGGATCGGCTTCAACATCAAACCCTTCTTCTTTTAGCGCCAGAGTTTGTCGCCACAGAAAGCGGTGATGGGACAAACTGAACTCCAGATCGCGGGCTTCAAGCGCTTCAACGATCGCCGCACGGTGCAGCGGTTTATGTAGGTAAAGGCGCAGCAGTTGCGCTTCTGATTCTTCTAATAAATCGCGTTCGCTGCTGGTTTGCCACTTTTGCGATCGCCCATGCCAACGTTCGCCGCGCACCTGAAGCCGTAAATTATCTTCTAACTGCCGCATGAGGCGACTGTTGCCCTGACTCAACAATTCAGCACATTTCTGAATGTAATGGGTACGCAGCATCGAATTTGGTAGGTTGCCCAGCAGCTTAACGACAATCTGGACGCTGTGCTGAAACTGATCTGCCTGGTTCAGGTCTTGTCCGGCGATCGCCTGCTGAATCTGCCAGTCAAGCCAGAGAGGCGAATCATCCAATAACTGCTGATAGTCGGCTGGCGTATTCGTTTGTAGAAACTCGTCTGGGTCTTTGCCAGTGGGAATATTGAGGATGCGAAGCTGCACCTCGCCCTGGTATGCCAGCGCTGCCACTTCGCCGATCGCCCGTTCTGCCGCCTGAGTGCCCGCGCGATCGGCATCAAAGTTAAACACAATGCGTTTGGATTCGGTGTAGCGCAAGAGTTGACGTACCTGAGCAAGGCTCAACGCTGTACCCATTGAGGCGACTACGTTAGTAATGCCTGCACTGTGGAGCGCGATGACATCAAAATAGCCTTCGACCACCACTGCCTGGTCTTGTTTGGCGATCGCCGCCCGTGCCTTATCTAGCGCAAAGAGAATATTGCCTTTATCGAATAGCTCGGTTTCGGGTGAGTTGAGGTATTTGGGCTGCTCATCGCCCAGCGATCGTCCCCCAAAGCCCACCACTCGCCCTTGAAGATCGTGAATGGGAATCATGAGGCGATCGCGAAAGCGGTCATAGTAACTGCCCGTTGCACCTTTGCGTGGCACAATCAGCCCTGCTCGTTCTACCAGTGCGACAGGATAGTGCTTTTGCTCCACCAGATAGCCAAACAGGGTTTCCCAACCAGCAGGCGCGTAGCCCAACTGAAACTGCTGGATCGTTGTTGCAGTCAACTTCCGTTGCTCAGTCAGGTATGCCAGGGCTGCCTTTCCCTGCGGCTGGTTCAAAGCATGCTCAAAGAATCGGGCTGTGAGCGCGAGAATTTCATGCAACTGCTCCCGCACTGAAATCTGGCGCTGTAATTCTTGCCGTTGAGCGGGTTCTAGCGTCTGCACCGAGACTTGATAGCGCTTTGCTAGATCTAGCACCACTTCGCTGAACGAGTGTTTCCCCAACTCCATCAGAAATTTGATTGCGTTTCCACCCGCACCACAACTAAAGCAGTAGTAAAACTGCTTGCTGGGGCTGACTGTAAAGCTGGGCGTTTTGTCGTCGTGAAAGGGGCACAACCCGGTAAAGTCCTTCCCTAACTTTCGCAAGACAACGTGCTCAGACACCACATCAACGATGTCTGCCCGCTGTCGGACTTGCTCGATCGTATCAGGGTGAAGACGCGGGATGTCCATTGGAAAGAGAGTAGGGGAAATGAAGTCTCCCTATTGTCGCAAATTTCGTTGGGAAGGGGCGTATCCGTCGTAGCGTTTGGTGTGGCTCTGCTATCTTTTGACTCAGGGTAAGTAGCGGCACACTTCTTTGCAATACTTCATGCTTACAAAAAGGATTCCTTTTCTCTAGGTTGCTCTGGGTTGAGCGGGATTTCAGACATAGTGCTTCCGAAAGTGATCATGTGTCAGATTCCAGTGGATGCCTAGGAACCAACTACAGGTTCGCCACTCTTCTGCTCTGCTGCTAATCTTAACAAGCCGGGTTTTTGTACCGAAGCATCTTGCCTTTGAAGCTTTAGCGGCTGCTTTTCCGTTCCTCCGCACCGATTAATCCTCTCTTCTCATGTCCTCATATTTTTTTCCCAACCCCTTTACGTGGTGTAAAACATGGGCAGTGCATTCTCAAGCGAGTTAACATCGCTACGTTACGCGTGAAGGGACACAGGGGCAGATGGGACGAATTTTTATTTCAGCAGCGCACGGTGGTCAGGAAAGCGGTGTGACCGATCCGGGAGCGGTGATTGCAGGCACAACCGAATCCAGAGAGATGATTTTGACACGCGATCTAGTCGTGACAGAACTGCGATCGCGCAGCTTTGAAATTCTGTCTGTCCCCGATGATCTAAGCGCCAGACAAACGCTTGATTGGATTAATGGTCGCTCTCGCGCTGGAGACATTGCCCTGGAAATCCATACAGATGCCTTTTCTAACCCGTCTGTGCGTGGGTCAGCTGTGTTCTACATTGCTAACAATGCTCAGCGCAAGGCACAGGCAGAAACGCTTTTGCTAGCGCTGCTGCGCCGGGTGCCTCAGCTACCCAATCGGGGTGCGCGACCTGATACCGCAACAGGTTTGGGCAGTCTAGCGTTCTGTCGGCAGTTGGTTGTGCCAGCGCTCTTGATGGAAGTTGCTGTCCTCTCTAACCCAGACGATCGCTTCATCATTCAAAACCAGCGACGGAATGTAGCGCTGGGTCTTGCTGATGGGTTGGCATCCTGGAGCCGATCGGTGTCGCCTCCTACGTCTACTCCAAATCCAACGCCATCTCCGGGTACCTATCCGCCTTGCAATATTAATATTAATGGGCAAACCTATGGCGAACAGGGCATCATCGTCAGCGGTAATGCGTATGTGCCGATCGATCTGGTCGATCGACTGGGGGTAGACGTTTCCACTGATCCCAATGTTCGTCGCATCACCTACCGCAACATTGTGTACGTCCGAGCGGTTGACTTGCGCGATCGACATGTTTCGATCGCCTGGGACAGCACAAACCGTACGATCTTTCTCAAGTCAGCCTCACAAATCTGTTCTGGTCAGTTCGACAAGATTTCGGGGCAGGGCAACACCTCCGAAGTCCAGCTCCTCATGTTCCTCAAGGCAAATAATGAAGCAGCGCTGACCCGTTACCCAGAGATCGCTAAACTCTACCGAGAGGAAGGTAGCATTGAAGGCATTAATTATGATGTTGCGTTCGCGCAAATGTGTCTGGAAACTGACTTTCTCCGCTTTAGCGGTACCGTCAGACCCGAGCAAAACAACTTCGGCGGACTAGGTTCAGCGGGTGGCGATTCGCAAGGAGCCTCCTTCCCTAGTGCTCGTATTGGTGTACGAGCGCAAATCCAGCATTTGAAAGCCTATGCGAATGCAGAGCCACTCGTGCAGGCAGTGGTCGATCCTCGCTTTAACTTTGTAGCTCGTGGGGTTGCGCCCCTTGTCGGTTTATTAAGCGGACGCTGGGCTGCTGATCCTAAATATGGCGACAAACTGCTTGCCGTACTGAAGCGCCTCTATGAATCAGCGGGATTGATGTAGAGCAGTCAGCGGTCAGCAGTCAGCATGAAATCTGGATCTGAAGGCTGGTGGCTGAAAGCTGATAGCTCTTATTTAGAAAGCTGCTGTTCCGTTGGCATGTCAGCCGCGATCGGCTCCAGCAGCAATTGACGAAGCTGTTGACGAAAGGCTGGCTCTAAGTAGCGTAGCCGTACTGCTTCCCAGCCAGACATTGCTTCCGTTTGAGTTTGGTGGATGGCAGTTTGCAGTTCGGGCAACTGAGTGTGCTTAGGCTGGTGCTTTTTCAGCAACGCCTGTAAAACCTGGCTATCGTGTACTGTCCCCAACTTGGACTGGATTGCCTTGACATCATCAATCCACGTTTGGAAGGCTTCGCCATAGAACGAAACAAAGAACTCTGCCTGATAGCGGACGTGCTTGCACGCTTTGCGCAAGTCATGCAAACTTTCACTATCGGCATCCGAAGCGTCCGCCGGTACCAACCAGCCAGGGTGTAAGAGCAACGTTGAAAGCAGTGGACTCAACAGATCTGGCAAAAACAGTTGCAAGGGTTGGCTCGCTAGCGCTGTGTAACGAGGCTGCTCGATCCAGGTTTCGTAGGCAGTTTTGAGTTGCTGGTAGCGCGATCGCGTCAGCGCATCTTTTACATCTGCTGATGCCACGCGGCGCTCTTTCTGAAGTTTTGCAATCACGTCATCGAGCGATCGCTGCGTGGTTTCAGCTACGTCAGAGCGATACTGGGTTTGCAAGGCGTCTATCTGCACATCCAAATCTCGCAGCCGACCCAGCACTTTAGCCAGGGAGCCAATCTGTTTCGCTGCCGCAGCCTTTGGCAGTGCGATCGCCCAATCAAAAACCTGTAGTGCCGTTCGTAACCGACGCGTACCCACCCGCATCTGGTGAAGCGGTTCTGGATTTTTGTCAGCAATTACCTTTTTCTCGTGCTTCACCACCGCACGATATTGCTCGGCAATGACCGCATGAGCAAACGCGCCCAGCGTGACAGAGGGATCAATGAGAGACGTTGCAGTTACCTGCTTTTTATCTATTTTCATCTCACCCTCGCTCTCAACGAAAAAACAAATGAAGCGCTCTGTTACAACTCAGACGCTTTGAATACTCCTAAACGTAGGAGCAATCTTAATAAATTCATTATATCAATTTCCCCAAGAGCGTTGCTGCCTCTTTATCGCTGCAAGCCTACTGCTCATTGCTTCCATGGCACATTCTCTTGCTGTAGCCTTAGCTTTAAATAGTGAGAATTCACCTGGCAAATCTGTAGGGTTATCCATATAATTGAGGGATGGTAAAGAAACGTAACCTTCTGCTCATAATTTGTGATGCTGTCTCAATGTTTGTTGAGCAGTAGACGCGCGGGCAGGCTTTTACGGCATCCAGTCCTCATTATTATTTATCGGAGATCTGCGCTATGACTATAGCTGTCGGGCGCGCGCCAGCGAATCGAGGGGCGTTTGACGTTCTCGACGATTGGCTGAAACGCGATCGCTTCGTCTTTGTCGGTTGGTCTGGGTTACTGCTG
>NZ_JACJPI010000055.1 GCF_014695975.1 Leptolyngbya sp. FACHB-321
CGGCAAGCACTTTATCCCGTAAGTCATCACTATAGGCGGCTGGCATTGGGCGTAGGGGTACAGTGGAGACACGACTTTTCTATACTGTCCTAATAACACCTTTGGCTGCTATACCAGTCAATGGGCGCTGGGTGGTCGCTCCAGGCGCGCTACCAACATCGACTGGGACGATCCGAATTTCGAGGAGCAGGCGTACGATCCGTGGGTCGCTTATAGCCGGTCGAAAACCACCAATTCATTGTTCGCTGTGGAGTTTGACAGGCGGCATCGCGATCGCGGCCTTCAGGCTGCTTCGGTGATGCCCGGAAACAGTCTGACGGATCTACCCCGCCATTTCTCGCCGGAGGACTTGCAGGGCCTTTTGCAGACGGTTGACGCAGCGCGCACCGAAGCGGGACTGCCGCCGAAAGCGTTGAAAGAAATTCCGCAGGCAGCCGCAACGTCGGTCTGGGCCGCAGTCGTGGCTAACAAAGACGAGATTGGTGAATACTGTCTTGAAGATTGCGCGATCGCGCCGATCGACGACACGCCCAATCCATTTGCCGACGGCGTCAGGTCGTATGCGCTCGACGCTAACAAAGCTAAGCAGCTTTGGGCGAAAAGCGAGGAATTGATCAGCGCTGTGTCCTGAAGATTATCGCGTAAGAATTTGACAAAATATCCTAAAAATCTGAAAGAAACCGTGCATTAAAACTCATTACACTTTGGTTAATCAGACGAGAATCCAATGCGGTATTCATAGGAGATTTCAATGCCTTACGTTAGTGTTGGCCAAGAAGATTCTGCAACCATTGATCTCTACTACGAAGATATTGGGACAGGTCAACCGATTGTTCTCATTCACGGATTTCCCCTCAACGGTTATTCCTGGGAAAAGCAGGTTTTAGTGCTGCTAAATGCGGGGTATCGAGTGATTACCTACGATCGCCGAGGGTTTGGTGCTTCTAGCCAACCCTCGTTTGGCTATGACTACGATACGTTTGCAGCAGATTTGAACGTGCTAATGACCAAGCTTGGCTTACATGATGCTGTGTTAGTCGGCTTTTCAACGGGAACAGGCGAAGTCATGCGCTATCTTGGCAAATATGGCTCAGAGCGGGTGCAGAAAGCCGTTCTGATGGCCCCAGTGCCGCCCTTTTTGCTGAAGATCGATGATAATCTCGAAGGCGTTGACCAAAGCATTTTCGATGGCATCATGAAAGCGATTTTTGAAGATCTTCCAGCCTATTTTGCTGCGTTTTTCAGAGAATTCTTCAAGGTGAATATGTTGCTTGACGATTCTCGTTCCGAGAGGTTACACCAGCGCATTAGCGACGATGCCATTCAGGCCAGTTGGAATGTTGCCGTCGGTGCGTCTACCAAAGGAACGTTAGATGGTGTACCGGCCTGGCTGACTGATTTTCGTGATGATCTGCCCCGCATTGACGTGCCAACTTTGATCATTTATGGAGATAGCGATCGCATTTTGCCGCTTGAGTCCACCGCAGCAAGACTCCTGAAGCTGATTAAAAACAGTCAACATGTTGTCATTCCTGGCGGACCGCACGCCATCAACAGGACTCACGCTGATCAGGTCAATCCCGTGTTACTAGACTTTCTTCAGCTCAGTTCTAAGATCAAAGGAATTCGTCACCATGTCTAAAGTGTCTTCTGACCACCCGCAGAAGACCCCCGCCGCGTCCGCACCAAACAAAGTCTCCCGTCCAGACTGGCTCGAAGTCGTTGTCGGTCTCGTCGTCTGCGCAATCGTCGGGTACGGAGGTGGCTCGCAGCTATCGCGGCTCGGGCTCGACCCCGTGGTCTACGGATTGGTCTTCACTGCGCTGTCTGGTGTCGCTGGCATCGCCGGGTTTGCTGCCGCTGTGCTGCTCCGCATCCGTCCCCTGCGCGCCTTTGGCGTTCGCCGAACCTCCAGACGCTGGCTCATCACCGGGGCTGGGGCGGGAGTGGTCACCTTCGTGGTCAAAGGTCTGGCGGACCTGACCTACATCGCCATCACCGGGGATAGCTCCACCCCTCAGACCATGTACGCCGAAGGTGGCAGTGGCGGAATACTGTCTCTAATTCTGGCGACGATGTTCCTCGGTCTCCTCACACCCCTTGGCGAGGAGCTGCTCTTCCGGGGCGTCGTCGCCAACGCGCTGCTGCGCTACGGTCCGTTCATCGGAGTCGTGGGCAGCACGTTGGATTTTCGCCCTCGATCACGGCATCAATATCGTCTTCCCTTCAGCTGTGGTAATGAGTCTTGTCGGTGCCGAGCTGCTGCGCCGCAGTGGCTCGGTCTGGCCCGCTGTCGTCGTTCATGTCGTCTTCAACCTGCCCACGATTCCGGTAATGGTGCTCGCCGGTATGGGCTGAACTATCAGCAACCAGATTAAACGAGCAAATCACCATGTCTCACGTTTCTTCTAATCACCCACGAGATCTTGACCTACCCATGCACGACGCAGGTCCAACAGCCCCCGCTAGGAGAACCCTGCTCACTCGCAAAAGCTACAGCAGTACTCGCCATAGTGTGGGTTGCCTCCAGTGCCAAAACTAAGGATTTAGAAGCCACTATCGACAATCGTACTGAACAGAGAAACACCATGGATAAGCCCGAGTTTTTTGCCACCCCCGGGTATGGGGAATACATGCTGGATGAATTGCATTACTCGCAAGCGGTAAAAATTGGCGATCGCGTGGAGACATCTGGCCAAGGTGGTTGGAATGACGATCTGCAAATTCCCGAATTGCTTGCGGACGAGATTGCTCAAGCGTTTCAGAACGTAGAGCGAACGTTGGCGACTGCCGGTGCTAGTTGGGAGCATGTGGTTCACGTTAATTCTTACCATGTTGGCGGGTTGCCCGCGGAGGTTAACGATGCGATGGTTAGGCTATATCTCCACTACATGCCCAACCACGTCTCCATTTGGACACAGATAGGAGTCGCGGCGCTTGGACTGCCAACGATGCGGATTGAAATCCGCGTTACTGCAATTGTTCTGTGAGGTTCGCATAAACGGCAGCGCTGTCGCTTGTGCGTAGAAAGAGCGTGACGATGAGAAACAGCCGGATGCCGTTCTTGAGCGCGAACCTATTCATAGGATGTTTGCCTTCATGTTGGGTGATTTCGTAAGATAGCCTTTGATCACGCAACGTGAGTGGTCATAAAACAACGGATATGATTCGCGATCGCATCTCCACACTCTTCTAGGGCAAAGTGTCCGGTATTAAGGAAGGTGTCGAGGCTGATGGCTGCCAGACTTTGAACACCATTGGTGTATTGCCAACGAGTTCCTTACAGGGTGAGGAGAAAATTGAGTTTATCTGCATTCCCAGGGAAGCAATCGCAGCAGTATGCCCTGACGGGTTCCCAAAATTGGAGTATTGCCATAGGTTCATCGGCATTGACCTTCACGCTCAAGGTTTAAGCGTCCAATAAGCCAGTCTGCGAAATTTTCCTACATTTCACCACTGAAGATCTGCCAGTCAAACGCAATTAAGAAATGCAGTTGCTACTTAAACGTCAACTGCTGAAGTTCCTTTTGATTCCAGTTGCCTAACCTGGCGGCAGCTTCGTAGGTGCTTTGCAAGAAATCTAACAACGCCTGATCGGGTGATTCTGCCTCACGGACAGCGTCATAGGGCAAAATAAATTCACCCAGTTCCTTATTGTAAAATGCAGCATCGGGACGAACCTCAGCCTGCTTAAACCCATCGGGTTCTGGGTACGCATAGGAAAAAAACGCTGGGTATGATAATCCGGCTCCGGGCCAGAATCCAGCACTACTGACTTCCTGGGAGTAGGCTTCCTTTGCCACTACATCCGGCAAATTTGGCACCCCTCCCGGATGCTCTGGAGCCGATCGCCCAGAAAAGCGAGTCACGGCTAAATCAAAACTTCCCCAAAAAAAATGAACGGGACTAACCTTGCCGGAAAAATGTGAACGAAATTCTCGAAAGACGCGATCGGACTGTAGCAGCACTCGCCAGAATCGATTGGCATAGTCCGCATCATAAGCAGCATGGGTTTCATCCTGCTCAAATTGAATCGGATCTGAAACTTCGTTCGGTTTGGTGTTAATGGTGATATGAAGGTCGAGTGCACTGAGCGTTTCCATCACGTTCTGGTAGAAATCAGCGACAGAGCGAGGGTAGAGAGCGATCACCCGTCTTGCCCCTTCGCTGGTTTGAATCAGCAGCTCATGATCGATGAAATCGAAGTCGATTTGAAAGATCCGGCTACCATAGGGAATCGTGGAAGTGGTCAGTCCCCGAACGGTTAAATAGAGGGGAATATGCCAGGAATGATTAATCCACGGAGTTTGGGCCAATCGGATTTTGCCGATGATTTGCGTCCACATGTGTAGGGTGGCATAGGTATCCTGCCATGCGTCTAGGGGTAAACTCGGCCAAATATCTGTTAGGGCAGGCTGATTTGACATTATGGTTTCCTCGCGAGTAGAAAAGGGGTACGTGATCAATAGTTCTTCTGTTGTTCGTCGGCAAAACACCACAGCCATTGTTCTCCCAATTCGGCTGAACTGATCACCGTGTGTCCGCTCTCTTCGTAATGGCGGCGAGCGTGTTGATTTTTAGACGAGTCGCAGCACAGCATTTTGCCGCAGGTTTGGCAAATTCTCAAGTGAACCCAGCGATCGCCAACTCGAAGGCATTCCTCACAGCGAAATACCGGGTAATTGGCTTTTGAAATCATATCCTCTAGCGTCAATTCGTTCAGGTGTTGACAAGACATCGAGGATTCCTGTGAATGTGCAAGATATGTACTTGATCAAATGGGATACAGCCATCTGCGAAAGAGTTGGGTGAGGCGCGGCATAATCACGTAGGTGAGCAGGGCAACCGTTAGACCTGTAACTAACAACGTTCTAAGCAATGCCGGAAGCTCCGCTAAGAGCGGTACTAGCAAACGATTGAGAATAGATATCGTGAAAAACACTCCCAGCCATGTCACGATTGCCATTTTGTAGCGCGGAGGTGGAGCCTTCATCGGTTTGTTGGGAAGCATGAACCAGGTTTCTAGACCTGTCAGGGTTTGAATGGTTTCAGGCTTTTCAATCAAAGGTTGTAACCGCTCTAACCATTCTTGCCGCACGCTGGATTCTAGCCAGGCTTTGAGGTTGTCGTAATGATCAAATTTGACAATTGCCACATATTCAGGATGAGCGTGATCACCGGGACGGATCACACTCACCCCTAAATGTCCCTTAAATTGGTGGGCAGCAATCGCAATTCCGTGCAACCACTCCTCATACCCCTGTTCACGCCCAGTTCGAATGAGGTGAGAAATAATGGCGGTTACCTGATAGGTGTCTTCGTCGGTACCCACAACCAGTGGATCTAGCATCACACATGACCTCAAAACTTTAGCTACCCAAAAAGTGATGATAGTTAATGCGCGATCGCTGCTCTTAAAGCAGATTGGGCATTAGCGATCGCCAGCTCACGGGCTTCATCCCCCATATTCAAGCTATCGGCATAGACGAACTCAACATCCGTTATCCCAATAAACCCAAAAATGAGTTTTAGATAGGGTGTTTGTAAATCATAGGCATGAGTCGGGCTACCTTCGGGGTAGGCTCCGCCTTGAGCCATAATGATCGTCATTTTCTTGTTGTGAACCAGTCCCTTGTAACCTGTTTCATCAACGGAGAATGTACGTCCCGCTCGCACAATCTGGTCAAGATAGGCTTTGAAGTTAGCGGGAATGCTGAAGTTATACATGGGGATACTGAAAACGTAGCGATCGGCTGATAAAAACTCGTCGATCAATTCGTCGGAAATTTGAATTGCAGCGGCTAACTCAGGTGTATGTTGATCGGAGGGAGTAAATGCAGCCGCGATCCAGTCTTCGCTCACAAAAGGAACAGGGTAGTGCCCAATATCACGGTAGGTGATGGTGTCGTTGGGATGAGTGGTTTTCCACTGGTCAATGAACTCTCTAGAGAGCGTGCGAGAGATGGAGCGATCGCCACGCGGACTCGCATCTAAATGGAGAATGTGGGTCATAGAATAAATCTCAGATTGTGAATGAAGAATGCAGCGGCCTCAGCAAACCCCTCGATCTCGAAAAACTGGTGCAGGCCGTGGTCGAACTCACCCAGGCTCGTTTACCGAGCGACGCTCAGCGCTTGTAGCACGGCTTGGGCCGCCGTCTCGGAAGAGGCCGGATTTTGCCCGGTGATCAGGAGGCCGTCATGCACCACGTGGATCTGCCAATCCTCGGCTTTAGAGTAGTTGCCGCCGTTCTGCTTTAGCATGTCTTCTACCAGAAAGGGCACTACATCGGTCAGGCCCACGGCATCTTCCTCGCTGTTGGTGAAGCCGGTTACGCCTTTATTTTGCACCAAAGGCTTACCATCGGGCGCTTTGGCATCGCGCAGCACCCCAGGGGCGTGGCACACGGCGGCCACGGGCTTATTGGCCCCATAGAAGGCTTCGATCAAGGCAATGGAGTGGGTATCGTCGGCGAGATCCCACAGTGGGCCGTGGCCACCGGGGTAAAACACGGCGTCGTAGTCGGCAGCTGACAGCGTAGCCAGCACAGCGGTGTTGGCCAGAGCTTTTTGGGCGTCAGAATCCTTGCTAAAGCGAGCGGTGGCCTCGGTTTGGGCGTCAGGCTCATCGCTTTTGGGGTCTAGCGGGGGGTGCCCGCCCTGGGGCGAGGCTAGGGTAATGTCGGCTCCAGCATCTTTGAACACGTAGTAAGGGGCCGCGAATTCTTCTAGCCAGAAGCCAGTTTTTTTGCCGGTGTCTCCTAGCTGGTCGTGGGAGGTCAAAATCATCAAAATTTTCATGGTTATTCCTGAGTTAAATGAATTGCAAGTTGTGGTCAAAACGGCGATGGGGCTTAGTCGCTAACCGCCGATCAGCTCGACTAGGGCCAATTGCAGAATGAAATCAAAAGCTAAACATCTCTGCTTGTGCTTTTAAGTGAAACGTCTGTTTACCCTCAAGGGTTGATGACGTAAGCGATCGCGCCATGAACTGAGTCTGCAAGACAACGCCAAATTTCATCACTTAAGATCCGCAAGTTAAGCACAGAGTTAAGATTTTCGTGTCACATGCCCAAAGAGCATTCGCCCAGTTGCACCTTGAATATTCATGCCTTCAAGCATGAAACTGTGCAATTTACTTGCTCGATCCATTTGCATGGCTGTTTGCACAAAATCAATGTAGGTGGTTGCCTTCAAGCTGTCGCCTATAGCAAGTTAAATTTTTTACAGTGCAAATTGATAGATTAACCATGCCATCGCAGAGTAGAAGGCTGGCTCTAACTTAAGTTAGAATCCGAGTTTGATCGAAAGTACATTCATACAACCGATCGACCATCCCTGTCTGAATGCAAAATCCGGTAGCGATGTCCCACACCTTTGATGCGGGCGACGACCTATTTGCCCTCGGATGAAGCGGCTGTCACTACAAGCTATTGCCGTGAACCGACGATGACAGACCCTAGCTGCCTCAACGCTTCAGCGCTACGGCTCTCGATTCCGAGGCAGCCTGTGGGAGATCTTGAATCTGAAGCCCCAGTCCCCTGAGGGACAGCAATTTTTCAGGCACTACTTGACTATTGAGAAGCATCTGCTGCTGTTCCTCGACAATGAGACGGTGCCGCCGACCAATCATTCCAGTGAACAGGCACTGCTCTGGAGCGTGGTTTTTCGCAAGGTCTCCATGGCTTTTGCTCCGATTGGGGTGCGGAGTTGTTCACTCGGGTAGCGATATACTTTGGGAAACGGATGACAGTCCTTCATCGGGAGAGCATTCAATGATTACCCTGCCTGGAATTACTATCCACAGCAAAATCTATGAGAGCTTAGCTTCTTTGGTGTATCGGGGCCTCAGAGAGCAAGATAACTGTGCAGTGATTGCCAAAGTTCTCAAGCAGGATTATCCCTCTCCTCAGGATTTAACTCGCTATAGGCAGGAGTATGAAATTACTCGCTTTCTCAATGTTGAAGGCGTAGTCAAGGCATACAGCCAGCAAGACTATCAGCGCACGCTGGTTATTCTTTTGGAAGACTTTGGTGGAGAGTCTTTAGAATGCTGGATGCGGCAAAAATTAGACTTCTGTCCCATGCCGCTGTCGGTTTTTTTGAATATGGCGATCGCCATTACGGATACTCTAGGCAAAATCCATGCGGCTCATGTCATCCACAAAGATATTAATCCTGGCAACATTGTCTTTAATCCGAGGACTGGCGTTGTCAAAATCATTGATTTTGGCATTGCCACTCGCTTCGGTCGCACCAATCCCACATTCAAAAGTCTCTATCTTCTAGAAGGAACCCCCGCCTATTTGTCACCAGAGCAAACCGGACGAATGAACCGGATGCTCGACTATCGCACCGACTTTTATTCACTGGGTGCAACCTTCTACGAACTGTTGACGGGACAATTACCGTTTTCCACTACAGATCTCCTAGAGCTAGTCCACTGCCATATTGCCAGACCGCCAACTCCCCCGCATGAATTGAACGCGACGATTTCCGAACCTGTTTCAAACCTGATTTTGAAACTGATGGCAAAGAATGCGGAGGATCGCTATCAAAGTGCTTGGGGCATCAAAGCAGATTTAGAACGCTGTGCCCAGCAACTGGCAGAAGTGGGTTTAATTGAACCTATGCCATTGGGACTGCAAGATGTTTCCGAGCAATTCCGCATTCCTCAAAAACTGTATGGGCGAGAAGCGGAGATTGCAGCATTATGGGTGGCGTTCGACAGAGTAGCAGGGAATGAGGGAGTAGGGGAATGGAGAAGTGGGGGAGCAGAAGAAGACATTACCCTACCACCGCATCGTGAAATGATGCTGGTCTCCGGTTATGCTGGCATCGGCAAAACGGCATTGGTACAGGAACTCCATAAACCGGTCACAGCAAACCAAGGCTATTTTATCTCTGGCAAATTTGACCAATTTGGGCGCAACATTCCCTACAGCGCCATTGTGAACGCCCTGCAAAAGTTAGTGCAGCAACTCTTGAGCGAACCGGATGAGCAGGTGGAATTGTGGCGATTGCGTCTACTCACTGCTTTGGGCAGCAACGGACAAATCATCATTGATGTCATTCCCGAAGTTGAGTTCATCATTGGCAAACAGTCACCTGTGCCCGAAGTTGGGGCAACTGAGGCACAGAATCGCTTCAATCTCACGTTTCAAAGATTTGTGCGGGCGTTTTGTGCAAAAGAGCATCCCCTAGTCATCTTCTTAGACGATCTACAGTGGATCGATTCTGCGACGTTGAAGTTAATCGAACTCATCTTACTTGATGAGAAAATCCAGTATCTGTTTTTGATCGGAGCCTACCGAGATAACGAACTGACTCCAACGCATCCGTTGGTCTTAATGCTAGAGAGCCTGCGAAACCAGGGAGCAGTACTTCAGGAAATTATCCTGACTCCCTTAACACTGGAACCGTTGACTCAACTGGTGGCTGAGACATTACATTGCAATCCTGATACCGTTCGTTCTTTAGCCCAAGTCGTGTTGCGTAAAACCGAGGGCAACCCTTTCTTTGTTGGTGAATTTTTGAAGCTGCTGCATAGCGAAAACCTGTTGACCTTTGATGCCCAACAGTTGAGCTGGCAGTGGAACCTAGCTGAGATTGAAGCTCAAGCTATCACCGATAATGTGGTGGAGTTGCTGCTGCGTCAGTTGCAAAAATTACCGGGAGCAACACAGCAAGTTCTCTCCATCGCGGCTTGTGTTGGGTCTGAGTTTGATTTAGAAACGTTAGCGCTTAGCGCAGAGCGCAACTCCGAAGGAACCGTTTGCGAAAAATCACCGAAAGCAATTTTTCAGGATTTATCAGAAGCAATACAAGCGGGATTAATTCAACCTCTATCTGAATTGGACGAAGACTTGTTGGTTCAAGAGTATAAGTTTTTGCACGATCGCGTTCAGCAAGCGGCTTATGCTTTGATTGATGAATCACAGAAACAGGTTGTTCATCTCCAAATCGGTCGCAATTTGCTCGAAAAAACTTCACCGGAGCAACGATTCGATCGACTGTTTACTATTGTGGATCATCTCGATCAAGGAACGGAGCTTGTCACTGCTCGCTCAGAACGAACTGAAATTGCCAGATTGAATTTAATGGCAGGTCAGAAAGCAAAGGCAGCAACGGCTTATGAAGCAGCTTTTAAGTATTTCACTACAGGGCTTAAACTCCTCAATTCAGAGAGTTGGCTTAGTGAGTATGATCTCACCTTAACGCTGTACTCAGAAGCAGCAGAAGCGGCGTATCTCCAGGGTTGCTTTGATGAGATGGAACAGTTGGTAGAAGTGGTACTTGATCGTGCCAAAACAGTGGTTGACAAAGTGCAAGTTTACGATAATAGCATTCAAAGATATTTGTCACAGGGTAACCTGAGAGAAGCACTCAAAACTGGATTGGAAGCGTTAAAGCTCTTGGGAATAGATTTAATAGAAAATCCAAGTTGGGCAGATATTCAAAGGGAATTGGAGTCAACAGCTGCACTACTTGCTGAACGAGAAATCGAAGACTTGATTAATTTACCAGAGATGACTGCACCAGAACCACTGGCAGCTGTGTCAATCTCAACAAATATGGGGTCTGCTGCATTTATAACGTTACCAGCACTGTGGATACTGATTGTATGTAAGAGGGTAAATCTGTCAATTAACTACGGTAATACTACCTGGTCACCACATAGTTATGCTGCTTACGGATCTGTTCTATGTGGAGTTGTTCAAGACATTGAACTCGGTTATAAATTTGGACAACTGGCTCTCAGCTTGGCAGAACGGTTGAATACAAAAAAAGGGAATGCTAAAGCATTAATGTTGTCGAGTATCCAAATCATGCACTGGAAAGTGCATCTTAGGAACACAATACCCATGCTGGCTGATGCCTATCAAGATGGAGTAGAAACTGGAGACTTTGAAACTGCTGGTTATGCTGCATATTACTTGTGCTATAACTCGTTTTTTGCTGGAGAGGAACTTGCCCAACTGGAACAAAAAACAGCATTTTACAGCAAATCGATTGACCAAATTAGACGAGAAAGTCCCTCGAATTGGCTGACAATATTGCGGCAGACCATTCTTAACTTGCTAGACAGGGCTGAGAATCCCAGCCGCTTAATCGGTAGATTATATGTTGAAGATGAGGCGTTGCCACACGCTATTGCAATTAAAGATGGAACTGCAATCCAAATACTCTATTTGCACAAAGTTATGTTGTGTTATCTATTTGAAGAACACCATCAAGCTGAACAGACTGCTATTTTGGCAAGGCAACATTTTGAAGATGTGACAGCAATAATAAGTCTACCTATATTCTGTTTCTATCATTCTCTAGTGCTTTTGAGCCTATCGCTTGAGGCTTCAAACTCTGAAAAATCAGCTTGGCTAAGTTGTGTTAGCTCCAACCAAGAAAAGATGCGAAAGTGGGCGAGTCATGCCCCAATGAATTATCTCCACAAATTTTATTTAGTCGAAGCAGAGAAAGCGCGAGTCTCAGGGCAATTCTTTGAGGCTGAAGAGTTTTATGAACAAGCAATTGCAGGTGCTGCTGAGCATGAGTTTATTCAAGAAGAAGCATTAGCTTATGAATTAGCGGCTAAACATTATCTGGCGCGAGGTCGGGAAAAATTTGCTCAGCTCTACATGAAAGAAGCACACTATTGCTACGATCGCTGGGGCGCAACTGCTAAAGTTAAAGACTTAGAAACTCGCTATCCACAGTTCTTTTCTCAGTCGTCTAGAGCCGTTTCCGCATCAATTCCTATTACTGCTGAAACTATCTCTAATCCCTTCCATACTGCTTTCGATTTAGCAGCAGTGATGAAAGCTTCACAGGCGATTTCTCGTGAAATTGAATTGAAGCAATTGCTGCGATCACTGATGCAGACTGTAATTGAGAATGCTGGCGCACAAACCGGATATCTGATTTTAGAAAACTCAGGAGAATGGTTGATTGAAGCGGCTTGTGAACTCAATGCTGATGAGAATTCTTGTGCGACTCAGGTGTTACAGTCTATTCCAATTGCCGATCAATTGCCAGAATCAATCATTCAATATGTGATTCGGACTCTAAAGCCTGTCACCTTAAATGATGCGACTCGTGAAGGTGCTTTTATTAATGAGTCATACATTCAACAGAACCAGCCTCAATCTGTTTTCTGTTTGCCGCTGCTAAATCAAGCCAAGCTGGTCGGTGTATTGTATTTAGAAAATCGGTTGGCAGTTGGAGTATTTACACCAGAGCGATCGCAGGTCTTGCAGCTATTATCGACTCAAGCAGCGATCGCCATCGAAAATGCCAACCTTTACTCAGAACTGCAGGCTAAGGAAAGCAAGATCACCCAGTTCCTCGAAGCGATTCCGGTGGGAATTGCGATCGTAGATGCGACGGGTTGCCCTTACTATGCCAACCAATGCAGCAATCAACTCCTAGGCAAAGAAACTGACACTTCCATAGCACTGGAGCAACTCTCAGAGGCTTATCAGCTTTATGTAGCGGGAACGGATCAAATTTATCCACCGGAGAGCCTGCCTAATGTGCGGGCATTAAGGGGCGAACGCATCAGGACTGAAGATATAGAAATTCGTCGAGATCATGTCTCAATTCTAGTTGAGGCACGAGGAACACCAGTTTTTGATCAACAGGGCAATATCACTCATGCGATCGCTACCTTTCAGGACATTACAGAGCGCAAACAAGCCGAGAAACTCCTAGCCGACTACAACTGCACTTTAGAGCAACAGGTTGCAGAACGAACTGCTGCGTTACAACAAAGTGAAGCCAAGTTCCGAGCGATCTTTGAAAACTCGCAAGTCGGCATCTACCGCACCCGCCTCTCGGATGGATTAATTCTCGATGCCAATCAACGCTTTGCCAATCTGTATGGCTTTGACTCACCAGAGGAGATCATTGGGATTGAACACACTGCAGGCTACTATGTCAATCCCAGCGATCGCCAACAATTCCTTGAGTTGCTGAAGCGGGATGGGGAAGTGCGAAACTTTGAAGCCCAGGTTCAGAAACGAGATGGGACATTGTTTTGGGTACTTTTCTCTTCTTATCTGAATGCAGCCGATGGCTACATCGAAGGGGTGGTTGTAGATATTAGCGATCGCAAACAAGCAGAAGCCGCTCTACAAACGAGTGAAGAACGACTACGCTTAGCCTTAACCGCTTCAAATCAAGGGCTCTACGATCTCGACTTAAAAACTGAAGAAAGAACTGTCAACCCGGAATACGCTTTAATGCTGGGCTACAATCCAGCAACATTCCACGAACCCATTTCCGAATGGATGGCTCGTTTGCATCCTGATGACAGAGACTCAGTTGTCACAACCTACCGTGCTTACATTGCTGGAGAAATCCCCAGCTATCAAGCAGAGTATCGCCAGCGTACCCAGGATGGTCAGTGGAAATGGACTCTTTCTGTTGGCAAAATTGTTGCCTGGGATGAATCAGGTCAGCCCATACGGATGTTAGGAACCCACGTTGACATTAACGATCGCAAACAAGCAGAAGAAGCCCTACAAGCCTCAGAGACAAAGCTACGGACTCTAATTGAAGCAATTCCCGATCCATTGTTTGTAATGTCTGCTGAAGGGCGATTGCTTGAAATAGTGGTACTGGAACCAAGTCTGTTATGGCAACCCTTTGAGGAGATGATTGGTCAAACCATGCATCAACTCGGAAAGGCACAAGCTGATGAATTTCTAGGTTATATTCAGCAGGTACTGAGCACCCAACAAACCCTCACGGTCGAGTACAGTGTGTTTCTAAATGGGCGAGAAGCCTGGTTTTCAGCTCGCATTGCCCCAATCGACCACGAACAGGTGATTTGGCTGGCGCGAGATATTACGGATCGCAAACGTGCCGAAGAAGCCTCAATTTTAGAGGAGCGCAACCGCATGGCACGCGAAATTCACGATACACTGGCTCAGGCGTTTACAGGTATTCTGGCTCAGGTGGGCGCGGCAAACCAGGTGCTCACGGATGATGTAGAAGCAACTGGGGCACACCTGGATCTGATCAAGGAATTGGCACGCACTGGACTGGTTGAAGCACGGCGATCGGTCGTCGCGCTCCGTCCTCAGCTTTTGGAAGAAGGCAATTTACAGAGCGCTCTCCATTGTCTCATCGCTCAGACTAGAGCTGCCGCAATGGATACCACTTTGCACTATGAGATTGAGGGTGCGGTGTATGCTCTCCCGACTGAAGTCGAGAATAACTTACTACGGATGGGGCAGGAAGCCTTAACCAATGCGATTCGACATGCCCATGCTGACGAAATTCGAGTGGAGCTAATCTACGAGCGCGATCAGGTTTGCTTGCGCGTGAGAGACAATGGGCAGGGCTTTGGCGTTGGGAGTCTTCCAGCCTCTGAGGGTTTCGGCTTACTCGGCATGAGCGAACGGGCAGAGCGCATCGGCGCACAACTGACGATTCGGAGTCAACCCGGGCAAGGAACAGAGATTATTGTCACCGTCAACCCTTGAGTGAGCATCACGATGAGCCAAGCTACGCCCATTCGGGTTTTGATTGCAGACGATCATGCTATTTTTCGGCAAGGATT